>JAOATK010000002.1 GCA_030158115.1 Legionella sp.
TGGATAAGGTCAGCAGTTTAAACAGGATGTTAAGGATGTTAGATAGAGCCAGTGTCGTCGATGAACAGTTTATTAAACGTGTAAAACAAGCAGATTTTCCTGAACCAAAAAGCACCATGAGTCTAGAAACTGCAAAGTTAGATAAAAAGACAGCGATTGCTTTATTTGACTCACAGATTAAATCCCGTCTTCTTGATTTAATAGCCAGACAGCTTAAAGAAAAAGGGTTGTCTTTTTATACGATCGGCAGTAGTGGGCATGAGGGAAATGCGGTTTTAGGTCATGTGTTTCATATGGATGACATGGCTTTTTTGCATTATCGAAGTGGTGCTTTTTATTTACAGCGAGCCAAAAAATTAAAAGGCACAGATGGCGTTCGTGATATTCTGTTGTCTTTAGTGGCTTCTGCAAATGACCCTATATCTGGCGGTCGCCATAAAGTGCTGGGTTCAGTTTCATTAAATATTCCCCCACAAACCTCAACCATTGCCTCTCATTTACCTAAGGCTCTAGGTGCTGCTTTATCTATTAAGCGAGCAAAAGATTTAACGATTCAAGGGAATTTAAATCCAGACTCTGTCATTCTTTGTTCTTTTGGTGATGCATCTGTTAATCATGCTTCAGCACAAACTACATTCAATGCCTGTTCGTGGATTACTCAGCAAAATTACCCACTACCTTTGGTTTTTATTTGTGAAGATAATGGCTTAGGTATTTCTACTCCCACACCACCTCATTGGATTGAACAATCAATACGTGCTCGCCCTGGTCTAAATTACATAGCTTGTGATGGGTTAAATATTGCAGATGTGTATGTTAAAACACAAGAAGCACAGTACATTGCGCGCTGTAAAAAACAACCGGTATTTTTACATATGCGTTGTGTCCGTTTACTTGGACATGCAGGGTCTGATATTGAATCTCAATATCTAACTCAGACAGAAATTGAGTATACGGAATCTCATGATCCACTGTTGCATACAGCAGGAATTCTTTACAAAAAACGGTGGATGACACTCGAAGAAATCGTTGAGCTTTATCAAAATAATAAACATCTTATTGAAGCGAAAGCATCTAAGGTAATTACGCAACCTAAGATGGATAACGCGAAAACAATCATGGCATCTATTACGCCAAAAATAATAAAAAAACCAATTTATGCTTTGCCAGATGAATTAAAAAGACAAAAGGTATTCGCGAGTACGTACTCGCAATTAGCCCAAAAGCGCAATTTATGCCAGCAGATTAATTTTGCTTTAACGGATTTAATGGCACAGTATCCTAATATACTGATTTTTGGTGAGGATGTGGGGAAAAAGGGCGGGGTCTATCGAGTAACTGCTGATTTACAAGCTCGTTTTAGTAAGCGTCGTGTCTTTGATACGATTTTAGATGAAACAACTATTCTAGGAACTGCTATTGGTTTAGCTCATAATGGTTTTATTCCAGTTCCTGAGATTCAGTTTTTAGCTTATTTGCACAATGCTGAAGACCAGTTGCGTGGTGAGGCATCTACCTTGTCATTTTTTTCCAATGGGCAATATCAAAATCCCATGATCATCCGCATCGCAGCGTTGGCATATCAAAAAGGTTTTGGAGGGCATTTTCATAATGATAACTCCATTGCTGTTCTACGCGACTTACCTGGTGTGATTGTCGCTTGTCCTTCCAATGGTCCTGATGCGGCCAAAATGCTACGCAGCTGCATGCAGATGGCTTATGAAGAAGGGCGAGTGATAGTGTTTTTAGAGCCTATTGCGCTTTACATGACCAAAGATTTACACGAGTCAGGTGATAATGGCTGGCTTTTTGATTATCCTAATCCTAAAGAGCAAATTAAATTGGGCGAAGTGGGCGTTTATGGTAAGGGATCTACCGTTATTTTAACGTATGCCAATGGCTATTATTTATCACGACAAGCTGCAAAAATACTTAAAGAAAAGCATGGGATTGATGTAAAAATTATCGATTTACGCTGGTTAAGTCCCTTGCCATCAGAGGCTATTCTAAAAGAAGTTTATCAAGCAAAACAGGTTTTAATTGTTGATGAAGGGCGAAAAAGTGGCTCAATAAGTGAAGGTTTGATCACTTTATTAATAGAAGAGGCAAGGGCTGGTTTAAAAGTGAAGCGTATTACCGGTAAAGATTGTTTTATTCCATTGGGGAATGCATGGCAGTATTTATTGCCTAGTAGAGAAAGTATCATTGATGCTGTGCTTGCGTTACAGCTAGATAAAAGGGAGTGCACAATTGGATGACTTGTTATTTCTTGATGAGCAACTGCATGATGATGAGCGAATGATACGCGATAGCGTCGCAAAATTTGTCAGCAATGATGTAGTTCCATTAATGCCAGAAGCCTTTGAGCAGGGGCATTTTCCCCGCGAGCTGATTAAAAAATCCGCAGAGTTGGGATTGTTGGGCTTGACCTTGCCTGCTGAGTACGGCGGAGCAGGAGCCTCTTATGTTGCTTACGGATTGGTTTGCCAAGAATTAGAAAAGGGTGATAGCGGCTTACGTAGTTTTGTTTCCGTGCAAAGTTCTTTATGTATGTATCCTATCTTTCGCTTTGGTAATGAAGAGCAAAAAAAACGTTATTTACCAGATATGGCAGCGGGGAAATTGATTGGCTGTTTTGGCTTAACTGAACCTGATGCCGGCTCTGATCCTGCTAGCATGAGAACTCAGGCAAAAAAAGTAGCCGGTGGTTGGTGCTTAAATGGCGCTAAAATGTGGATTACTAACGCCTCTATTGCTGATATTGCGATTGTCTGGGCTAAAACAGACCAGGGAGTTCGTGGTTTTATTGTGGAGACTAAGTCCAAGGGCATGAGCTGTCCTGAAATTAAATTAAAAATGTCCCTACGAGCGTCAATAACAGGAGAGTTAGTTTTTAATAATGTTTTTGTTCCTGATGAAAATTTGCTACCGGGCAGTGACAAAGGCTTAGGTGCCGCATTAAGTTGTTTGAGTCAAGCACGTTATGGAATTGCTTGGGGCGCGATGGGGGCTGCAATGGCTTGTTTTGATATCACACGTGATTATTTATTAGAACGTAAACAATTTGATAAGCCTTTAGCATCATTCCAATTGATTCAAAGAGATCTTGCCAATATGTACACGGAAATTATTAAGGCGCAATGCCTGAATTTGCAAATAGGCCGTTTGAAAGAAAGCAGACAAGAAACACCTACAATGATTTCGCTTGCCAAAGGAAATGCGTGTCGAGAAGCATTAAAAATTGCCAGAGCATGTAGGAATTTATTGGGTGGAAATGGAATAAGTTTAGAATACCATGTGATTAGACACATGCTTAATTTAGAGTCGGTATTTACTTACGAAGGAACTGATAATGTGCATACTTTAGTATTAGGCAAGCATATTACAGGAATTAGTGCTTTTGATTAGAAAGGTATGATGAGTAGCCTGGTTGCAAGGGCATGGACGATTATTAAAAATCCTTAAAGAAGCACCATTCATTCGTTGCAACCAGGCTATCTAATAGTGTTTCAGTGATTACAGAAACCGTATCCGCCCAAGTGATAAAATTCCCCAACCCCCTTGTTATTTATCACCGACTTCGCTATTATTTGCCTCGTGTCGGGGCGTAGCGCAGCCTGGTAGCGTACTAGCATGGGGTGCTAGTGGTCGAAGGTTCAAATCCTTCCGTCCCGACCAATAGAATCAACGAGTTACATTCCAAAAAATGGGGGAATTTTAACTCCAAGTGCGACAGTCATTTTTGTATGGCTGTATAAACAGCTCGTTGGGCGTTTTATATCCGATACATTTCCTAGGGCATCG
>JAOATK010000003.1 GCA_030158115.1 Legionella sp.
CAGGCTACTTTTGGATTTCCCCTCCGAGCTTTGCATGCGGGTGAGGGGATATCGATGGTCGGAATAATTAATCCATTTCTACCATATCAAAATCTTCTTTACCTGCGCCGCAGTCAGGGCAGAACCAGTTCTCAGGCACATCTTCCCAGCGAGTACCTGGTTCTATCCCATCTTCAGGCCATCCTTCCGCTTCATCATAAATAAAACCACAAATAACACAAATAAATTGTTTATATTCTTGCATAATTAATAACCATTCAGTTTAAAACACGTAATTTATAGACTATAAGCCACAATGTAAAGGGCAATCTGTATAGGTTTTGCTAATTTTTTTTATTAATTGTAACATAGCCACCATTTAAAATGGTTTATTAGAGGTTTTTATGACCCGTTCAGCAGATTTATTTCAACAAGCTCAAGCATTTATTCCAGGCGGTGTTAATTCTCCAGTGCGTGCTTTTAAAGGTGTTGGTGGAGATCCTTTGTTTTTTAAGCAGGGTAGAGGTGCTTATCTTGTAGATGTAGATAATAAAGAATATGTTGATTATGTAGGCTCCTGGGGGCCTTTAATCTTAGGACATTGTCATCCTGCAGTCGTTGATGCAGTAAGCCAGGTTCTTCATAGTGGGATGAGTTTTGGTGCGCCTACAGAACTTGAAATTAAATTGGCTAAAAAAATTATTTCGCTCATTCCTTCGATTGAAAAAGTGCGCATGGTTAATTCAGGTACTGAAGCGACAATGACTGCCATTAGATTAGCACGTGGTGTAACTGGTAAAAATAAATTCATTAAATTTAATGGATGTTACCATGGTCACAGTGACAGTTTACTAGTAAAAGCAGGGTCGGGTCTTTTAACTTTAGGAATTCCCTCAACTCCTGGAATTCCTAGCAGCGTCACAGAGCACACATTAACGGCTAATTTTAATAATCTAGAACAAACAGCGCAACTATTTGAAAAATATCCGAATGATATTGCCGCAATTATATTAGAACCAGTTGCTGGAAACATGGGTTTTGTATTACCTGATCCTCAGTTTTTAAAAGGTTTGAGAGAGTTATGCGATCAATATCATGCCTTATTAATTTTTGATGAGGTGATGACAGGGTTTCGTGTAGGATTAAGTGGGGCACAAGGTGTGTTTAATATTACACCGGATATAACAACCCTAGGTAAAGTGATAGGTGGTGGAATGCCTGTAGGTGCCTTGGGTGGAAAAGCCGAAATCATGGCGTATTTAGCGCCAGAGGGTCCGGTATATCAGGCTGGCACTCTTTCTGGGAATCCACTAGCCATGGCTGCTGGACTTGCTACACTAACTGAAATTGAAAAACCCGGTTTTTTTGAAGACTTAAGTGATACGACCCAAAAATTAACAGAGGCTTTATCCTCTGTTGCACAAGCATTGAAAATTCCATTTTTAAGTGCCTCTTTAGGCGGAATGTTTGGTTTTTGTTTTACTGAAAAAACGCACATTGCTGATTATGCTGATGTTGCGATGTCAGACGAAGTTTTATTCAAACAATTCTTCCACGGTATGTTAGATAAAGGTATTTATTTTGCTCCTTCAATGTATGAAGCAGGTTTTGTGTCTAGTGCTCATGGGATAAAAGAAATTGAAATAACTCAGCAAGCAGCAGAACAAGTATTAGGAGAGGTCCAGCGTCAATTAATATAAGTATGGTCAGGGCACTCTGCCGCTGAGTATAATTAACTGCATGTAAATAATAATTAAATAGTCACAGTGAGCTTCTCTATGCAAAAAAACGAATTTCAAAGCGCTGTCTTGGCAGGCATTCCTGATGAATTGCCTGTACGTCAACCCTATGATTCATCGATTAATCACGCCCCTAAACGCAAAGACATCTTAACCAAAGCAGAAAAAATTCTCGCGCTTAAAAATGCGTTGCGATATTTTAAACCAGAGCATCATGCTGTTTTGGCCCAAGAGTTTGCAGAAGAGTTACGCCAATATGGCCGAATTTATATGTATCGCTTTCGCCCCACTTACGCCATGCACGCTCGTGCAATCACAGACTACCCACATCAATCATTGCAGGCAGCTGCTATTATGCTCATGCTGCAAAATAATCTGGATCCGCAAATTGCACAACATCCTCATGAACTCATTACTTATGGCGGCAATGGCGCAGTTTTCCAAAATTGGGCGCAATATTTATTGACCATGAAATACCTTGCTCAAATGACGGATGAACAAACATTAGTCTTGTATTCGGGCCATCCCTTGGGTCTGTTTCCCTCCCATAAAGAGGCACCTCGCGTAGTGGTTACCAACGGTATCATGGTGCCCAATTATTCTAAACCTGATGATTGGGAACGTTTTAACGCTTTAGGTGTGACGCAGTATGGCCAAATGACGGCCGGTTCGTTTATGTATATTGGTCCACAGGGTATTGTTCATGGCACGGCCATCACTATTTTAAATGCGGGCAGACGTCTTGCTGAAAACTCAAATTTAGCCGGGAAAGTTTTCGTTTCATCAGGACTCGGTGGCATGTCCGGTGCACAGGCTAAAGCAGCAGTCATTGCTGGAGCGATTGCTGTTGTAGCAGAAGTGAATCCTCTTGCTGTAAAAAAACGCCATGATCAAGCTTGGGTAGATGAAGTGTATACCGATCTAGATGAGCTGATAGGGCGCATGGAAAAAGCGCGTAGAAAAAAAGAAGCGGTTTCTTTGGCTTATCAAGGAAACATTGTTGATTTATGGGAAAAATTAGTAGAAAAAAATATCCACATTGACTTAGGATCAGATCAAACTTCGTTACATAATCCTTGGGCGGGTGGTTATTATCCTGCCGGCATGTCCTTTGCAGCAGCGCAAAATTTAATGGCTGAGGATCCAGATCAATTTAAGCATGCAGTTCAACATTCTTTAATTCGCCAAGTTAATGCGATTAATCAGTTAACCGCAAAAGGCATGTATTTCTTTGATTATGGTAATGCTTTTTTATTAGAAGCAAACCGTGCTGGAGCAGATATTTTATTACCTGATGGTTTATTTAAATACCCTTCTTATGTTCAAGATATCATGGGGCCCTTATGTTTTGATTATGGTTTTGGTCCATTTCGTTGGGTTTGCACGTCTGGATTAGAGGAAGATTTAGTCAAAAGCGACGAGATTGCTGCCAAAGTATTAGAAAAAATTGCTGAAACTGCGCCTACTGAAATTAAGCAGCAGCTAGAAGATAACATTCGTTGGATTAAAGCCGCATCTGATAATAAATTGGTTGTGGGATCTAAGGCTAGAATTTTATATGCCGATGCTGAGGGCCGCACTAAAATTGCGAGTGCTTTTAATGAGGCAATTAAATCAGGAGTAATTTCTGCGCCAGTCGTGTTAGGGCGCGATCATCATGATGTGTCTGGTACGGACTCACCTTATCGTGAAACGTCTAATATTTACGATGGCTCACAATTTACTGCAGACATGGCTGTGCAAAATTTTGTGGGTGATGCATTTCGTGGCGCAACCTGGGTCTCATTGCATAATGGCGGTGGTGTAGGCTTTGGCGAGGTGATTAATGGTGGTTTTGGTTTGGTATTAGATGGTTCTCAGCAGGCCGAGTCTAGGCTGAGCAGCATGTTATTTTGGGATGTAAACAATGGTATTGCACGTCGCAGCTGGGCACGTAATCCAGGAGCTATCTTTACCGCAAAACGCGCCATGCTTGCGGAGCCTTTGTTGTCAGTAACCTTACCACATCTAGTTGATGAGGCACTTGTTAATTTAGACTCTTTTTGTAAGTCCTTAGGTGATGACAAGGATTTTATTTAATTCATAGTAGTGATCTCAACTTTAGTCACTTTTACAAACTGGCTAAAGTTGAGTTTATAATATGCTATAATTAAGTACTGACCAAAAATAAGGATATTTATGAGCGAATTAATGAATTTGATTGCTGTTATTGTCGTTTTTGGAGTGTGCTTATGGCTGATTAATATGTTCATACCTATGCCTGCAGCCATTAAGAGTCTTTTAAATATATTAGTCCTCATTGTTTTAATCATCTACATTTTACAATTCTTCCAGGTGATAAAAACGATCTTACCGATGATTCACCTATTAAAATAAATACATAGCCTGGATGCCTGAGCGCATCCAGGTTATGTATTATTTATTCTAAACTACCAATTTCTGATTTGAGCTAGACTATTTAGAAACAATATCGTTTAATAGATGTTTGTGACAAGGAGAGCACACCGTGGATGCTTTGGCTGCGCGCAGCAAGGTAAATCAACAAGTCCAGGAGACACTGGTAAAGAATCATGCTGTCTTGGTGAAACGCATCGCTCATCATCTATTAGGACGTTTACCACAAACTGTTCAGCTCGATGATTTGATACAAGCTGGAATGCTAGGACTTTTAGAAGCAACCAGGCATTATGATTCTTCTAAAGGGGCTTCCTTTGAAACTTATGCTGGAATTCGCATTAAAGGCCATATGCTTGATGAGGTAAGGCGAAACGACTGGGTGCCTCGCTCTGTTTATCGTAATTCAAGAACGATTTCTCAGGCTATCAAAGAAGTAGAGAATCGATTTGGACGAGAAGCACGAGATTCTGAGGTAGCTGATGAGCTTGGTATTCCTTTGAATGAATATAACGACATGCTACAAGACTCTGCTAGCAGTCATTTATATGGTTTTGAGGATCTAGGTATTGCCGACGATGCACTAAAAGCAGAAGAAGGACATCTTTCTACAGAACCACATGTGAATGTATTTCATAGTGATTTAATGAGTCGTTTGAGTGATGTCATTAAAGGGTTGCCTAAAAAAGAACAAATGACGCTTTCCTTGTACTATGAGCATGACTTGAATCTAAAAGAAATTGGCGAGGTTCTCGAGGTGAGTGAGTCAAGAGTATCACAAATCCTTACTCAGGCTACACACCGTATTAAAGCAAGATTGCCTGAGTAGTTCAATAATTAGCAAGTACGCTCAATACCCCCGGTTTTTTCTTGCATCCTATTAGATTAGACACGCATTTAGCTATAGCTAGAAAGCTTCTTTCGCGGTAAAATCAGACATTATTTGTTGAAAGAGATACTTAATGTTAGAAGTAAACCAAATTAATCTTCATCTGGTGGATCTCTCTCAGAGAGTCAATGCCCTTAGGGGGTATCTTTGACTTTGATGTTAAGAGTGAGCGTTTGGAAGAAGTTACTCGGGAGTTGGAGTCATCCACTGTTTGGGATAAGCCAGAGACAGCACAAGCATTAGGTCGCGAACGAACTCAACTGGAAGGAGTGGTTTTAACTCTCACACAACTTAGCCAATCAGTGACTGATTTAACGGAATTATTTGAGTTAGCACGCGAAGAGAATGATGAGCAGACTATTCATGAGATCAGTATTGATGTCGATGCGGTAGAGCAAAAGGTAGCCGAGTTAGAATTTCGCCGCATGTTTTCAGGAAAAATGGATGAGTGTAATGCTTATTTAGATATTCAGTCCGGCTCTGGCGGCACCGAGGCGCAAGATTGGGCTGAAATGTTATTGCGGATGTATTTGAGATGGGGTGAGCAACATGGTTTTACCACGGAGCTGATTGAATGCTCTGCGGGTGAGGTCGCAGGGATTAAAAGCGCGACAATTCACATCAGTGGTCAATATGCTTTTGGTTGGTTACGTACGGAAACCGGCGTGCATCGTCTTGTGCGTAAATCACCGTTTGATTCGGGAAATAGACGTCATACGTCTTTTGCTGCAGTGTTTATTTCACCTGAGATTGATGATGACATTGAAATAGAAATTAATCCTGCCGATTTGCGTATTGATACATATCGTGCATCAGGCGCAGGGGGACAGCACGTCAATAGAACTGACTCTGCAATACGAATAACACATGCACCAAGCGGTATTGTGGTCCAATGTCAAAATGACAGAAGTCAACACCGAAATAAAGATCAGGCAATGAAGCAATTACGCGCTAAATTGTATGAGTTAGAAATACAAAAGAAAAATGCTGAGCAACAAGCACTGGAGGCCAGCAAATCAGATATTGGTTGGGGATCACAAATTCGTTCTTACGTATTAGATCAATCGCGCATTAAGGATCTACGTACTGGTGTTGAAACGAGTAATACTCAGGCCGTATTGGACGGTGCATTAGATCAATTTATAGAAGCTAGTTTAAAGGCAGGAGTAGACGTAGCATGACAGAAGAACAACAAGTAGAACATTTAGATGAAAGCGAAGTATACCACATTCGTAAAGAAAAATTAGCTCAATTACGTAGAGATGGTTTTAATTTCCCTAATGAATTTCGTCGTGAGCATTTAGCTGCTGATTTACACCATGACTATGCTGAGTTAGAAAAAGAAGTATTAGCGCAGCAACAAGTTAAAGCGGTAGTCGCCGGACGTATTGTTCTAAGACGTATTATGGGTAAAGCCAGTTTTTTTCATATTCAAGATGTTTCTGGGCGCATGCAAATATACATCCGTGCGAATGACCTTCCTGAAATCTATGAACAATTTAAGCATTGGGATTTAGGGGATATTGTTGGTGTACAAGGGGAACTATTTAAAACAAACACCGGCGAACTGACCTTAAACGCAGAGCATGTTGTGCTTCTGACTAAGTCTTTGCGTCCTTTACCTGATAAGTTTCATGGCTTAGCTGATCAAGAAGTTAAATATCGCAAACGTTATGTGGATTTAATTGCTAACGAAGAAAGCCGTAAGACCTTTTTAATTCGTTCTCATCTTATTCAATCATTCAGACGATTTATGGATGGTAATCAGTTCTTGGAAGTAGAAACTCCTATGATGCATCCTATTCCAGGTGGTGCTGTAGCTCGTCCTTTTATTACACATCATAACAGTCTGGATATGACGATGTATTTGCGTATTGCACCAGAGCTTTATTTAAAGCGTTTAGTGGTTGGTGGATTTGAGCGCGTTTATGAAATTAATCGTAATTTCCGTAATGAAGGAATTTCTACTCGACATAATCCTGAATTTACGATGGTTGAATTTTATCAAGCTTACGCAGATTATAATGATTTGATGAATTTTACTGAGCAATTATTACAATACCTTTGCGATACTGTATTAGGAAGCCGCCAAGTAGAGTACCAAGGGCAGCAGATTGATTTTGGTCAACCATTTGCACGCATGACGGTCAAAGAAGCTATCTTAAAATATCATCCTGAGATCCATATTGAGCAGTTAGAATCAAAAGATCAGTGTCGAAAGATACTCCAAGACAAAGGCTTTGCATTTAAAGAAGCGGATGGTTTAGGTAAACTACAAATGATTTTGTTTGAAGAAACTGTTGAGCACCAACTATTTCAACCAACATTTGTTACAGCATATCCTACAGAAATTTCACCTTTAGCTCGACGTAGTGACACTGATCCTGAAGTGACTGATCGTTTTGAGTTTTTCATTGCAGGCCGCGAAATCGCGAATGGATTTTCTGAGTTGAATGACGCAGAAGATCAAGCAGAGCGCTTTCATAAGCAAGTTGATGAAAAAGATGCGGGCGATTTAGAAGCTATGCACTATGACAGTGATTATATTGAAGCTTTAGAATATGGTTTGCCTCCTACAGCGGGAGAAGGCATTGGTATTGATCGTTTAGCCATGTTATTTACTAATTCTCAATCTATTCGAGATGTTATTTTATTCCCCCACTTACGACAATAATTTCTAGAGGGTATCGTAGCCTGGAGCAGCGAAGCATAATCCAGGCGTAGTGGTATCTAATTACTGGATTATGCTTCGCTGCATCCAGGTTGTAAAAGGGCTATTATTGCACGCTCTTAATAAGGATGTTTATGTTTGTTGATTACCTTCAAAAAACCATTACCTACATCAAAGGTGTGCAAGAAATTGCACTATTTGCCACCATGGCAGATTCTCGATGGTTTATGGTTTTTGGAGCATCTCCCTTATTTTATGTCATGCTCCCTTTTATTGGGATTTTATTGACATTAAATGCCTTAATCAGTGGATATCATCTAGCCAAAGCCAGTAATAAAAATTGGGATTTATGGCTTAATTTTATTACCTCAGTTGCTTGTGCCTTGTTAGCTAGTATCTCTCTTTATGGTGCTGTTGTTTCTGTTTTTTTGGGTGTTAGTTTTTCAATGGGGCCTTGGTTCTTTTTTAGTAGCTTGTTGGTAGGATTTGTCCAACAAACTATCATGCTTGGCCTTAATTTTTTTCGAGCCTACGAATCTGAACCTGGCAGTGCACAGCGAAAACATTATCTTCAAGCGGGTATAAATAATTTATTTATTTTAACTTTACTTGCTGCTGCAATTAGTTCGGTTGTCTTTATTATGCTATTTCCAGCAGCTATCCCGTTGCTAGGAACCATAAGTGCTCTTGTTGTAGTTGCGCTAACCTTAGTGGATATATTTTGGCGTATTCTTCCTATTAATTGGAAAGCTAAGGTAAAAAATTTCGTGGGTTTAGAACAATCTGAAACAGCCGAGCCTCGGATATTGGCGCCGTCTTTAGATAATCATCATAAAGCCGAGGCTAAAATTCCAGCGCATAGTCAATTATTTATTCGCCCTGATTACAGTGCACAGATAAGAGAAATGGAGCCACTAGAGGCAAGAAATTATTTATTACAGCTTATAGAAAAGAAGCTAAACTTTTTTCAAGCTAAGGGCGTTGCTGGTGATAAAAAAACAGCTGATAAAGTATCGTTATTGCAACACATGCAACAAGTGGTAACTAATGAGTCTCAAGCAAAACTTACTAAAAAAGAAGGATCTTTGGCCTTCCAAAGTTTTTGGATGCTAGAAGGGGATGTAGAGCAGATATTTAAGGCTGTTAATACGTTTCAAAATCATTGTTCCAATATGTCATCAGAGCCCTTACGGGAGCAGAAGTTTAAGTCCGCTTAGCCTTGTTATGAGAACTTTATGTTACATTCCAGAGTAACTGGGACCTCCACCTCCTTCGGGTGCATGCCAGATAATATTTTGCCGAGGATCTTTAATGTCACAGGTTTTACAATGAATGCAATTTTGTGCATTAATCTGTAATCTCGGCTCATGTTTTTCTTCAACGATTTCGTAGACTCCTGCAGGACAATATCTTGTCTCAGGAGATGCATAGTTCTTGAAATTGAAATCAATCGCTAATTGAGGTTTTTTAAGCTCAAGATGGCAGGGCTGATCTTCTTCGTGATAGGTATTAGATAGAAATACCGAAGAAAGTCTATCAAAAGTGATCACATTATCGGGTTTAGGATAATGAATTTTGTTTGCCTCTTTAGCTAATTTAAGGCTTGAGTAATCTGCATGATTTGACAGAGTCCAGGGCGAGCGTCCTTTAGTAATGTAAGTTTCAAATGCTGCATTAATTAAACCTGGAATTAAACCATATTTAAATCCTGGTCTTATGTTACGCACAGAGTATAATTCTTTCTTTAACCAAGAACGGCTTACTTTTTTACTGTAGTTTGTAAGCTCCATTTGTCTGTTATGTTCTTTATCCAATGTTTCAAAGCAGGCTTCTGCTGCAAGCATTCCTGATTGCATGGAGGTATGAATGCCTTTAATTTTTGGAACATTCAGAAATCCTGCGGCATCACCAATTAAGGCTCCACCCGGGAAGGTAAGCTTAGGTAGAGATTGCCAACCGCCCTCATTCAAAGCACGAGCACCATAGCTAATACGTTCACCACCTGTTAATACAGGACAAACTAAAGAATGTTTTTTGAAGCGCTGAAATTCTTCAAAAGGATTGAGCCAGGGATTTTTATAGTCTAGGCCTACTACAAAGCCTATAGCAACGCGTTGTTGGGATAAGTGATAAACAAAGGA
The DNA here is from genome assembly GCA_030158115.1 of Legionella sp. GTDB lineage: Bacteria > Pseudomonadota > Gammaproteobacteria > Legionellales > Legionellaceae > Legionella. Next base: position 9,814 of record JAOATK010000003.1, read on the forward strand.
ACCACCATAAGTAGCATGATTCATTGGCCAGCCTACGGTATGAATTACTTGCCCAGGTTGATGTTGCTCAGGTTTAATTTGCCAAATTTCTTTTATTCCTAAACCATATGTTTGTGGATCGGCATTATCCCTTAGGTGATAAAGTGCCATTAATTTTTGACTTAATTCGCCTCGACATCCTTCAGCTAATAAGGTCTGTTTGGCCAGGAGATGCATGCCAGGTTGGTAATTATCTGTTTTTTCATGTTTTTTATTAATTCCAACACTGCCTGTTTCTACTCCAATAACCTGATTATGGTCATTAAATAGCGCTTTTACAGCTGTAAAACCAGGATAAATTTCGCAGCCAAGAGCTTCTGCTTGTTCTGCAAGAAATATACAGAGTTCGCCAAGACTTATTATATAATTGCCTTTATTATGCATAGGCTTGGGAGTCGGCAGTTTATAGGCATTTTTTTCTGTTAAGAAATAAAAGAGATCTTCATTTACAGGCGTATCTAGTGGAGCACTTTGCCATGTATCTGGTAAAAGTTCTTTAAGGCTTCTAGGATCTAACACGGCACCAGAAAGAATGTGCGCCCCAACTTGAGCCCCTTTTTCTAACACACAGACGGAAATGTCTTTTTTTTGGGCTAATGCTAACTTTTTCAGCTTAATTGCTGCAGATAAGCCAGCTGGTCCTGCACCGACAATGAGCACATCAAATTCCATTGTTTCGTATTCCACTCTAGCTCCGTATAAAAATCTCAACTGTGGGTAATAAACGATAAAATATATATGATCTAATATCAAGATGATATTGAAATTCTTGTCGAAAAGAGAGGGTGTTATTCGAAATAGGCTACACTCAATTATAATATACTCATTCTTTCTGAACAGATTGATTTTTCATGATTGGTTTTTAAAGTGAGTAGGGTCATTTGGGTAGAGTGGTTATAGTCAAAAAAAGGAGCTATAAATGAAATTATTATTGAGTTTTTTACTCTTAACGGTTTCGCTTGTTACTTGCGCGAATAATAATCAATCACTCAATGTTTCAATAAAACAATCAGGTTTCGTGATTTCTTTACCTGCTAATCCTACAACTGGATATCAATGGTCTCTTGTTGCATTTGATAAAAACTTGTTAACTTTAAGTTCAAGTCATTTTGAAAAACCCAAGACCAATCTTATTGGTACTGGGGGGCAAATGAATTTTACTTTTTTATTGAAGCCAAATAAAAATTATCCAGTGAATACCGAAATAAAATTTATGTATGCACGTCCTTGGGAGAAGAACAGTGACGTGACACAGAGTGTAACTGTCAATTTTTTAAAGAACTGACAAGATCACATGCAGCATCCGTCTTAAGCAATTGTAAGCATGCCCTAAGGTGATTTTAGTATCTTAATTATTGATAACATCAAACTAATTTAGCTCATCACGGTTTTTAAAATCATTTAATGCCTCTGGATTGGCGAGAGATTGTAAATTAGTTACAGGCATTCCTTGAACTACTTGCTTCACAGCAATTTCCACTATTTTTCCGTTCATTGTTCTTGGAATCTCGTTCACTTGCAGTATTTTTGCAGGGACATGTCTTGGTGATGCATTCTCGCGAATCGTTAGCTTTATTTCATTCATTAATTCTTCATTAAGTTTTATGCCCTCTTGTAACTTAACAAAGAGGACGATACGAACATCATCTTGCCAATCTTGACCAATCACAATGCTGTCAATAACGGCAGGTATTTTCTCCACTTGGCGATAAATTTCTGCTGTGCCAATGCGTACGCCCCCAGGATTAAGAATGGCATCCGAACGACCATAAATAATAAGTCCATGATGTGCTGTAATTTCAGCAAAGTCACCATGTGCCCATACTCCTGGGAAACGTTCAAAATAAGCGTGTCGGTACGCTTGGCGTTCTTTATCGTTCCAAAAACCAATAGGCATAGAGGGAAAAGGCATGGTGCAAACTAACTCACCTCGAGATTCTTTGATTGAGTGACCGTCTTCATCAAAAACATCCACTGCTAATCCTAAACCTAGGCATTGTATTTCTCCACGATATACTGGAAGCATTGGGTTACCCAGAGCAAAACAGGAAATAATATCAGTACCACCTGAGATAGAGCTTAGTTGAATATCTTTTTTGATTTGTTCATAAACAAAATCATAATTTGTAGGTAGCAGGGGAGAGCCTGTAGACAGAATGCAGCGTAAATGAGTCAAACTAAATTCAGCTTTTGGGTTAACCCCTGCTTTCTCAACTGAGGAGATAAATTTGGCACTGGTTCCAAATACAGTGACTTTTTCATCATCTAATAATTTAAATAGGCGATTGTTGTTAGAATAAGTTGGTGAGCCTTCATATAAGGTAAGTGTTGTACCTAGTGCTAAGGCAGAGACCATCCAGTTCCACATCATCCAACCGCAGGTCGTATAAAAACATAAATTATCTTTTGCTTCTAATCCGGTATGTAATCCTAGCTCTTTGAGGTGTTGTATTAATGTGCCTCCGGCACCATGCATAATGCATTTAGGTTTCCCTGTGGTTCCTGAAGAAAACATAATATAAATGGGATGGTCAAAATCTAAAGAGACAAATTCACATTCTTTTGCGGGTTTAATAAAATCATTCCAGTATTGTGCCTTAGGTAATTCTGAAATATCCACGTCTTGCTCAATATTGGGGCATATCACCAGATGTCGGAGTGATGAAATAGCCTTATTAAGCTGTTTTATTTTTTCTACCCCAGAGTGTTTTTTACCTTGGTATTGGTGGCCATCACAGATAAATAATAGTTTGGGTTCAATTTGTTCTAGGCGATCTATAGCGGCCTGAGCACCAAAATCTGGAGAGCAAGAAGACCAAATGGCACCCAAAGAGGTGGTGGCAAGCATGGCGATAATTGCATGGGATGTATTAGGTAATAAAGCGGCAACGCGATCACCTTTAATGATACCAGCAGCTTTTAAGCCCGCAGCGCATTCGGCAACGGCTGCATATAATTGGACGTAACTTATTTCTTGCCTAACATTATTTTCATTGATGCTAACCAAGGCTGGATGTGCGTCTTTACGAGATAGAAGTTTTTGCGCAAAATTAAATTGAGCCCCAGAAAACCAACGAGCATTCATGAAATCATCATAATAATTGAGTATTTGATGAGGGGGCGTATCAAATTTTAAATGAAAAAAATCACAAAGTGTCGGCCAAAATGAATCAGGGTGTTTAATAGACCAGGTGTGAAGATCTTGATAGCTTTCAAAAATTTGGCAATGTTTTTGTGCCGCGAACGCCATAAAATGCGCCATTCTGTTGTCTTTTGGGTGTTTAGGTTTCCATGCCAACTGATTCATCATCCATCTCTTATTTATCATTTTATTATGTTATGTCGCTTTGACTACACTGCGCTGCATCGAGGCCACGTTCTTTATTTACAAGGGTTTGCTAACATGGCGTTAGCAACTTTTGATTGGTTTTGACGCCCAAGAATCTTGCAAATCATGTCACTTACTTCCACTACTTTAAATATATCAACCCCTGTATTGATCCCCAAGCCATGCATTAAATATAAAACATCTTCTGTGGCCACATTTCCAGTAGCACCTCGTGCATAAGGACAACCACCAAGACCTGCAACTGAGCTATCAAAACGATGTACGCCATAATTTAATGAAGCATAAATATTAGCCATTGCTTGGCCATAAGTATCATGAAAATGCATCGCCAATTGATTTAATGGGATCAAAGTGAGCACCTTATCCAAAACTAACTGGGTTTGTTTAGGTGTGCCAACACCAATGGTATCGCCTAAAGAGACTTCATCCACCCCTAAATCAAGTAATTTTTGCACTACTAATGCCACTTGTTCAGGTGGAATATTTCCTTGATATGGACAGCCTAAAACACAGGAAATATAACCGCGTACTTGAATTTTATTGGCTTTAGCTAAAGCAATCACCGGAATAAATCGCGCAATGCTTTCATCAATAGAACAATTAATATTTCTTTGATTAAATAACTCGCTGGCCGCAGTAAACACCGCAATTTCTTTAACCCCGACTTCTAATGCTCGAAGCATTCCTTGTTCATTTGGAACTAAGGCAGAGTAATGGACTGAAGGCTTTTTAATGATACCCTGAAACACTTCGTCATGGTCCGCTAATTGAGGGATGGCTTTTGCAGAAACAAAGCTTGTCACCTCAATGTGTTTTAAACCAGTTTCGCTTAGTGCATTAATGAGTTCGACTTTATGTTGACTGGAAACAAAAGCAGACTCGTTTTGCAGGCCATCACGTGGCCCAACTTCTATTATTGTGACATGCTGCGGATAGTCCATAGGTATCTCTTACTAGTCGTTTAAGGACAATAATGTTTCACCTTCATTGACCTGCGTACCTACAGAATAAAAAATCTCTTTAAGTACCCCGTCAGTTGGCGCATGAACAGTATGCTCCATTTTCATGGCTTCCAGTACAATTAAACCATCGCCTGCTTTTACCTTTTCCCCTATTTTTTTCAAGATGGCTACTACTGTTGCAGGCATTGGGGCGGTTAATTGACCTTTGCTCTCTTCTGCATGAGAGCCAAAAGTATTCCAATTAAATCGCTCTATGATGATTTGACCGTTTTTATTATATAAAGTCAAAGAATCAGGGTTATTTTTTATGGTTGCTTGGTAATTTTGGTTTTCTAATTCAATGGTTAATAACTCAGCATCAATACGTGCACGGATATTATATTCTTGCTCTTGCAGGTGAACCTTAAGCTGATTCTTATTGATTGGGATAATGAGTGCTTCAAGCAATTCATCAGCATCTTGATAGCGTAATACCCAGCGACTAGTAACTTGTGATTGCCAGGCAAAGGTATCTTTTAAAAGAGGATCTGTAATATGAGCAAGAGTATTTAAGTAATCAAAGCTTATTGTCATTAGCTGAGCAATTTTTTTATCAGGTGTATTTAATTGAATGCGTTCTTGCGTTAAAAAATCAGTACTAAGCTTTGCTTGAATAAAATTGGGATTTTGGCAAATCCCTTGTAAAAAGGGGATATTGGTTTTAACGCCGCCAATATAATAGTGCTCTAAAGCTTGTTGTAATCGTTGCAGTGCTTCCTCACGAGAAGAGCCCCAAGAAATTAGTTTGGCAATCATGGGATCATAATACATGGTGATCTGTGATAAACACGTGACGCCTGTATCGATACGAATTCCAACACCCGAAGGTTCTTTAAGAAAATTAATTTGTCCAATGGATGGGATAAATTCATTAAAAGGATCTTCAGCATAAATACGACACTCTATAGAATGACCGTGCGACTGAATGTTATCTTGAGAAAGCGGAAGGGGCTCATTAGCCGCAATTTTTAATTGCCAAGTGACTAAATCTAGACCGGTTATCATCTCCGTTACTGGATGCTCGACTTGTAGTCGAGTATTCATTTCCATAAAATAGAATTGCTCATTTTCTGCCACTAAAAATTCGATGGTTCCAGCACCAGTGTATTTGATAGAGCGTGCGACTTCACATGCTGCTTGTGCTAATTTCTGGCGTAAACTAGGTGATAAATTAGGCGCGGGGGCTTCTTCAATAATTTTTTGGTGCCTGCGCTGAATAGAGCAGTCTCTTTCAAATAAATGGACCACATTGCCATGATTATCAGCCATGATTTGTACTTCGACATGGCGAGGCTTTAGCACTAGTTTTTCAATAATCATGGTGTCATCAGCAAAGCTGGCTTTTGATTCACGCTTAGCACCAGCTAGGGCGGAGCTGAATTCTTCCTTAGAAAAAACAGCACGCATTCCTTTTCCGCCACCTCCATTAGCTGCCTTAATTAAGACAGGAAACCCAATTTTTTCAGATTCAGCAAGAAGTCTTTTTTCTGTTTGTTCACTGCCATGATATCCTGGAGTTAATGGCACGTTCGATTTTTCAAGGAGTTGTTTGGCTAGTTGTTTCGAAGCCATTGCTTCCATAGCCTCGACAGAAGGGCCGATGAAAACAATCCCTTCAGCTTGGCATGCTTTAGCAAATTCAGGATTTTCAGACAAAAAACCATAACCTGGATGAATGGCTTCTGCTCCAGATATTTTAGCAGCCCAAATAATCTCTTGGATATTTAAATAACTGTCTTTAGCTGGTGGCTCCCCAACGCAATAGGCACTGTCTGCAGAGCGTACATGCAAACTGTCTTTATCGATGGATGAATAAATAGCGACTGTATGAATGCCCATAGAGCGTGCTGTTTTGATGATTCTACAGGCTATTTCGCCGCGATTCGCAATAAGAATTTTATTAAACATGCAAGCCTCTAGTTCCAGTTGGGTGTTTCTTTTTTTAAAAAAGCATGAAGACCATGTTGTCCTTCAGAAGATGTTCTTTTTTGAGCGATTAATGAAGCGGTGAAATGAACCAATTCTTGATCTATTTTTTTGTTGGCGATATCCGCTACTAATTTTTTGGATGCTCTGACAGCTTCTGGCGCATTATGGCTAATTTGTTTTGCGTGATTTAAAGTAAATTCCAGCAACTGGTCTTCAGCAACACAATGCTGTACTAGGTTTAATGATAAAGCTTTAGACGCATCAAATACTTCAGCGCTCATGAATAAAGCTTTTGCATTTCGTTCACCGATAGCTTTTACTACATAAGGACTAATGACTGCAGGGATGAGTCCTAATTTAACTTCTGAAAAACAAAAGCGGGTGGAGTTCGTTGCGATAGCAATATCACAAGCGGCAGCTAAACCAGCACCACCACCAAAAGCAGCACCTTGCACCATAGCAATTGTTGGTTTAGGGCTTTGATGTAGGGTGTGCATCAGAGTACCTAGGACCATGGCATCTTTTAAATTTTCTTCTTCGCTAAAGCTGGCCATACTTTGCATCCAAGATAAATCTGCACCCGCTGAAAAGTGCTTGCCATTCGCTTTGAGGACAATAACACGTATGGCTGAATCATTGATTGCCTGCTCAAGATGTCTTTGCATTTCTGATAACAGTACGTTATCAAAAGCATTTTGTTTATTAACACGATTGAGTGTTAGAAGCGCGATATGATCTTCAATGTTGTATAATAAATCGCTCACTATAGTCCTTTACATGCGAAACACGCCAAAGCGTGTGGAGTCTATTGGGGCATTGAGTGCCGCGGATAAGCCTAAACCTAATACTTTACGTGTGTCTTTGGGGGCAATTACGCCATCATCCCATAATCGCGCACTCGCATAAAACGGATTTCCTTGAGCCTCATACTGGGATCGCATTTGTTGTTTAAACAGCTCTTCTTCCTCAGTAGACCAGTTAGCGCCTTTTTTTGAAAGTTTATCACGATTAATTTGCGCTAAAACATTTGCTGCTTGCTCACCACCCATCACAGAAATACGAGAATTAGGCCATGACCACATAAAACGGGGATCATAGGCGCGCCCGCACATGGCGTAATTACCAGCACCAAAACTACCTCCCACAATGACGGTAAACTTGGGGACATTGGCATTGGCAACTGCCATCACCATTTTAGCGCCGTGTTTGGCAATGCCTGAAGCTTCGTATTTGGAGCCTACCATAAAACCTGTGATATTTTGCAGAAAGACCAAGGGAATTTTACGTTGACAACAAAGCTCGATAAAGTGACTTCCTTTTAACGCACTCTCGCTAAACAAGATGCCGTTGTTTGCAATAATACCAATTGGAAAACCATATAAATGCGCAAAACCACAAACTAAGGAAGTGCCAAATAATGCTTTAAATTCATCAAATTCAGAACCATCCACCAATCGAGCAATAATTTCACGAATATCAAAAGGTTTTCTTGGGTCTGCGGGAACGATACCATTTAATTCGTTGGTATCGTATAAGGGTTCTACGGTATCAATGCGTTTAAGCGAATGTGGCTTTTGGCGATTTAAATTACTGACAGCAACTCGTGCTAACTGCAGAGCATGTGCGTCGCTTTCAGCATAATGATCGGCCACGCCAGAATGGCGACAATGCACCTCTGCACCGCCTAATTCTTCCGCACTGATTACCTCTCCTGTAGCTGCTTTGACTAAGGGTGGGCCGCCAAGAAAAATAGTGGCTTGGTTTTTGACCATGATGGATTCATCAGCCATGGCCGGAACATAAGCACCGCCTGCCGTACAAGAGCCCATCACAACTGCAATTTGCGGTATGTTTTGAGCAGACATCTGTGCTTGATTAAAAAAAATACGGCCAAAATGATCGCGGTCTGGGAATACTTCATCTTGAAGTGGTAAAAAGGCGCCGCCAGAATCAACTAGATAAATGCAAGGTAAATGATTTATTAAGGCAATTTCTTGAGCACGCAGGTGTTTTTTTACAGTTAATGGATAGTAGGTACCGCCTTTAACTGTGGCATCATTCACTACAATAACGCACTCCACCCCAGCAACCCAACCAATTCCGGTGATAATGCCAGCAGCGGGAAGTGCATCCTCATAAACTTGATAAGCAGCAAGCTGTGAAAATTCTAAAAAAGGACTTCCCGGATCTAGTAGTTGTTGCAAACGTTCTCTAGGAAGTAATTTACCGTGTTGTAAGTGACGCGCACGAGCTTTTTCATCACCACCTAAAGCGATTTGCAAAATACTCTGCTCTAATTCCTCCACCAGAGCCTGCATGCTGGTTTGATTTTTTTTGAACTCTTGACTTCCAGTATTGATTTTACTGATTAATTGGGCCATCAATGAGTCCTTATCAAATTAAAATATCGCTTAAAACAATTATCGTCCAAAGAATCCAAGTTATAGCAATAAAATGAGGCATGTAGTGGCCTTTGATGGCTTTATAAATAAGTGCTGGAATTCCCGCCAAAATAACTGGTAATAATGTAAGAACCAAAACTTTACGAACTATCAGTCCCCAGCCTGTTTTACTAAATATGGGTGTTAATTGTAAGTTGATGTGTGTGAAAAAAGTATCTATATACACAATCAGAAGATGGGCGTATCTGGCAAAAACAACTACCAAAATACTCAATATTAAATAAATAAGACTTTGTCGTAACATGTACATCCCTTGTTTATGTATGATATCCCCTCTATGTTCAAAGTAGCCTGGATGGAGCGCAAAGTGCGCAATCCGGGAAGCGGCTCAAACCTTGTAATAAGGTGCCATGCTTTGCATGGGCTTCCCGGATTACGCTTTGCTTCATCCAGGCTACTTTTGAACTTGTGACATCATACGTTTTATTATATTAACTCAACCGCGATAGCAGTTGCTTCACCACCACCAATACACAAAGCAGCAATACCACGCTTTTTATCTTGTTGTTTTAAGGCATAAATTAAAGTGACCAAAATACGTGCGCCTGAAGCCCCTATAGGGTGACCTAAAGCACAAGCTCCTCCATGAATATTAACCTGTTCTGGATTTAATTCAAGCTGTGATATCGCAGCCATAGCAACCACTGCAAAAGCCTCATTTATTTCATAAAGATCCACATCCTCAGGTTTCCAATTGGCTTTCTTCATGACCTGACGTATGGCATCAATTGGTGCTGTAGTAAACCACTCTGGTGCCTGAGCATGACTTGCATGTGCAACAATTCGCGCAATAGGGCGAATACCGCGTTGCTTTGCCTCAGCTGCACTCATCAAAATTAAGCTAGCTGCGCCATCAGAAATAGAACTGGAATTAGCGGCTGTAACGGTACCCTCTTTTTTAAATGCTGGTTTTAATTGAGCAATCTTAGCCAGCTTAGCCGGATCAGGACTTTCATCTCTGATTATAGTCACCTCACCTTTGCGGCTATTGATAGTGACTGGGGCAATTTCCTCTATAAAAGCACCTGTTTCAATTGCTTTTAATGCTTTATTCATGGATTGCGCTGCATACTGATCTTGTTGCTCTCTAGTAAAATGAAAATGAGCAGCCGTTTCATCTGCAAAGCATCCCATTAATTGACCAGGAGTGTAAGCATCTTCGAGACCATCTAGGAACATGTGATCCTTTAACTCACCATGGCCTAATCGATATCCTGCACGTGCTTTGGCAAGTAAATAGGGCGCATTACTCATGCTTTCCATACCACTGGCTAGGATAATATTTGCTGAGCCTGCTTTAATAAGATCATGAGCTAACATGACAGCTTTCATGCCGGAGCCACACATTTTATTAACAGTCGTTGCGCCTGCTGAATAAGGAACGCCTGCTTTGATTGCGGCTTGACGTGCTGGTGCTTGACCGATTCCTGCTTGCAAGACGCAACCACTAATCACTTCATCCACATCATCAGGATTAATTCCTGCCTGAGTCAATGCCGCTTGATGAGCGATTGCGCCTAAATCTACTGCGCTAAGTGGAGACAATTCACCTAACAATCCTCCTTGAGGGGTTCTTTTTGCGGCAACAATTACGATGTCATTGTGTTCCATGTCACTATTCCTTATGCGGATTCTTTAAAAAGTTCTCGACCAATCAGCATTCTTCTAATTTCAGAAGTGCCCGCACCAATTTCATATAATTTGGCATCACGGAGCAATCGACCTGTAGGGTATTCATTAATATAGCCATTTCCACCTAAAATTTGAATGGCTTGTAATGCCATTTGCGTGGCTTTTTCGGCCGTATATAAAATCACACCAGCTGCGTCTTTACGGCTAACATTGTTTTGATCGCAAGCTTTGGCAATGGCATATAAATAAGCTCGGCTAGCGCTTAGATCAGTATACATATCGGCAATTTTTCCTTGAATAAATTGAAATTCACCAATAGGTTGATCAAATTGCTTACGTTCATGTATATAAGGTAAAACAACATCCATACAAGCTTGCATAATTCCCACCGGGCCAGCTGCTAGGATAGTCCGCTCATAATCGAGCCCACTCATTAAGACTTTAACGCCCTGATTAATCTCACCTAAAATTTGATCTGCAGACACTTCACATTGTTCAAAAACCAACTCACAGGTATTTGAGCCACGCATTCCTAATTTATCTAATTTTTGGGCTGTTTTAAAACCTGGCATTCCTTTTTCAATTAAAAAAGCGGTGATGCCTTTGCTTTTAGCTTGTTTTTCTGTTTTGGCATAGACTACTAAAACATCCGCATCAGGACCATTTGTAATCCACATTTTGGTGCCATTAAGAATAAATTTATTACCAGAAGCTTCAGCGTGTAATTGCATGCTAACGACATCAGAGCCTGAATTGGATTCACTCATTGCGAGTGCACCAATATATTCTCCGCTAATTAGTTTTGGCAGATATTTTTGCTTTTGAACGCTGTTTCCGTTCAAATAAATTTGATTAACGCATAAATTAGAATGAGCGCCATAACTTAAGCCCACGGAAGCTGAAGCACGGGATATTTCTTCCATAGCGATGGCATGTGCTAGATAGCCCATATTAGCGCCACCGTACTCTTCACTAACAGTAATACCTAACAATCCCATATCACCTAGTTTTCGCCAAAGAGGGTGAGGAAAAAGATTTTTTTCATCAATGTCTGCGGCGAAAGGCGCAATTTCCACACGAGCAAATTGACGGACACTGTCACGCAACAGATCGTAAGTTTCACCTAGCTGGTAGTTTGGCCCAGTGTACATAAATGACTTCCTGTTATTTCGAAAAATAACAAGACTATACCCAATCG
>JAOATK010000004.1 GCA_030158115.1 Legionella sp.
CCTCGAGATTAAGCTTTTTCACTTACAATTTAAAGATACAAGCCTGGATGCAGTGCAGCGTAATCAGGGATCAGTGGCACTGAATTCCCGGATTACGCGCTTTGCGCTGCATCCAGGCTACAAGGACGTAAGTTCAGTCAAAAAAAAAGCCCATCATAAAGATGGGCTTTACATAACTTCTTAATTAATTAAGAAATTAAACGTTACCTACGTATTTCAAACCAACGAAAGGACCAGCAGCGCCGAAGTCACTTCCTTTGATTCCACCGTTAAGTAAATCAACGTTATTTAACGCATTGAAGTAGTTAAACCACATGTAACCAGCATCTAAGGTTAAATCACCTTGTGCCATAGCATAAGTGTAGTTACCACCTAATTTAGCTTCTAACTCAGGAACGATAGATGTTCTAGAACCATGTAGAGCAACAGCGCCTGTTGTGCCAGCAATAGTTTGGTAAGCAGCATTATCGTTGAATTTAGAAGTACCAACTAGGACTGCAGCAGCACCTTTAGCATAAACGCCTAAACCATTACCAAATACATAACCCATGTCTAGACCAGTACGTGGACCAAAACCGTTGTAGTCAGATGTTAAAGAAGCAGCGGCTGTAGTAGTAGCTGTAGTAAGCGCCAAATCAACTGTTGGTTTAACACGAGCGAATTGGAAACCACCATGGAAGCGTAGTTTTTGGTTCGCACTGAAATCAACGAATTGACCTAATTCAGCATTAACTGCATCCCAACGATTTTTTTGACCAACTGTAGCAGCAGTAATAGTGTCACCAGCGAATGATAGTGCTGGATCAATAGCAGCTGTTGATCTGTTTGTGTCAATATGGTACCAGCTAACTGTTACGTCATTACCAGTATTGAAGTGGTAAGAACCTTCAATTTGGAAACCCCAGTTCCAACGCTGACCTACGTCATCATAACGACCAGGATTAACAGCACTTGGGTAATAAGAAAAACCGTTGTTTGTAGTTGTTTGTAGATACAGTGCTTGTCCACCGATATCCCATGCAGTTCTTTCGCAAGGAACAGTGACATTACCAGGAGTACAAACCGGACCCATTGTACCAGCAAATACCGCGCTGCTACCTAAAGCAAGAACAGCTACCGCTGTTTTTTTCAAATTTAACATGCTTATCTCCACTATTTTTATTATTAATTTCCGTTCGTTACCAAATCAAAAAACCATTCCTATCAGCAACGGTACGCATTTTCGCCCTGAGTGAGAACGTACCTTGTCAAATTATCCCGCCCTAGATTAATAATGTCAACACTCTTGCTAAAATTTCTTTAAAATCTAGGGAGTAAACGTTACCAACTCTCTTTAAACCAACGAAAAAACACTGCGCTTTTTTTATTGATAATTCACTCGTTAAAAAAGTTACCCGCGGCATGCTTTTATCGCTTTTGTTGGAAACATGCAACAAAACCAGTATTAACAACTAATTTTAATAAATCAAGAAAATAGATGAAGAAAATCAATATTTTCTTCATTTGGATTCATTTTTTAATCATGGCCGACTTTTTTTAGGCGCATTAATAATTCTCTTCCACCGAAGGCCTAACTCAATTTTGCTCATCCTCAAACGTTAATTCATGTTATGCTTAGATATCAGTCATGAGTTAAGAATCTTGATTATGCAAACTCTAATTATTAATCAGCCCGACGATTGGCATGTCCATTTTAGAGACAATGACATGCTCCAGCATACGGTTGCTGCAAGCGCGCAACATTTTGCACGTGTGTTGGCTATGCCTAACCTTAAGCCAGCACTAACTAACATTGCCTCTATCACTTCTTATAGAGAGCGCATTCTTGCAGCCTTACCTAAAAATAGCTCCTTTAATCCTTATATGACGTTTTACCTCAATGATTCAGTCAATGTAAATGAATTAGCGCAAGCCGCAGCACTTCCTTATATTTTGGGAGCAAAATTCTATCCAGCAGGGGCTACTACTAACTCTGAGGCAGGGGCGAACTCATTAACAGAACTTTATCCGCTCTTTGAGGCATTACAAGAGCATAATTTAGTCTTGCAACTTCATGGTGAAGTCACACATAGTGATATTTTTGAGCGTGAAGCATTATTTATTAATGAGTATTTAAAACCTTTAGTAAAAAATTTTCCTTACTTGCGGATTGTTTTAGAACATATTTCGACGCGAGCAGCGGTGGATTACATACTCGAAGCACCTCCAAATGTAGCGGCAACCATTACGCCACATCATCTATTATATAATCGCAATCAATTACTTGCCGGTGGTATTAAACCACATTATTATTGTTTGCCTATTTTAAAGCACGAGCAGGATCAAAAAGCCTTGCAAAAAGCGGCTTGTAGCGGCAATCCTAAATTTTTCGCAGGAACTGACAGCGCGCCCCACCGTCTTCATACCAAAGAAAGTGCTTGTGGATGTGCTGGAATTTATTCAGCACCATTTGCCTTAACCCTTTATACTCAACTCTTTGATGAACTGGGTCAATTAAAGCAACTCAATCATTTTATGAGTCATTTCGGTGCTGAATTTTATCAACTACCTATTAATCAACAGGTGATTGAACTCATAAAATCGCCGCAAACCATACCTGATTTTCTGCCTTTAGGATCGGATAAAGTAGTGCCTATGGCTGCTGGAGAAACCATTCCTTGGAGTATTCATGTCCCCGCGTAACAGTGTGTTAAGTGTTAGAATGAAAGATCGATTTCGTGGTTTTTTACCCGTGGTTGTGGATGTGGAAACGGCAGGTGTTGATCCGCAAAAAAATGCCTTATTAGAAATGTGCGTGGTTTTACTCACTATGAATGAACAAGGGATGCTTGAGCGCGGTGAAAGTCATTTTGAACATATTCTACCTTTTTCAGGGGCAGAGCTTGATCAAAAATCGTTGGATTTCAATCAGATAGATCCCTTTCAACCACTTCGTTTTGCTTTGGATGAAAAAATAGCGCTAGACAATTTATTTAAGCCCATTTTTTCCGCATTAAAAAAAGCTCATTGTCAACGTGCGGTCTTAGTCGGGCATAACGCTTGGTTTGATTTATTATTTATTAAAGAAGCCATCAAAAGAACAGGTGTTAAATCACCCTTTCATGCCTTTACATGTTTTGATACAGCAACATTAGGTGGATTAATTTACGGACAAACCGTATTGGCCAAAGCAGCTCATTCAGCAGGAATCGCTTTTGATGCAGAAGAGGCTCATTCTGCTATTTATGACGCAGAAAAAACAGCCGATTTGTTTTGTCAAATGACTAATACCTGGCGCTTGACTCAGGTTATCTAAATAAGCTAAGTAGCCTGGATGCAGCAAAGCGTAATCCAGGCTACAAGAACATAGGCAATTACAACTTATCTGAGTGCTCTGCTAAATATTCAGCAACACCTTGTGGAGACGCCTTCATGCCCACATTGCCTTTTTGCCAGCCAGCAGGACATACCTCACCTTTTTCTTCGAAGAATTGAACGGCATCAATAATTCTTAAAATTTCTTCAATGTTACGGCCAATAGGTAAATCATTAACGATTTGTGAACGAACCACACCATTGGTATCAATAACAAAAGCGCCACGGAACGCAATACCAGCTACTGGATGCTCTACACCATAAGCCTGACAAATACTGTGAGTCATGTCTGCAGCCATAGTATAACGCACAGGGCCAATACCCCCTTTGTTCACTGGCGTATTGCGGTATGCATTATGCGTAAAATGTGAGTCAATAGAAACCGCAACCACTTCAACATTGCGACTTTTAAAGTCTTCAATACGGTGATCCAAAGCAATCAGCTCAGAAGGACAAACAAAGGTAAAATCTAAAGGATAGAAAAAAACCAATCCATACTTACCTTTTAAATGCTCATGCAGGTTAAATTTATCAACTATCTCACCATTACCCAGTACAGCAGCTACGGTAAAATCAGGGGCCTTTCGTCCTACTAATACGCTCATTTAATATTCTCCATCAAAACACAGATACAAGATCTGCATATTATAATTGTTACGCGGCAATTGCATCACGTAACATGGTTTCTAATTCACCTTGTTGGAACAATTCAGCAATAATATCTGAACCCCCAATCAACTCACCCTTCACATACAGTTGAGGAAAAGTAGGCCAATCAGCAATTTGGGGTAGCATTTGACGAATATCAGGATTAGCAAGAACGTCTACATAAGCAAAGTCCACACCGCAGGATTCAATACATTGCACTGCACGCGCGGAGAAACCACATTGAGGCATCTTAGGAGAGCCTTTCATGTACAACAAAATAGCATTGTCTGCGATTTGCTTTCTAATTTTTTCTAAAGTATCCACTGTCAAACACCTTTGTAATTAAATAAACGCTCATTATGGCGAAAAGTTAGCATGGCCGCAAGGGTGTGAATAAAAAGGAGTAAGTTTTGTCCATTACATTGAATATCCTCTTTATCCTGCTAAACTTACGTCAGTTATAAAATCAGGAGATATAAATGACTTTTACATTACCCCAACTGCCTTATACTATGGATGCACTAGCACCCCATATTTCGAAAGAAACTCTAGAATATCATTATGGTAAACATCACCAAGCCTATGTGAACAATTTAAACAAATTGATTTCAGGGACTGAATTCGAATCCATGCCCCTAGAAGAAATTATGATGAAATCAAAAGGCGGCGTTTTTAATAATGCGGCTCAAGTTTGGAATCATACTTTTTATTGGCATTGTCTTAGCCCCAATGGCGGTGGTGAGCCTCAAGGTCAATTAGCGGAAGCCATTAATAAATCTTTTGGTTCTTTTGCTGCCTTTAAAGAACAGTTCACTCAAACTGCAGCGACTACATTTGGCTCTGGCTGGGCATGGCTAGTCCAAGAGGCTTCTGGGGCTTTAAAAATTATCAGCACCAGCAACGCAGGCTCTCCGATGACAGAAGGCTTAACTGCTCTATTGACTTGTGATGTATGGGAACATGCCTATTACATAGACTATCGCAATGTACGCCCCGATTATATCAACGCATTCTGGTCTCTAGTGCACTGGGATTTTGCAGCTGCTAACTTAAAATAATACAAGCCTGGATGCAGCAAAACGTAATCTGGGTTCAGTGGCACCGAATTCCCGGATTACGCTTTGCTGCATCCAGTCTACAAGGGCATAAAATCCTTAAAGAAACACCATTAGTTGCTTGCAACCAGGTTATATTCAATACCAATTAAAGATAAAGGGACATATCATGGCTTTAATTACAAGTTATAATCCTCTGCCGATTACGTTTACCCACGGTAAAGGTGTCTGGTTATATGACGAACAAGGAAAAGCCTATCTGGATGGCTTAAGTGGTATTGCCGTTTGCGGGTTAGGCCACGCACATCCTGATGTCACCCAAACGATACAAGAACAAGCAGCTAAGCTGTTACATACCTCCAATGCATATCATATTAAACAACAAGAATTACTGGCTGAAAAATTAACGACAATGGCTGGTATGGATCAAGTATTTTTTTCTAACTCAGGTGCAGAGGCTAATGAATCAGCCATTAAACTAACTCGTCTTTTTGGTCATAAAAAAGGAATAGAGACTCCTTCAGTGATTGTAATGGAAAGAGCTTTTCATGGTCGCACCATGGCTACTTTAACTGCCTCAGGAAGTCGTAAGGTACAAGCAGGTTTTGAACCACTAGTCCCAGGATTTATTCGCGCCCCCTTTAATGATTTAGAAGCACTTCACACCATTGCCGCCAATAGAGATGATGTGGTTGCGGTCATGCTCGAACCCATTCAAGGTGAGGGCGGAATTTATGCCGCAGAGGAAGACTATCTTCTGGCTTTAGCAAAACTATGCGAACAACATGATTGGATGCTGATTCTTGATGAAATCCAAACTGGAAATGGTCGCACTGGTAAGCTGTTTACCTACATGCATTATGGCATTGAACCCGACGTAGTCACAACAGCTAAAGGCTTAGGTAATGGTGTTCCCATCGGCGCCTGTCTGATGAGCAAAAGGGCAAAAGATTTATTTAAACCAGGAAATCATGGCTCAACTTTCGGTGGAAATCCACTGACCTGCGCCACTGCCCTGACTGTGCTAGAAGTCATAGAGCGCGATAAAATTTGTGAGAAAGTTACCAAAAACAGTGCTCTATTGATGGAGAAACTAATCAACAACTTAGGAAAACATCCCTGTGTGAAAGCGATTCGTGGAAAAGGTTATATGCTAGGCATCGAATTGGATAGGCCTGCTAACGACATGCGCCAAATTGGTCTGGCTCATGGTCTACTCTTTAATGTAACCGCAGATACAGTAGTACGCCTGTTGCCACCATTAATTATTAATGAAGAAGAAATCGACGAGCTAGTTAAGCGATTAACAACAACCATTAATCAATTTACATCTGCATAAAAAATAGCAGGAGCAGCCTGGTTTCTTACAACCAGGCCAGGTCTACTACGTCATTCTATTAATTGGTGATTCACACCCATCAATTAATGGTAAATATTCTCTATTTCGCAACACTCTCTCATCACGTAAGTGCTGTTCCTTGCGCGCAAAAAAATTGCTCGCCAAGTAAGTACTCACACCAGCTATAGCAGAAAGAGCGACGTTCGCTGCCAAAGGAATTATTGTTGGGCCATTTTTTTCAAAAAATACGCCTCCTCCTGCCGTCAAATTGACCTCACCCTGAACACCAACATTGAGAGCGACATTCACGTCACCGATAATAGGTACTTTAATAGGGATTACCTCCGGATCAAACTGAATATGTATATATTCCGTCGCAGACATCAAAGGACCATTATAATAAGTATTATTTGTATAACAGGAGCTATTTTCTTGCCGTGCACCACTGAAAGGATAAGTTAAATCAAGATCTGAATTCATGAAGTCGGAATAAAAAACAAAGTAGGACGCTATTGAATTACTCATCAGCCCAATAGACAATGAACCAAAAATTGAATTTTTAATACCGGTTAAATATTCTTGTTGTGAGGGTTTAACTGGTAACTTTTGCCAGGTATGTTCAGGCACCTCATATCGATATTGCTGAAATTTTTTAATTGTAGAGCTTAAAGTCCTTAATACCATTCCCGAGCCAAAAAGAACTGCACTGACAATTTGAATGGTTGATGGATCAATATAATTGCCTAAATTATAGAGTTGCTCGTTACTCTTAGCACCACTTACATGAAGAGGTAGCGTATAATTTACCCCTAAATTAAGATCTTCCAAACGGGCCGTAATACTTAATTCACCTGCACTAACAGCTGAACCCCAATAAGACGCTCGAAAGGTTTTGTCTATACCTTGAGCTACTGAAAACCCAATCCCCGCCGCTGCACAAGCTACGGAACCACACACACCTAAAGCACTAGCAGTAATATCAAGCGTACTATTTGTCACCGCTCCATAAATTTTTTTACCCCAATCTGTCCATCCCATAGCTACATCCTTTTACTGACATCATAAAACAACGACCCTTCTCAACTCCCCATTAAAGATCGCAACAAAGACCCGATTACTGTCACGATTTCATCAAACCATAACTATTTCAATCAGTCAACGAATGTGATAAGAAACTCCGCCCTGAGAATAAACATCAAACTACTTCATTAATAAAGCTAATTGTGTAAAAATAACGAATTCTGCCATTTACCTTGACGAGTTATGCCCTTAATTACCACTGACATTGCTTTCGCTGTTCATAATTTATTAGCAGGAAAACCGATCGCCATTCCTACTGAAACGGTCTACGGTCTTGCTGCACCTATTAATAATGAAACCGCAATCAAAGCGGTATATGCTATGAAAGAAAGGCCATTGAATCATCCTTTGATTGTTCATATAGCTCACCATTGGGATATAACCTCCTTAGTTACCCATCTCCCTGATTATGCAAAAAAATTAATGGACCATTTTTGGCCTGGTCCTTTAACTCTCGTGCTACCCTGCAACCAAGGTCAAATCAATCCCCTTATTAATGGAGGACAACGTTCTGTTGCCATTAGATGCCCAGCCCATCCAATCGCACAAGCCTTATTAAACCAACTGCAAATACCGCTTGTGGCCCCATCTGCTAATCCTTTTGGAAAAATTAGTCCGACTACTGCATTGCATGTCCAAGAATCTTTTCCAGAACAAGAGTTAATTATATTAGATGGTGGGCGCTGTACTGGGGGCATAGAGTCAACCATCATAGATGCGACTCACCCAGACACTTATCAAATTTTACGCCACGGACTCATTGGGGAAGAAGCAATCGCACAAGTCATTGCAACGCCTGAATTAAATTATCCAACGTCCATTCGCGTCCCAGGAAAATTAGACAGTCATTATCAACCTAAAAAAACCCTGTATTATTTTGAAAAAAACGAAGAATTAGCTCTTTTTTGTAAAAGTAAACCTAATACAGTATATGCCATCGCCCACCATCAACCACTGCATGTAACCCAGGATCATTTTTATCCTTTTGCCGAGCAACCTGAACAAGCAGCCTTTGATTTATATTACCAGTTAAGAAAAGCAGACGACTCAAATGCGGAGTGTATTGCCATACAGCTTCCACCAGCTATCGGATTATGGCAAGGAGTAAGAGAACGTATATTAAAAGCTGGGATCCCTCATTTACCAAAAGAAGATTGACAGACCTGGGAAATATGATACCTTAAGCCCGAATGCCGAGGTGGTGGAATTGGTAGACACGCTAGCTTCAGGTGCTAGTGGGGGCAACCCCGTGGAGGTTCGAGTCCTCTTCTCGGTACCATTCAATGCTCAAAGAATACCTCTACTTATATCTTAACTTCCCCTAAAGCCTGTCCAAAACAAATAGGGCTGCCAGCTTTTACCTCTTGATTCCATTGTACTTTGTTGCCGTCAGCAAAAAGAAGAATGACGGTGGAGCCTAGTTTAAAATAACCCACCTCATCACCTTGCTTCATGGCTGTATTCGCATAATTAAACTGCTTGTTCTTTTTGCTACGTTGTATGTCACCATGCCAACTTGTTCCTATCGCTCCTACGATAGTGGCGCCAACTAAAACCATAACCATAGGGCCTGCTTGAGTGGAAAAAGAAATTACTAAGCGTTCATTGCGTGCAAATAAATTAGGAACTACGCGTGCTGTTGTTGGCTGAACAGAAAATAATGCGCCCGGAATATAGGTCATTGAAATAAGTGTCGCGTCTATGGGCAAATGGACCCGATGGTAATCTTTAGGCGATAGATATAAGGTGGCGAATTGACCATTAACAAATTGATTCGCTGTGCTCTGTGTACAAGATAAAAGCTTAGCAACTGAATACTCGCGACCTTTTGCCTGAATCAATTGTCCTTTTTTTATCGCACCAATTTCACTCACACGACCATCCACTGGGGCAATAATATCTGCTTGGGCCAAAGGTCGGCATTCAGGTTTTAGATGACGAACAAAAAAATCATTAAAACAGGCATAGGCCGTTGGATCTTCAATTAAAGCCTCACTCATATTGACTTGATATTTTGCAACAAAACGCTGAATAAGGTAATTTTTAATCTTAGTATTTTTATTATTCGCCATAGAGCCTGCAAAAGAAGTCAGCCCGTGTTTTGGAATAAGATATTGCGGAATGGTTTTTAATAAATCTAACAGCATCGTGCGCTCATAAAGAATTGAAAGCGTGAATCATAACCTATATTGTGATATCAGAGAACAGCTGCAGCAGCCGCCGCTGCAGGTTGTGGATCTTGTAGATGGCTCATTCTTTCTGTCACCTTGTTTTTCATATGCTCCATATAAAATATCTTGTGCTCTGTTTCATTAAACTGTTGAATTAATTTATAACCTGGCCCCAAGTCTTTTGGCTCTTTTTTTATTGCATTGATTAATGCAAGCAACACACAGGCGCTGGCTGTTGACTGCCTACCCTCATTGCCTCCCATGAATGTAAGAGCCAATGCTTTTCTGGCGTCATAGCATTGAAAGTATCTTTTAATTTCACCTGATCGTGATGGCGTGCCAAACAAAGTCCAAGACCATTTTGTTTTATCATAGTCGCAAAGCGCAGCATCTATTGTTTGAAGTAAATTCAGTTTTGGGATAGTGCCAACCCACTCATACAAAGCCTCATAAAATAACTCACAGCCTTTCAAACTACAAAGATGGATGCAATCTGGATTAAATCTAGCAAAATTTACTGCAGCTCGTGTCAACGTTGTCAAGGCGCTCTCTTTTATAGCCTCATCTTTTAATGCGCGAGAAATACTAGGCAAATAATGCTGTGTTAACATCCATTTTAACAGATCGCCAATGATGGCCAAGTTAAGGGCGCCATCATCTCTGGAACCAGAGGTTAAAATATAAGCTAATTTTCTATCATTAGACTCATCGCTCTCTTTTAAATATTTTTTAACTGGTTCTGCTCGTTGACGATATAAAGGAGCGGTGAACGTTTGCACATATTTTCCAATAATTTCAGTGAGATAACGCTTAAATTCTTCATGAGATAAATTTTTTACCCAGCCAAATAAGCAAGTACAAAAATCATTAATTTCAGAAGGATCAGTGTAGGGTAATGGGGCCTTCTCTACGTGATTGGGCATTTTTTGCATATGCTCATCCGTACTGGATAAATGCTCCATGAAATTTGCTTGCCTTGCCAGCTCTCTTAATCCCTCTTTAATTTCCAAAAATGCAGGGGCATACACACCATGTCCCAAATGCTTGCTAATAAGAAAATTTGACTCATCATTACATAAATCATATAAAGCCTTGGAAAAATAATGTCCATCACGGGGCTCAAGATCCGCTATTTTTTTACCATAATACATGTCTTTTATCTTTTCTAACTGCTGTGTAAATTTATTGAGTAATTCATAAGCATCCCGCAAATGATGGTGCTTATCTAAACCCATTTCTTCCTCTTTAATAGAAAAATCAGGCATATCGCTAAATAACTGCCAAGAAGCAGTTAAACTGGTATCAGTGATATCTTTACTATATATTTCATTTTTTTTACTGGGTGTTGTCGCTAACCACCTCACTTGACTCAATAAGTTGAAGGTGTCTCGACGTAAATTTTCTAATCTAGGCTGAAACGAGTCACGCCAAATCTGATGATAACGTTTACTCAGCTCATCTAAGTTAAATTGAATTTCAGGCGCTGTGTTGGTCGTTTTATTTTGTTCTATTACCCATTCTTTAATATTTTGGTAAAAAGAGGGCTTTTTATAAAGAGTCATATTGGTTGACGCAAGCGGCACGCCATATTTATTTTTCTCACATCCCATATAAAAAACAACAACGCGATATAAGCTATCATAATGCTCTTGATATAACTTCATCATAAAATCAACGAAACTCTGATCATTGGACTTATCATTACAAAATTGAGGAAAAATATGCTCGTATTGCGTCCGCACTGTAAGACTTAGCGATTTATAATTTAATGTTAAATCACCAAAAAGCTGAACAAAACGTTGCCGCTGCACTTGAGGTTGAAAGGTCAATAATGTTTTTAAGGCGGCTGCAAATTTTTGCCCTTGTGCTCGTGGATCGGCAGCTAAAGCAGCAAACTGAGCTGGTGCTGCATAAGTTTTTGCGAATGCAGTAGCCAGAAGGGGATTTTGCAGAATTTCTGGAAGGATAGCAGGCCAGGTTTTCTTGCCTGGATGCTCAAGAGTATACCAATGAAAATAATCTGGCTCATCAATACAAGGAAAATTCTCATAATCTGGAACAGTTAAATTAATTCGAGTTTTGGGGTTAGAAAGCGTCGGGCGGGGCCCACCTTTCATGTACACCGTAAACCAATAGAAAAACATATCAAAATCAATATTAAAAAAATAACCTGATTTTTTACCTACTTCTTTGGAGGCCACATAACCTATATTGTGAGGATGAGCATCATTATTCCCATTGGCCCAATCTGCAAATATATTCTCTATTACATTCGCCTCAATAAGCCGTTCTGTACTTGGAATAACCTGCTCTCTTTCTTCAGGAGAGGCAGGGACTGGCTCGGATTGGAAATTTAAAGGCTTAAACTCTTTTACGCCAACCGACACTGTTCCAACAATATTATCTGCCTCGTCAAATACCAACATTTCTTCAGCAGATCTGTTTCCTTGAGCTGAACATTTCAAAGAAGAAGTCGCCACGCTTATTTTGGCCAAAAGTTCGGGATAGCTTTGATCTAGTTTCTTAAAAAAACCCTGCTGGGCTGGATCGCCCCATGAAACACGGTATGTTTCATGGGACCCTTCGCCAATACGATTTTTCGTTATGAAAGCACTTTCTCTTAGTGCTTTTATTGGAATCCCCATATTTAATCCATCAAATCACATTAGCCCCTGTATCGTATAATTCATATTAAGCAGAAATAATTAAGAAGTTCAAGGAAATTGATAAGCATTTCTCCCTACATAACAAAAAATTTATCAGACGATAAAGGTCATTATGCTATCTTTTAATTGACGAACCTCTTCCCCAGACTTGGTTTGATTAAAAAACCAACAATTTCCTGTTTTTTTATACTTAATATAGTTCGCCAAGGCAAGTGTTAGAGCAGTAATTAAAATATTTGTTATAATAATTAAAGCCTTATGAAGATTTGACTCGATTGGGGGATCGATATATTCCAAGATCCTAGCCTCAACTTTTTTTAATTTTATTCTTGTATGAGCAACATTATAAAGCTGCTGCTCCTCAGCACATTTTAATGTCTCATAAGCAATATAATATAAGGCCTTTCTATATTTCGTTTCCTGATCTACCCATACTGGTTGTATTTTCTTATCGGCTACTGAGCTTAGCAGGCGATTAGAGATTTTTTTACATTGCTCCTCTACTTGAGAAATAATTTGTCGGAATGCAATTGCTTTGTCAGTATTTTGTGCAGCCCAAAGAATAATTTCAGGCGAAAATGACAAGTCTTGTAATTGTTTCACACTAAAAAACCGATCACAAAGTTCTTTCGCTAACCCTAATAATTCTTTATCCTTTATTTCAAAAAGCCTTTTTCCTTGAATGGCAGTACCTGAATTAATACCTGTATATAGCAGATGAATTAGTGCTTTTTTAAAATTCTCAGAAATGCCAACCATCTCAGGTAAAAAAATACGCAGTGCTTGTCCGGCATTATTATTGCTAATGACAAGATCATATGGTTGGCTCTCTTCAATTTGTGCCTCTTTTAAAAGGCTGAGCGCCTTGATTGCTCGCTCTAATTGATCCGTACTTAAATCATAGAAGCCTTTGGCTTTTAAAAATTCTTCTTTTATTCCAGGAAAAAAATGATGCGCGATGGATTTTTTCAAATGATGACGTGGCGTCGTAACAAGGGTTTTTAAACCCTTTATGCCGCCAAATACTGTGCCTTTTTTATCCAAATCCACTAGGGTTGAAGCGAGTAAAGGGTATTTTTTTGTTTCTTCAATTACCCGTTTATACCAATTCTCAGTAAAAGAACTCTTAACCCAAAAAATTAAACAAAGCTTTTTACAGTCTTCGTCCACAAATCGTGTAAGTTCCATTAGCCCCTTTAATTCCAATAGTTTTTTAGATTCCGATGGTTTTTCAGATTCCAATGGTTTTTCAGATTCCAATAGTTTTTTAGATTCCGATGGTTTTTCAGATTCCAATGGTTTTTCAGGTTTATCAAAAAGAGAAGGAATATCTTGGGTAAGCCCTAATTGTACTAATCTATTGACAGCCGGATAATAACTATCATCATTTAAAATGTATCCCATTAAACTTTTAGAATATTTTTTTTTGCGCATAAACGGAATCAATTTCACCTGTCCTTCATTCCACATCATGGCGCTAAATTCTTTGATGGTATCTAAGTCGGCTAACAGC
Source organism: Legionella sp. (assembly GCA_030158115.1). Classification (GTDB taxonomy): domain Bacteria; phylum Pseudomonadota; class Gammaproteobacteria; order Legionellales; family Legionellaceae; genus Legionella. The sequence goes on from JAOATK010000004.1 coordinate 13,827, forward strand.
TCGCGGTTTTCTTCTAATATCTTTTCTTCATAAAAAACCATAGTCATACGGATTAAATGATTATTTATTTTCCTATCATCAGTTAACTTAATGTTCTGTAGTTCTTTGAACAGGCCTCCCTCTGTAGAAAGAGTATCCTTTAACATCGCAAAAGAAGGTAAAACAGGTAAAATAGTATATTGATTGAACAAATCCAAAGCATGGTTTTCTGCAAATAACAAGGACATATTAAGCTCAGAAAAATTAAGCGGATCTTTTATTGCCACGCCTCTTTCAGCAAAGCTAGCCATCCGCAGTACAAGGTTAATTCGATCGAAATGCGGATTAATTTCATCCTGATTTGAAGTAAATGCACTTTGCAGTAGATCTGTAGGGGTTCTTGAATCAAGCTCCTTTTTGAGTAAATGGTCTAATGGGGCGGGAGAGTAAGTCACAATGACCCCAAATTCTGGTTGTGTAATGTAAGGTGTTAAATTAAAAGACGAGATAAGAATAACTTGTCTGCGCTCTGGATCAGCTGTCGTGTTTTTTATGATACCCAACATCCACTGGGAGAGATTATCCCGTCTATACATCGCCATGAACCCACAGGCTTCCTGTTTATGATTAACATAACCGAATGATTTGCGAGCATAATTTTTATAATATTCTTCCTCGGGTTCATCTTCTTTTTTTAAGGGATCTTGACCTAAAAGGCAGCATAAAATTCCCCCTGACATATTACCTTGGGTATAATATTCCCCCAAGTCGTTTCTATCCCATGCATTAAAAAATTGAGTGGCCTCTGATGCACTACCAAGAAAATCGGTGCGAGTAAGGTCTAGTTTAAGAATAGCGCTGGCATCCCCCCTCGCGGCAATCATCTCTTGCTGGCCAAATGCTGAAAAAACTTGTACAGCATTTCCTCTCACCAAATAAAGCATAATTTATTTCCAAAAATAACAAATTTTGGCTATTATAACTGATAAATTGAAATAGGTTAAATATGCAATGTAATATTATTGGAGCGGGACGTTTAGGCAAAAATATAGCCCTTGCTTTATCTGCTGCAAAAATTATCTCCTCTCTTTCTGTTTGTAATAGATCATTGAGTAGTGCCACTCAAGCTTGTAAAGAAATTGGTCTAGGCACTGCTGTTGAAAACATTGAGCAATTACCCCCGGCAGATATCATTTGGCTTTGCTGCAATGATGATGAGATTCCTCAACTGATTAACTTATCTTGCGTGAAGGCGGGAAGTTTTGTTATTCATTGCAGCGGGGTATTAAGCTCAAAAATACTTAATCCCTTGAAAAAAAAGGGTTGTATGGTAGCCAGCTTTCACCCATTAAAAGCATTTAAAACCAATTACTTAGAGAAAGACTCTTTTAATCAAGTAGATTGTATTGTAGAAGGAGATGAGCTGATTTGTGACTGGTTAAACCGTTCTTTTCTGCAATTGGGCGCTTTTATCTCTACCATTCAACCTGCAAATAAAGCGCTTTACCATGCTGCGGCTTGCATGGCATCCAATTATCTAATCACCTTAGCATCCTGCAGCGAAGAGCTATTTTTAAAAGCCGGACTAGATGCAAAACAAAGCCGGCGAATGCTGGTTAATTTAATGCAGGGTAATATAACTAATTTACAACAAACCAAACTGATTTCTGAATCCCTTACCGGCCCCTTAGCTCGGGGTGATATCAATACGATTTTATTGCACCTAGAGGCATTAGATCATTCAAATATTAAACCCTTATATAAGGCCGCAGGGCTGGCAACGCTAGCATTAACAGAATTACAGCCAGAAAAAAATGAGATGCTCCAACAAATTTTGGAAGAATGACCCTCGCTATCATGTTTCCCGTGAAACAATCCTACTTGCCTTTTTTTCCTTTCTTTGCTCCTGCCAGGTTTGCAGCATCACATAAAATACAGGAACAAACACAACAGCCAAGCACGTTGAGGCTAGCATTCCGCTACAAACAGCGATTCCAATAGAGCGGCGTGCGTTTGCTCCAGCTCCCGTGGCAAAAACCAAGGGCAACACCCCTAAAATAAAAGCGAATGAGGTCATCAAAATAGGACGAAAACGAGTTTTAGCCCCCATTACTGCCGACTCGATAATGGATTTATTATGTATTTCTCGATGCTCGCGCGCCACCTCAACAATTAAAATAGCATTTTTAGCCGCTAAAGCAATTAATAACAAAATTCCAACTTGCGTATACATATTATTTGCAAGTCCTAAGAGGTATAAAGTAACAACCGTACCCAATAAAGCCATTGGCACGCTTAATAAAATCGAAATCGGGGTTACCCAATTTTCATACTGACCGGCTAAAATGAGATAGACTAAAATTAAGGACAAAATAAAAATTAAATAACTCATATTTCCAGCAATTTTTTCCTGATAAGCCGTACTGGTCCATTCATAGGAAATACCGGCAGGTAATACTTGCTTGGCGACCCGCTCCATCGCTTGCATGGCCTGTCCTGAACTATAGCCTGTAGCAGCCATGCCATAAATATTGCTTGAAGGATAAAGATTATATAAAGAAATAAGTGAGGGGCCTACCGTAGGGAGAATATCCGTCAAAGTACCAATAGGTACCATATTTCCGTTTTGATTTTTGACATAAAAATTACGCACATCTTCAATCGTCATTCGTGAAGACGCATCGGCTTGCACATAAACCTGAAACACTTGACCAAATTTAGTAAATAAATTTACATACGACGAGCCCAAATAAGTTTGTAACGCATCCGAGGCATCCCCAATATTTACTCCTAAGGATTCTGCTTTGGTTCGATTGATAGGAGCTGATACTTGTGGCACAGAAGCACGAAAAGAGGTCATCATTCGTTGCAATTCAGGCTGTTGACTTGCATAGCGAATCATATGATCTGTTGCGGATTGTAATTTATGATAATCAAAAGAGCCATCTTGTAATTCTAACTGCATTTGAAAACCACCAGCGGTCCCCAAGCCCTGAATAGGAGGAGGCACCATCACTAAGACCTTAGCACCTAACGTATTTTGTGCGATGTCGTTTAGCTTCGTGTATAAGGGCAATAATCCCTCTTTTGAGCCGCGAACATCCCAATCCTTAAACATGACATAAAGCACCCCAGCATTGGCAAGGCTGGAGCTATTATCTAAAACAGAAATCCCATCAATGGTAATCACATTTGCAACACCCTCTACTTTAGCAACCTTCTCACTTAAATGATGAAGTAGAGATTCTGTACGCCCCAAACTAGCCCCATCAGGTAATTGAACGTTCATGATGACATAACCTTGATCTTCAATAGGAATAAAGCCTGTGGGAATACGACTGAGGCCAAAAATGGCTAAAAGAACTAGCCCTAGCCCAATTAAACAAACAAGTCGAGTTTGATGTACTAATTTACCAATAAAATGGATGTATCTATGCTCTATAGGGTAATAGATTTTATCAAATTGACGAAAGATAAAGCCTTTCTCCTTATGGCTATCCACAGGCTTTAACCATAAAGCACATTGTGTCGGTTTCAAGGTCATCGCATTAATCGCACTAATCAATGCAGTGGCAGCAATAACTAAAGCAAATTGAGCATACATAGCACCAGTTAATCCAGGCATAAATCCAGCAGGAACAAATACCGCCATAAGAACCAACGTAATACCAAGAATAGGCCCCATCAATTCTGTCATTGCCAATATGGACGACTCTTTAGGCGAGGTTCCACGCTCTATGTGTTGAGTCACACCTTCTACAATCACAATCGCATCGTCCACCACAATACCAATGGCTAAAACTAAAGCAAAGAGCGTTAATAGATTAATGGAATAACTCAATAACAACAGAGCAAAAAATGCCCCAACAATAGTCACTGGAACTGTTGTCGTAGGCACCAAGGTAGCGCGAAAATTTTGTAAGAAAAATAAAATCACTAATAACACTAAAATGCCAGCTTCAAATAGGGTTTTATAAACCTCATTGACGGAAGCTGTCACAAAAATGGTCGTATCAAAAGGGATTGAATACTGCATTCCTGGAGGAAATTTCTTAGCCATTTGCGCCACTGCTTGTCGGACTTCAGTCGCCACTTGCAATGCGTTAGCCCCTGGAAGCTGGTAAATACCAATAGCGGCTGTTGGCTTATTATTAAGTTTTGCCAGTTGAGCATAACTGGATGAACCTAGCTCCACCCGTCCTACATCACGGATTCGAACAATCTTAGCACTGGAGCTATTATTCGCTGTTTCATCAGGCTGTGTAACTAGTGTTTTAATAATAATATCAGCAAATTGATCTTGATCGACCAATTGGCCTGGAACGTTTACCGTAAATTGATAAGCCTGAGATCCCGATGTTGGTGGAGAGGCAATCTGTCCTGCAGAAACAGCCTGATTTTGTCGGCTTATCGCGTTCAATACATCGCTAGGATTTAAACTGTAAGCTAACATTTTCTTAGGATCAAGCCATACCCGCATGGCGTAAGTTCCTGTTCCAAAAATCATGACATTTCCTACGCCAGGCAAACGAGCTAATTCATCTTGCATGTTAATGGCCGCATAATTATCTAGGAATAATCCATCGTATTCGCCATTTTTAGAGGTTAGAGTAATAAACTGTAGAATAGCGGTTGATTTTTGCTGGACTAAAACCCCTTGTTTTTGTACGGATTCTGGGAGTTGTGCCATTGCGGCTTGGACTCTATTTTGAACAAGAACCTGGGCAAAATTCAAATCAGTACCAATAGCAAAAGTAACGACTAAGGTATAATTTCCACTATTCGTGCTAGTGGATTGCATGTACAACATTTTTTCCACCCCATTCACTTGCTGCTCAATGGGAAGGGCCACGGTGTTAATCAATGTTTTAGAATCAGCACCAGGGTATGTGGTGGTAACCTGTATCGTTGGAGGCACAATGGCTGGGTATTGAGTAACAGGCAGCACAGCAATAGCGACTAATCCCAGGAGAACCAAGAGGAGTGCTATCACATTGGCTAAAATAGGCCGCTCAATAAAAAACTTAGAAATCATTATCTTATCTTCTCATTGTAATTGGCAACCAGGCCACTATATTTGCGCACGAGGGATGACCTGATTGCCAGGCGTGGCATTTTGCAGCCCCTCAATAATGACCTGATCCTGCGGATCCAGCCCTTGTTTAACGCCCCGAATTCCTTGCTCCAAACCACCTAAAGTCACTCGCTTTAAAACGACATTATTCTCTTTATCAACGACCAATAAATAAGGCCCAATCTGATCATAAAGCAATGCGGTCGCGGGCACGGTTAATTGCTTCTCCGGCTTTGTGATTGCAATTCTTACCTGGACAAAAAGACCTGGAATAAAAAGGTAATTATCATTTTTTAATACAGCGCGTAACTCCATAGTTCCCGTGGATGCGTTTAGGCCTGTATTTACAAAATCTAAGGTGGCTTTATGTTTAAAATCGCTCTCATTTTGCATCTTAATATCAACTGGAATTTGATTGATATCCTGAGGTTTCATCCCTTGTGCGCGAGCTGCTGCACGTAGCTTAATTACATCCAATTCATTCAGATTAAAATACACATACATGGGATTAATTTGTTCAATGGTTGCCAAATTGGTTGCCTGACCATTGCCTACTAAGTTACCGACATCAACAAGATGTCGTCCTAAACGTCCATCAAAAGGAGCTAACACATGAGTATAACTGTATTTAATCTCCGCATTTACGGCGTCTGCCGTAGCTTTATCTATTTCTGACTCAACCTCTTGAGTTTTTGCCATCCATTTTTCTACTTCATTTAAAGAAGTAGCATTCTGTTTGTACATTCTTTGTTGACGTGCATATTCGGATTTATTGTAGGCATCAGCAGCTTTTTGTGCCGCTATAGTTGCTTTTGCTGCTTTTACATTTTCTAGATAAGGTTGCGGTTGAATCACAAATAATTCCTGATCTTTTTTAACAAACGTGCCATCCACAAATTCAATTTTTTCTAAATAGCCTTCCACACGCGCCACTAAATTAACTGAATTAAACGCAACTGTTGTGCCCGTTTGAGTGACATATTCTACCATTTCTTTTAATTGAGGCTTTTGTATAATCACTGAAGGTGGCGGAATGACAGGAGCCTTGTTTTGAGTAAAAAAATGACTAATTAAATAAATACAAAGTAAAGCCACTAAAATGATTTTTACTCGTTTAAATGCTTCTGAATTTTTATTAAATGTCATGTGCGTTACCATTTGGGTAGATAAAGTTCTTTTATTTTCTGCTTTTTCGTAACCGGTGGCTGATGGTTTTTTTGCTTTAATAAAGTGCCCCAATTAGTTCTTGCCGCCATTTCCGCCGTAATTTGTTGTGGTACTACATCATTGACACCACGAATTTCCCATCCACCACCCAGTGCACGGTAAAGTGCTACCAAGGCTTGAGGGATATCACCTTGAGCTTTTACCAAGGAGGTTTGGGCACGTAATTGCTGCTGTTCTGCATTCAGTACAGGCGTAAAATCAGTTTCGCCTTCTTTATAGCGCGTTAACGCTAATTTTAAGGATTTAATTGCGGAGGTATTCGCTTTTGATAAATAGTACTCTGCTTTTTTTGCTTCAATATAAGCGGTCATGCTATCTTGCACTTCTTGTTGTGCTTTTAACACCAAATTCACATAATTTAACAAGGCTTGCTGGAAAGCAGCATCTTGAGCACGCACCGCATTAGTAATCTGACCATAATTTAATATGGACCAATTAAAACCTGGACCTGCACTGATGTTACGATTAGCCCATTGAAAGAGATTAGTGATTGATGCAGGGCTAATATTGTTTGATGAAAAGTCAAATGTTCCCATTAAAGAAAAAGAGGGATAAAGATTGGCTTGGATTGCACCAATACTTGCAGATTGTCCTACAGCTTCTAGTCGGGCTTGATGAATGTCAGGACGTCTTGCCAACATTTCTTTTGGAATACCCACCGCCACAGAGCTAGGAGCACGAGGAATCCCTTTACCTGGGCGTATTACCCCATCAATTCCATTAGGAACGGTACCTAATAAAACAGCCAATGCATCTTTTTGTTTTTGTAAATCAGCCACTGTAGGAGGAAGAGAGGCCTGAGTTTGCGATAATTCAGTCATGGCTTGCTCCACATCTACAAGACTAGTTTGGCCTGCATTGTACCGAGCACGTGCGATTTGCACCCCTGTTTTTTGTACGACTATATTCGCATTGATGATCTTAATTTGCTCTTCATCCGTACGAATTTGAATGTAGACAGAGGCGATATCCGAAGTTAGTGTCACCAAGGCATTATCATAGGCTGCTAATGAGCTTAAAAATGCCGCATCATTAGCCTGGATTGCTCGGCGATATTTTCCCCAAAAATCAATTTCCCAATTGGCAGAAAAACCCAATAAAGCTGTGTCAAAAGTGGGGGGTAAAACTTGCTGCAAAGAAGTCCCACCAATACGATTATAAGTAAAATTACCTGTCATTACCTGTTGTTGTGGGTATAACTGACCAACTGACTGTGCAAGCTGCGCTCTAGCCTGTAGCACATGCACCCCAGCTGATTGAACTGATAAATTATGGTGATACCCTTGATCAATAAGTGAGGTAAGTACCGGATCGCGGAATACATGCCACCATTTGGTGTTGTTGAAGGAAGTTTCTTTTATGCTCTTATTTTTTTTAGCCCAATGAGTTGCAACAGGTTTTTTAGGCTCTTTATAATTAGGGCCAACCATCATGCAAGAACTAAGAATTAGACAAATAACCAGGTTAAAAATCTTCAACATGAGCGCGAATGATCCCTTTCTACTCTTTTAAATGAAGCTTTATTTAACCCTACTATCAAGCAAAGATGAGAAAGAGTCAACCGTAGAAAATTAGCCTGGTTGCTTGCAACTGGAATACTGTTACGGAATTCTCGGTTGTAAGCAACTAGCCTATTTATTCACCTGCAACTCAGTCACATTCTGAAGGCCTCGTGGAAGGCAATTACCTCGCCGTCCTCGTTCACCTTGATAATGCGCTAAATCATCCCCCTTAAGGGTAAAATGACGCTTACCCGCATAAACAGTCAGTGAATCACTTGCTGATAATACTTGGAGATCAATAACATACTCTTCTCTTAAAGCAGCCTTAGCAGAAGGAATATTGATTAATTTATTTCCTTTGCCACGTGAAAGCTCTGGCAAGTCTTTAATAGGAAATACCAATAAGCGCCCTATATTAGTTGCACAAGCAACGTATAGCTCTTCCTGATCAGGCAGCACTCTAGGTGGTAATATACGGCTGGATTTGGGCAATTTAATACAAGCCTTTCCATTTTTATTTTTTACATATAAATCATTAATTTTAGCAACAAAGCCATATCCTGCATCACTTGCTAATAAAACTGATTGCTCTGCCTCACCTGCCATTACCGTCTCAAATGATACGCCTTCAGCTGGATTAAGTTTACTAGTCAACGGCTCGCCCTGGCCTCTTGCCGAAGGTAACACATGGCCAGGTAGTGAATAAACTTTTCCTTCACTATCAAAAAAGATTATTTGTTGGTTAGATCGAGCCATTGCTTGTGCCTTGAGCTCATCACCTGCTTTATAACTTAACTCGCCACCCTTAATATCATGGCCTTTTGCCGCTCGCACCCAGCCATTTTTGGACAGTACTACTGTAATCGGCTCATTAGGTAAAATATCTTCTTCTTTTAAAGCTTGTGATTCTTGACGCACAGTGAGAGGAGAACGCCGTGCATCACCAAACTCATCACGATCTTTAGTAATTTCCGTTTTGACCAGATTTTTTAACCGCACCTCACTAGCAAGGATGCCTTGTAAATTATCTCGTTCAAGACATAACTCATCTAATTCAGCTTGTAATTTTATCTCTTCAAGTTTAGCTAAATGACGTAATTTCATCTCCAAAATGGCCTCAGCTTGACGTTCACTGAGATTAAATCGGGCAATCAAGCCTTGCTTGGGGTGTTCATGCTCACGAATAATAGCAATAACTTCATCGATGTTTAAATAAGCAATTAACAAGCCTTCTAACACATGGATTCGTTCTAAGATTTTTTCTAAACGATACTGCAGACGTCTGGTCACGACACTAATGCGATATACCAGCCATTCTTTTAAAATACACAGTAAATTTTTTACTCGTGGCTTGCCATCTAAACCAATCATATTGAAGTTAACGCGATAACTTCGCTCCAGATCAGTGGTGGCAAATAAATGCGACATGAGTCCCTCAATATCTATACGATTTGAGCGCGGAATAATAACCAAACGAGTAGGATGCTCATGATCTGATTCATCACGTAAATCCTCAACCATAGGCAATTTTTTCTGCTGCATTTGTAATGCAATTTGTTCTATCACTTTAGCACCTGACACTTGATAGGGAAGTGCTGTGATAACAATATTTTGCTTTTCCTGAATGTAAATGGCACGCATTTTCACAGAACCATTACCTGTTTCATACAGGGTGGTAATCGCATCAGGAGACGTAATTATTTCCGCTTCCGTTGGAAAATCTGGGCCCTTAATGTATTGTCTAATTGCTGATAAATCAGCATCAGGATGATCTAACAAATGCACACAAGCATTCGCCACTTCCGTCAGGTTATGCGGCAAAATATCAGAAGCCATACCGACAGCAATTCCGGTTGCACCATTTAATAAAATATTTGGTAGCCGTGCGGGCAATAAGGAAGGTTCTTGCAAGGTACCATCAAAATTATCGACCCAATCTACAGTGCCTTGCTGTAATTCAGACAACAAGACTTCTGCATAGGCTGATAAACGCGCTTCTGTATAACGCATGGCAGCAAAAGATTTTGGATCATCAGGAGAACCCCAGTTTCCTTGACCATCCACAAAAGGGTAGCGATAGGAAAAAGGCTGAGCCATTAATACCATCGCCTCATAGCAAGCGCTATCTCCATGAGGATGAAATTTACCTAAGACATCCCCCACGGTACGTGCTGACTTTTTATGTTTAGCAGTCGCTTTTAAACCAAGCTCTGACATCGCATACACAATACGACGCTGAACTGGTTTTAAACCATCAGCAATGTTGGGTAAGGCTCTATCTAGAATGACGTACATTGAATAATCAAGGTATGCTTTTTCAGTAAATTCGGTTAATGCTTTACGTTCTGTCACTTCATTCATAATTTTTTTAATCGTTGTCGTATTAAGCACTATTTAACCATCCTAACGCCAGATTGGAAAGGCATTTTAACAAAGAATCTCACTCCCTAGGTCATTCAGACCGAAGCAAAGGATCTCCCGATCAAGACACATTGCTGCTTTTGGAGATCATTTTCTTCAGTCTGGATAACGTGGGCAGTAGCCAAGAAATTATTATGTTAGAAATATACACAAGTTGTGGATTGTGAATAACTTTATATACTTTTTCAGTCAATTTGATTTAAAAAATATAACTCATTGATATTTAACGTTTTTTATTGATTCATTTGCTTTTATGCTTTGCATAACCTGTGGATAACCCTGTGTATGAATAAGGAATAAGATGGAATAACTTATTACTAATTTTTAAAATTTGAGTAACAACCTGATTTCTTAATACATTTCCACTATTTTTATCTATAATATGATCATGTTGATTTTTTTTGGTTCCAAATGACTCGTGAGATAGGGCAATTTAAAGGTAGAAATGCAATAATTGGTTGTACGGCATCTCATCCTTCTTGTGAGGGAGAGTGCCATCCTCAAAGCCAATATTATTCTTTTGATTTTTACGCAAAAGGGGCTGATTTTCCTTTAGATATAACGGCCTCCTTGCCAGTAGAATTTAAAAAACGTTTTAATATCACTCTTGTCGAAAACTTAGATTTTCAGGCTTATAATACAGACGCTTTCCATAGATATGATGGGAAAAGCGGGTTTACGAATATCTGGGAAATGACAGAAGATGAAGGATACATCCTTATTATTGGCTGCCCAAGAGAAGTCGAGTATAGAATCAGTATTAAAGATCTCAAATATATTGAATTAGATAGTCAACATTCCTATGTTCTAATTCCTAAAAATCAGAATATAAATATTGAGGAAATCCGTGAACGAATAAGGGCTCATCCTCAATTGAATTCATTAATCGTTAAGTTAGTCCCAGATGCTACTGCAGCTATATCCAACTTTTCTTTTTGCGATGTATCCATTGAGTACTTCTCGAGAATAAGTCAGAGCACGTTATCGAGAATATGGTTTGAAAATAAAACAAATCCCATCGTTAGCGAGCTGTTTGCTGCCCTAAATAGACTTGTAATAGGCAATCAATCCTCTCCAGAGTTACGAGCTATATACAGAAACTTATTCCAATTAACGAATAATTTTTTTAATCAATCAATGGACATACTTTATGCCAAAATTCCTCAATTTCAAGAGCTTCTTTCTTTTGAGATAGTCACGCTTAAAACTAAATTGAGTGAGAAAGGGGCTCCATTCATAGAGGATTTTTTAGTGGCTGTGAACAACCTAAGTCACTTGAATGCAGTTCCGCCTCAAACTCCACAAGAAGACGTTCTAGTAATAACTCGACAATTTAATGCCTTAATTAAGCCGCTAGAGGATAAAATTGAAAGGCGTTTAGAAAAATTTCCTGCTGCTCAAAACGAAGCAAAGCTTCTTATCCAAAGTTTGCGAACTGCTACTGAAAAATATTATACCTCTCCCAAAACGACCGCTGACTTCACTGCGTTCCAGGAAGCATGCTCTCAATCATTTAGCCCCCAAAAAGTCACGCATCTTTGTGGCCATAGACGGATTATGGGTGCACTATTCGCATTCATCAACAACTTCTTTAAAACTGCATTTAAGAAGACATTCTCTAATGAAGATACTAGTCAAATAAGATTTTTTGATAAAAGAAGCGACTCGGCTAAAATTTTAGATACGCTGAAAGAAGATATTAAGAAGCCTTTTTTGTAAAGTAGCCACAATGCAACGAAGCGCAAGCCAGGAAGTCCATGCAAACCATGATGTCTTTGTATAGCAATAGAGCCGCTTCGCTGCATCTAGGCTACTTTAGATTAGCTGAGGCCTATGGGCCTCATACAGGCTAATATATATGGATTACTTGGTGATTTTTCTAACTTTTTGGATGGCACGAATTTGAGCTACAGCACGTGCTAATTCAGTAGCAGCTATGGAGTAATCCATTTCGCCATCTTTGTTAGCATTTGCCATTGCCGTTTCAGCTTGCGCTTTTGCAGCTAATGCAGCCGCCTCATCAAGATGATCCGCTCGCTGAACCAAGTCAGCAAGAATCGTGACGCAATGAGGCTGCACTTCAAGCATACCGCCTTGAACATAGTAAATCTCGTGATGACCACCAGGCAAAGTAAGTCTTATTTCACCTGGTTTCAAAACAGTCAATAAAGGGGCATGGCCTGCGCCAATACCCACTTCACCTAATTCTCCAGTGGCAACAACCATCTCAACCAAGCCAGAAAATATCTCATGTTCAGCACTAACAATATCTAAGTGCGTTGTTATCGTCATATCAGCTTGCCTCATAAGGTTTTTGCTTTAGCAACCGCTTCCTCAATGCTACCAACCATATAGAATGCTTGCTCTGGCAAGTCATCGTATTCGCCAGCAAGAATACCTTGGAAACCTTTAATGGTATCTTTAAGCGATACGTATTTACCTGGCGAACCAGTAAATACTTCGGCCACGAAGAATGGTTGTGACAAGAATCGTTGGATTTTACGTGCACGCGTTACAACACGTTTGTCTTCTTCAGACAATTCGTCCATACCCAGAATCGCAATAATATCTTTCAATTCTTTGTATCGTTGTAAAGTTTGCTGAACACGACGAGCCACATCATAGTGCTCTTGACCAACAACTAAGGGATCAAGTTGACGAGAAGTAGAATCTAAAGGATCTACCGCTGGGTAAATACCTAATTCAGCAATTTGTCGTGACAATACAACCGTTGCATCCAAATGAGCAAAGGTAGTTGCAGGTGATGGGTCAGTTAAGTCATCCGCAGGAACATACACTGCTTGAATCGATGTAATCGAACCTGTCTTAGTAGAAGTAATACGCTCTTGAAGCATACCCATTTCTTCCGCTAATGTGGGCTGATAACCTACCGCTGAAGGCATACGCCCTAACAGTGCAGATACTTCAACCCCAGCAAGTGTATAACGATAAATATTATCAATAAATAATAATACGTCACGACCTTCATCACGGAATTTTTCAGCCATAGTCAGACCAGTTAAAGCAACACGTAAACGGTTACCTGGTGGCTCATTCATTTGACCGTAAACTAAGGATACTTTATCTAGTACGTTAGAATCTTTCATTTCATGATAGAAGTCGTTACCTTCACGAGTACGCTCACCTACTCCGGCAAATACTGAGTAGCCACTATGCTCGCTCGCGATGTTACGAATCAATTCCATCATGTTAACAGTTTTACCTACACCGGCACCACCGAATAAACCGACTTTACCGCCTTTCGCAAAAGGACAGAGTAAATCAATTACTTTAATACCTGTTTCTAACAGCTCTTGGCTGCCAGCTTGCTCTTCATAACTTGGCGGCTTACGATGAATTGCCCAATGCTCTTCCGCATTAATAGGGCCGGCGTCATCAATAGGGCGTCCAAGAACATTCATAATACGACCTAGCGTCTCTTTACCAACAGGTACTTGGATAGGTTCACCAGTGTTTTTAACCTGTAAACCACGCTTTAATCCATCGGTTGTTCCCATAGCGATAGTACGAACAACACCGTCACCTAATTGTTGTTGCACTTCAAAAACCAAATCGCCGTCAACAAGTTGTAATGCGTCATTGATTTTAGGCACGTTATCACGGGGAAATTCCGCATCGACCACCGGACCAATAATTTCTACTACAGTTCCCAAGCTTTGTTTATAGCTCATGATATATCCTCTTATAAAGCGGCTGCGCCACCGACAATTTCTGCTAATTCTTGTGTAATTGCAGCCTGTCGAGCTTTGTTATAAGCCAATTGAAATTCTTTAATTAAATCACCTGCATTATCTGTTGCACTTTTCATTGCCATCATTTTGGCTGCCTGCTCACAAGCAATGTTTTCTACAACAGCCTGATATACTTGTAATTCAATGTAACGTTCTAAAAGATTATCTAACAAATCTTTAGCATCAGGTTCGTAAATATAGTCCCAATAATGCCCCATTGTTTTGCTATCATCTTCTGATTTCGGCAATGGTAATAACTGTTTCACCAGAGGCTTTTGGGTCATGGTATTAACAAATTCGTTATAAACCACGTGCAAGGCATCAATCGTGCCGTTGTAAAAAGCATCTAACATGACTTTTACTATGCCAATCAAATCATTCACACCGGGCGTGTCACCTAGGTGATCTTTAGATCCAAGAACATTACTACCAACTCGCTTAAAGAACGCTTGTCCTTTACGGCCAATCACAGCAATATCAACCTCTTTGCCTTGTTCTTTCCAGCCACGAATAGTTCGTACGGTTTCACGCAATAAATTAGCGTTTAAACCACCGCATAAACCACGATCACTAGTTACAACAATAAGACCTATGCGATGCACCTCGCGATGACCCATGAACGGATGATTATATTCAGAGTGCGCGCGAGCAATGTGTTTTACCACCCCATAGATTTTGTTAGCATAAGGCTTGGATGCACGCATTCTTTCTTGCGTTTTGCGCATTTTGCTTGCTGCTACCATTTCCATTGCACGAGTAATTTTTCGAGTTTTATTAATACTCGAAATTTTCGAACGGATTTCTTTTGCTCCAGCCATAATCTCACTTCGCCTTAAATTGACTTACCAACTTGCTGTACGTTTAAAGTCTTCAACAGCTTTCTTCAATTTTGCTTCAATGTCGTTATCGTAAGCACCTGCTTCATTTATTGACTGCATTAATGCAGCATGAGTACTACCCATGAAATCAAGCAAAGAGGCTTCAAACGAGGCAATCTCATTTAATGGGATATCGTCCAAAAAGCCTTTTTCAACAACAAACAGTACTACACCCATCTGTGCTACAGAGAATGGTGAATATTGTTTTTGCTTCATTAATTCAGTAATACGCTGACCACGCTCTAACTGCTTACGTGTAGCGTCATCCAAATCAGAAGCAAACTGTGAGAACGCCTCTAACTCACGGAATTGAGCTAATGCCAGACGTGTACCACCGCCTAATTTTTTCATGATCTTAGTTTGTGCTGCACCACCTACACGCGACACAGAAAGACCTGAGTTAATTGCAGGGCGAACACCTGAGTTAAATAAATCAACATCAAGGAAAATTTGACCATCGGTGATTGAAATCACGTTCGTCGGGACGAAAGCCGATACGTCACCTGCTTGCGTTTCAATAATCGGAAATGCAGTTAATGAGCCTGTTTTACCTTTTACTTCGCCTTTCGTTAATTTTTCTACTTCATCAGCATTGATTCGTGCAGATCTTTCTAAAAGACGTGAATGCAAATAGAAAATATCCCCAGGATACGCTTCACGACCTGGTGGTCTGCGTAATAGTAGAGAAATTTGACGATAAGCCCAAGCTTGTTTAGTTAAATCATCATAAACAATCAATGCATCTTCGCCACGTTCCATGAAATATTCGCCCATGGTGCAACCAGCGTACGGTGCAATAAATTGTAAAGCGGCAGAATCTGATGCTCCAGCAACTACAACAATTGTGTGCTCTAACGCACCGTGTTCTTCTAATTTACGAACAATGGACGCCACAGAAGATGCTTTTTGACCAATAGCCACGTAGACGCACTTAACGCCTGTGCCTTTTTGGTTAATGATGGCATCAATTGCAATCGCTGTTTTACCTGTTTGACGGTCACCAATGATAAGCTCACGTTGGCCACGACCTACTGGAACCATCGCATCAATCGCGATTAATCCTGTTTGTACTGGCTGATCAACTGATTTACGAGCAATAACTCCTGGAGCTACTTTCTCAATAGGAGCCATTGCAGATGCATCAATAGGACCTTTACCATCAATAGGGTTACCTAATGCATCAACTACACGACCTAAAAGTCCGTTACCAACTGGAACCTCAAGAATACGACCAGTACATTTACCCTTTTGGCCTTCAGCTAATGTGCTTGCTTCACCTAAAACCACGGCACCGACTGCATCTCGCTCAAGGTTAAGAGCCAAGCCATAAACACCGCCTGGAAATTCAATCATTTCGCCAGCCATAACATCTTCAAGGCCGTGTAAAGTCACAATGCCGTCTTTCAGACTAACAACTGTACCTTCATTACGTGCTTCAGATACCACACTAAAATTTTCTATTTTCTTTCTGATTAATTCGCTGATTTCAGAAGGATTTAAAGCTACTTGTTCTGACATTGAAATTATCCTCTAAATTAAGCGGCCAAGCCGGTGCGAAGTTTATTGAGCTTGCCCCGAATTGAACCATCGATAACTAAATCACCGGCCTGAATTATTGCTCCGCCAAGCAAGGTAGGATCAATATTGATTTTTAACGCAACTTTGCGCTGGAGGCGCTGACTTAACGATTCCATTAGCCGTGCTTGTTGTTCACTTGATAAGTCAGAATAACTGCTTACGTCCACCTCCAGAGTTTTTTCTTGCTCTGCGCGATGCGCTTCATAAAGAGCGCTAATCTCAGGTAATAACATGAGCCTTTTATTTGCCGCTAACAATTCAATTAGATTATTTGCTGACTCGTCTTTATTTGATTCTGAACTAATCACGCATTGGAGCAGTTCCACATGCTGTTTTACTGTAGACATTGGATTCGCAATAAACTGTGCAGCCTCGGAAGATAACACGGCCTGTGCCAATGCTATCAAATTGACTGACCACTGGGCTAATTTTTTCTCAGCTAAAGCATGTTCGAAAATTGCTTTGGCATAGGGTCTGGCAATGGTGGTGCTATCAGACATTTTAAATCTCTTCTATTAGGTTATCTAACAGGGCTGTGTTTGCTTTAACGTCTACTTCGCGCATTAAAATTTTCTCAGCGCCAGTAATCGCTAACATAGCAACTTGCTTGCGTAGCGCTTCTTTTGCGTGATTCACTTCTTGCAGCAATTGCTCTTGTCCCAACTTAACTTGCATTTGTACTTCTTGTTTAGCAGCTTCTTTTGCTTCTTCAATGATTTGAGCAGCGCGCTTATTTGCTTTTTCAATCACCTCTGCTGAATTAGCTTTTGCTTGCTTTAACTCATCTTTTACACGATGCTGTGCTAATTCAAGCTCCTTGCGACCACGTTCTGCAGCAGATAAACCATCAGCAATTTTGTCTTGTCTTTCTTCTAGAGCTTTTGCTAAAGGAGGCCAAACCAATTTCATGGTAAATACAACAAAGGCTGCGAATACCAGCATTTGTACTATTAATGTTAAATTAATATCCACCGTCATATCTCCAAGCAACAATTAGGGCGCAAGGCGCCCCAATCATTTGTTATCAAGAAAGGTTGCTAAGGAAAGGGTTTGCGAAAGTAAAGAACAATGCGATACCCACTCCAATCATTGTTACCGCATCTAATAAACCAGCAACGATGAACATTTTAACTTGTAGCATAGGAACCATTTCTGGTTGACGTGCTGAGCCTTCAAGGAATTTCCCGCCAAGCAGACCAAATCCTATCGCTGTGCCCAATGCACCTAGACCAATTAACAAGGCAACCGCAATAACGGTCATACTTTGAACTTGTGCTATTAAATTAGCAGCTTGCATATTTATCCCCTTTAAAATGGATGGTGAAAATAAATCGGTTAATGTTCTTCGTGTGCCAAACTAAGATAAACAATAGTCAGCACCATGAAAATAAATGCTTGCAGGGTAATTACCAAAATATGGAATATTGACCAGCCAAGCGCCAAAATAAATTGCGCTAAGCCTAAAGTCGCCGTACCGATTGGTGAACTTGTTGCAGCATTTAAGGTGAGCAAGGCAATTAAAATAAAGATTAATTCGCCAGCGTATAAGTTTCCAAATAACCGTAATGCCAAAGAAATGGGCTTGGCAATTAAGCCTACCAGTTCAAGCAATAAGTTAAAAGGGATGAATGCGGGATGATTAAAAGGTTGTAAGGTTAATTCTTTTACGAATGTTTTAACGCCTTTTATCTTGATACTGTAAAAAATAATTAATACAAACACACTAATCGACAAGGCAAATGTGAGGTTTAAATCGTTAGTTGGGACAACTTTAAGATAATGAACTCCGCCTGCCTGAGCTAGTGCGGGTAAAATATCTACGGGGACTATATCCATGAAATTCATCAGGAATACCCATAAAAATATAGTGAGCGCCAAAGGACCAATGAGGTCATTTTTGCCATGAAAGCAGTCTTTAACCTGATTATCAGCAAATTGAAGCATCATCTCAGCAAAATTCTGTAATTTTCCGGGAACGCCGGTTGTGACTCTACGCGCACCAAAATACATTAAAGCACAAACAAGCGCGCCTAAGCCTAAGGAAAAGAATAGTGTATCCAGGTTTAATGTCCAGAAACCACCGCCTGAACCAAGTTTCATCTCGCTAACATTGTAAGTTAAGTATGTTAGATGATGTTTGATATAATGTGTGCTAGATACCATTTCAGTCACTTTCGGGCCTATTCTGTTTATTAACAATAATCAAAGGGGCAAACCAATGCGTCATGAGAATTATTATATACGATAAAAAAAACGCGAGCGGCGTTATTTTAATCCATACAAACACTAGAGTGAAGAGAATTATGGACAAGGCTATTTTTAATGCTTCGCCCTTATAAAAACTATTCACTATCTGTTTTGCAGATCTCGCACCTTGGTACTTAAATAATTTTCCTGCGAAAAAGGCATTAGGAACAATGCAAACCACTCCACCAAGCAAAGCTGAACTTGCTGCCTGTGCACCAAAGAATAGGGCACAAAACACCGCAAAAGCTACTGTAGTGCTAATTTGTACCAACCAGAATCGCATTATTCCGCGCTTACTCAGCTGTTTGTTCACATATTCACCTAAGTTTCACCGCGCGAAGTATAAAACAACTGGTTTTAATAATCAACGACCCTGTGTCATTATGTTAAGGATCTTATCCTTCTACCAGCAACGGAAGAAGGAATAACTGTTCGCTTAAGGTAACTAATGTTACTTTAAATACGAGTATCTAGTCGTTGCAGAAAATGCACCTGGTTTGAGTGTCTCAAAATTATATTGATTAAAAATTAACCTAATTTGTATCTACTGTCTATAATTACTATGTGGAGCTTATTATCCCAACATTGATAGTAAGCGGTGTTTATAAATCTCGTTTAAGGAAATAATATGCCTGAGAAAACTCAACACACTGCAGCCAGTCTGCATGAAAAAATGTTAACTCGTTATAATGATGGGTTATCCCACAAACACAACAAACATCACTTGGAATATCGAAAACATTTTAAATCCCATCCTTGTAACCTAGCAAATGGAATAGAGAAAGAGGAGTTAAATGGCTCCACGGGATTATTACGTGAATTTAAATTAAAAAAACTTCGCAAACGAATGAATAAAGGACAAGTACACTAAAAAAGTAACTTGATGCAGCTATGCTGCATCAAGATTATCTTTATGATTTCACATAAGTGAAGTATTTTAGAATTTTGACCACTCTAATCACACCTGCTGTTCGACGAGAAATATTGATTACTGTTTCAGCTTGGTCTGGATGAACATCTCCCATCAAATAAACGATGCCATCTGATGTCACTATTTTAAATGCATTCGGGTCAATGGAGTCATCAGCAAAAATTTGGCTGCGAATTTTAGTAGTAATCCAGCTGTCTTGCAGTGCATTAGAGGGTGTATTACTCAATTGAATCGCATTAAATAAACGCCTGTACCCATGGATTGTGCTCATACGTTGATTTAATTCAGTGATAAGCTCCGGTGTAGGCAAATGGCCGGCTATTAAAATATCCCCATTAAAAAGAGCCAGATCAATCACACAATTAGTGCATTGAAACATTTTACCAACGGCTAATGCATTATTTATTTTAACATACAACTGATAATCATCTAATTTTTTATACACCCCATGCCGATCATAAACCAAGTTAGCGCCTGTCCATAAACCGCCCACACAACTAGATAAAGATATCCCTATTATCAGTCCTAAAAAAAGGCGCTTAAACATCTTAGCGAATGTACTGGAAAATTTTAACAACTTTGTTCACACCATTCACGCGTCGAGCAACATCCACAGAAAGTCTTGCTTGCTCATCGGTTACAATCCCCATAAGATAAACCACTCCATTTTCAGTTGTTACGCGAATGGAACCCGATTCTAATCCCTTTTTAGCCAGCATACTGCTTCTAACTTGACTTGTGATCCAGCTATCATTCGTTCGTTGTGTTAGTGAAATCGAATCGCCCACACTAATCTCATCATAGACTCTCTTAACCCCTGGAGCGCTTTGTGCTATTTTTTCAGCCATCACACGCAACGATGCGGCCGGAGTTTGTCCGACTAATAAAACCACACGATTAAAACTTGTTACCAGTATACGTGAATCCTTTAACTGTGGATTCGTCACAATGTTTGTATGAATGATATGAAATAAACGAGCATCTGCTTCTAGGGTAACCAGACTACGCCTATCATAAACCATGCCCGCAGCGGCACCAACAACAACAGCTGCAACACAACCGGTGAGTAAAGCAAATAGTAAAACGACAATAATCCATTTTAATTTGAAATTTAAATTCATTTTTTTATCCTAAAACCTGACCAAATAAAGATTGATCAATTAAATCACAAAAACAGTGCAATATGAACAGATGCATTTCTCTTATTCGCGCAGAACTATCTGAGGTTACTCGCAGCTCTATGTCTTCTGGGCCTAGATGATTTGCCAACACCCCTCCATCTCGGCCACTCAAGGCAATGGTATCCATACCACGCTCATTAGCTGCCTGTAGTGCGTGGAGCATGCTGTCAGAATTACCAGAGGTGGTTAATAAAATCAATACGTCTTGCTCATGACCTAAGGCTTGTATTTGACGTGCAAATACCTGGCTGTAATGATTTTCATTAGCAAAAGAACTAAGAACTGGCGCATCAGCACCCAAATTAAATACAGGTAAAGATGGTCTTTCAACCTCAAAATGATTAAACATGGCACTAGAAAAATGCATGCTATTTGCACTTGAACCACCATTTCCACAAATTAATATTTTTCCATCACCTAATAAACAATTTACTAAACGTTGTCCGGCTTTAGCAATTATCTCAGATAAAGTATCAGCAAGTGCAATTTTTGTTTCGATGTGTGCACCGAAAAGATGCCTTACTCTTTCTTCCATTTGAACCATATTTTAACCTTAATTTTTGGTCTTAGATCATCCCTATCGCAAGCAAGGATGACATAGAACCCTAATAATCTACCCCAAACGCGTCTTTTATCCAGCTAATGTTAGCTACTTTTCCATCAATACTGATTACATCAAAACGCATAGCCAATTGACTCGGATTTTTATGGGTCATTGCATAATATGAAGCTGCTTTTATTATTTTTTGGCGTTTACTATAAGTAATACTTGCAAGGCCACCGCCAAAATTTACGGAAACACGCGATCGAACTTCCACAAAAACCAAATGATCCTTATCCTGCATAATTAAATCTATTTCACCAAGACGACAAGTGTAATTTTTGTTTACTAATTTCAAGCCTTGCGCGATTAAATAGGTTAACGCTTTTTCTTCCCCAATACGTCCCTTCTCTTGTGTAATCAATTAAACTGCCTCAATGACGAAAAAAACACACTATTCAGGTAGAATAGTGGCTCTAACCTAATTTTTATTTATTATCTCGATACCAAAGGATAAACCATGACTAACTCACTAGCAACAGGAATAGGCTCTCTCTATATTGTTGCCACCCCAATTGGAAATCGTGAGGATATTACGCAAAGAGCATTAAATATACTTAAATCAGTGGATGTCATTTTGGCTGAAGACACGCGTCATTCCATACAGCTTTTAACCTCTTTAGGAATAAAGAACAATCTTAGTTCACTGCATGCTCATAATGAAAATGACAAAAGCAAACACATTATTGAGCAGCTATTAGAAGGAAAATCTGCAGCCCTGATTAGTGATGCGGGTACGCCATTAATTAGTGACCCTGGTTATTTACTAGTAAAACTCGCGCGTGAACATGAAATACCAGTGATTCCTATTCCTGGAGCTTGTGCCTTAATTACAGCTTTATGTGCTGCAGGCGTACCTTGTGATTCCTTTTTATTTCTAGGGTTTCTTCCAGCAAAACAAAATGCACGTAAAATAAAATTTGAATCCTTGCGTACCCAACCGCATACGTTAATTTTTTATGAATCAACACACCGTATTCTTGATTGCCTTAATGATTTGGCAGAAGTTTATGGTGAGACATGCAAGATTGTGTTGGCAAAGGAGTTAACGAAAACTTTTGAACGATTCATCACTGGAACCATTGTGGCGGTTAAAGAATGGTTATTGGCAGAGGCCGCTCATGTGAAAGGTGAATTTGTCCTTATTATACCTCCTCGTGAAGAAATTGTGGCGCAAGCGGAACATGAGGAATTGCTTTCTGTATTGCTGGCTGAATTGCCCTTGAAACAAGCTGTAGGGATTGCTTGTAAATTAACTCATGCCAATAAAAATGAAATTTATGAATTAGCATTGAAATTAAAAAATGAATGAGACGTAGCCTGGTTCCTTGCAACCGGGGTTGTCTAGAATGGGACCCTGGTTGCAAGCAACCAGGCTACTAAACTACTTTAACTCATAGCTAATGCATTATTTGGTGCGTCTAAAACCGCAACGGGCGGTTTTGGTTTATTTTCAGGATGTTTATTGTAAGCGCTAAATAGTTCATAACCTAAATAAGCAACTGTTAATGCAATGGCTGCAGGCCAACAAATAGCAAACGTCGCAATTAATAGGGTTGGCATAAACGTATTTTTTATTAGCTTAAAAATAAAATCATTACGCGCTGTTTGATATTCTTTTAGTGCTAATGCGCGCTCTGTTGGATTAAAATCCATATGGTCTAAACGGAATTTTTTTTGTTGGTAGTTTGCAAAAGAATCTCCAGTAAAATAAATAGCCGCGGCTAACGTACACACGAAAAAGCTCGCCACTACCATGCCTGGAGGCGTAAATAGTAAGGCTGCCGAAAACCCTAGCATGAGCAATCCTGCTGCGGAAGCCGCAAAGCATAAACTTGATTTTTTCGTTTTCCACTCCACTTCCAGTTCGGCCAGCTGTCTGTTTAACACCGCAATGTGCTGATCTCGTTCAGACTGCTTGAGTTCGCTATATTTCATGGGATCTTTGTAATCAGCAAGTTCTTGTAAATATTGACTTTTCTTAAAAACATAATTCTTTTTAGCTACCATAAGTCGATACAATAACAAACTCATATCAAACCCCAGGAATACCGCTGTAATAATACCTGTTACTGGCGAAGGAATTCGTGAAATTTGATTAAAATTAGTTAAGAAATTCACTGTGGCCCACACCAAATCGTTAGCAAAATTAAATTGCCTTTTATACAATTCGTGTTTAAAGCGCTCGAAAGTAGTTGATTTTTTTTCCTCTTCACTAGGGAAGAAGGTATGTCGAATTAATAAACCCGCATCAATCATAAAACGTGCCAGAAATAAGCCTACGCTAAAATAATTAAGAACCCCATTTGGCGCTTGCAAGGTCGCTATTATTTTATCCGCATTAATCTGTGTTCCCAAAGCCACGTTTATTTTATCAAGTAAGTGAATACTTTTTGCAAAAGCAAAACCTGAGGTTAACGTTAGTCGGCAAAAAACCCAATAAAGACGGCTTAGGTTAATAAAAGCTACGTACTCTCGTAGTTTTGAAAGATGCCAAGGAGCTTTCATGATGTTTTGAAAACTCTCAATAAAACTTTGTATCATTGAATCAACAAAATCTATTTCAGGTTCTTCTGTGGAAAACACACGTGTTTTAATTTTTTCTTTGAGTTGCTTATAATATGCCTCTTTACCTATGGGGATATAAGTGCCCTCATTATTTTTTGGAGCAGGAGAATAGGCTTTATAAAAATTTTCTAAAAGGGAAGCACAATAGTAGCAATAGGCCCAGAAGGCATCGCTATTTTCATCTTTTCTACTCTTTAAAACAGCGAGTATCTGTACGAACTCAGCTTCGAGTTCCATTTGATTATTTAATAAAAAAGAATATTTTTTAGTACCTACAATTGCATCAGTTGCCCTAATTTTATCGTCGTGATTTCTAATTTGTGAAAAAAACTGATTTTTATCGCTGTGAAAAGCAGAATAAGGACTCATAGTACAGCTCACGTAAAAGGCAATTAATTGAATTAGGTAACGTTATCATTTGGGTTTTATTTTGACAAGCTTTTGTTGTTTTTATTTTGATCAAAATGATATTTAAAAAGAGAATTCAAATCTATTATGTAAATTATTTACCTATACAAAAACTAGAAAAAATTCTTCCCAATAAATCGTCAGAGCTGAATTCGCCTGTAATTTCACATAAAGTGTGATGGGCTAAACGTAGATCTTCTGCTAATAATTCTCCAGCACGATGAGTTGATAATTGATGCTGGCCTGTCGATAATAAATCTTTTGCTTCATCTAAAGCCTGTAGATGACGTCTTCTAGCAAGAAATTGACCTTCATTGGGTTGGTAGCCGACCACTTGTTTAATTACTTGTTTTAAACCTTCAATTCCCTCGCCTGATTTAGCGGAGAGATAGACGGTATGATCTTGGACTTTTGCAGGGTAGTGAG
The DNA here is from genome assembly GCA_030158115.1 of Legionella sp. Taxonomy (GTDB): domain Bacteria; phylum Pseudomonadota; class Gammaproteobacteria; order Legionellales; family Legionellaceae; genus Legionella. The sequence continues at coordinate 38,600 of JAOATK010000004.1, forward strand.
TGATATCAATTTTATTAAATACTGTGATAATAGGAACTTCTTCTGGTAATGCAGCCCTGATTTCTTCAGTGAGCACATGATGCTCTTCTGGATCATTGATATCGACCAGCAATAAAACACAATCGGCTTGTTTTAATTCCTGCCAGGCACGCTTAATGCCTTCCTTTTCAACAATATCATCTGACTCTCGCAGGCCTGCTGTGTCAATGATATGTAGGGGAATGTCATCTAATAAAATATGTTCCCGCATGACATCGCGGGTTGTTCCTGCAATTTCAGTCACAATGGCAATGTCACGACCAGCAAGGCTATTGATTAAAGTAGATTTTCCCGCATTGGGACGGCCGGCAATCACTAAAGATAGCCCTTCGCGCAAAAGAACACCTTGATTTGCTTGAGATCGAATGGCATTAAGATCAACTAAAATGGCATTTAATAAATTAGACACTTTTCCATCGTTAAGAAAATCAATTTCTTCTTCAGGAAAATCAATCGCGGCTTCAACATATAAACGCAAATAAATCAGTTGTTCATTTAATTGATTTATTTTTTGCGAAAATTCGCCTTGCAAGGACTTAAATGCCATGCGCGCCGCGGTTTGTGAGCTGGCTTGAATTAAATCCGCAATCGCTTCTGCTTGAGTTAGGTCAATTTTATCATTTAAAAAGGCACGCTCAGAAAACTCACCAGGTCGAGCCAAACGTGCTCCTATTTGCACACAGGCTTTAGTCAACATATCCAAAACTATGGGAGAACCATGCGCTTGAATTTCAACTATATCTTCACCAGTAAAAGAATGGGGAGCCTTAAAATAGATCATTAAGCCTTGATCAATTGTTACTGCTTGACCATTTCCTACGTCCCGAGGCCTGTCCGCGGGATCCATGGGGCTAGCTAGATCACTGGATCCCACGGGCAAGCCTCGGGACGTAGGGATTGAGTCAGAGTAAAAAGAACAAAAGGTAGCTAATCGAGGTTTTAAAACTTTATTACCATTTATCACTAAAGCAATAGAATATGCTTTAGGACCAGAGAGTCTTAAGATGCCTACCCCACCACGTCCTGGTGGGGTAGCTATGGCTACTATCGTATCGGTAACCATTTATTTTGCTGTAGCAACAGATTTCTTAGCGGGCTTTTCATCAGAATACTTACGCGTAATATACCATTGCTGAAGTATGGATAAGGTATTATTCACAATCCAATAGAGCACTAAACCTGCCGGGAAATTCCAAAATAAACCGGTAAACAATATTGGTAAGAACATCATTACCTTAGCTTGCATTGGATCAGGCGGCGCTGGATTTAATTTTTGCTGAATCAACATCGTGGCACCCATGATAAGCGGTAACACATGATAAGGATCTGCAGCTGCTAAATCTTTAATCCAGAAAATAAATGGCGCTTGGCGTAACTGAACACTTTCAAGTAATACCCAATATAAAGCAATAAATACCGGAATCTGAATAACAATAGGTAAGCAACCACCTAATGGATTTACTTTTTCTTGCTTATAAAGCTCCATAGTAGCTTGGCTAATTTTAGCTTTATCATCACCATAGCGCTCACGTAGGGCTTGTAATTTAGGCTGCAATTTACGCATACCCGCCATTGATTTATAGCTAGTGGCTGATAATCTGTAAAAAGCTAATTTGATTAATACCGTCACTAAGACAATGGACCAACCCCAATTGCCAACCACGTTATAGATGGCCTTCATTAACGAGAATAGTAAGGAAGAGACAAACCAAAGAATGCCATAATCCACAGTTAAATCCAGAGAAGGAGCGATACTTTTTAACGTATCAGTAATTTCCGGTCCTATGTATAATTTAGAACCCACTGTTTTTTGTTCTTGTGGCTGAAGAGAAACCGGCTGACTTACCGCGCCAATCGTATAATCGCCATTCGCTGAGCGAGTATAAAATTGATTGTTTGCACTTGCATCAGGAATCCAGGCGCTTAAAAAGTAATGCTGTTGCATAGCAATCCAGCCACCTTTGCTGTGTATCTCCAGATTTTTTTTACTCATATCGCTAAAAGCTACTTTCTGATAGCGATGTTTTCCTGGCTCTGAATAGGACGCACCCGTGTAAGATCCTACATGGAACATGCTTGATTTATCTTCTGGAGGCGTAGTACGTAATAGTTGGGTATTCATGTACCCTTTCCATTCACTATCCCCTTGATTGACAATCTTGTAATTGACATCAATCAGATAACTGCCTTTCGTAAAGACGAATTCTTTTTTTACCGCTACACCATCTTCTGATTTACCATTCAGAGTAACAACAAGTTCGTTTTCATTTGGCTGTAATACGTAAGCAGACTGCTCTGTGGTAAAACCAAAATTTAAGGGTTTAACGGATTGCCCTGCCGCAACAAATAGGCTGCTATTTGCCACATAACGTTCGCCACCTTGATTTTGTAGCAACATGAAAGGCTTATTTTTCTCATCAACACTTAAGGGATAATCCAATAACTGTCCTGATACAACATCCCCATGTTGCAAATCAATTGTTACATCCAACACATCTGTTTTAACTTGAACTAATGAAGCTGGTTGAGTTTCTGATTGCATCCCTGAAGGCGTTATGGGAGTTGTACTTGAAGAACTTGCGTCATTAACCTGTGGCAATAAGGGTTCTGCAGAATTTTTTTGGGTAATGGAACTTTCTGCCGTAGCACGCTTAGGAGGATAATCTATTTGCCAAGCATTCCAAAGAGATAAACTAACTAGCGCGAGCGCCATATATGAAATAATACGTCGTATATCCATTAAACTTTCTCATCGTTAGGGAGTACAGGATCATAACCACCACGTGCCCAAGGGTGGCAGCGCAATACTCTTTTTAAAGCCATCCATAAACCTTTGGTTATGCCACGTTGTTTGATGGCACTTTCAGCGTATTGCGAACAACTAGGATAATAGCGACAGGATGGATTAAGCAAGGGACTGATCAAATATTGATATATTTTGATAGGAAAACAAATTACTTGCCGAAGCATGAAGTTAATTTTTCCCATGTTTTACCCAATCTGGTATTAATATTCGAGTTTGCTTGTTTTGCTACACCATGTCTAGCTAAAAAAATCATATCAACGGCAGGTAATTCCTTTTGCCGAAAGCTTTCTCTCAATAGCCGCTTAATACGATTACGATCATGGGCTTTTGCTATCATTTTTTTTGATAGCGCCAACCCTAGTCGAGCATAACCTAAATTATTCTCTCGAAAAAGAACAATAAATTCGGATGTTACAATTTTTTTTGCCTGATCAAACACATGATCATAATCTTTTTTAATTAATAATCGCTGTGCTTTTTTAAAAGCAAACACTAGGCGGACAAACGCTTACGGCCTTTAGCACGACGACGTTTAATCACTAATCTTCCTGCACGAGTTGCCATACGTTCACGAAAACCATGATCGCGTTTACGTTTTAAGTTACTGGGTTGAAAGGTGCGTTTCATGATGAACCTGTAAATAAAATTATGAGGTTGGCAATGATAGAGAACTTTTTTTCTACTGTCAATTTAGATAGTTGATTATTTTTTGGTTATTTTGCATTTTGAGTAAAAAATTGAACAGTATTCATGAAAAAACGATTATCTTGTCGCACTGTAATTATTAATATAAGTTAATCTTTTAAAAAACTTATTGTTATTATTAGTAAGAACAATACCTGTTTATAACTCTATTTTTACTTTTAAATTCAATTGGTTAAGTCGTGTTAAACGCTGTTTGTAAAGCTCATTATAGACTGTGTCTAATCTGTTGACTGTTTTACGATTAAAGTTACCCACTGATTTATCTTCATCTTATACGCACTATTTAACCCTAGTTATACATAGTTAACTTGATCCAAAGTGAGTTATATTTGTTCTTTGTTCATCAGTTATTCTTTTCTTTAGGTTCTAAATACTTTCGGTAACGCAGGCGGTAACGGAAACGTTCACGTGAATGAGCGCTACGCGCAACTTTTAGATTAAATTTTTTGTGTTGCTATTTATAATAAAATAGCTTGGATTTCGTTTGGAAATATAAAATAAACTTTTTTCATAGCTAATCTGGTTGTAACCAACAAGGTTACCAAATTTAATAAACCGCGCGAAAGCGCTCATTCACGTGAACGTTTCCGTTACCGCCTGCGTTACCGAAAGTATTTTTCACTAGCAGGAATCATTGCTTACCCACGTTTGCTAATTATTAATATAAGTTAATCTTTTAAATAACTTATTGTTATTATTAGTAAGGGCTATATCTGTTAGTAACCCATATTTTGCTTTTACATTCAACAAGTTAACTCTTGTTAAACGCTGTTTGTAAAGTTAGTTATTGACTGTGACTAATCTGTACATTCTTTTACGATTAAAGTTACCCACTGATTTATCTTCATCTTATACGCAGTATTTAACACTAGTTATACATAGTTAACTTGATCCAGAGTGAGTTGTATTTGTTCTTTGTTAAGTAATTCTTTTTTTCTTTAGGTGAAAAATACTTTCGGTAACGCAGGCGGTAACGGAAACGTTTACGTGAATGAGCGCTACGCGCGATTTATTAAATTTGGTAAACGTGTTAGTTGCAAACAGATTAGCTACGAAAAAAGTTTATTTTATATTTCCAAATGAAATCAGAGCCATTTTATTATGAATAGCAACACAAAAGCATTTAATCTAAAAATTGCGCGTAAGCGCTCATTCACGTAAACGTTTCCGTTACCGCCTGCGTTACCGAAAGTATTTAAAACCCGCAGGAATCATTACTTACCCACTGATTTATCTCCATCTTATACGCACTATTTAACCCTACTTATACATAGTTAACTTGATCCAAAGTGAGTTTTTTTGTCCTGCGCAAAGACGAATTATTAGCCATTTTATTAAAATGGCTAAAGTCCAGTACTTCCAACTCACGCGTTTTTATATATAATCTTGGAATGTATTTAAGGGATATCAATATGAAAAAATGGAATTTAGTTAACAAAATACTTTTTGGCGCATGGGCTTTACTGACCATGACCCAGACTTATGCCGGAATACCCCTTTGGACGTTTGAGCCGCTTACTGCAACCACAATCAGTGTTACAGCAACTGGTACGGCAAACATCAAGTACCGAGTTACCAATCAATCGAAAAAATCACATACCTTGTCGATGCGACTGATACCAGGTATTACTCAAGAGACAACAGCAGGCTATTGCTCTAGTCCCTTTGTTTTGGCTTATCAGCAATCATGCACCTTAGGCTTATCAGTGAATGGAGGTTCCTTATCAGGAAATGTGGTTGGAGGGCCCATAGTATGCCAAGGAGGCAATCCTTTGCAATGTTATCAACCAAGCCAGGCAAATAGTTTAAATATTACTAAAATTTCAAGCTTTACAGTAGGAGGTACCGTTACGGGTCTTACAGAAACGGTGACCCTGTTAAACAATAATACGAACTCAACTCTGATTAGCAGGGATGGCTCGTTTACTTTTTCAACTCCCATTGCGAATGGTAGCACCTATTCAGTGACGGTAGGAACCCAACCGCCAGACCAAACCTGTACCGTATTCAATGGCACAGGCACCGTAAATGGTGCTGATGTGACCAATGTCGTAGTGACCTGCTCTACGAATGCTTACTATGTAGGAGGTACTATTTCGGGTCTTACAGGAACAGTGGTCTTGTTAAACAATGACACGAACCCCACCGCGAGAAGCACGAACGATGGTTTTATCTTTTCAATTCCGATTGCAGATGGTAGTCCTTACTCAGTGACAGTAGCAACCCAACCTGTAGATCAAACTTGTTCAGTAGCTAATGGTACTGGCATCATGAGTGGTGCTGATGTGGATGATGTCGTAGTAACTTGCTCTGCGGATACTTACAAGGTTGGAGGTAACATTACGGGTCTTGCTCAAGGAGAAACAGTGACTTTGTTAAACAATGGCACGGATGCTACTTTGTTTAGCGCGAACGGTGCTTTTGCCTTCCCAACTGAGATTGCAGATGGTAGCCCTTACGCGGTTACGGTGAAAACCCAACCTATAGCTCAAACGTGTACAGTAGTGAACGGCACTGGCACCATAACAGGTGGAAATGTAACCAATGTCGCAGTGACTTGCGTTACTCAGAACACAACCCTACGGGTAAGTGCTACGGGAACTATTCCTGTTAATAATGGTACTAACACGCTCACTGTAACCAATATCGGAACAACCTTTGCTGCGCTAAAAGTTCATGCCGTATTGCCTAGTGGTTGGACTACTAATGTAACACAAAATGTCGCAGATTGTGATGAAATAGCACCGGGTGATTCGTGTGGATTAGTATTTTCTTCAACCCAACCATATGTAGCCCAAGGAAATATTACGATTACGGGGGATAACATTACCTCGCCACCAACAACAGCACTTGCATTTACTGCTACTGCTAGTAATTATTTAATTTGGAATGTAACACCCATATCAGTAAACGTCATTGGTACGTTTAACTCGTTAACACCAGGGGCATTGCCGTGGGGGTCTTTGGCTCCACCAGCTGGGGCTACAAGTAATACGGACGGCAAAACTAATACAACTAATATTGTTACTGCGCTAGGAGTCGGCAACTATGCAGCATATTTCTGCTATAGCACTGATCCGCTAGGTTCGTGGTATTTACCTGCGATTTGTGAAATGAGCGAATCATCATATGCTGGATGTCCTACTATTAACAATATTGATACCAACTTGGTTCAGCTTGGTTTTGGCGGACTTTCGGAACCATCAACCAACATCTTCTGGAGTTCTACCGAGATGACAGGGTTTGGCGATATCAACGCATTTGATCAGACCTACATCACGGGTGGCAAGAGCACGGTGTATTATAATCTTAAGGTCGTGCCAAGATATGTTATTTGTTCTCTGAGTTTAAATCCTTTTCCTTGATGGTCGATTTAATTAGAGAGAATTCGCTTTAGGATAAGGAATGGCAGTTTTGAAAAATGTCGTGTATTTTAGTGCGTTAGCCTGTTTTTAGTAAGCAAGGAGCCTTAATGAACAAGAATTCTGTGGTGCTGATGTTGTTAACAAGTTTTTTAACTGGTAATGCGTTTGCGGGCTCAATGGGGCAACCTGATTGGGCTTGGGTAGGCACGTTGAGCATGGGGCCTGCCTGGCAAAGCAATGGTGTCACACAAACCTTTTATTTGGCACCAGAAATTGAAAAAACCTATGTGGCGAATCAAACTTCAAGTACTTTATTCAATGGCGAGTTGTTTGTTGGTCTGCAAGATAGACTCTCGCAAACTTTTTACGGTCAGATTGGGTTAGCACTTGCTGTAACTAGTAGTGCTAATCTTTCGGGCGTGATTTGGGATGATGCAGATCCTCAGTTTGATAATTATACTTACAGCTACAAAATACAACACACTCAGCTTACGGTAAAAAGTAAGCTCCTAGCAGATATGGGTTATTGGCTTGATCCGTGGATAAGTGGAAGTTTGGGTGTTGGGTTTAACAGCGCTCATTCTTTCGGTGATACACCCACAATTTTTGAAGCCCTTCCTAATCCCAATTTTGGATCTCACACTGAACTGGCATGGGCCTATTCTCTAGGTGTTGGTGTACAAAAAGTACTAAATGAGGATTGGCAGATTGGGGTGGGTTACGAATTTGAAGCCGACTGGGGCAAGAGTAGTCTTGGCCGAGCTGAGGGACAAACACTAAACAGTGGTCTTTGGCTGAATCACCTTTACTCCAATGGTATTTTATTTAACATTACTTATGTGGCATAAGGATGCATTGGTGCGCTGTCATTAAGTCTAGCATTTAGTATCAAAAGTAGCCTGGATGCAGCGAAGCGTAATCCGGGAGTTCCCGCGAAGCTGCTCAATTGCTATAATTAAGGTGCCATGCTTTGCATGGTCTTCCCGGATTTCGCTTCGCTGCATCCAGGCTACTTTTGATTTTTCCCCATGGAGGGATAATGGATAATATCCTTAGGCAGTGTGCCATTAGCGGCATCTAGATCGCCTCAAGCAAGAATTATCTGATTTATTCATTTTTATTTGTGGATAACTTTGCCTTTGCCTTAAAGCCTGGGTATAATTCCTTTTTAGTATCTTAGTGAATTTCAACTTTTTAACCGTGAAGTTCATGCTTATTTGTCTTGCTGTTTCGGTACATTCAGTGGCACTATTTATATTCGTGGATAATTAGATCTAACCTAATGTAAGCAACTTTCTCGTTGTATGAGTTACCTGTGTAATGAGTTTTAAACTCAGCTTATGGTGTGGTAATTTTTTGGGTTTAATTCTCTTTTTACCATCCTTCTTTGATAGGAGTTATGCTGTGTCAGCAGCTGTTTGGCAAAAATGTTTGGGTTTATTGCAAGATGAATATTCTGCACAACAATTTAATACGTGGTTACGTCCTTTACAGGCTCACATAGAAGAGCAGCGCTTTGTATTGTTTGCGCCGAATCGTTTTGTTGTTGATTGGGTGAAAAAGCATTTTTTCTCACGCATTGAAGAGTTAATTAAACAATTTAGTGGGGAAGATATTAAGTCAATTTCTATTGAAATTGGCAGTAAGGCTTCTGAGTCAAGCGCCTCTTCTTCTGCTGATGTGAGTGGGGCAATGACTACTACTCATACAACAACAGAGGTTATGATAGGAAAATCGGCTCCTAAAAAGGCAGTGGATTACAAAAGTAGCCATTTAAATAAAAAGTTTTTATTTGAAAGCTTTGTGGAAGGTAACTCGAACCAATTGGCTCGTGCAGCCTCTATGCAGGTGGCGGAGCGTCCTGGAGATGCTTATAACCCCTTGTTTATCTATGGTGGTGTTGGTTTAGGTAAAACCCATTTAATGCACGCCATTGGTAATGAGATTCTTAGAAATAATCCTGATGCAAAAATATTATATTTGCATTCGGAGCGTTTTGTGGCAGATATGGTTAAAGCGCTACAAACTAATTCAATTAATGAATTTAAACGTTTTTATCGTTCTCTTAATGCCTTATTAATTGATGATATTCAATTTTTTGCTGGTAAAGACCGCTCTCAGGAAGAGTTTTTTCATACGTTTAATGCATTACTTGAAGGTCAACAACAAATTATTTTAACCAGTGATCGTTATCCTAAAGAAATTGAAGGCATGGAAGAGCGATTGAAATCTCGTTTTGGTTGGGGGCTTACTGTTGCTGTAGAGCCTCCGGAGTTAGAGACTCGCGTAGCTATTTTAATTAGTAAAGCTGAGCAATCTAACATCGAATTACCTTATGAAGTGGCTTTTTTTATTGCCAAACGTATTCGCTCAAATGTTAGAGAACTCGAAGGCGCTTTGCGACGTGTTATTGCGAATGCTCATTTTACAGGTAGGCCGATTACCGTTGAATTTGTTCACGAAGCCTTGCGAGATCTTTTGGCATTGCAAGACAAATTAGTCACTATAGAAAATATTCAGAAAACTGTTGCTGAATATTATAAGGTTAAAGTGGCGGATTTATTATCCAAGCGCCGCAGTCGCTCCATTGCAAGACCAAGGCAAATGGCCATGGCCTTGAGTAAGGAATTAACGAACCATAGTTTGCCTGAAATTGGGGATCATTTTGGTGGCCGCGATCATACTACGGTTATTCACGCATGTAGGAAGGTTAAGGAGTTGGTCCAGGATGAGAGTGATTTTGCTGAAGATCATAAAAATTTGATGCGGATTTTATCTTCTTAATAGGGAGTCTATTGTGTTTGAATTCACTATAAAAAAGGAAAATTTACTAACTCCTCTTCTTACTGTTGCTGGAGCTGTTGATAAAAAACAATCTTTAGCCATTTTATCTAATTTTTTATTTAAGGTATCCGATGGGTTGTTATGCATCACGGCAACTGATTTAGAAATAGAAATTTCCGCTCAGGTTGCCTGCGAGTCAAAGCAGACTACAGGCGCTATTACAGTCCCTGCGAAAAAATTTATTGATATTATTCGTTCTTTGGATGATGAGGCTTGTCCTGCTTTTAAGGTCGATAATGGCGTTCTGACGATTAAGCAAGGGCGTAGTTCATTTAAGCTTACCACCTTGCCAGCAAATGATTATCCTTTGAGTGAAGATGAGTGCAATGAGGTTGAATTAAATATTCCTCGTCTAGTTTTGCTCCAATTATTGCAGTCGACTCATTTTTCAATGTCTCAGCAAGATGTACGTGTATTTCTTAATGGTTTATACCTTGATTTTGAGCCAAACCTTATTTCCGCAGTAGCTACTGATGGACATCGAATGGCCATTAGTCGTTATCAATGCACCCATGTCAGTGATAAAAAATTACTTTTACCTAAAAAAGGTGTTCAAGAGTTAATGCGACTTCTTAATTGCATTGATGATGAGGAAGTTTTGTTAGCGGCAGGAAAGTCACATTTTAAACTGGTCAGTAGTCAATTTGTTTTTTTATCAAAATTAATTGAGGCTCGCTTTCCCCCTTATGGAAAAGCAATTCCTCGTAATCAAGATAAACAAATTACTGTTGATTGTGCCACGTTCAAACGTTCATTATCTCGCACTGTTATCTTAGCCCATGAGAAGTCTAAAGCGGTTATGCTGCACATGCAGCCTGGTTTGTTGACATTAATTGCTAACAATAATGAGCAAGAAGAAGCGATGGAGTCCCTAGTGGTTGACACGGTGGGCGACGAGCTAAAAATCGGACTTAATGCCACTTATTTGCTCGATGTGCTCTCTCATTTTGGAGAAGGACAAATTCGCTTATCCTTATCTAACACAGACAGCAGTATTCTAATTGAGTCATTAGAAAATGATCAGTACCAGTATATAATTATGCCTATGAAGATATGATTCTTACCCAATTAAAAATTCATAATTTGCGTAATGTTTTATCAGCGCACTTGATACTCAATACTAAGTTTAATTTTATTTTTGGGGCTAACGGAAGTGGAAAAACTTCCGTTCTTGAAGCCCTCTATCTGCTTAGCTGTGGCCATTCTTTTCGTTCTCGCGAAATTTCTCCGATTATTAATCATGAACAATCCTCCTTTACTGTTTTTGCACGTGGTGCTGAGCAAGAAACAATAAGTATACAAAAATCCGCTTTTAACGCGACGCAAATCAAGCTTAATAATCAGTTTTGTTCCACTACAAGTCAATTAGCTTATGCACTACCTTGCCAAATTTTTTACTCAGATATTTTTCAAATCATTGACGCTGGTGCTGCTGTACGGAGAAGTGTTTTAGATTGGGGATTGTTTCACGTGAAACCTAATTATCTTCTTTTATTAAAAGAATATAGAAAAATACTAAAACAACGCAATGCCTTATTAAAAAAACATGCTCCTTATGCACACTTTGTCCCTTGGGATAAACAGCTTAGTGAATTGGCAGAACAATTACATCTGCTAAGAACTAATTATTTCATGCAATGGGAGAAAGAGTTTTTAAAAGTATTGTCACAGTTAAGCGATCTTGACTGTACCATTAGTTATTATAAAGGCTGGGATAAAAAAAATAGCGGGAAAAATTTAGAGCAAGTACTTATTGATAGTTTTGAAAGTGATAATCATAAATTATACACGCAATACGGAGCGCATCAGGCAGATATTATTATTGAAAGCAATTCCAATAAAGCCAAGCAGTTTTTATCTCGTGGACAGCAAAAAATAATTTTAATGGCTTTAAAATTATCTCAGTCTAATCTCTTGAGTCAAGATTGCTTGTATCTTATTGATGATTTACCCGCAGAGCTTGATGAGTTGCACCAAAAGAAATTATTAATTTATTTATCCGGGATGAAAGGACAATATGTTATTACAACTAATGCAAATCCTGATAATTTGAGTGCGTATTGTTCAGCCCCGGATTATACAACGCATCAAATCATTAATGGTCAACTCAGTAACTAATCTAAATCGTATTAAAAGAATTACTTAGCCTGGTTGCCTGTAACTAACGATGCTTACTTAAGGGCTTTACGCTCTTGTAGCCTGGATGCAGCGCAGCGTAATCCGGGAATTCGGTGCCACTGATCCCGGATTGCGCTGCGCTGCATCCAGGCTACAAGGGTATAGACGATTACTAAAACTCATTAAGTAAGCGTCATCAGTGCAAGCAACCAGTTTCTATTATTTTTTTTCATTTGTGTTGAAGCTGTTATAGGTGCTCTCTAATATGTTTCACGTGAAACATATTAACCCCCTATTCTTCTCCAATTGAACATGTAAACCCTATGTAAAATATGCTATGATAGGGTCAATTTTAAAATGCAGTAATCGAGTTTAAGAGGACCTTCTAATGAGCGTTGATGCCAGTTATGATTCGAATAATATTAAAGTCCTAAAGGGCTTAGATGCCGTAAGAAAAAGACCAGGGATGTATATTGGTGATACTGATGATGGCACAGGCCTTCATCATATGATTTTTGAAGTGGTAGATAACTCAATTGACGAAGCCTTGGCAGGCCATTGTAAAGAGATTTTTATCACCATACATACCGATGAATCGATTACAGTTAAAGATGATGGCCGTGGAATTCCTGTTGATATCCATAAAGAAGAAGGCCGCTCTGCTGCTGAGGTCATTCTTACCATCTTGCATGCCGGAGGTAAATTTGACGACAACTCCTATAAGGTATCAGGTGGTTTGCATGGAGTTGGTGTTTCTGTAGTCAATGCGTTGTCTGAGGAGCTGCATTTAGTGGTTCGTCGTCATGGAAAAATATACGAACAGCACTATCGAGATGGCGTGCCTGATGCTCCGATCGCTATAACAGGCGATGCAAACTCTACCGGAACGCAAATTTGGTTTAAACCCAGTGCGGCAACATTTACTAACATCGAATTTCATTATGATATTCTGGCCAAGCGTTTGCGCGAATTATCATATTTAAATTCTGGTGTTTGCATTCATTTATTTGATGAGCGTTCACAACGACAAGATACCTACCATTACGAAGGCGGTATTAAGGCATTTGTAGAGCATTTAAATAAAAATAAAACCGTTATTACCCCTACCGTTTTTTCCATGATCGTTGAAAAAGACAATATTGTTGTTGAGTTATCCATGCAATGGAATGATACTTATCAAGAAACGCTTTATTGTTTTACTAATAATATTCCTCAGCGTGATGGTGGAACTCACATGGCAGGTTTCAGAGCCGGGTTAACGCGAACTCTAAATAACTACATTGAAGCGGAAGGATATGCTAAAAAGGCTAAAGTATCACCTACAGGGGATGATGCACGTGAAGGTTTAACAGCAGTACTATCAGTTAAAGTACCAGATCCTAAATTTTCATCACAAACCAAAGATAAATTGGTTTCTTCGGAAGTAAAAGCAGTCGTTGAATCTAGTCTTTCTGAAAAATTCAATGATTATCTTTTGGAAAACCCCGCTATTGCAAAAGCAATTGTTAATAAAATTGTTGATGCCGCTAGAGCTCGTGAAGCAGCTCGCCGCGCTCGGGAAATGACTCGGCGCAAAGGCGCATTGGATATTGCCGGGTTGCCAGGCAAGCTTGCGGATTGCCAAGAAAAAGACCCTGCTCTGTCTGAACTATATCTAGTAGAGGGAGATTCTGCGGGAGGCTCAGCAAAACAAGGTCGAGACAGAAAGTCTCAAGCTATCTTGCCACTTAAGGGTAAAATTCTTAACGTTGAAAAGGCGCGTTTTGATAAAATGTTAGCCTCACAAGAAGTTGCTACCCTAATTACAGCGTTAGGCTGTGGCATTGGACCTGACGAATATAATCCAGATAAAGTCCGATATCATCGCATTATTATTATGACGGATGCGGACGTTGACGGATCGCATATCCGAACGTTATTACTAACCTTCTTTTATCGACAAACACGAGAATTGCTAGAGCGTGGTTATATTTATATTGCACAACCACCATTGTACAAAGTAAAGCGCGGCAAACAAGAGCAATATGTAAAAGATGATGATGCTCTGTATGATTATTTGACACAAAGTGCTCTGGATGGGGCTGCACTTTATCCGGCGAAAGAGGCTCCTCCTATTACCGCTGTTGCATTAGGTGAATTAGTGCAGCAATTTAGACGGGTTGAAAAAATAATTAAACGCTATAAGAGAAGATATCCCATGGATATTCTCAAGCGTGTTGCTTATTTGCCATTATTGCAAAATGAAGATTTTAATAGCGAACAGAAAATTAGTGACTGGTGTAAACAACTTCGTTTGGGTTTAGAACAAATAGACAGCAAGACAGAACAATACCAAGTAGAAACTCACGCATTAGAAGACACTAATTTATTTATCCCACGCATTATCGTGACACAACATGGAATGGACAATTACATTCCAATGATGGCTGAGTTTTTCTATTCTAAGGACTATAAAGAAATGGTTACCTTGGGATCTAAATTGGCCAATTTAGTTGAAGAGGATGCGTTTGTTAAGCGGGGTGAGAAAGAGCTGCCTATTGAAAACTTTGAGCAAGCATTGGCATGGCTCATGGATGAGGCAAAAAAAGGCCAAACTATCCAGCGCTATAAGGGGTTGGGAGAAATGAATCCTGCACAACTATGGGAAACCACCATGGATCCAGCTGTTCGTCGAATGCTACAGGTAACTATTGAAGATGCTGTTTCTGCAGATGAAATTTTTACAACACTGATGGGTGATAATGTAGAGCCAAGACGTGAGTTTATTGAGTTTAATGCCTTAGATGCAGAAAACATTGATATTTAAATGCTAGCTTGGATGGTGCGTTGCGCAAACTGGGAATTCGGGCTACTGATCCCGGATTGCGCGACACTCCACTCATCCAGGCTATGTAAGTTCTTTATCTCTTCAAAAATAGATAATCTTCCTTTATTTCCTTCCTATACATTATAAACTGTACTAAGATTAACTTAATATGTTTTTTATTGCACTAAATAAGGTATTGAATGGACGCATTTGCCGATGTGCCACAAGATGTATTAAGTGCTATTTCTCACGCTCCTGTTTTTTCTGGGATAGGTCTTGTTGAGCAAAAAATGCTTGCAGAAAAAAGTGTGGTGACACAATGTGGCGCTGAAGAAATTATTATTGAGCAAGGCGAGGTTGGAGATAAGCTTTATATTATTATGAAAGGCCAGATGCTGGTTTCTGTAAAAACCTTATCCATGGGTTGGAAAAAGGTGAATGTTTTAGGGCCTGGTGATGTGGTTGGGGAAATTGCTGTTTTAAGACGAATCCCAAGAACCGCACGTGTCAGCACACTCACCGCTTGTAAATACCTTACTATAAGCGCAGAAGATTTTCTTCACGTATATCAATATTTTTCTGCCAATGCGCGTGATAACATTCAATTGGTAATGGCAAAACGGTTACAAGAATTGGGTGTATTTATTAAAATCTGAGTCTGATGAATAAGTGCTGCCTCCATGCAGCGAAGCACATCCGTGCGCCGGTCCTTTCTATGGTGACATCCTGTCAGACATATCCATGTCATCCCTTTTGAAATTGAAGTATATCTTATTGGAGTTGATTGTCATTCCGTGAAATGATCAGTGGCATGCAAGAGATCTCTCAAAGACGAGGTGGCTATGTCTCGCTTTATTACATGGTGTTAAAGAGTAACGCATGTCTTGTGTTGTTTCAGAAGGGCTTCTAATGTTGATAAAATCTTGTTCCAACCTACGTTGATAAGTAAAAGCCCTCTTAATTGGGAAAAAGCATAACCTCACAGCTAGTTTTGCTGGTTGTGAGGTTATGCTCAGATCGTATTATCAATTCATCGTCAAATAATATTAAATTGATGGGCTGATTCTTCAGGGGATTGTGGCGGTTGTTTTGGTGGCGTGCTAAATAAAGTATCTGCTGATTGAGCTACTGATACTTGACCTTCGGGAGTTTCTTTTTCGTACTGTGAAATAAAGGCTTTATTTATCTCTTTCGTCAAGGTGCTTTCTGGGAAAGCATAATGAGCATTTTGTATCAGTTTAAAATGAGAATTTTTCGGGGCACAAAGAACTAATCGTTCAGCGATTCTTTTTTCGTTACCACTTAATGTATCTAGTGCAAGTGAATTGAACTCCTTAAATGCATTCAGATCAAACTCAGCTAATAAAAAATCATAGGGGCGTCGGTTTCTCTCATCTAGAGAGGCAAGAATAATTGATTTAACTTTATGCGCCGTGGCTATGATAGGATAAAAAGTACCCTCAGGTGCTATTGCTGCCTGAATAATAATATTAAAGTTTCTCAGTTCGCTAGGAGGGCAGTTTGTAATCATTTCATTAGCAAGTTTTTTTTGTTCCTCTTCGGAGCAACTATTAAAAACAGTCCGATGCTCGGCAAAATAATCAGCATCTAATAAATGACGCGGGTGGTCAGTTAGTATCTCTTCTTTGGTATAGGGCATGTAATCTTCCTTAAGTTTAAAAAAACCATTAATCCATTCGCCAATTTTAAATGCTACATGTAGTGGGAACACAAGAGCCAAATTTGCACAATAATAATAACGGATTCACTAAAAATAATCTAAAGTTTTCTTTAGATAAGCCGAATAAGCTAATAGATACACGTTTTGCCTTTTAAAATTACAATAACAACAAGGGGGTAGGCAATGTCTAAACATCACTTATTACAAGACTCATTTTTAAATGAGCTGCGTAAAGAAAAGGTGCCTGTTTCCATTTTTTTAGTGAATGGAATTAAGTTACATGGGGTAGTTGATTCATTTGACCAATACGTTGTAATGCTCAAAAATTCTCTTACCCAAATGGTATACAAGCATGCAATATCAACTGTAGTACCCGCACATGCTATAAAAATGCCTATGCATGAAGGAACTGGTGGAGTTGAAGAAAATATGGCAGACTAGCTTTTTTATAGGATACCGTAGCCATGCTTCAATCAAGGCTACGGCTCTTGTTTTTGGAGAAAGAGCTAGTGTTTGAACGTCCTCAAGGTGGTGAGCGAGCGGTGTTAGTGCAATTGGCACTGCCTGGGGTTGATGCCGAAAAAGCGCTTCAAGAGTTTGAGGAATTAGCTCTTTCTGCGAATGCCGAGCTCTTGGATTGTGTTTTAGGTACTCGAGCCACACCTGATGCTAAGTATTATGTTGGCAAGGGTAAAGCAGAAGAAATTGCTCAGCTGGTTAAAGCGTTAGATGCCGAAATTGTTTTAATTAATCACGAATTATCACCCTCCCAAGAACGAAACTTAGAACGATTGTTTGAATGTCGTGTGGTTGATCGCAGTGGCTTGATTCTGGATATCTTTGCGCAACGTGCAAGAACGTTTGAAGGTAAATTACAGGTTGAGCTGGCGCAATTAAAGCATTTATCTACACGTCTCATCCGCGGCTGGACTCATTTAGAACGACAAAAAGGTGGGATTGGATTACGAGGTCCTGGAGAAACTCAGTTAGAAACTGACCGTCGTTTGTTGCGTGAACGAATCAAATACATTAATAAACGATTAGAAAAAGTTCGTTGCAGTCGTGACCAAAACCGCCAGGCCAGGCGTAAAGCTTCTATGCCTACCGTTTCTTTAGTGGGTTACACTAATGCGGGTAAATCCACATTATTTAATAGGCTGACGGGTGAAAATATTTATGTGGCAAACCAATTATTCGCTACCTTAGATCCGACGATGCGTCAATTGAGCCTACCTGGTTCTTCCAATGTTATTCTGGCCGATACCGTGGGCTTTATTCGTGATTTGCCGCATCATTTGGTTGAGGCCTTTCGAGCTACCTTAGAGGAAACACAACAGGCCGATTTATTATTACATGTCATTGATATTTCAGATCCGCATTGGCGAGATACCGTTTTTTCCGTACAAAAAGTTCTAGATGAGTTAAAAGTAAATGATATTCCGGTCATCCAGGTCTTTAATAAAATTGATTTAAAAGAAGATTGGGAAGCTAAAATTGATTACACCGATGAGTGGTGTAAAGTTTGGATTTCTGCAGCAGCTAATGAAGGGTTAGATTTATTGAAGGAGGCAATAAGTACACAATTGCACGGCATGGTATTAATAGAACAGGTTGTTCTTAAGGCTAGTCAAGCAAAATTGCGTGCACAGTTGTATCAATTAGGCGCCATATTAAATGAATCAATAAATGATGAAGGAGAGTGGGTGCTTAAGATTCGTATTACTAAAGAGCAAAAAAGGCGTTTATTTCATGGCGATAGCCTGCTCTAAATTCCTTACATCCTGGCCTCCATACAAAGTGTTTACAAGAGTTCCTTCAGGATCAAATACAAAGGTTACTGGAACACCTGTGATGTCACCTAAGCCTAATGCAAAAGAGGGATCGGTGAGTAAGGATGGGTATTGAATATTAAATTTTTTGATTAATTTGGTTTGTTGGTTAGTGGGTAGATCATCATAATTTACTGCAAATAAAGCAACGGATTCATTTTCGTGTTTGCGGTAAAACTGATTCAATGCGGGAATTTCTGCAATGCAGGTGTTACACCAGCTGGCCCAATAGTTAATAAGTACCCATTTTCCTTTTAAAGACGAAAAAGAAATATCGTGGCCTCGAGAATCTTTAAGTAAAACATCAGCTTGGCTGAATGTTGTTGTGGTCACTAAAACTAAAATCAACAATATATTTTTTATCAAATTCATCATTATCTCTTTTATCCAGTAGGCCTGATTCCACGTTGGGTGGAGTCAGGCCTACTTTTGTATATTAGGCCTTCATTTTACCCCATAGAAAAACATATTTTGGTGAACAAAGCCAGATTATGTTAAATTTTTTTCAAAAGAACTTATTATTATGTTATCTTATTTTGGTAGCTTAAAAAGCGTTAAAAAACCATGAAATAATACCAACCATCATCTGATGATGAGGATAATAAAATGATTATATTAGACCCCGTTCTGTTAGCACGAATTCAATTTGCATTTACGATAAGTTTTCATATCGTTTTCCCGGCATTTACTATTGGCTTGGCAAGTTTTCTAGCTGTTTTAGAATGGCGCTGGCTTGCAACTGGTAATAAAAATTATCGGGATACTTATCGATTTTTAGTTAAAATTTTTGCTGTGGTTTTTGGCATGGGCGTTGTGTCTGGCGTCGTAATGTCCTATCAATTTGGTACCAACTGGTCCGTATTTTCTGACAAAGTGTCTAACGTGATTGGTCCATTATTAGGATTTGAGGTGCTTACGGCCTTTTTCCTGGAGGCATCGTTTTTAGGCATTATGCTTTTTGGCTGGGAGCGAGTCAGCCCAAGAATGCACTTCACATCGACTTGTATCGTAGCAATTGGTACATTAATCTCCGCATTTTGGATACTTTCAGCTAATTCTTGGATGCAAACACCACAAGGATTTAGTGTTGGCGAAGATGGTCGATTGTTTCCCCTTGATTGGTTACAAATAATTTTCAATCCATCCCTTCCTTATCGATTAGCTCATATGGTAATCGCTGCATACCTTACCACCGCTTTAGTGGTCGGCGGGATCGGCGCATTTTATTTGTGGGGTAAAAGGTATCTACCCCAGGCCAAAATCATGCTGGGAATGGCGACTTTAATGGCCGCTTTAGCCTCCCCTCTACAACTTGTCATTGGCGATATGCATGGGTTAAATACTTTAAAATACCAGCCTGCAAAAGTAGCTGCAATGGAAGGCATCTGGGATACTGAGCAAGGCGCGGGTTTGAGGCTTTTTGCTTTGCCTGATTCCAAAAACGAAATAAACCGCTATGAAATAAAAGTACCCTTTCTGACAAGCCTTATCCTCACGCATCATTACAATGGAGAGGTTCGAGGTTTAAAATCATTTAAAAAAGAAGATAGACCCCCTGTTGCTTTGGTATTTTGGTCATTTAGAGTCATGGTTGGTCTAGGTTTATTAATGATTTTTCTGAGTTTAACCAGTGCAGTTCAATATTACCGTAAAAAATTATTTGAGAGTCGTTTTTTACAAGGCTGGTGGATGCTTATGATGCCATCAGGTTTTATTGCCCTTTTAGCGGGTTGGTTTGTTAATGAAGTTGGGCGTCAGCCTTATACTGTGTATGGTTTTATTCGTACAACAGAGTCAGTATCCCCTGCAATCATAGGAAGCCAGGTGGGATGGTCGTTGTTGGCTTTTGTAATCATGTATACCCTGGTATTTGGCGCAGGTAGCTATTATATTTTAAAGCTGATACGTCAAGGAATTCCTGCCATAAAGGATGAGGAACAATATTATAAACACGGCACAGAAGCTTCCGTTATTGAAGGGTTAACTCATCAAGGAGATAGTCATGTTTGATTTTTCATCTTCAATTGATTTGGCTCTTATTTGGGCTCTTTTGATTGGAACCGGAATATTGATTTATGTTTTATTAGATGGTTTTGATTTAGGGGTTGGCATTTTATTTCCTTATGCGCCTTCTAATAAATGTCGCGATCGAATGATGAATTCAATTGCCCCATTTTGGGATGGCAATGAAACTTGGCTAGTACTTGGCGGTGGCGGGTTGTTTGCGGCATTTCCTCTTGCTTATGCTATTTTATTACCTGCATTTTATATCCCTATTATTTTGATGCTTCTAGGGCTGATTTTGCGCGGGGTTTCTTTTGAATTTCGCTTTAAGGCAAGCGAGCGATCACGTCGAATATGGGATATTTCATTTCATATTGGTTCTTTAGTGGCAGCTTTATCTCAAGGTTTTATTTTGGGTGCATTTATTCAAGGTGTTAAGGTTGATGGACGAAATTTTTCCGGAGGACCTTTTGATTGGATAACCGGATTTTCTGCTTTAACGGCCATTGCGTTGGTTTTTGGCTATGTCTTATTAGGCTCAAGCTGGTTGATTATGAAAACCGAAGATAAAACGCAGGAGTGGGCACGCAAAATGGCAACCTACTCTTTGGTTGCGGTTGGTTTTTTTGTGTTGTTGATTACTTTGGTGATGCCAGTGATTAATAGCGATATAAAACACTTTTGGTTTAATACAAACGCATTTTTCTTTTTAATGATTTTGCCTTTAATTAGCCTGGTGTTCTTTTTTATTATTTGGAAGGACTTGCAAGGTAAGCGTGCTGAAAGTCGGCCTTTTCTTTTATCAATGGGGATTTTTTTAATGTGTTACTTAGGTCTTGGGATTAGTTTTTATCCCTGGATCATTCCATTTGATTATACTATTTGGCAAGCGGCAGCATCAGGCCCCGGCCTTTCTTTAATGTTAGTCGGTGTTGTACCCTTACTACCCCTCATCCTGGCTTATACAGGCTATTGCTATTATATTTTCCGAGGTAAGACGGGCCATGAACATATGTATTAATAAAATTTTAACAGTAGGCAGGAAGTTAAATCCTAAATTACAACAATGGTTATGGTTTATAGGGCTATGGTTTATGGGATTGGTTTCAGTGGTTCTCATAACCATTCCCATAAAATTATTAGTTAAAGCCTGCCAATAGCATCACGTCCCACGTCATCCCTCACTGTGTTCGGGATGACGTGGGGAGTTACCGTTTATTATATAAATTGCAGTTGACTGCGAAATGATTATTTAAAATTCCAAGCAAATTTTAAATAGAGATCTATACTTCTTATGGATGATAAAAAACACTATAAGGAAATTATCATGTATAAAAAAATATTAGGTACAACAGCATTAGTTTTTTCTTTGGCAATCAGCCCTGCAGTTTTTGCTCACGATAGTTGTGGTGGCGGCATGAAGAAGATGTTGGAATCTTTGAAGCTTGATGCAACTCAAAAAGAAAAAATTAAGCCAATTATGGACAATATGAAATCCACTATGAAAGCCGATGTTGCACAAATGAAAGATTTAAATAAGCAACTAAATGAACAAACGCTTTCAGCTACAATGGATCAATCTACAGTGGATGGTCTATTAGATAAGAAAGTTAAATTGATGGGCGATATGATGAAAGCTAAAGTAATGGCTAAAAATCAAATTTATGTTGTTTTAAAACCAGAGCAAAAAACTAAGCTCCAAGATGACATGAAAAAGATGGAAGCTAAAATGGAAGCTAAATTTAAAAGCTGTGAACAAGAGTAATTGATAAGCAATCGCTGATTGGCACTTATGTTTGTAAGTGCCAATCTATTTTATTAGTTAGAATCCACGGCTATTGTTCTAGGCTTAACCAGTCATTTATTTGTTTTTTAGTTTCGTTAATCACGATGAACAACTGTTGATATAATAGTTCGGGTAACTGACGGCATACTTCTTTAGAGTAATGCTCAATGTACTGACAAAGGTGAACTAGTTGGGTTGCACCGCAGTAGATAAAGCTACTTTTCATGCGATGTATTACTTTGCCAATGGTACTCCAATCATCGAGCATATAAGCTTTTTCAAGCTCAGATATATCGATAGGAATTTCTTTTTCTATGATGGACGCTAAAATATCTTTTAGTAAATTAATATCACCACCTATACCTACCAGAGCATATTGCGCATCAAAGACAGGACTTTTTTCTAGTTTCAATAATTCTTCACGAAGCTCAGATAATTCTTGTGTTTGCTGGGCTAAGTTTGCTTCATGTTCGGAGGCAGCATGTGCTTGGGTGGGGTCAAAATAAATCTCTTTGATTTTCATCAAAATATCGAGCGTCATCGGTTTAGTAAAGACTTTATCCATTCCAGATTCAAGGCAGCTTTTCTTTATTTTTTCTTCTGAATGAGCGGTTAATCCAATAATAGGAATGGGTCTTTTTCGTTCTTCTTTTTCTAAGGTGCGAATTCTAGAGGTTAACTCAATTCCAGATAAATCAGGCAAGCCTAAATCAGTAATAATCAAATCAAATGATTCGCTTTGTGATAAATGAAGAGCAGACTCTCCATCCATCACACTGATAAACTTCAATCCTGCTTGCGATATTAGATTTTCAAGAGTAAAAAGAGCTACTTTATTGTCTTCTACTAGTAGTAATTTGGGCTCTTTTTTATTGGAAGTAGATATTTTTAATGAATTAGTAGGGTTTATTGTATTTAATCCATCAGATTTGGATGGCGTGCTTTTAAGTTGGCTGTCATCAATTTTCAATGCTAGGGTAAAACAAAAAGTAGTGCCTATCCCTTGTTTGCTGGTAAATGAAATCTTTCCACCTAATAAATCAGCATATGACTTTGCGATATGTAAGCCAATACCATGGCCGGTGTAAGTCCCTTTGTGTGAGGGAGTACCGCGATAAAACCTATCGAATACTTTATCCTGCAATTCGGTTGAAATACCAATACCTGTGTCTTTAATGCGAAACTGTACTACCATATCCGTTTCATCTTGTCCTAAAAGTAGGACATTAATCTCAACTTGGCCTACTTGAGTAAATTTAATAGCATTACCTAATAAATTTAATAAAATACGATGAATTTTAGTGGCGTCACTGATAAGAGAAGAGGGGATGTTTTCGTCTACATAAGTGACCAACTGAAGTCCTTTAATTAATGTAGAAGGGCGTTCAAGTTGCACAATATCTTGAATCACTTGGTGTAAATTAAATGCTTCTTCATGCACGTCAGAGTCATGCACGTTATCAGCTGATACTACATCCAAAATCCCATTGAGCATATGTAATAATTGCTTTCCACTTTCGTTAAGCCAATGCGCATATTGTTTTTGATTAGGATCTTGAAGACTTTCTTCTAGCATTTTAGACATCCCTACCACTCCGGTTAAAGGCGTGCGGATGTCATGGCTCATATTAGCAATGAATTCAGTTTTTGCATGGCTAGCTGCCTCAGCCGCTTCCTTTGCTTTGTTTAATTCGGTTTGCGCATTTTTTAGTTCGGTAATGTCTAAAGAGTTACCTAAAATACCGATAATGTTCCCTTCGTCGTCTAAAAGTGGCATTTTAATGACTGTAAAAAACCTAATTTTTCCACTCAGAGTCACGGTTTCTTCAAAAAAAACAGGGTTTTTTTCTCTGATGACCATCTCGTCATTCTTTTTCAACTCCTCTGCGTGAGCAGGCCAAAGATCTAAGTCAGTTTTACCCACCAATTCATGGAGTGATTTGAAACCTAAGGTTTGTAGAAGGGTTTGATTACATCCTAAATATTGCTCTTCTTTGTTTTTCCAATAAAAGTTACCGGGAACACAAAGGGATATTTTTTTAATTTGATCAAAAATAGTGATGTTTTGTAAGGCTAATCTTTTTTTATCGGTTTTATCATTTCCTAAAATAATTATTACCGACTGCTCCGGCTGGCTTATAAATTTCCAGTTAACATAGCGTTTTGATTTATTGCGATACATTATTTGACTGAAGTTAAAGTCTTTTCCACGGCTCAGTGCTTTGAATTTTTCAAATGGAAAGGGTACGTTATCCGGGTATTCTTGATAAATAGACTCAAGAGATTTTCCCAATATTTCATGCTCTTTCCAGCGTAAAAGAGATTTAGCGCTTTCGTTAAAATCAATAATACAGTAATGAGTATCAAGGACTATGATGTAGTCTTCTGATAAGAGAAGTAACGTTTTTAATTGCGGATGCAGTAAGTCTACGGAGTTTTTTTTCATAGTAGGCCTACCAAATATTAGTCCGGTTTAAAAACCCTGTTTGCTCTAAATAAGTAAAATAGGTATTTAATAGCGGTTCGTTTATTAGAGGAAATTTCATTTTATTTTCTTTAAACGCATGCAATGTATTTTGGTTATTTGCATCCGATATTTTTAAATTATTCATCCAATCATTATCATTTTTATTAATATATAAAGTAAGCAATGAATACAGCGCATTATTGGGGGCAATTTCTTTTGAAAGAATATTCTTCCATTGCTTTGGAGAGCATAAGGACAGGTGATATCCTCTCTTGCTAAGATAAGTCATTAAATCATTCCATGCAAGTTTATTTGGATTAATTAAATTAAAAATATTGTAGGGTATTTTTTTATTTAACGATGTTTTTACAATCAATTGACTGATCTGATCGACCGGAAAAATATCCAGAGAAACATTCCAATCCGGTGCGAATCCTAATTGCAAGCAGCTTTTAATAAGCAGCAATAAATGATTTTTTTCTGCATTAATAATGCCTGAAGTGGAATGACCTAAAATCCAGCCAGGGCGATATATTTTAATGGGTAATTGTTGTTGATGTGCTTTTGCAAGAAGCTGTTCTGCTACCCATTTTGTCTGACTATACCCATCTTCAGGTGGCGCATTGGGATGTGAGTAAATAAAATCCTCAATAATGGTATTAAAGTTATCAGTATAATTTTTTGCAGCAGATAGTGACGACACATAATGGATAGGGATTTTTCTTTTAATCGTTGCCAGTTTTAATAATTCTTTAATACTAAGTACATTGGCTGCGCGTAATTGTTCATAGCTATAGAGATGATGAACTATCGCGCCATTGTGATAAATGATATCTATGGTTTCTGCAAGTTCCATAAATTTCTCTATAGTTAAACCCAGATAACTTTTTTCTAAATCGCCGGCTAAGAGTTTGATACGATGAGACTCTTTGAATGGCGATCCAGCATGCTGCATTTTGTGATTTATATCCTCAGAATTTTCTCCCCTGATAAGGCAATAAATCGTGGCAGTTGTTAAATGATAGAGTTGGTAGAGAAGGTTTGAGCCTAAAAAGCCATTCGCTCCCGTTAATAAAACCGCGTTGGGCATTGAATGGAGAGATTGACGTTTTTGAGGCAAAGTAAGAAGATTTAGTTCAGTGTCAAATTGCCAATGGGATAAAGTGGATGCTTCCGATTGGCGATTCGTATCAATAAGTCTCGCTAAGTGTGAAATCGTGGGATTTTCAAGAAAATGTTGAAGGGGTAAATTAAAACAAAGTTGCTCTTTAATTTTTAAAATCAATTGGGTAATCATCAGGGAATGCCCCCCGAGATCAAAAAAAGAATCATGAATTCCAATTTGAGCCATCTTAAATAAATCACACCATATTTTCTCTATATTTTTTTCAGTCTGGGAATGGGGTGCAATATAATCGGTCCGTAAAAAATGAGAAGAAAAATTAGGAGGAGGTAATTTTTCAAAATTAACTTTGCCATTTAAGGTGAGTGGAATTTTATCTATCTTAATAAAAAAAGCAGGAATCATATAGTTTGGTAAATGAGCCTCCATATAGCGCTGAATATCAATGGTTGGCGTATTATCGTTGAGAATAATATAAGCCACAATTAATTTTTGCAGGCGTTCATTTTCAACGATATTAACGGCGCATTGGTTAATGGACTCGTGACGCAGCAAAATCATATAAATGGCGTCGAGCTCCACACGAAAACCGCGAATTTTTATTTGATGATCTTCACGCCCTAAATAATCAATCGTTCCATCCGGCATCCATCGGGCTATATCACCTGTTTTATACAGCAGTCCTAAATTATCATTATAAAGATTAGGAATAAAACGTGAGGACGTACTTTGGGGATGATTTAAATAGCCCAAGGCAACCCCATCGCCTCCTGTATATAATTCACCAGGTGCTCCGATAGGTAGAGGTTGTAAAAATTTATCGAGAATATAAACCGTTGTGTTGGAAATAGGTGTTCCAATAGGAATAGATTGATATCCTTCTTCCTTTGCTTTAATTTCATAAACGGTAGTAAATGTTGTATTTTCGGTGGGCCCATATCCATTCAAAATAAACTGAGGAGCCCCTTCCTTACAATGCAGCACATTCATGATGTGCTCAGAGTTTAAAACATCACCACCCACCAATAAATAAGTCAGTTTGCGAAACATGGCAGGATTTAGTGAGGCATATTCATTAAATAGAGCTGAGGTTAACCAGAGAATACTGATCTGTTCTTCAATAAGAAAGTGACTTAACTCCGTGATGTTGAGCAATACGGAGTGAGGAATTGGTACAAGCATTGCTCCATTTAACAAGGCTCCCCAAATTTCAAAAGTTGCTGCATCAAAACCAATGCTGGCTGCGTGGGCGATACGATCATGGGGGCTGATTTTTATGTAGTTGGTTTCTTTAACTAAGCGACTAATTCCTCGGTGAGGAATCATAACACCCTTAGGTTTGCCTGTAGTTCCCGAGGTATACATAATATAAGCTAAATCATCAGGCTTTGCGCTTTCAAAATGAGCGACTGGTCCGCTCGCTGTCTCTCGCATTAAAGCATCTAGAGTTAATAGTGGTATTTGTTGATTTTCACAACAAATTTGAATTTTATGTTGGATTGATTCAGAAGTTAGTGCCAAGACAGCGTGGCTATCATTCAGAATAAATTGAATGTGGTTTGAAGGGTAATTTGTATCTATAGGAATATAAGCGGCACCGGATTTTAAAATAGCTAACAACCCAATAATCAACGCTATTTTTTCATCGGTAAATAACGCAATATGAGCCCCTGAAATGGCTCCATTTTGCTGTAATTGATAAGCTATGTGATTGGATTTTTGATGCAATTCTTGATAAGTCAGAGCGGTGCTTGCATAAGATAACGCTATTTTTTTAGGATTTTTTTTGACTTGTTCTAAAAAGAGAAGTATGACATTGGAGCTGCCTCGATAAGCTGTTTGGGTCTGGTTCCAAGTAATAAGTAATTGTGCTCTTTCATGCTGAGAAAGCAGGGGGATTTTTAAAATAGGCTGTGTTGGATGAGTGAGCATTGCTTGAATCAAAATAGGCAAATGCTGGACACTATTTTGAATAATACTAAGGAGCATGGTATTTTTTTCACGGCAATACCAATGTATTTTATACGTATTATCAATGCTAATGATGATAGGTGATTTGAGTGTATGAATTTGTTTTGCTAATTCTTTCTCATTTCCAAGAATCACAGCAATTGGATAAGAGGACTCTAAAATAGGCGTCAACTCCGGATAACGGTGATAAATATCATTGGCAAAAGTGATGTGCTTATCAATTAATGTCAGCTGATTAAAAAAAAGAATCAAAAATTCTTCTACAGTGAGCCCTTCTTCCAAAGTTAGAGAAAAAGGGACTATTTTAGAAAATAATGGTGCTATTTTTTCGGGTAATTGATGTAATTTAGGATGGGAAAATCCTAATCCCACGTGCTCTTTATTGCCTAAACGATAAAGATAAATAAATAAAGCCGCAAGAATAAAATAACTAGGATTGTCAGTATAGTCATTATGAAAAGTTTGCAAAATAGGCATAGCATCACAGTATGCAATAGGATTTAACACGGTATTGTTTGTACAGACTTGCCCTGGCGATTGAAAAGGGAGCATTGCGGGGTTAAATTCACTTGCTTGTTTAACCCAAAATAACTCATGTATCGCATACATTTCGGCAATCCGTTCATATTGCAGTAAAGTGATTACTGCCTCTGAAGGAAGGCAACAGCCAACAGTTAATTCATAATGGGTTGCAATGTCATCTAATTCACGATAATTAGTATTAATAGGCGTCACTTGCTCTAATTGCAGTATTTGATTTCGAGTAGCGATGTGCCAATAATCTGGGGTAATTTTTACAAGCGTACCAGGTGGTTCAGAGCTTGACTCACTAATTGCACGGGCCTGTGAGATAAGAAAAAAATCATTTCCTATATGGAATTTAGGGAGCCCTAAGCGATTACGATAATGATGTCCTAAATTAAGTGCGTGGCATAATCTACCTATCGTTTCTGCTGCCTCATGCCAATTGATCCAACCTCCATGACGCGGTTTTTTATAGTAATCAAAATAGGTGCGATTCTTTAAATTTTGAGCGACAGGGACTACTTGGTTCAGTGTGATGTCATAAATTAATTCTTTAAACGTTTTAAGGGCTTCCTGATAACATTTAACACTCAAACTTAAGCCGGTTTCATCTGGTTCTATTTGAATCTGGGCTTGTTTTAAAATATCTCCAGCATCAATCTCTTCAACCATGGTGTGCCAGGTTACGCCATGAACGACTTCTTTGTTTAAAATAGCCCAAGAAGGCGCGTGCAAACCTGCATATTTAGGTAAGAGGCTATTATGATAATTAATAGATAATTTGTTTGCTTTTTGTAGTAATGAAATAGGTAGTGTTATGCCATTTACAATACTGAAAAAATAATCAAATGGAGTAGCTGATAACACAGGATAGGCATCACTAAGCTTTTTAAAATAGGGTATTTTTTTTGTGGCTGCAAAATGTTCGGCATTGGGTAGCGGTGAGATAATACCCAAGATTAAATGATTATAAGATAAAATAATTTCAGCGCATTCTAAAACTAACTGATCATCTCCTATTAAATAACAATTAAATAATTGTTTTTTCAAAAAAGAGCTCCCTGAAGTTTATTAATCTAATATGACTCAAAGTATTATACTCTACATGCCGAAAATTAACACTTATTGAATCTTTTAAATCATTTTTCATTGGGGATTGGTGGAAAGCTTCTATCCTGAGGCTGTTCGAGATAAAATGGGCTTCATCCCCACTCTCCATGATAAATTTATGAGCCATGCCAATTTTCTTGATACCTTAATCGCTGAAGTAGATAATGCGCTTCGCACGATCTTACCCCCTAAGAAACGCATTAGTACACGCAATTCTCCAGCAGAACACATCAAGGATAGCCTTCTCCTAGATAAAGAAAAAAAATATATTGCTGGATTAATGCGGGTTAATCACTCTGGGGAAGTGTGCGCTCAGGCACTGTATCAAGGACAAGCGCTCACCGCCGAATTAACCCATATTAAAAAACAAATGAGTGAGGCGGCTGCAGAAGAAGTGGATCATTTAGCTTGGTGTGAAGAGCGTTTGGCTGAATTGGGCTCAAAACCTAGCCTACTCAATCCTATATGGTATTGTGGCTCGATTTTGTTAGGTGCCTTAGCCGGCTTTGCTGGGGATAAAGTGAGCTTAGGTTTTGTGGCAGAAACTGAGCGGCAAGTCACCGCTCATTTACAACAACATTTACAAAAGTTACCAGCAGCTGATAAAAAATCACAAGCCATATTGAGACAAATGCAAGAGGATGAAACGCAGCACGCACAAATGGCGGTCGATGCAGGAGCTATCGAACTTCCTTACCCAGTTAAAGAATTGATGAGCATTGTTTCAAAATTAATGACAAAAAGTAGTTATTATATATAATACAAACAAGGCCTTATTAATGAAAGTAGCCTGGTTGCTTGCAACCGGGATCACTTGTACCAAACCCCGGTTGCAAGCAACCAGGCTACTTTGCTCTTGCACTTAGGTTAAACCGAATGAAAAAAATAATTATTGGCCTGCTTTTTTTGTTTTCTTTAAGTGCACATACGGCTGAAACGCAGGAGCATTGTACTCACTCCTCATTATTTAAACCGGTTTGCCAACGCTTGCATCAAATATGGACTGAAGGGCACACCGATCTCTACATCTCAGGTTACGCTTGGCATAATCGTTATACTTATAGTCGTGAGATGTTGCGCACTAAAAAATACAATGAGCTTGCCTGGGGTGGTGGCTTAGGGAAAGGTTTTTTTGATGAAAAGGGAAACTGGCATGGTCTTTATGCGTTTGCCTTTCTTGACTCTCATAAGAATTTAGAGCCGGTAGTCGGATATGCTTTTTTATTTGTCGGATCCTTAACGCCCGATATTAAGGCAGGACTAGGTTATTCCATTTTAGTGACTTCACGTCCTGACATTATGCATAGCATTCCTTTTCCTGGAGCAGTTCCTTGGGCTGGTTTTTTTATAAAAAAGCTATCAATAAAAGCAGCCTATATTCCTGGTCATGCAAACAATGGGAATGTTTTGTATTTAGTAGGGACCTATTCTTTTGAGACTTAGGATAATATGCTATGTTGTGAATACCAGCTTAAAAGGACGAAGCCAATGAAATCATTTATTGAACAAGCACAGGTTTACGCAGACTACCACCATAATAAAAACACACGTTATACGCACCTAGCAGGGGTGCCGTTAATCATTCTTTCCATGATGATACTGCTTGGTTTCGTACAAATAATTATTCCCGGTGTGTTTGCTACTACACTGGCCTTTTTCGCGACTATCGGTGCGTTAATTTATTATTATCGGTTAAATTGGAAGTTAGCGTTGGTTTTAACGCCCATCATGCTGGTTCTCTTATTAATTGCGCATTGGTTTAGTGAAGATGGACCCACAAAATTTGGTATTTGGTCCTTCGTAGTGATTTTTGTAGTGGGCTGGGGATTACAGCTCTATGGTCATTTTCTGGAAAGAAAACGACCCGCTTTTATGGATAGTTTATCGCAAGCCGGTATTGCACCTCTTTTTCTCATTGCAGAACTTTTTTTCATGGCTGGATATATGAAGTCATTAAAAGATCAAGTTTATGGTGCTTCAGATTTGGAAAAAGAGGGTTTGTAATTTGGGAATGTGGTGCTATTGATCCCGGTTGCAAGCAACCAGGCTACTTTGTCATTATGAGTACCGTAGCCTGGTTGCTTGCAACCGGGGTCGTTTAACTCGCCACACTCAAGCAAATTGAGGCATCATTATTTTAAAGCAATAATGAATTTTAGGATTACGTTTGAAATCTTGATCAATCGTTTGAGCGCTAATATCCTGCACAGAATATTTTTCTGCTAGCTCCTGATCTAATTTAAATTGTCGGAAATTCGTTGAAAAATATAAAATACCATTAGGGTTTAATAAACGCATGGTCGAACTAATTAACGCACTGTGATCACGCTGAATATCTAAGGTATCGGTCATTCGCTTTGAATTAGAAAAACTAGGTGGATCTAAAAATATCACATCAAAGCGATCGCGAGTTATTTTCAACCATTCGCGGCAGTCATATTGAACAAATTGGTGTTGGGATAGATCCAGATGATTTAATCTGAAATTATCTTCCGCCCAAAGTAAATAAGTATTGGATAAGTCGATATTAGTGGTCTTTGCCCCCGCTAAAGCCGCATGAACGCTAGCACTTCCTGTATAACAAAAACAATTCAGAAAGCGAGTCCCAGGGTTTAATTTTGCAAAACTTAAGCGAAGTGGACGGTGATCCAAAAATAGGCCTGTATCTAAATAATCATAGAGATTAATCTTTAATTTAGCTTGGCCTTCAGTCACGACCATCGTCTGACGAGTTTGACCCATTTTTTGATATTGATCAGAACCTTTTTGTTGTTTACGCTGCTTGACTACTAGTTTATCTGTAGCAAAACCTAAAGCCCTGGGAACCACTTGCATCACTTCTAAACTGCGTTTTTCAGCGGTATGGACTGGGATGCTAGATGGTGCTGTGTATTCTTGTAAGACCGCATGATCATTGTAAATATCAATCGCATAAGCGTATTCAGGCAAATCGGCATCATATACTCGATAACAAGAGATATTATTTTTTTGTGCCCATTTTTGTAAATGACGGTAATTTTTTTCCAGGCGATTAAGAAGCATTTGCGCGTTGTCAGATAAAGGCGTGTTCACTGTACCTTTTAGTTCATTTGAAGCAATGACATCAAAACAATACAATTTACATTCCAAGGCACCATTATATAGGGTGTATTGTTTATTTGAACGCAAGCCAATGGCTTTCGCTAAAATCGGATTAGAGGTAATGACTGCCGCCTTCCATCCTTGATAATGCTCATGTAATGCTTTTCCTAGTTGTTGATAAACCGGTACTAACTGAGTGGCGTCACCTAAACGTTCGCCATAAGGTGGATTACATACCAATAAACCTTTTTCTGTTGATGGGTCGTTTAGTTCAGCTAAAGAGAGGGTTTTAAATTCAACTAAGGGAGCAACACCTGCGTGCTCTGCATTTAAACGAGCAAGCTCTATGGCTTTGGGATTTTCATCACTGCCTAATAAAACCATGGGAATTGGTTTCACCTGCTGTAAAGCTTGGGCGCGCAAGCTTTCCCATAATGAGGGCTGATGTTGCGCCCAATAGCTTAAGGATTGATCTTGGCGCAATAAACCAGGCGCAACATGAGCTGCCATCATCGCCGCTTCGATCACTAGGGTTCCAGAACCACAAAAGGGATCATGCAGTGCATAGCCCTGAGCTGCCAGTTCAGGCCATTTGGCTCTAAGGAGTAAGGCAGCTGCTACGTTTTCTTTTATCGGCGCCATTCCTGCGCGAGTACGATACCCTCTTTGATGCAGACTGTATCCAGTGAGATCAAAGCTTACGGTGATTTCATCATGTTTTAAATAAGCATGAATTAAGATTTGAGGGTGTTCTTTATCAATCGAAGGACGCGAGCCATTTAAACGGCGAAAATGATCAACTATGCCATCTTTAACTACTTGCCCACCATACATGGTATTGCGGATGTGTTCAGAAGAACCATGAAACTCGATAGCAAAGGTTTTATCTTCTGTAAACACCGTTTGCCAATGAAATTCAGTACATAATTGATGTAGGCTTTGCTCATTCGCCGCATAACCACTAAAAAGAATTAATTGTACGCGGTTTGCAATACGTGACCAGATGCATAATTGATAAATCGTGGTTAACGTCGCTTCTCCATACACGCCTTGCGGACTCACACGTGTGACTAACATCCCTAAAGCCTTTACTTCTTCTTCCAGGAGATATTCAAGCCCACGAGGGCAGCTTAAAAACAAGGGGTAATTCATAGAACGCATGACCTTAAATAGCGAAAAAGGGATTTAGCTGCACCAGTATTTTTTTCTTTTTTCTGGTCATCTACTGCTTTTTTAATGAGTTGTCTTAGTTGCTGCACTTCTTCTGGATGGTAGGCTTCAATAAATTCGGTTAAAGCCACGTTTCCTTCATTTATTAAGCGATCGCGCCACACTTCCACTTCATGAAAGGAAGCAGTCACTGAGCTGTCTTCCGCAAGAATTTGGTCATAGGCCGCAAGAATTTCTTCATAATCTGAGGCGCGCATTAACTTGCCAATTAATTGCGCCTGTCTTCTTTTTGCGCCATGGCTTTTAATTAATTTCGCATCAGCAATTGCTTTATACAAATTGTCGGGCAAGGGTAATAAGTCAAGCTTAGCAAAACTAAGCTCAATGAATTTAACACCTATTTTTTGTAAAAAATCGGCGTCTCGTTTTTTCTGTGATTTACTAACTGGTTCATCCATAATATGCACTGTTATCTAAAAATTGAGCTGATTATACTCTATTTAACGCCTACAAGCGAACCAGGAGAGGCGGATTGACCAGAAAATTTCCCGGGTCTTGCCTGTAAATAGGCGCGGCTTACCGAAAAGAAATTATAAATCAAGATACACAGCAACAGTGAATGTAACCAGCTAACGGTTAAATGCGTCAGAATAGGCAAAGTAACAAATACTCCTAAGCATCCAGCTAGGCTTAACACAAGGGTTTTCTTTAAGGGAATTTTATTTTGCTGCAAGAAGACTAATGTTGTTAAGGGTTGTTGCATGGCGCCCGCGGTAGTCATAATTGGAAAGGCGACTAGAGGGGAAACGTTCATTAAAAATAAAACACCTTGTACCATGACAAACAAGCCGACACCCACCGACGTTAGTCCACCACATATTACCATAGCGAAGAATCCGACAACCAATTTCCAAGAATGCAGCTCGGTTAGGTTGCCACCAATCGGTAGTAATTGGAATTGATGAGAAATTAAAAGAAAAATAATTAAAGCAAAGGCACAGCTCATCGCTAAACGTACGGCTTGTTTACTCAGTTTGCTGACTACGAACCCACCCAGTAAACCACCAACACAAGTACCGGCAACTAACGTTAATAGCGTAGTTAGGTCTACCTCAATGAATTTGATAAAGAATAAGGATTCTATTGTTCCGGGAATCACTTGAGCGCCGTTATTGACAGCGGGCATTTCATCATCAGAAAAAGTTCCTAGTAATTTAGCCAAGGCAACGTTCACAGCAAAACTACCTACACCGATAGTATCAGCAATAAATGCAATAAAACCACTGAGTGTGAGTTTAACATATTGCCCTAAGGATAATGTTTCTGCCGGTTGACGACTGAATTTGAAAAACATGACTGCCGTACAGGCCAGGCTTAATCCTAATATGCTAAGAGTAATTAATGTGATGAACATTTGATTCCTAATTTAAAAAAACAGCCGATTCTATATCATTTCTGACTAAAAAAAAATCAAAACGTAACCTTGATGCTGCTAGGCTGCATCAAGGTTACAAGTGCTTGTATCAACTCCCACCTGACCAAAGACATTTTTAACCATCTTATTATCCACAGACAAATCACGAGCAGCGTAGAGAACACCGCAAGCACCTTGGATAAAGTCAGTTGTAGGGGTCCAATATTTGCTATTAGCAATAATCATCATATGATAAGATTTTTTGATGCCAATGTTTTTGGATAGTAGATAAAACGCTTTGTTAAATACCCCGCTGGCTGTGTGAACAATAAAGCCTTGTCTGCTTTGGGGGGAGGGCATGTGTGAGCTGGCGTAAGCGACTACCTCATCATAACTAATGGCGCAATAAGCCCCATGACTTTGGGCAAGTTTCTTATCCAAACAATCGGCGGAGCTACCGTCAGATGAGGGCAAATCCATAAAACGAAGTGCCTTGCCAAACGAATCACGCACAATGGTTTCTCCAATGCCCCAAGTGACGACATTGGGCTCAAGATAAAGCCGGTTATAAAGATTTGGGAATTTTTCTAAAAGATAGGCTCGCGCAGTTTGCCCTGCCATATCAGACAATGATTCATTTAATGCACCAGATTGATCGTGGTATTCAAGATTGGCATGCTGCTCTGTAAAACCATGCGTTACCTCATGACCGGCAACATCAAGAGACACTAAAGGATAAAAATCATCGCCATCGCCAAAAGACATATATTGCCCATCCCAAAAGGCATTGTCATAATGCTGACCAAAATGGACGCGCATCACTAGCTGCTGTGAACTACCTTGAGTGTTTTGCAGCGCGTTCACGCCATACCACTCTTTATACATATTTACGATGGTATGTCCAAAATAATAGGCGTCATTAGTGGGTGAGAAAGCACCGTTGATCTTATCTTCTTGATTATCGCCGCAAGTGTATTGATAAGGCATGACTAAAAGACCGTCCCAATCCCAGGCTGATTTTAAATTGACTAACTTAACTTCGGGTGTATCCATGATACACATCCTGGCATTTTGTTTAACTTCCAGGGGAGGTAGACCATCTTTCCCATACCAGAATTCGTGAACTTTTTCATTACCACCAGGGCCATTGTCAGAATAGTTTTTAATATTGTTCCATTGCTTAATTAACTTTCCAGTTTGTGCATCCACCACGAAAAAGGGCCATGAGGGTTTGCCATCAGTTTCTTCGCTTTTAAATGCCACTAGATAAACTAGTTTGAGTTCATTGTCTGCTCCTGGTCTAATTTGGAGTTCAATGGATTCATCATGAATAGGAGTTTGTGGATTAAAATTTTGCCAGGATTTTTTTGCAATACCCAGAGCATCTTGGGCACTCAAAGAAGGTCTAGTATTGATTTCAATGCCCTCTAATAAATGGCCATTAACCTGATTTTGGGTAATCATGATTTGAGCACCAACAACGGGTAAGCCTTTATATAGTTGCTGATAACGGATAATTTTTTTTGCCTCTGCTTGGGTTTGACTTACTTCTTGCAACACATTATTGTCTATAATAGACATAATGCTCTTATTCGTTGATTTTTTTGTTTTTTCTTTGAAAGTAAATTGTTTTAAATCGCCCATAGGCGCTTGATATAAATCGAGTGGGGTCGCTGCAAGAGTCTTGTAGGACATCAGAATTAAGCTAAACACTAAGAGCTTTTTTAACATAAAAAACACCCAGGAAAATCATAATGGCGACATTGTGTCACAAAAGTGAACACAAGGCAATGGTGTGAAAAGGAATCTCATGAAAAAAAACAAACCCTCTGTATTAATTATTGGAGCGGGGCCAACAGGCTTAGTATTAGCGCTTTGGTTGACTAAACTAGGTGTTGCCGTTCGGATTATTGATAAAAATGAAAAACCAGGACAGACTTCCCGAGCTCTTATTATCCAAGCGCGCACGCTGGAGTTTTACGATCAGATTGGCATCGCAAAGGATGTGATTGCTGCGGGCATTAAACTCGAATATTTTGCTCTGCGTAAAGATGGACAACCTATTAAAACAGTGAACATAGGTGAGTTTGGCACAGGAATTAGTCCTTATTCATTTGTGCTTTCTTTTCCTCAAGATGATCATGAAAAGCTGCTTTTAACTCATTTGAAAGCGCTTGGGGTGGAGGTAGAGCGACATACCGAATTAGTTTCTTTGACGCAAACAGCAGAAAAAGTAACTGCTGTGATGGAATGTAAAGGCCAACAAGAAACCATTCAATTTGACTATCTTTGTGGTTGTGATGGGGCTCGTAGCACAATACGAGAGCAACTAAAAATTAATTTTCCTGGAGGAACCTATTCGCAAATGTTTTTTGTAGCAGATGTTACTTCTCCAGATGAAGCTCAGCAAGGCTTACAAATTGGAGTGAGTAAGACTGATTTTTGTTTGGCTTTTCCAGTACGTAGCTCAAAGACGGTACGTTTTATTGGGATGGTGCCACCAGAGCATGCAAAGAAACAAGACATTCAATTTGCAGACGTTCAAGAGAGTGTCTCAAAAAACATGGATATCCCTATCGCGCAAGTTAATTGGTTTTCAACCTATCATGTTCATCATCGTGTGGTTACTAAGTTTAATGTGGGGCGCGTTTTTTTAGTGGGTGATGCAGCACATATTCATAGTCCTGTAGGCGGGCAAGGTATGAATACTGGGATTGGTGATGCGATTAATCTTGCTTGGAAGTTAGCTGCAGTATTACAGAATAAAAGCCCTCAGAGTCTCTTGGAAACCTATGAGATAGAGCGCTTACCCTTTGCTAAACTGTTGGTTTCTACCACCGATCGTATCTTTCAAATAGTTACCTCAACCTCTTTTTTAGGTTTTGCGTGGAGAGAGGTTATTTTTCCGCATTTATTTCCATTGATTTTTAACTACCAGATCTTCAAGCAATTTTTCTTTAAGTTTATTTCTCAAATAAGAATTAATTATCGTCAAAGTCCCCTAAGCATGAAAAATAAGGGGAAAATACAAGCAGGGGACCGATTGCCTTGGGTTTGTTATGAACAAACAGATAATTTTAAGGCCCTACAATCATTAGTGTGGCAAATACATGTATATGGCAAAGCGGCTACTTCATTACAAATTTATCTGAAAAAGAAAAACATTCCTTTGTTTGAATTTGTTTGGTCGGAAGCTGCAAAAAACCAAGGATTTATTCAAAATGCTGCTTATTTGATTCGTCCTGATGGTTATATTTCAGTCATTGATTTAACCCCAGAGGGTGAGCGAATTAAAACTTTTAATCAGACATGGAGCTAAGGATTAATGTCATATCCTTCTCTCCATGTATGGGGCCTTAATTTTTTAATGAGGTTGCAATTGCGTTGCTGAAGAAGACTGCTGGTGGTTTGGAGGGGTTCCTCCATACATTCCAAGAGTTGCAAGTAATGGGGCATAGGGAGGGGGCGATTGTGTTGTAGGCAGTTGTTTAAGTATAGTTTGTAACTCTTCTATTTGTGACCTATGAGTTTCAAGGAGGCTTTCATAGTGGGTGTTGTTTGCGGCAAGTAATTTTTGGGTTACCTCAAGTTGTTTTTTAGTTTGACATATACTAGTGAAAATCTCAGCCGTAGATTCTTTATTTTGGAGAAGCTGTTGCATGGATTCATTAAATCGCGCTCTTTCCCCTTCATTGTTAATGACAAGAGAGCTCATTCCTGCAGTAACCTCCCCTAATACAGTAGTTAGTTTTCCTGCCTCTTCTAAGCTTTCTTGTAGTTGTGCTTGTTTGTTGGCAAGCACAATAGATTGCTCCTCTAATTTTATTACAGCTTCTTTATAAGCTTGCATGGTTTGCTCTTGTGCTTTTTCGCTTGCTGTAAGTAAGGCGGTTAGTTTGGTTGTTTCAATTTCTAGCTCACTGGAGGTGCTTTCTAAATTATTTTTAATGAGTTGTAATTCACAAACTAAAGTTGCAGTGGCATCAAGCTCTATGGCTAATTGTTTATTTTGTTCCTTGAATGCTTCACTGCTCTTTTGCAGCGTCATATTTTCCTCAGAAAATTTATTTACTTCTGCGGCTAACTGTTCGCGTATGGAATCAAGCGCGGTAATGGTTAGTTCTAAAAGATCTGCCAATCCAAAAACGCCTTGTTCTAAATGTTCAGTCGCATTAGTTTGGCACTTTTGATGATTATGAAATAGGATCGTAGCTCCTGTGTAAATAATTGCTGTGACGCCGCAGATAGCTAGTAAAAACCATAGATGGAATACAATACCCAAGGTTAATGTAGGGATAGTAATGGCAATTCCAATCAGAATTTTTTTCCACAGAGCAAACTGCCCCCAAAATTTCGAAGCTCGGGATAGGTAACTGGGATTTTGTTCCATGCTGGCAATAGTATCATGCAATGCATCTTTGATTTTTTTGAATATTTCTTTTGTAATGACTATTTTTTGTATGCTGGCTTTATCGCCAGTTTGAGCCTCGTTTAATAAAGCTTTAATCTCAGCTTCTGTAGTCAAAGGGGTTTTAGGGGCTTCTTGAGAATGAATATTGTTTTCGGGTTGAATAGTATCTGGTTCTTGTGGTAAGTCATTTTCATTGATAGCCATGCTCATTTCCTTGTGATTAAGAATTTCCCTTAGGCTCTTATTTTTAATCAAAATTACCTGGATGACAAGAGTTAATTTAGCAATGAATTCAAGGCGTTATTTATTTTATGGGCGATAAGTTTAAAAAATAATCATCGGTCTTCTGTTTATTAGAAG
Organism: Legionella sp.; assembly: GCA_030158115.1. GTDB lineage: Bacteria > Pseudomonadota > Gammaproteobacteria > Legionellales > Legionellaceae > Legionella. The sequence goes on from JAOATK010000004.1 coordinate 78,215, forward strand.
AGTATTTTGAGACATGTATTTTAAAAAATGATATTCTGTGCCGCTGAGATTCTCTCATTTTTTGATTAATTCCCCCGATTTTAAGAAAGGAAGATGTGCTCTATGACATTTCGTATTGGTCAGCGCTGGATAAGTAACACTGAATCACAATTAGGTTTAGGTATTATTACGGATTTAAATGGCAGACAGGTGAGCGTGAGCTTTCCTGCTGCGAGTGAGGAGCGAATCTACTCCACTGATAATCCTCCCTTAAGCCGTATTATTTATAAAGAAGGCGATGAAATTGTTACCATTGAGCAACAAAAAATATGTCTTACTGAAGTCGAAGAGCGACAAGGTCTGTTTTTTTATACAGGAGTAGATGAGGCAGGTGCCGAAGTACGAATTAGTGAAATAACACTCAATTGTTTTATTAGCTTGAACACCCCACAACAAAGACTTTTAAGTGGTCTATTAGATAAATTAAATTCTTTTAAACTAAGAATAGACTCTTTAAATCATGCCAGTAGATTACAACAATCAACAGTTCAAGGACTACTTGGATCGCGGACTAGTCATCTCCCTCATCAAGTGTATATTGCTAGTGAAGTTGCGCGGCGCCATGCTCCCAGAGTTTTGTTAGCGGATGAAGTGGGGCTGGGTAAAACCATAGAAGCGGGGATGATTCTCCATTATCAATTATCCACTGGGCGTGCTAATCGTGTCTTAATTGTGGTGCCACAAACTTTAATTCATCAATGGCTTGTTGAAATGATACGACGTTTTAACCTGCATTTTTCCATTATTGATGCCAGTCGTTATGCTGATTGCTACGATCCCTATGATTATGAGGCAGAGGACCGAGGTATTTTTGAAGAAGAAGAGCCTCAAGTCGCAGTCAATCCTTTTGAAACGCAATCGTTGGTTTTATGTAGCCTTGATTTTCTGATGGATGATGAAGAGGCCTACAGGCATGCCATTGCCAGTGAGTGGGATTTAATGATTGTAGATGAGGCACATCATTTGCATTGGTCCGAAGAGGAAAAAAGTCCAGAATATCAGTGTATTGAGGAATTATCGGCGCGCAGCAAAGGTTTGCTGCTCTTGACAGCAACCCCGGAGCAAGCAGGAATTACTAGTCATTTTGCCCGTTTACGCCTGTTAGATCCCTCCCGTTTTTATGAGTTAACAGCCTTTAAAAAAGAAGAAGAAGGCTATAAAAAAATCAATCAGTTGGTACAAGAGCTGCTTTCTGGAAACGCCACGACCGTGGTTGATTTAAGTGCCGAACTAAAGCAGAAATTGAGTGATTATTTGGGGGTGCTGGACGATGTTTCTCTTAATGAGATCATTAAACAACTACTCGATCGCCATGGGACTGGACGAGTGTTATTTCGTAACACGCGCGCTGCAATTAAAGGCTTTCCGCAACGACATGTCCATGCCTATCCTTTAGATGCTCCTGTGAGTTACACGGATTTTAGTGCTCTTTATCCAGAAACCACGCTTAATAAAGAGTTATGGTTAGGATGCGACCCTAGGGTCGCCTGGTTAACTCAGACAATCAATGCGTTATTTCCTAAAAAAATATTGGTCATTTGTGCTCATGCCAGTACCGCTATTGCCTTAGAGCAATATCTTAAATTAAAAGCAGGCATTCGCAGCATCGCGTTTCATGAACAGCTTTCTATTATTGAGCGAGATAGGGCTGCGGCTTATTTTGCTGAAGAAGACAATGGAGCTCAGGTTCTTATTTGTTCTGAAATTGGTAGTGAAGGGCGTAATTTCCAATTTGCACATCATTTAGTTTTATTTGATTTACCTATGAATCCTGATTTATTAGAGCAGCGTATTGGGCGCCTAGATCGAATAGGACAGTCTCATGATATTGAAATTCATGTTCCTTATTTAATAAATACCGCACAAGAACAGTTGTTTCGTTGGTACCATGAGGGCATCAATTTATTTACTAAGAGTTGTTCTGTAGGGTATTCTCTTTATGAAGAGTTTGAATCTCGTTTAATCCCTATTCTTAAATACGAAACTAATGCAAAGGACTTGGAGTTGCTGATTGCTGATACTCAGGTTCGTGCTGCAGCAATCAACTTAGCTTTGCATGAAGGCCGTGATCGACTGCTAGAAATGAACTCATGTAATCTACCTCATGCCCAAGAGTTAATTGCTCATATAGAAGCAGAGGAAAATTGCCTGGATTTAGAAAACTACATGGCACAAGTATTTCATGAGTATGGTATTGATCATGAATATCATTCTGAATTCACAGAAATTCTTCATCCTACTGAACACATGAAAACCAGTCATTTTCCAGGACTTAAAGACGATAGTATGACCGTCACCTATTCTCGCTCTAAAGCATTGCAACGCGAGGATATTGCGTTTTTAAGTTGGGAACATCCAATGGTTAGTGAAAGCATAGAAATGATTTTAGATTCAGAAATGGGTAATGCCGCTTTAGCAACTATCTCTATTAAAAGCATTAATCCTGGGACAGTATTTTTGGAATCTTTTTATACGGTCAATTGTGCCGCCCCTAAATATCTGCAGTTAGGCCGTTTTTTACCTTTAACACCGATTCGTATTTTTATGGATGTTTCGGGAAAAAATCTGAGTAAAATATTAGATTATACCAAGCTGAATCAATTATGCGAGCCTGTGAAACGTCACTTAGGTTATCCCATTATCAAGCAAATTCAAGGGGATATTGAAATGATATTAGCGCAAAGTAATGTGTTGGCTGAAAATCAATTACAAGGTCTGATTGAGCAGGCAAAGGAGTCAATGGAGAAAAGTCTTGGTTATGAAATAAATCGCCTTGAAGCCTTGCAAAAGATAAACCCGGCTATTCGAGATGAGGAAATAATCTTTTTCAAAAAACAACGTCAAGAAAGCCAGGAGTATATGCATAGCGCTACATTGAAGTTACAAGCACTTCGAGTGATTGTAAATAAAGTCTAAAGAGTAGCCTGGTTGCTTGCAACCAGGACTTCCTGTAGGGCTGAAAAAATCCCGGTTGCAAGCAACCAGGCTACGGGTATTCGCGTTGAGCTACATCAATGGCAAAAAACTGCTGGCCAAACAGTCTTTTAATTTTTTCAAAGTCTGTGGATTTTGTGTTATGGCCTGATTAGACTCAACTTCAATCCCTACATAGGCATCAGGAGCGTATTTCTTACGTAGGCTAGTGACTAGGCCATCACTGATCCCTTTGTAGGGATAATTCATTCTGACTCGATAATCCTTGGTTTGTTTTTTAATTTCTAACATCCATTCTTTGGCCAAGGTTTTTTCTAAAGTCCTACGTGGATCATAAAGCAAACCAATGTCTGCATTGCGCACTTTGTTATCCATTATAGGGGTGAAACTGTGAATGGAAAGGTGTATGACTCGGGCGCCTTCTCGTTGGTGTTTTTCGATATGATCCATAACACTTTGGCGGTAGGGTAAATAATATTGCGTGATAATTTCTTGTTTTTGTTGCTCAGGCAGTGGGTGAGTAACTTCTGAAAATAAACGCTTATGATTTATACTACGATTGCATTCAATGAACATTCTTGAGGTGGATGCCAAAATTAAATCACAGGGCAATACTTCTTTAAAATGTAAGGCGATCTCCAAAGCGCCAAAATCTATTCCCCTGTGCGATTCCAGAAGATTTTTAAAGGGCTGGAATAACATTTGATAGGCAGGAGGAATGGCATTTGTGCCATGTTCACAACTGATTACGAGGGCAGTTTTTTTGCTCATGATTGAAAGCCTTGGTTAGAAAGTAAACAAAATTGAAGTTGGGCGTACACTCTTTTTAAAGACTCTAGATTAATATCTTTTCCAACCGCTTGGAGTATCCGCTCACTTAAATTACCTAAAGATAAGATTTGTTCTAAAGCCAGTTGTTCTTGTAACTCAAGCGCAGTACTGTTTTTTTCAATCAGTTGCGACCAGATATCGCGCAATGTTTTTAAATGGGTTGGTAGTTGCCATTGAATAAATAGTTTGGGGTCATCTACTGGAGTAGATAATCCGCTTTTGATGGACTGATCAAAAAGATTTTTCAGGCGTTTTGTTTCACAAGGATTTTCTAAATAATACGAAGAGGTTTCGCACCAATTTTTTAATACAGCATTGATAATTTTCGCAATAGCAAGATCCGCAGTCACACATTCTTGGCTATCTAAGATACGAATTTCAATCGCTTTATGGGCAAATTTTGGAATAGAGGCGCGTGAGTTTAACCAGGAATGTTGCAATATGCCCATGGGATCTAAAGCGCTAATGTCTTGATACATGGGGTTTAGGATTTTTTCTTGGTATTCCTTTTCTGTTTTAATAAATTCAGGAATAATCTCCCCGCTTATCGAAGGAATACGTTTTTGATTTTCACTGTAAAAATACAGGCGCGAATCTAATAAGCCAGTCGGTTTTCCATCAAGAATAGGAGTGCTTGCGGCAAGAGCAGGAAGCAGAGGCAGTATTAACCTGATGCTATTATGTAGCTGACAAAATTCCTCATCGTTAGCATAGGGTAAATTGACATGCATACTTTGTAAATTAGACCAGCCATGACCTTTGCAGTCAAAAATGGTGTCATATTGTTGGTATATTTCATTATTCCCATGTGGCCAGCGTACAGTTTCTGTATGAGGATTCATCCAAGGGTGTGCACCTGATGGCATTAACAAGAGATGGTGTTCTGCGAGGAGTGGTTGAATGTCCAAAATGGTTTTTTGAAATTGTTCTACAATAGGTGCTGAGGGTGGTTTAGGCCCGTTGGTTTTTAACTCCAGTACGTGCATAACTAATTCATTGCTGATCGCAATATCACCCAAGGCTACTTCTTCAACTTGCTCTCCTGCTAATGCTTTAAGAATAAGATCGCTTTTGGGCTGGATATTGAGATGTTCTTTATCTACTAGCATGTACTCTATCTCAATACCAAGCACAGAAAAAATAGGGAAATTAAACATACCCATGTTTCCTACGTACACGTTGTAAAAAGAGACTCATAATTTGTTGATATAAATTTTCGCCCAAAATTTTATCTTCAATGCCATGATCTATATTGGGATTATCATTGATTTCAATCACGTAGCACACATCTCCTTTGGTTTTAATATCCACTCCATATAATCCATCACCAATTAATTTGGTGCATTTTAAAGCGGTTTTAATAATAACTGGGGGAACCTCATGCAGAGGAATAGCTTCTGATTTCCCTTCTTTTGCAGCGCCGGTTCCCTGCCAATCATAAATTTGCCAGTGATTTTCGGCCATGAAATAGCGACAAGCAAAAAGAGGTTTATTATCGAGAACGCCAATGCGCCAGTCAAAATCTGTGGGAATAAATGATTGGGCTAATACTAAGTCTGAGGTTTTAAAAAAATCATGGAGCATCTTTTGCAAAGAATGTTCATCCTCAACTTTTACAACGCCAAGTGAAAAAGCGCTGTCTGGTTTTTTTAAAATGCAGGGAAATTCAATGGAGGGTAATTTTTTATCGTGTTTATTAAAAAGAACCGTGTGCGGCGTTTTTATTTGATGATTATTTAATAAATCGGCCAAGTACACCTTATTAGAGCATTTTATGATGGATTGTGGATCGTCAATTACCACCAAATTTTCTTGATCTGCTTGGCGTGCTAATCGATAAGTATAATGATTGACAGCGGTAGTTGTTCTAATAAATAAGGCATCGTACTCAGCGATGGCTTTATTGTCATTCTTCTCTATGAGATCAACATTAAACCCCATGTCTTCACCGGAAGAAATAAAAAAGTCCAAGGCTTTTTTATTGGAGGGGGTATTCCTTTCTTCAGGATCTATCAAAATTGCCAGATCATGATAACGCTGTTTCTTACGGCATTGATGAATTCTTTTTCTGGAAAGATAGTTTTTAGCCGCTTCTTGCATAAACTCCAGATGATGTGGTGGTACATCCATAATTGATAAGGGAGTGATTCGTTTAATGCGCCATTCTTTTTTCATTTCCAATGTGAAGCGCATTAAGGGAAGAGGGAATAAATTGTGTAACTGTTTGGCTAAGGCTGTGTAACGTTTTGCTATATTTTGTCCAAAATATAAACTTAAAGTAAATTCTTCCGTTTTAATATCATGTAAACTGTGTTGAATTTCTTCATTTGTTTCTTGTGAAATGAGTTTTGATAAGCGAGAGTTCAATACGTCCTGAATAGCGTGTACAGATGGAAATGCCCTATGAGAGCGAGCCTGCGCTAAAAGAGAGATATAATAACCTATCGTTTGATAATTATATGATCGGCAGAGATTAATCACTCGAAAGGATTTACTTTGGTGATATTCATCATCATTTAAGTAGTTTGAGCTAGAAATTATTGGAGCAAACTCTTTAAGAAATTCCCACTGTTCTGAATCATCCGTAATTATAATTGTTTGCATTTATCCCTCTTTGGATTCAATCATGAGTATGATTATAGGTGGCCATAATCATACAACAAAGCTAGTTCTAACTTAGACTTGGAGAAGACGTTTGTCAAATAGGTTTTTTATGTTTTTAATTTGGATCTAGGGCAGAAGGGTGCTCTGTTTCAAAGCTGATGAAAGCGAAGATTAGAATGGATGCTAGGTTAAAAAAATAAAGTGGGGTCTTGTCTTGAATAAGTAAGTCTGGGTAGCCTGGATTAATCCAGGCTACCCAGACTTATTGTTTAAAATTTATAAATCAAGGAAAGCTCACCAGCTAAGGTGCTAAATGTGTTTTTATAAATCTGAACCGTGCCAGCTGTTAAACCTAGACCAGTGTTCTTTTGAGATCCATAAATATCATAAATCGCATCGACCCTCATAGAGAAGCTTTCGTTAATAACCGTAGTAAATCCTAATCCAGTTTGAAAACCACTTTTGTTATAACCTGTTTTAATAAGGCCGTACACGCCATTATCAGAAATATTAAATTTTCCATTGGTATACCCTAAAATAAGATGGCCAGAGGTCATTGGAGTAAATGCGTATTTAGGTAAAACACGTACACCAAGATCATAGCTTTGGTTGTGATGATACGTATAAGGTGAATGGGTAATTGCTGCGTTTAACCCAGTTGCATCAGCGAAAAATTCGAGCGCTAAGCCAAGAGTATCATTAAAGCCATATTCATAACCCACATAGCCACCACCAATAATTCCTATAGCACCCAATTGATGCGTTTCAGGTGAGGAATAATGCGTTTCTTTATCAACAAAACCCGCTGTTCCAATCTCTCCAGCTACATAAAATCCATTACGAATAGTGCCTGCAGACTCCCCCATTGTGCCAGCAAATGCACCTGTCCAAGTCAATAAAAGAGCGCTTGTTATTGTTTTTAACATGTTATTCATTATGTAATCCTTTATCCGTTAAAAAGTATAGAAATCTATAAATCAAAGTGAATGACCTTCTATTGTTGCAAAATTCTTGTGGAAATTTAAGAGTGTTAGTGAAGATGATAGGCCTAAAGAGGTTTTCGATCCATAGGTCGTATACATCATATTGCCATGAGAGCGGAGTTGGCCGCTCCATTTGCCCTAATTTTGTACTACAATATAAGAGGTATGATAAAAAGGAGTTTTAACTATGAACGATTCATTGCATTCTTTATTTTTGGCTCAAGCTATGGGTTTGTATTTTGTAATAGTCGCAATTATTATGTTGACCCGAGCGCGTTATTATCAAAATATTTTAACTCGAGCCCATGCTGGAAGTTCTTCCATAGTGGTGGCCGGAACGATAGGGCTAATTCTAGGTATCCTCCTGGTATTAGTACATAATATTTGGGTCATGGATATAGAAGTACTCATTACCATGGTGGCATGGCTAGTATTGATCAAGTCCATTTTATGGCTTGGGTTCCCTGAAATGATGGCAGACTATACGCACAAGGTCTATCAAGGGCCTGGTTACTACCTTCTTGCGATTCTTGCAGGTATTTTGGGTATTATTTTGATGTCCTATGGTTTTTATCATTTTGGTTTTAATAAAATGTAGAGGAATTTTTATTAAAAGTTCTCTCTTAATATCTTTCGCGTCCTAAAGAGGTTGAAATCTCTTTAAGGCGGGAAAGATATACTGGCTTGCAAGTATTAATATACTTGATTAATGAGATTACCTTGTTCAAATGACGTGATATTGTTTACGGTGGTTTTAACAATATTTTCTATTGCTTCTTGGGTCAGGAATGCTTGATGAGGCGTAATAATAACATTGGGTAATGAACGCAATTTTAAAAATAATTCGTCATGGATAATTTCTCCTGAGTGATCTTTAAAAAACAGATCTTTTTCTTTTTCATACACATCCAAGCCGGCATAACCTAAATGACCTGATTCAAGAGCTTGAATCAATGCACCAGTATCACATAATGCTCCCCGACCGGTATTAATCAACATAGCGTTTTTTTTCACTTTAGAGCACGTTTCTTCATTCATCAAATGCATCGTTTGTTCATTTAGAGGACAGTGAAGACTGATAATATCTGATTCACGCAGTAAATAATCTAACGAAACATAATTAACATTTAAATTCCTGCAAATATCATTGGGCTCTGGATCAACAGCAAGTAGCCGGCACCCAAAACCGTTCATAATTTTAATAAACGCAGTTCCTATATTTCCTGTACCAATTACACCCACTGTTTTTTTATAAAGATTAAAGCCTATCAATCCGTCCAACGAAAAATTATTATCTAGACCTTGCAAATAGGATTTAAGAATTTTTCTGTTTAATATTAAAATTAAGGCCGCAGCAAATTCGGCAATAGCTTCTGGTGAGTATTTGGGAACACGGACAACAGTTATTCCAGCTAACTTTGCAGCAGTTAAATCCACATGATCAAATCCAGCCGAACGAAGAGCAATTAACTTAATTTTGTTGCGCTCTAGTTTATTAATCATTTCACTATTTAAACAATCGGTTACAAAGCAAGAAATCCCATCACATCCTTTTGCTTTTTCAATCGTTATCAATGACAAGGCCTCAGTCACAAATACAAGATGATGTTTGTGTTCAAGGGTATTAAAAATAGTCTTTTCGTAATCTTTTGTATTGTATACCGCTATCTTCATAAAAAGCCCCATGGATATTTTTGCTGCGCATAATGAGACAGTGCAGAAGGAAAAGAAACGACGTAAACCGTTAAAGATAGGGGATGAAATCTATTGATGACTTATATCGCAACCCTAATTTATTAACCATGTTATCTATTCTTGTCTTCAGCTCCCGATCCTTTGGTATATCTTGTACAAAAGCATGAACAGCATAAGAAACCCCTCCATAATGTTGTATGTCAACCGATAATTCCCATATTTGCGTGCAATATACATCACCATTTCTTGGAGTTAACTCGGCCTTTTTTCATGTTAATGGTCGAGTTAACTTCGACACCAAACATCTTGGCAACTTCTGTTACAACTGTTGAGATTAATAGCCGTTTATAAGCCTGAGAATAACGTGGTATTTCTGTAGATGGTTTAACCAGCCTGAGTGAATCTATAAATGAATCATCACTTAAATTATACGCTGAGATCTGGACAAAATAGTTGTCCAAAAAAATAAAAAAAGTATACAACAACTAGAATAAATTCATCAATAGATTAGATTTTCTTTCCTGGCATAGTGCTTTTCAATAGATATTAAAGACAACTAGTTGCGCATGCGTATTTATTGTAAATAGACATCTAAGAGATAACCTGATAGTTTTAAATGTTTTTATGTGCAGTTTATATTTGTTTAGGATTTTTATTAATCATGTCTACAGCCTCTGAAAGTATTACAACCAAAAATATTCCTATGATTTTTTTACCTTGGATTGTATGGTTATTGGGCTGCGTCTTTTATTTTTATGAATTTTTACTACAGGTGTCTCCCAGTGTAATGGGTACTGAGTTAATGCGGGATTTTTCAATTACAGGCCAAACACTTGGTGTTTTATCTGGATTTTATTATTACTCATATACTCCCATGCAATTACCCTGCGGAATATTAATGGACCGTTTTGGTCCACATCGAATGCTTACTTTGGCAACAATTATCTGTGCTTTAAGTACGCTTGCTTTTTCAATGACTGATAATTTACTAACCGCTTTTATGGCACGTTTGATGATAGGTTTTGGCTCAGCATTTGCCGCAGTGGGTACAATGAAGCTTGCTTCCAACTGGTTTTCAACCAAGCGTTTTGCTTTACTCACAGGTCTTATGGTGACGATAGGAATGCTGGGCGCGATAGGTGGTGAAGCGCCTCTGGCTCTATTAGTCGATCATTACGGTTGGCGGCAAAGTATGTTTGGAATAGGTGTTACAGGTCTTGTCCTTGCCTTTTGTATATTCGTAATAGTAAAAGATCATCCGGTACAATCACTAGACTCTTTCGTAGATGTAGAGACTATTGAACAGGTCTCTATGTTGCGCAGTTTATTTGTTTTAGTAAAAAACAAACAGTTATGGCTAGTAGCTATTTATGGTAGTTTAATGTTCATGGCAACGCCAGTATTTTGCGGGTTGTGGGGCGTACCTTTTCTGATGCTCAAAATGGATATTGTAAAAGCCACCGCTGCTAATTATGTTTCTCTAGTTTTTATTGGTTGGGCAATTGCGAGTCCTTTATGGGGAATCTACTCTAATCGTATCGGTTTGAGAAAACCTCCCTTGTATATTGGAGCGATTGGTGCGGTGATAAGCTCGATGTTGTTTATCTATGCTCCAATTAACGCCTCATGGATAATGGAATTTTTGCTGTTTGCTTTCGGGATATTTTCAGCGGGGTTCCTCCCTTCATTTTCAGTTGCAAAAGAGTTATGTAGTAAACATTATGTGGCTACGGGATTGGGTTTCATGAATATGTTTAATATGATAGGTATTGCGTTCTCACAGCCATTTATTGGCTATGTTTTAGATAAAATGTGGCAAGGTGATTTAGTCAATAATGTGCGTATTTATCCTTTGGAAGCTTATTATAAAGGGTTGGCAATTTTACCCATTGGCATGCTCCTAGCTTTGCTTATTTTGCCCTTCATTCGCGAGACTCATTGTCGAGCAGTAGAAGATTCTGTTTAATCTATTTGGATGCGTCAGGGAACTGGCGATCCAATCAAATATTTCTTAATGCAATTATAGAGGGGCTAAGGGTTAATTCTAGATGAGCCATCGCTTTTTTAGACCAATGATGACTTCAGTTTGCTTATGCCCCCTGACCAATATACTTCATAACACCAGAATCAGTTTGTAAATCATATAAATTATTAAAATCCTCTGCTTGAGGAGTCTTAGTGATTCAATTTATTGTTTCTAAAAATACACTCATGATCTTTTCTTGTTATTCGTAGAGTAAAGCCATGCTAATTTGGTTCTCATACTTAGTGTCAATACGCACAGCATTTCGATGAAGGCCTTCTATCAAAAAACCTTCTTTTTCATACAAAGCAATTGCTCGTTTATTTTTTTCTCGTACGGTTAGCTCAATTCGAGTTAATCCTATTTCTTTGGCTTGATCAAGCGCTGCACGTATCAAGGCGAGTCCAATACCTTGTTCTCGATAAGGTCCTAAGACACCAATTCCTAAGCTACCTGTATGAGCAAAGGCATGGCGATGAAGCGATGTAATATCGCACCATCCAACTACCTTTCCTTCCACAAGGGCTATAAAGTGTGGCCAGTTACCCTGAATATTCTCTAAAACAAACGATCGGGCCATTTCTAAGGGTGGCCCTTCTAAAAAGGCTAAATATTTATGTTCTCGAGCAACACTATCTACTGCTGCTCTAAAGCCTTCAATGTGCTCTTCTGTAATTGGAAGAATTTGATAATTTAGCACGTTAGTCACTAATAAATTTGAAAAGATGATTATAACGAAGAAAAGGAAATAGGAAATATTGTGGGCAGAGGTATTGCAACTCTAATCTGCCCACAAGACAGCTATACCTAGCCTATCGTTCATATCCACTAGAGCGCTTTACAGGCATACTGTTAAGAAGCTCATTAAAATCTACAGTTGAAATAGCTTGGCTCAGCTGTTGAGAAGTCAAAACCGCAGTTTCTAGAGTATTCACTGCCTTAGCACTTGTACCATATCCTTCTGGCGCGGTTCTTACTAGTGTCAAAAACTCACCAAGGCTTGCAGGCGGGCTAAAATGCACTGGTGCCCAATTGCGATGAGTGCCGCATATGGATTTAATAAGGGTTAACAACTTGGTTTGATTAGCTACATCAATAATCCAACTATCATCCTGTTTGTTAACAAATGTTTCTAACGCGCGTAGCACCTGCACTTTTTGAGACCTAGAACCACCAGAAGTCCATCTTGGTTTATTTCCTGACTCAACATTTTGAGCTAATGCCTTTAACAAATCGGTATAATTATTTTTAAAAGGTGGAGTGGTAGTCAACAGCACTTGCTCTTGTTGAGCTTTTACCTTAACTTCATCCAAAGACAAGGCTGAGTTAGATACTGTATTATGCTGTGGTACCGTTACCTCGGGATTTTCTTGTTCTTTTTTACCTATGTGGCCTAGATTTTCTCCAGGCTCGGCCTGCAAAGTTGTTATGTCGCTCTGTGCATTAGCTATTTCTACAACCGTTTCTTCGGGTAGCTCTGAAAGTTCTAAATAAGCATCAAGGTCTTTGCGAAAATCCTCTCGATATTGTTGGTACGTGCTTCCACTTAAACCTTGCTCTGCTTGTAACCACTCATCAACATGTGATTTCAATTCAGCTTGCGACCCAACTGCTGCCTCATATTGCTGTAGAAAAGCACCAAGTGATGCAGCTACAGTGCTCCTTACTAAAGACAGATTCACAGCTGTATCGGTGGGAATTTCAGCAGACGTGCTTTGCACATCAATTGGAATTTCACGGTCAATATGAGCACCTTCAAGTCTGCCTTGTAATATACCAACGGCAATGTGTTGTAACTTCCCTGGGTTACAAACCACGGCACCATCTTCATAAGCATCAGCTAAGTTTAGGATTAAGCCAACCCTAGCATTTTCTCTATCTGTAGCCAAAGCTTTTGCATCAGTAATCCCCATAAACTCGCCATATTGGATATAGTGCCAACAACGTGCCAAAAATTCTTTGCCAGTAATATTTAGGTCATAACTGGTTATCACAGTATCTGCAGATAACGGTGCAAACCCTTCTGTTTGTGATGATGCTAACCCTAAAACAAACTGAGCAGAGGTTCTTTTAAAAGTGCTTGGAAAGTCATCTAAATAAGCTATCAATGCCGCATAATCATTATCAATCTGACTTGTGTCGTAAGGCAAAGCGAGTAACTGTTTTAGCGCATTCCCGGTGCCGCCTTCTCTACCTTCAGCGTGCACGTTGATCGCTCTAGCATTAGCTACTGCTGCCTGATGCATATTGCCTAGTTGGTTAGTCGGTGTTCCTAATATCTGAAGCATTTGCTTGTAATATTCTTGGGGATTTTGTGGCATCAAATCACGTGCAATCTCATCTTGAACCACTGCGATGCGTGCCAAACGTTCATTGTCATCATAAGTTGGCATGATCCTATCAATCCGATACTCTTGTTTGGTTATTTCATATAGTGCATGCATCACACATCCTCGGTCTTCTGCGGGCAACGGCGGAGCAAACAAGGGTTGTGCTAAAGCATAAATGTTCTCCCATTGACGTACAGAGGGGATTTGAGCCAGGCCGTAAATCACATGTTCATCATTAATATTATATTCATCAACAAAAGCGCACAAAAAATGAAAGTGTTGTGATGAAATATTTTCAAGTTTTCTTAAGTTCCAAAAATCGGAGATGTTGCGTCTAACAATAAGATCAGCACATGCCGCCCATTCTTCTGGTACTCTGCTTGCTATAGCAGAAAGTTGTTTCACATGTGTTAACTGATTTTCTTCAATCAGGGCTGTAAAACGTGGCCAGTATTCGATCGGAACTTTTCTAAAAGTTGAAACGTTAAAGCTTTTTAGTTGATATTTCTGAATGAAATCGAATAGGTAGCCACGTTGAAGAGCAGACATTTGTGCATATTCATTTATCATCTCAAATTCGTGAATTTGATTGACATCAAGAAAACGATTAAATTCGGGCCAGTCTTCATCAGAAATTTTAATCAATGCATCAATGGTATATGTTGATAATTTTGTGTTACCAGGCTGCACATGGCGTTCAATGAAGTTAGAAACTCTAGGCCATATGTCTTCGGGCATCGTTCTAAAAGCAGAAATACTTAAATTATGCTTACAAACAAAATCCCAAATCAGTTGTCTTAATGCTTGTGCTATATCTACCAATACATTTTTAGCATCCCAATCATCAACTTTATTCGTAGCAATAAACCTTATGTAATCCAAACAGGCTGTAGCTGGCATCTTGGCCAATTCACCTAATACGTAATCACTAACCTCTACCTGCTTTAAGAAATTGTCTATTTCCGGCCAAAATTCTGGCGTATGCTGTTGAAAAATCAACCCACCTTTTAAGCCATTAATATCGTATTGCTTTGCCTTGCAAAAATGAATGAAATGTTCTCGATATTGCGCAGGCATTGCTACTAAAGCTCGCCAAATTTTAGGTTTTTGCAACAAGTCATGGTCTTCAACTAGCTGGATTAAAGGATGAAGCTCCTCAGCGCTCACGTTTGATAAAGCAAATAATACCTCACCACTTGTTATATTGCGCTGCGTGGCAAAATCAATCACCATAGTCAGCAGGTCTAAGGGCATTTGAGACAGCGTACGGATTGTGCCGCCGTCGAATTTATTTCGACACGTAGTACTCAAAAACGTTGAAATGATAGCCCATTTGTCAACTGAAATACGGCTTAATTCATAAATGCACTGTTGTTCATTAAATGCAAGGAGGCGATTTTCCCTTATAAATTGCTGTACTAGTTCTGGCGCTACTGAACCTTGTGGTGGCGGGGCTAGAACGAATCTGGTTTCACTTGGATCAGGGACAGCATTAAAATTGATTGGCATGATTATTCATTTCCTAATAAATTAATTAATAGAAATTGTAGCATATAAATTAAAAGAGGAGAATAATTTATTAACAAGATGTTTTTTTAATAATCTTTTTTGGCGTTTTAGGAGATTCTCTTTGCATAGGGTTTTAGTCCCTTAGCTAGAAGATGAGATAGCATCGCAAATCCTTTTTGTTGGGTTGTTATATTAATTGCCACAGCAGCCGTTACATCCAGCCCGAATGCTATTCGAGGATTACTAGAATATTTACAGAAAAAGGGTTTGAGACAAGCGTATTAGCTCATGCAAAGGCAACGCCAGTAAAGCATTTAGATGAGACGGGTTTTCATGTATATTGAATATTAGCGGCATATTTTTCGCAGATGAATAAGTATGCCGCTTTAAATAACCTAGCTAATGCAACAATTTTGATTCACTGCGTTGATGAACGCTTCATTTTCTGGAGTGGCATCTCCAAATAAATCTCTTCTAATTTGTTGTTGTGCTTGCTGATTAAATATGGTCATGCCATTTCTAATGCGATACTCTTGTGCTGTGACTCCAATGCTGTCAAGTAGGAGGCTGTTACCTCCTTTTTCAACAAGTGCATAAAAAGCATGCCATTTTTTATTAATAGCCACGCGGTGTAAGGGACTTTGTTTCAAAGGATTATCATTCATTGTATTAACATCTATTCCTAATTCTTCTCGGTATTTAAGTAAGTCGAGAATCAATCTTCCCCCTAATCCCTGATCATCCATGTTACTTGCATGCATAATAGCTTCTTCATATTTTTTTTCTAACGCCAAAGTAAAAAAAGCAATTTCTTGAGGGCTTTCAGAGTGTTCTTTACGATGTTCAAATTCTAATTGCGATGGTAAAGCTTCACGATGATGGGTTTCAGAAGGAGCGCTAGCGTTAAAGAACGATGCTGAAAGTGTACGTTGTGGCACAGCCCCATTTTTTTTGGATGGGCCATTTTCTTCTATAATAGTATGTAAATGTTCCCCTTGCCAAAAAGAACTGCCAAAACCTGCTCTTTTCATGGTATGGGTTGCAATAATTTTGTAATGATTACCTAATGTAAGTGAGCTCAAGTCTAAATCTACAGAAATATCTTCCCTGGTAAATCGAATATCGCGACTCCATGAACCATCAAAATTTCTTGTTAATGTCTGTCCTTCTTTTTTATTAAAAATACCTGCTTTTAAAGTAATTTTCTTTGTTGTATCAAGATTTTTAATAATGAGATAATTGATTTCAGACCCAGATAAACCAATGTTATGTTTTTTAAAAGGAAGAGAAATAGCCTCAGCTTCCCGATCATCTCTTTGTGGTATATCTACGGTGAAACGTAATTGATCATCAATATACAAATCAATTACCCTGATTTCACCCGCCCAATAAGTTGATTTAGCTCTCCATGCAAATTCAAGAGAAAGAGTCGGTGGGGTATCTTCAGCTGATATAGCTTCAACACGAGAAAACATACGTGACCTCAATAAAAATTAACGACCAATTATTATACATTGTTTGGTAAGAAATAAACAAGGCATTAAGAAGCCTTCAGATAAAGCCTCAGAAATTCTTCAGTATTATTTGCTCTTACTGCGGTTAACAACAAGTCTTCTTTAGTTGGCATGCTTACAGATTAATTAATTCTTAATAAACCTGAATGATTAATTCTGGATATTGCGCTGCTCTAAAAACTTATTTGCAAAACCTCGCGGGGAATCTTTTAGATTGAGTTCATCAAGAAAAACAAGCTTAAAATTAGATTTGCCCGCGAGTGAACTGACATCCGGATTTTCCGGATAATTTTTCAGGAGTGGAAAGAATAACGATTGACCAACAACATAGCGCTTATCACTTCTCTCAGGAGACATTCCCCATATATTTTGATAAGTAATGGTAGCAGCTTTATTATTATCAATGTCTTTATTGCCAACATACAGCATCACATGGCCACCGATATAAATAATGGTCATTAATGGGTGACCTTTTTCTTTTAATAAGCTTATGCGTTGATCAACATCATTTTTTGATAAATCTAGTGTTGAACTTAGCTGTGCTTGTTGAGCTGAGTTTCTGGGGAGCCAAATACCAAAGGGTGTAAATATACTTTTCATCTCTTGAGAGCAATCATTAAAGAAGAATGCACCACCCCAGCCATAAGGCCGATTTTTTAATTGGTTAATAATTTTAACCAAATTTTTAGGCGAGGCAGTTAAAGGCATTATACTCGAGGCGTTTGTATTGATAACGCTAGTTTTTATTATGGCTTGATTATGGCTATTTTTAACAGGTATTAAAATAGAGGTTTGCTGGCTGTTACGCTCAATCATTGGGAATACAGATCCAATATATCCGGTGAATTGAAATTGTTGTTGATCATCAATAATGCTTGCTTCTGTTTGCGTGACTGCAATAAGGCTACGTTGTGCTGCTGTTTGCCACTGGTTAATAAATCCCGATGAAGCATAGGCAATATCATTACTTTTAACCCACGCAAAATAACCATCAGGTGTTAATACTAATGACCAAGCTTTGTCTTTTGACACACTAAACACATAGAGGGGAGTACCTGCCCAAATGGCTGATTCTTGCAAATTATCAAAAGGGAATCCTTGGCCAGGTAGACTCGCATGAAAAAAATCAGGCGCGCCATCAGGCAGCACGCGTGCATGAGTATTTGCAACTGAAATAGCTCTATTTTCCTCATTGAACTCACTCGAGGCGAGCGCATATAAATCCATGTTATCTCTTATTCTGCTCAACCAAGTTTGGTCATGCTCCTTGAAATTCTCCGCATAATGTTTATTTTCATTAGCTTTGTTTTGATTATTAAAATCGTCTAATACTTCAGCTTCAACTTTTTTCATTAGGGGTAAAGCAGCAGTTACCATTTGTCCGCTCCAAGGCGACAATCCTTGAGCATCACTAGAATAATAATGATTGTAAAACTGCTTTAACTGTATGTCTTGATATTTAGGGCTTAATAAAGTTTTATTGTAACCCTCCCCATCAGGAGGTAAATAGGCATTTGCATTTTGGGAATAGGTGACAGGAAAATCATAAATGGGTACTTCCATTGCAAAACATGCGGAAAAATAGAGAAATAAGAATGGTGCAACGATGAATTTCGTTAAATGCAGCTTATCACATATGGTATAATTCATAAGGCTCTGCTTCACAACAAAAGGCTTACATGATACCGATAAATGCTTATTATGTCAATTTATTGACCAGTTTTGGGTGATTGTAAATGAGTTATAAAGGTCATGTATTGTTAGTAATCTCTGCTATATTACTGTCAACAAACCCTGCTGCAATGCCAGCTAATAAAGATAATGACACTTGTCGAGTTCTGAGCACATCCAAACAGGTAAAAAAAATACTGCCGCATCCGTCACAAATTATTATTGTTAAGTCATTGGGCGGCATTAAGGCTCACATGACGCTATGCCAACGCCACGGAGCAATATGGAAGCCAATGTTTACACCGGCCTTTAGTGCTGTTGTGGGAAAGAATGGAATAGCTTCGATTGGAAAAAAGAAAGAGGGGGATTTAAAAACACCCGCCGGCCTACATCCTATCGGAGAAGCATTTGGCACACAGCCATTGGCACTTAAAATGGATTACAAATACATCACAGCAGATGACAAATTTATCGATGATATTAACAATAAACGTTATAACACGTGGGTGTCTGGTTCAACCAATGCGAAAAGTTATGAGTCGATGTTAATTGAACCTTACGCTTATGGTGCTGTCATAAACTACAATATGAATCCAACAGTAGCAGGAGAAGGCAGTGCTATTTTCATACACTTGTGGCGTTCGTCAAATTCGCCAACAGCCGGATGTATCGCCTTGGAAAAGAAGCACTTATTAATGATGCTTCATTGGCTCGATAAGGCACAACATCCACATGTTCTTGTGCATTAAATTTCTCAAAAATAAGAGTTGATCAATTACAGTTCATCGCACCAAAGCGCAGATTGATGATGAAAGCCGTTTTGCGTATGACTCCATGGAAAAAAACAGCAATTAAACTCACAATATGATTTACCAAGGCAAACCAAGGTAGTTAATCACTTTCAATGCCAACTCCTGGTAAAGCGAAGAGACTTCTTCGGAAAATGGGTATTCACCCATTTAGCTAGTCTTATCTCGTTACAAAATCCAGTGACTAGACTTAAGTGATCCAAACGTTTTACGTCATATTTTGATGCGTCTATTACTTCCTTCCAAAAGGGGGCATATGATCAAAATCAACAATCTGTGTTAAGTTTTTTTGGAGAATTTTAAATTAAAAATTTACTACGGAAGAAGGGCCAAAAGTGTAGTGGCATCACCTTGTGGTGGTTTTTAAGCATTTTTGTGGTGCCTCTTATTTTATTATGAAAATGCCTGGTATCTGAAGAAGATGTATCATCAACTTACTTTTTTTGACTTTATATACGTCTCGCCAATGAAATTTCGGTAAAATCTTAAAAAAGTTCTTGCAATTT
>JAOATK010000005.1 GCA_030158115.1 Legionella sp.
CTTAATTTAGGCTTGAAATGACTGACGAGATGACACAGTTAGATGAACACTCTCACCAAAGTTACAAGGAAACTAAATTTTGAAACTCTCTATCGTTACCACACTGTATAACTCATCCTTACATATCAACGAGTTTTGTCAGCGTGCTAAGTCAGCCGCACAACATATGGTTGATCATAACTATGAAATTATCTTGGTCAATGATGGTTCCCCAGATGACAGCTTGCAACTGGCGTTAAACCAAATTGAAATAAACCCCAATATTGTAATTATTGATCTTTCTCGCAACTTCGGGCACCACAAAGCTTTAATGACAGGCCTAAAGCATGCGCAAGGAGAATATGTCTTCTTAATTGATAGTGATTTAGAGGAGGAGCCTGAATGGTTAATCCCATTCTTTAAGCAAATGGCAATCGAAAAATGTGACGTTGTATATGGAGTGCAAAAAAAACGCAAAGGCGGTGTTTTCGAGCGTATCACTGGCGAATGGTTTTATCGTATTTTTCGTCTGTTAACTGACATAAACTTACCATCTAATTTAATTATCACACGCATAATGACTCGCCAATACGTCCAGGCATTATTGCAACATGAAGAGCGAGAAGTATTTATACCGGGTCTTTGGCATATCACAGGCTTCAAGCAGCATCCACAATTTGTCAAAAAACACTGTACCAGTGAAACAACATATACACTACGTCGAAAAATTGCATTATTTGTTAACGCCATCACATCGTTTAGTAACGCCCCCCTTGTCAGTATTTTTTATGTCGGCATTATCATTTTGGTTTTTTCTGGCGCCAGCACAGGATTCTTAATCATTAACCGGTTTCTTTTTCACTCTATATTGAGTGGCTGGACATCCATCATGGCATCAATATGGCTGCTAGGTGGGTTAATTATTTCTTTTATTGGAATTATCGGAATTTATCTATCGAAGGTTTTCTCAGAAATCAAAAGACGACCTTATACTATTGTTCGACAGATATATAAAAAAAATCCCTTAGTTTTAGATGAGGCTAATAGATTATTAAAAATAACTAAAACAGCCATCCCTGAATAGGTATAAAAACAATGACTTTAAAACCTTTTGATTTACCAAATAGTATTCGATATGGTTTAGTGGGTTTAATCACTAATTTGTTTACCTATCTGGTTTATGTATTAACCACCTATTTTTGGATTAATCCTAAATTAGCCCTTACTATTTTTTATCCTTTAGGAGCGATTATCGCTTATTTGGGGCACAAGAAGTACTCTTTTACATATAGAGGGAAAAACACTGGTGCAATAATACGCTATATTTTTGCTTATTTTTTAGGCTATGGTCTGAATTTAACAATGCTGTTTGTTCTTTCAGATAAATTTAATTTTCCTCACCAAGCCGTTCAAGCATTAGCTATTCCATTGGTGGCTGGAGTCTTGTTTCTAATGTTAAAATATTTCGTTTTTTCCCCATCCACAATTAGAGGTAAAGCATGAAAAAATGTCTAATTTGCAAAGCAACATTTCCATCGTCTGATGACACTTGTCATAACTGTGGATTTACTTGCGAAATGCTTGATGGTTTTCCTGCTTATGCTTCTTCTCTTGCTGTAGAAGGATCAGGCTTCAAATCAAGCTATTTTTCTGAGCTAGCCAGTCTTGAAGCTAAAAATTTCTGGTTTCGTGCACGCAACTGTTTGATTACTTGGGGGCTTACTCAATATTGCTCAGAATTTAGTACATTTATTGAAATAGGTTGTGGCACTGGGTATGTATTATCAGGTATAGCCAAAGCTTTTCCAAATGCACAGTTACAAGGCAGTGAACTATTTACAAAAGGACTAACCTTCGCTGCCAATAGACTGCCTTTAGTTAAGCTTATGCAAATGGATGCCAGATATATTCCATTTGCGAGTGAATTTGACTGTATCGGCGTGTTTGATGTTTTGGAGCATATTGAGGAGGATACCCAGGTATTAAGCCAGATTCATCAAGCATTAAAGCCGGATGGAGTATGTATTATTACGGTCCCACAACACAATTGGTTATGGAGCCCGGTTGATGATTATGCTTGCCATATTCGGCGTTATTCTGCAAGCGAGCTACATAAGAAACTTAAAGAGTCTGGTTTTGAAATTTTACGTAGTACTTCTTTTGTAACAAGCTTACTACCCATTATGTTAGTTTCACGCCTTATTCAAAAGTGTTCAACAAAAAAAAATCAACCAAGTGCTGGTCTCGAGCTCCCTTCTTGGCTGAATTTTCTTTTTGAGAAAATGCTAAAAGTCGACATTCGCCTCATTCGAAACGGTATTAATTTCCCATTAGGTGGCTCAAGGTTTGTTGTGGCGCGAAAAATAAACTCCTCCATACTCCTGCAACCTGAAGGCACTGGTTTTATGTAAGCGGTGAATGAACTCCTTTCTTCTATAGACAAAAAAGCAATGTGAGTTATTATATTCATCTTTGATGATACGCAAGACTATATAAATATTATGAAAATTTTATTAACAGGTGGGGCAGGTTTTATTGGTTCTGCTATGATTCGTTACATTATCAATAAAACAAGTAATATAGTAATTAATGTTGATAAATTAACTTATGCAGCTAATGTCGAGTCTTTAAGAGATGTCGCTCAAAATGAAAGATATTATTTTGAACGTGTAGATATTTGTTGTTCCGAGGAATTACAACGGGTTTTTAAGGAGCATCAGCCTGATGTGGTGATGCATTTAGCAGCAGAAAGTCATGTAGATCGCTCGATTAAGAATTCTTTACCTTTTATTCAAACTAATATAATAGGCACTTATATTTTGCTTGAGGCAGCTAGGGAATATTGGTTATCTTTACCCTTATCACGTCAAAAAAAATTTCGTTTTCATCATATTTCTACAGATGAGGTTTATGGTGATTTAGGAAACAGTAAAGAGTGTTTTAGTGAATTAACTCCTTACGCGCCTAGCTCCCCCTACTCAGCAAGTAAAGCAAGTTCCGATCATTTGGTGAGGGCTTGGTATAAAACATATGGACTCCCTATAGTAATAACTAATTGTTCTAATAATTATGGGCCTTATCAATTTCCGGAAAAACTAATTCCAAAAATGATTTTAAAAGCATTGGCTGGAGAGGAGTTGACAATTTATGGGAGTGGCGAACAAATTCGTGATTGGTTATACGTCGAAGATCATGTTGATGCCTTATATCAAGTGTTAACTCATGGAGAAATAGGTGAGACCTTCAATATTGGTGGTTTTAATGAGAAAAAAAATCTAGAGGTAATATGGGAAATTTGTTCTCTTTTAGAAGAACTAGCACCGGAAAAACCTCATGGAATAAAGCATTATGCTGATTTGATTGCTCATGTGAAAGATAGAGAGGGACATGATCTGCGCTATGCCATTGATGCAACTAAAATTACTCATGTCTTAAAATGGCATCCACTTGAAAGCTTTAAAACAGGGTTACGAAAAACAGTCGAATGGTATCTTCAGAATAGAATGCAGCAAAAAGAAACAATGACCATTCAGCTTTCAAAACAAGTTTTAATTGATGAGGGGATAGAGTGAAAGGTATTGTATTAGCTGGAGGTTCGGGGTCTCGTCTTTATCCTATTACAAAAGGTATTTCAAAACAACTTCTACCTATTTATGATAAGCCTATGATTTATTATTCCCTCTCTGTTCTTATGTTGGCGGGAATACGCGATATACTTATTATTACCACTCCTGAAGATAACAATTCATTTAAACGTTTATTGGGTGAGGGTGAGCAGCTTGGTATTAATTTAAGCTATGAAATTCAATCCACGCCGGCTGGTTTAGCGCAGGCATTTATTATTGGTGAAGAGTTTATTGGTGGTGATTCAGTTTGTTTGGTGCTTGGTGATAATATTTTTTATGGGCAGGGATTTACGCCCAAATTGCAACAAGCAAAATTACGAACTTCGGGTGCAACTATTTTTGCCTATAGGGTAAAAGATCCTGAACGCTTTGGTGTCGTTACATTTGACGAGCAGATGCGTGCGATGTCAATTGAGGAAAAACCGAAACAACCTAAATCTGATTATGCCGTAACTGGTCTTTATTTTTATGATAATCAAGTGGTCAATTTTGCTAAAGAGATTAAACCCTCAGCGCGTGGAGAATTTGAAATTACTTGTATTAACAGATGTTATCTAGAATCTAATCTGTTGCACGTTGAGCTAATGGGAAGAGGGTTTGCATGGCTTGATACAGGTACTTACGAAAGCTTGCTAGAAGCCAGTTTATTCGTACAAACTATTGAGCATAGACAAGGATTGAAAATAGCTTGTTTAGAAGAAATTGCTTATTCAAATGGTTGGCTCTCAGCAGATCATATCAAAGAAATAGCCGCTCAATTAAGTAAGAATAGCTATGGAAATTATTTGTTAGGATTATTAACCCATGATTAATAATCAGCTCTTAGAATATAAAGAATGGGACTCGGTTTTTTTTAAGCAAGCTATTTATTCATTGGATGCTAAATGTGTTCATGAGTTGAGTAAAGAAACTTTTGATGTAATTAGTAGTGGATTAATTCAGGTTAAAATACCAGCCGATATGATTCATGCTTTAGATTGGCTGCAACAATTAGGATTCATGTTTGTTGAAAGTGAGATTAGTTTTATCAAAGAATGTTTAGGAAATAAACCGAGTAGGAGTGAACTTAACGTATTGATTGCTCAGCTTGATGATATCGCTGAAATTCAAGAGTTAGTTGCTCGTTCGTTTGCTCATAGTCGCTTTAGATCTCCCTGGTTTAAAAAATTAGATTCTGCTCAATTTTATGCTGAGTGGAGCCGTAAGGCTGTTCTTCAGCAGTATGATGACATCTGTTTAAAAATAGAAAATCCATTAGATAATACTATTTATGGCATAGTTTCAGGAAAGTTAATTAGCGAGCATGAGGCACGTATAGGATTAATTTGTGTTTCTGACGCATGGCAGGGGAAAAATATTGGAGCCGCTTTACTTCTAGCCATTGAGAATTGGGCCTTTTCCTTGGGCATTAAAAAAATTCATGTGGTGACGCAAGGATCGAATCAGCGTGCATGCTGCTTTTATTTACATAATAACTATGAACTTAAAGCTGTGAATTATTGGTTTTACAAGAGAGTATCGCAATGATCCCTTTTAATACTCCTGCAGTTGTTGGAACAGAGATAAATTATATACGCGAAGCAATTAACGTCAAAAAAAAGCTAAGTGGTGACGCTTTCTTTGCTAAAAAATGTCAGCAATGGTTGGAGCAAACTTTAAGCACAAAAAAGGCATTGTTAACTCCCTCATGTACAGCAGCTCTTGAAATGGCTGCCTTGTTAATTGACATTCAACCGGGTGATGAGGTCATTATCCCAAGTTATACGTTTGTAAGTACGGCGAATGCTTTTGTGCTTCGTGGAGCCAAGATTGTTTTTGTAGATGTTTGTCCTGCTACCATGAATATTACCCCTGAAAAAATAAAAGCGGCTATTACCCCCAAAACTAAAGCCATAGTTGTTGTTCATTATGCAGGAGTAGCTTGTGAGATGAGTGCAATTATGGATATTGCAGAAGAACATTCTGTATTTGTAATAGAAGATGCGGCTCAAGCTTTAATGGCCACTTATAAGCGCCAATATTTAGGATCCATTGGGCACTTAGGCTGCCTAAGTTTTCATGAAACAAAAAACTATACTTCTGGGGGGGAGGGAGGGGCTTTACTAATTAATGACGCGCGTTTTATTGAGCGTGCAGAAATAATACGTGAGAAAGGCACTAACCGAACACAATTTTTAAAAGGACAAATTGATAAGTATACTTGGCGAGACTTAGGTTCAAGTTATTTACCTTCTGAATTACAAGCTGCTTATTTGTGGGCTCAATTAGAAGCCGCGCAACAAATCAATGATAAGCGATGTTTTATTTGGCAAGAGTATCAAAAAGCGTTTTTAACTCTAGAGTCTGAAGGGCTGCTTAGTCGACCTGTTATCCCTGAAACCTGCCAACATAATGCTCATATTTATTATTTAAAATTAGCATCAATAGATTCACGGTCATTATTTATGAGCATGATGCAGGAAGCTGGTATTCAAACCGCATTTCATTACATTCCACTTCATTCAAGTCCCGCTGGTTTAAAATATGGGCGACTCAATGGGGTAGATGATTTTACCACAAGTGAAAGTCAGAAATTAGTAAGATTACCGATTTGGTTTAATATGACCTCCTCTGAGGTAGAGAAGGTAATTTTGAAGAGTATTGAAAATTTAAGGTATGTCTGTGAAAAAGCTTAAGGTAGCTAGTTTTATTGGATTATCTCATTTAAGCAAACTATTTGTCCATTTATTTATCATAAAGCAAATTGCAGTGCTTCATGGTCCGGAAGGATTAGGTTTTCTGGGCAATTTTATGACGCTAATGGCTCTGGCAACTACCTTATCAGGAGGGGGGATTGTTTCAGGAATAATCAAATACGTATCAGAGTTTGCAGGAAATAATAATCGTCAGCGCAATTTTATAGGTAGTGCTTTTGTATACACAATTGTTTCCTCGTTAATTATTTTAATAATAGGTTTTTTATTTTCTACCGGCTTTACGAATTATGTATTCTTAAACCAAAAATTTAAAATATATATTTATTTCTTTCTCGTGATGCAAGTTTTTGTAGCAATTAATAATTTTGCTTTTGGTGTATGTAATGGTTTTAGAAAAACAGAACTTTATGCTTTTTTTTCTATCGTTGGAAATATAATAGCTTTTGTATTTTCATATTTTGCTATTCCCCATTTTGGTTTTTTGGGGGCAATTTTTTCTATTGCTGCACCCGCATTTTGTGCATTTATACCACTTGTTATTTATGTGGGAATAAAGAAAGTTTCCTTTAGTCACTATATTAAATTCGCATCTTTAAAAGCTGACAGCTGTTTATTATCTAGATACAGTTTAATGTTAATTTGTAGCGCTATTTGTTTCCCTGTTGTTGAAATGATGATTAGAAATATGATAGTTAATTTTAGTGATTTAAATACCTCAGGGTATTGGTTGGCTATAACTCGATTTTCTTCTGCTTATCTTAGTTTTTATTCGTTATTTCTTTCTTTTTATTTTGTTCCTATCATTTCGGCAGCTAACGATAAAATGTTTATTTTTAGACAAGTAAAGACCATGGCTCTTTTTATTATTATTTTATTTACTCTTATGTTGTTCTTTTTTTGTTTATTTAGAAACAATATAATCCTGGTCGTGTTTTCATCAGATTTTTTACCCGTTAGTAACTTATTTTTATTGCAAATGGTGGGTGATTTATTTCGAGTAGTAGGCTGGGTGATTGGGTTTGTTATTGTAGCTAAGGCATTATCAAGGCTATATATTTTAAGTGAAATTGTTCAGGCTGGTTTATTTATAGCTTTAAGCTCAATTCAGTTATCTTATGGACGAGGGGTTGAAGGGGTAGTGTACGCTTATTTGGGGACTTGTATTTTATACTGCGTACTCTCTTTTATAATATTTTATTGTCTGTTTCGTGGCACACAGCTTGAGTGTATAGAGGCTAATAACTAATGAAAGCAACTGTAGTTGTATCCTGCTTTAATCAGGAGAAATATATTCAAGAATGTTTGGATAGTATATTAACCCAACAGGTTGATTTTGATTTTGATATCTTAGTTGCCGATGATTGTTCAACTGATTCTACTTTAGTGCTGATTAAAGAGTATCAAAAAAATTATAAGAAGAAAATTACGATAATTGAGCGAAATATCAATATAGGTGCTGCCAAAAATTATATAGATGCGCATAAACAGGCAACAGGAGATGTTGTTTTTCATATTGATGGTGATGATGTGATGCTTCCCGGAAAATTACAGAGACAGTTTGATGTATTTCGGGATAACGATAAAGTGAATATTGTCTTTCATCGTGCTCAATATTTTTCTGATGATGGAACTTATAATTCTGATACTGGTAGTCCTTCGGGTCTGAATGAACAAGGTGTCTTGTATTTTAATGCAGAAGATTTAGCCTGCTGGGGAACGGTCGCTGTTCATGGTTCTTATGCCTATCGCAAACTTTCACGGAAATTTGCTCGTGGAAATAGTGATTTCATGGAGTGGTTTTTTGCTATGGAGTCTTTATTACCTAAGGGACTAGGAGTATATCTTGATGAGATTTTAATTAAATATCGTTGTAATCTAGAAGGGAGTACATATCTATCTACTCCTAAGGGTAGAAAAAGAGCTTATAGCATTTATTTTAATGATTTATTTTATTATTTTTTAAAATACCCTGATCTTAGAAAAAATTTATATGCTAATGCTTTAGTTACTGCTGGTGGCATGTTACGGAGCAGGTTATTTTTACGAAAATGTGGTTTGTTTTTTATTAGGAATATGGTGTTTTTTCAATTATCCCAGCTAAAAAAGGCAGCTGCCATGCGGCGAGCTGTGGCGCCAGCTAAAAAAATTCGTTAGACAGGAGTTTAATACATGCGCATGAAGATCTTTAATATTTATTTTCTTTCCTTACTTGGGGTTATTTTGATCGCGGTAGCTTCGAGACCATTTAGTATTGGGAGTGATACCCTTGATTATGTATTTTATTATACAAGATTGATTAACAATTTTTTACCTAACTATGATTATGAATTTTTATTTAGTGCCATAAGTAAAGTGACAGCATTTTTCGCTTTTCCTACCCCCTTTTTTTTTGCAATTATTTCTTTAATTAATTGTTGTAGCTTTGTTGTATTAGCAAAAATGCTAATTGTTTACTTAAATCAATCAATTGAATCGTATAAGTTATTATTATTGTTATTTTTTTTCTTATGTGTTTCTCCTTTTTTCTTTTCGACACAAGTAAATGTTTTACGTCAAGGCCTTGCTATCACCGTACTACTTATTTTTTATATATCGTTACTTAATAAATCTCATTTTTTATCTTTAGCTCTAGTTGCATTAATTAGTTTGGGTTTTCATAAGACATCTATTATTTATTTGTTTCTTTTTCCACTGTTTTATTTTAGTTATATTTATGTATTGCGGATGACCCTTGTCTTATTTTGTATTTATATATCTGGAGCTGGACGATCTATACTTTATTACTGTGCTTTTGCTTTGTATGATAAAATTACGAACTACGGTGCTTTATCTAATTATAAGCAAGGTATTCGCTATGATTTTGCCTTTTTTTCTTTAGGAGTTGGATTATTATTCCATTTTTTGAATAAATATTATTTGCAAGATTTGGAGCAGAAACGATTTTCTTCTTTGTTGAAAATCTATTGGATGCTCATACTGCCATTTTTTATCTTTGGTTTTGGACCGTATTCTGATCGATATCTTTTACCGGCTTGGGTGTATATCTCAGTTTTAGCGGCTGTTTTTTCCGGTCTTTTTTTAAAGCGGTTTAATTATTCAATATTTTGGTATTATATCGGATCTATCTTTTCATCTGTGTACTTTATACTGAGAGTACAAGGTGTCATTGGATAAAAGAAGATTATCTGACTCAGTGAGGGAAATATTGTGCAAGATGTACGTTTAGCTAGGGTTTCTACGATCCCTTTTTTTGTGTTTACCCAACTACGTAGTCAATTAGAGAGTCTTGCCGATTCTGGCATAAAGGTTTCTATAGTGAGCAGTGCAGATGAGTTAAGCGATAGTTTATCTCACATTAAAGGCTGCACTTTTAAACCAATACATATTGCACGCGAGATCACTCTCGTCCCAGACCTATTAGCATTAATTCAATTATGGCGCCTTTTTCGTAAAGAAGGTTATCATCTAATCCATTCCACCACCCCTAAAGCAGGCTTACTATGCGCAATCGCTGCAAAATTAGCAGGCGTACCAGTTTGTATTCATACCTTTACTGGTCAACCCTGGGTTACCATGAGTGGCATGAGAAAAAAATTAGTGCAGTGGAGTGATAAGCTTATTGCTCGATTAAATACCCGTTGTTACACCGATAGTTTTAGTCAGCGTGATTTCTTAGTGGCTAATAAAATTGCTGCTGCTGATAAATTAAAGGTGATTGGTAGTGGTTCCTTAGCTGGTGTTGATACTCAACGCTTTTCTCAAGATAATTTTTCAGCAACAGATAAACAGAAGTTAAAAAACTCATTGAATATCGATTTATCCTCTAAGGTCTTATTATTTATTGGGCGTATTACTAAAGAAAAAGGGATTTTTGAGTTACTTGAGGCAGTTCACACCTTATTGAAGAATAACTATCCTGTTACTCTCATTATTGTTGGTCCTTTTGATCAGAATAATGAGCAAGAAATTCGTGCTCATGCTCAAGCCTTGTGTGGCAATAAGGTTGTCTTCACAGGATTTCAAACAGCTCCTGAGCGTTTTATTGCAATTAGTGATGTTTTATGTTTGCCCAGTTATCGAGAGGGTTTTGGTACGGTGGTGCTTGAGGCTGCTGCGATGGGAGTTCCTACATTAGGTTCTGATATTTATGGTCTTAGCGATGCGGTTATTGATGGTAAGACTGGAATCTTGGTTGAGCCTCGTCAGAGTGCGCCTTTAGCAGAGGCTTTAATGCGTTTATTATCAGATGAACCATTCAGAGTTCTTTTAGGTGAACAGGCAAAAAACAGGGTAATAAAGGAATTTGATAGTCGGCATTATAATCAGCTATTAATAGACGAATACAAACAATTATTAGCAACAAAAGACTTATAAATAGTCATGATAAGGAGTTATAAATGCACAAAATATTAGTAACTGGTGCTACTGGTTTTGTTGGGCGCAATTTAGTCCCAGCACTTTTAGCTTCAGGTTATGATGTTTTATGTGCAGTGACGCGCAAAGTAGATTGGCTAGATGCACCACAGGTGGTTGTTGAGAGGTTGGAGTCTATTTCTGATTGGAAAGGGATTCTCAAGGGAATCGATGTTGTTATTCACTTAGCAGCTAAAGTCCATGTCATGCAGAAAAATGTTTCTTTAGATGAGTTTTCTCGGATAAATACCATTGCCACTAAAAATTTGGCAGAGCAGGCCACTCAATCTGGTGTAAAGCGTTTTATTTTTTTAAGCTCAATTAAAGTGAATGGTGAGTTTACTGTAGAAGGAAAACCTTTTTCTGAAAAGGATAGTGTTTGTCCTGAAGATTTCTATGGTCGGAGTAAATGGGATGCAGAGCAAAATTTATTAACTCTTACTCAAATCACCTCTATGGATGTAGTCATTTTAAGACCCTCTTTAATATACGGCCCAGAAGTAAAAGCTAATTTTTTAAAAATGCTACAGCTTGTAGATAAGAATTGGCCTTTGCCGTTTGCAGGAGTCAAAAATAAACGGACCTTTGTTTTTATTGAGAATCTGGTCTCTGCTATTATCAAAGTAGTAAGTGCACCAAAGGCCGCAAATCAAGTTTATTTGGTGGCTGATGATGATTCTTGGTCTTTGGCTAAGCTCTTGCGTTTTCTGGCGCAACAAATGGGAGTTAAGCTTCGTTTGTTTCCTGCGCCTGGGCTTTTTTGTTTATTGAAGCTTTTAGGGTTAGGTGCTTTAAACCAGCGTTTATTTGGCTCATTAGAAGTTAGTAATCATAAAATAAAATCTCAATTAGGCTGGGTTCCGCCGGTTACTTCAGAAGACGGTTTGCGTAAAACGGTTGCATGGTATCAATCTTATTTTAAAAATAAATCAATTGGCAAGGCGTAAAGCCGAATATTATTTTGCGAAAAAGGCAGTATCTCTTTACCAGAATAAAAGACAATACCACATTGAAATTTCGAAGGGGCAAATTCTGCTAGCTTGATTTATCCCGAAAAATCCATTGGCTTATCCCGGATTTTCCAGGAAACTTATGCTTGTGTTTTTGCATAAATAAGGATGGGGACTGAGCGCAAAGCCTGTAATCCTGGAGCTTCGCAAAGCGACTCAAACTCTATAATAAGGTACCATGCTTCGCATGGGCTTCCCGGATTTCGCTTTGCTGCATCCACTTTTGGTGCAAATCCAATTTTTATCCTAACTTCTTGATTATTTCTATATTGTGAAATAGTAAGAAGTCGATCAGAATAGAGAGCCAAGAAATAGTAGAGTGAATTAACCCATGCTGTTAGATGTTCATGCAAGTCAGCTAGAGAGGCTTATGGCAGAGGGCAATGATTGCCTTAGACGTAATCAGCAGCAACAGGCCTTATTATGTTTCAATAGTGTGGTTTTGTTAGCGCCTAAACACCTAGATGCATTGATGAACTGTGCGGATATTTTGATGAGTTTGAATCGGCCGGCAGAGGGAAGGGTGTATGCGCAACATGCTTTGCAATTTTATCCTTATCCTTCTGTTTTAACACGGTATGCTAAAATCTTATATCAACTGGGGGAGTATACTGAAGCGCTTAGCTGTTTTGAGCGCATTATTGCTGCAGAACCTAACAATTATATTGCCTTAGGGCAACGTGCACTTTGTTTAACACAAGTCAATCGTCACGCTGAAGCACTTCAAGTCTATCAAGAAGCTTTGACAGGCAGTCATCATCAAGATGCTTGGGTTTATTATAATTATTCTCTATGTCTACTTGCTATGGGCCACCTAGCTCTTGGATTCTCATACTTCGAATACCGCTGGTTATGCACATTACGAGAAAAACACCGAGCATGGATGGTGCCAGAATCTGTCACACGTGACAGGTTACATGGCAAGTCGATTCTTATCCATTCGGAGCAAGGCCTGGGAGACAGTATTCAATTTTTTCGCTATGTTCCGCTCTTAGTGGAGCTTGGTGCGCGAGTATCTCTCGAAATCCAGCCATCTTTAATCCCGCTATTTGGTGCATGGCATCATTCAATTCGTTTTATTGCAATAGGTTCTTCTTTACCTTCCTGTGATTATCACTGTTCATTAATAAGTTTAGCCAGATTGTTTAAAACCGAAATACATACAATTCCTAGCTCGATTCCTTATGTATTTCCAGACAGGCAGGCATTTGAAACTTGCCGAGCCAGGTTAGGGCAATCAAACCGTAAGCAGGTTGGTATTGCTTGGAGAGGAAGTCCTCTTAATCGAATGAATCAACAACGATCGCTTGCTTTGTCTACCTTGCTCACATTGCATCAACCTAATCTGGATTTTATTTGCTTACAAAAGGATGTGTATTTAGAAGAAAAAAAAGAGCTTGAGCAATACAACGTGGCGTACCATGGTTTGGAATTAAGCACGATGCTTGGTACGTCGGCACTTATTGCTTGTTTGGATTTAATTATCACAGTCGATACTTCCATCGCTCATTTAGCGGCATCTATGGGTAAAGAGGTGTGGATTTTATTACCATTTAGTGCTGATTGGCGTTGGTTTCTACAACGGGACGATAGTCCCTGGTATCCCCATGTCAAACTCTTTCGGCAAGAAACGCTTGGCGATTGGAATACTCCTTTGGCTCGTCTAAAAAAAGCATTAGCAACATTACAACCCCTTGAACGCAAACCGAATGTTGAGCATTTAATTCAAAAAGCTCATCAACAATTACAGCAGGGATTATTGTTTGAGGCTGGGCAAAGTTATCGACATATTTTGATCAACAATCCGCTATGTCATAGCGCAGCGCAAGGCATTGCTTTAATAGCACTTCAAGAACACAAGATGGCAGATGCCATTCAATTTATGCAATTGGCTGCAGAAATAGCACCCCATATTGTGATGTATAGGCGTAATTTGGGGGAATTATTGTGTCGAGTAGGGCAATTGGAAGCGGCGATTGCATCTCATCACTTTGCGCTTAAAATGGAGCCTAATAATCCTGAAACTCATTTTTTATTAGGTTTGGCTTATAATAACAATCGTCAATTTCAATTGGCGATACAACATTATCGTATCGCACTATCTTATAATCAAGATTATGGTTTGGCATGGAATAATTTAGGTGCCTCTCTTGAAAGCATGGGTGATAAGGAACAAGCTAAAAGTGCTTATGCAAGCGCCATTCGTTTAAATCCAAAACATGCAGAGGCACAAAATAATTTAGGAGCTATTTACAGTGAGGAAGGTCGAATTGATGAGGCGAGGGTACATTTTGAAGCAGCTATTGCGGCAAGATCTGATTTTGTTGAAGCCCATTACAATCTATCGTTGGTAAAAACATACATAGATAATGATCCCCATTTGGTTTTTTTAGAAAGCATCGCACAAAAAATAGAGCATTATTCTATTCAGGCCCGCATTCACTATTATTTTACACTGGGAAAAGCACTGGACGATACACGGCAATTTGCGCGTGCGTTTAAAGCCTATGCAGAAGGGAATCGCTTACATTATCTCGAAAGGCCTTGGAATAAAACAATATTAAACCACTTCGTTGAACAAATACCCGAAATATTTACAAGCACTTTTTTAGGATCTGTTGACAAGGATAACTCAATTGTCAAAGCGCCTATAAGTAATGATATGCCTGCGGAATGTCGAAATCAGACCATAAACCAAGTAAAACAACCCAGCCAAACACGTTGTCCTATTTTTATTGTGGGCATGCCACGCGCGGGAACAACCTTAATTGAGCAGATACTGTGTAGTCATCAACATATTTATGGGGCAGGGGAATTAAGTATTTTAGATGAGGTGATTCAAGAAGCCTATCAGGCTTCCGGTTTGCCATGGAATATTTGGGTTGCCCAATTAACGGATCATGATTTTGCCAATTTAGGAAAAAAATACCTAGATCAAACCTGGAAGTTAGCCCCAGATAAAATGTTTATCGTTGATAAAATGCCAAGCAACTGTTTTTATATCGGTATGATTCATCGCATGTTACCTACCGCTAAAATTATTCATGCCATTCGTGATCCTATGGATTCCTGCTTTTCATGTTTTACCCATTTATTCAAGAACAGCATGTTATTTGCTTATGATCTGACGGCATTAGGTGATTACTATGTATTGTATGCACAAACGATGCAGCACTGGCAAAAGGTCTTGCCGTCAACACGGATATTTGATTTGTCTTATGAGCAAATGGTGAATCATCATGAAGCACTTACCAAACAGCTCTTAGACTATATAGGGTTACCTTGGGATCCGAATTGTCTTAATTTTTATAAGAATGATCGTATCGTAAAAACAGCGAGTTTAACTCAAGTGAGAAAGCCGATTTATAAAACCTCTGTTAAGCGGTGGCAACATTTTTCAGAGGGCTTAGAACCCTTGTTAAACAGAGTGAATCCTTATCGTCATAAGAAAGGGATTAGCGCATGATGTCAGTTGATGAGACAATACGCCATGCCATGCAATTACAACAAGTGGGTCAATTAAAGCAGGCAGAAACGCTCTTAAATAGTTTATTAGAAACGCATCCTACACAGGCAGAAGCCTTGCATTTGTTAGGAGTCATCGCCTATCAGGTGGGTAAGATTGGATTGGCAATTCAATTCATCGAACGCGCGATTCAGAGTAATCCTAATGTTGCTTTGTTCTATAGCAATTTAGGTGAAATGCACCGCCAATTAAACGCCATCCCCTTAAGTATTCGATATGGACAACAAGCCGTTACACTGGCGCCTCACTCGGCAACCGCCTTGTCTAATTTAGGTATTGCCTATTATGATGCAAAAGACTACGCGCAAGCAGAAGTCTGTCACCAACAAGCGCTTACTATCAATCCTCATTTAAGTGCTTCGCTCAACAATATGGGGAGTATTTATAACGCCTATGAAAAAACCCAAGAAGCGATGGCGTTTTATCAAGCCGCTATCACTGTTTCGCCACAATTTGTTGATTCATTAAATAATTTAGCGGTACTGCTTTTGCAACAACAAGAGTTTAAACAAGCATCAGAATATTTGAGTCAAGCCATCAAATTTGCGCCAGATTTTGTCGATGCGCAATGTAATCTGGGGTTAGCCTTACTAGGCTTAGAGCAATGTGCTGGTGCTTTGGTTCATTTTGAAAAAGCATTGCAATTACAACCAGGTTATTCGCAAGCCTATTATGGTTTTGCAAAAGTACATTTGCATCAGCATCAGTTTATTGAGTCAGAATACGCAATTCGCCAAGCGATCGCCATTAACCCAAAGCAAGTGGAATTTTATCAATTACTCGCAAAGATTTATCAGGAAAAAAGTGATTATAAACAAGCATTGATGGTTTTAGATCATGCGCTAGATATTGATCCTACATCCACCACTTCATCTCTTAATAAAGGTAGTGTATTGATGGAGATGGGGGAGACAAGTAAAGCACAAGAGCAGTTTTTAAAAAGTGCTGCCAGCTCAAACAAGGATACTCAAATACTTGCACATTACTCTTTAGTTCAATTACAGAAGGTTAAGTCCGATAATTCCAGTTTAAGTCATTTACTCTCACTAGTGAATCATCCTACTCAAGTCATTTCTCCGAGTAAATTGGAATATGCTTATTTCGCTTTAGGAAAATGTTATGACGACATGGGTGAATGGGCACAAGCGTTTGAATATTTTTCCTTAGGTTGTCAGCTAAAACGCAGACGCATTACCTATGATATTGCAGAGCAAATCGAATTTACGAATAAACTCATTCATTGTTTTACGCAACAAACCGTTGACCATTTGCAAGCTTTTGCTAATCCTTCGGCCGTGCCACTATTTATTGTTGGCATGCCGCGTTCAGGAACGACCCTTGTGGAGCAGATTTTATCTAGCCATTCTCAGGTGTACGGTGCAGGAGAGCTAAAGTATTTGAATAATTTAATTCAATATCACCATTATCCTGAAAACGTTCAACAATTTTCGCCTGAAATATGCCATGCCATTGCAGATCGCTATTTATTTTATTTACAGCGTTTTTCTTCTGATGCAATACATATTACGGACAAAATGCCGTATAACTATATTGCTATTGGACTGATTCATGCATTATTTCCAAATGCTAAAATTATCCATGTGGTGCGTAATCCTATTGATACGTGTTTTTCGTGTTATACAAAACTATTTACTCAGGGACAATTGTACTCCTATGATTTAACAGAGCTTGGGCAATATTATCAGTGTTATGAACGGATTATGAATCATTGGCGTCATATTCTACCCGCCAATGCTTGGTTGGATATAAAATACGAAACGCTGGTCAGTCATTTTGATGAAGAGGCGAGGCGGCTGATTGATTTTTGTGATTTACCTTGGGAACAAGCATGTCTTAGCTTTTATCAGTCAAAACGCCAAGTGCGTACAGCTAGTTTTGCACAAGTACGTCAACCTGTGTATACCTCCTCTGTTGAACGTTGGCGACGGTATGAACGTGAACTGGCACCGCTTATCCAAGCCTTGTAGCCTGGGTTGCTTGCAACCGGGATCTTATGTAGAAACCCGGTTGCAAGCAACCAGGCTACTTTTGACTCGGTCTCCAATCGGTTGACCAACAACATGCATGATCAAAATTAGGCATTACTTTAATTGTTGGTTTTTTTGTGGCAGGGAAACGTTCGGCAAATGCAAAAGCCACGTTTTTAGGCGCGATAGTATCTTTGCCTCCTACCCAATGTGTTTGTGGAATAGATACTAAATTTTCCCATTCATCAGCTGGGTTTAATGAGCCATGGAGTGGCGTTAAGCTTTGTTGACGTACCCAGAAGTCGGTATCTAGTATGGCTGCAACAGTGACTAATTCAATCACATCAGAACGCCTAGCGCTTATCAGCGCAGCAATCGTGCCGCCACCGGAGTAACCTATCAATACAATTTGTTTGGCATGATACTCCTTTTTCAACTGCTCCACGGCTTGGTTCATTGCATTGACTACCTCAGATGAAAATCGCAAATGAGTCCAATAGGCTTGTCGACAACCGGCCCACTCCTCCTCCAATACAAACTGACATGGCCGTGCTAAATAAACAATGGGATTATTTTTTTGATCATGAATAGCCATTTGCAGACCAGTGGGAACAAGAGGTGTTGGATTCGAAGATGGCATTGTTTCTGAAAGCCATCCTAACCCATCCCCTTCAATATAAATGGTTAATCTATTGGTTTTTTTTGGTGCAGGTGATCCATAGGTTTTCAAGGTAAACAACGTGGTATGAAGCTTATGTTCATGCCAGCCAGCTTTTTTCGCAAGAGAGGCTGCTTGCATGGTGCGCTCTTTTGGAGATATCACAGAGGGTTGTAATGCACATCCAGATAAATAGAGGCAGCTTAGCAGGATAAGTAATTTAGACACGCGCTAAGTCTTATATTTTATGGTTGCAGCACCAATACCACTATAAGCATTGTTACCTACTTGTAAATCATAATTTAATTCAACAGTGAGTGGCTTAGTTTGATTTGTAATAATTAAACCCGCACCACCTCGAAATACTACGTCATTAAATTGCACGCCAAACGTTGAAAACGTTGAGCCACTTGCAACGAAAGTCGACATAACTTGGGGTTGGCTATCAATCACATTACCAGCAAAGCCTGCATACCCTGTGAGGGTCAGATCATGCTGATTGTGTATGCTGGTGAGATGGTATGCACCATTACCATAAGCACCAAGGACCAAAGAAGAGTTCGTGTTAGAAGCAACCGATAAATCCATGGGTGAGCCTGACTCTCGATAACCGCCTTGGTTGACAAAAAGATAGCTTGCATCCAGTACCGGTGTGAATACAAAGTTGGGACTTAATGCATAAGTACTCCATCCTGCTTCTGCACGGAGGTTAGTAAACCAACTATTGTAGGAGCCTTTTGCTGTACTGGCATATAAGGGAATAGAGCGGTTGGTATCATTGATTTCATAACCAACTAGCCCTTGTCCTGCAAAGTAAACATGGTTAGGAAGTTTCTTTGCACCATATAGCATGCCCTGATAAGCTTGACTATTAATCGATTGACCACTAAGCACGGATTTGCCACGCATATTGTCGCCACCTGCCGCAAATCCACCGCCAAATAGCCAATCATTTGTTAATTGGATGTCTTTTCCAATGACCGCACCATAAGCCGTACCATTAAATCCCTGTACCGTATTACGTTCATTTTGGGTCATGGATGCTCCGTAGGGTTTAAGCCATATTTTCCCTGGTTGATAAAGCATCGCATCTCCAGATGATTTACCACGCAAGCTATCCCACATAGGCGCAATATCTAAAACCGAGCGCGTTATCAATTGAACCATCTGGATGTTTTCATTAGTTAACTCAGGTGTTGCTTGACTTGCTGCTTCACGAAGCGCATTGGCTGAGGGTAGGGTAGCGTAAGGACTAAAGGTTGAATTGCCAGCTGCGACTTGTCCAATGATAGCTGTGGCGGCCCCCTGACAATAAGTGCCCTGACATACATTATAAGCATCTGGATTGATTGTTGCAGTCAGATTGATGCCATTGTTGGTGTTATTAAGCGTAGGAACAAATGACCAAATATAACTGTTGTCAGTCACATGAAAACCATTGGTTGGTGCTTGAAGCGTGGTTCCACTCATAATATCGGATAAAATATCGCCATTATGAAGCGCAGAATTTTGATCTAACCGCACATAAATATCACTACCTTGTGATAAATCCAAGGCCCCAAGTGCCGATAACTGGCCATAATCAGTAGCACTGGAAACGCCTATTTGAAAAAGTCCGCCTGTCTGTTGTGTGTAGTCTCCAACTATCGTTTGTAAGGTATTGGAAATGGCTAATGTACCTGAGTTGTTAACGGCCAATGCTGTAATGGTGTTTGCCATGTTAAAAATTGCATTGGAGTCAATCTTAAAGAGATTAACATTATAAGAGCCTTCACTGGTGAATATGGCGCCATCGGTAATATTAACTGTGGTGTTGACTGCGTCAACTGCCCCGATAATCCTTGCGCTGTGTCCTAGAATATCAATCTGGTTCAGAGCGCTTTCAGCAGTGACGTGAATCGCGTTGATATCGCCTTGAATAGTGCCGCTATTGGAGATACTACCATTAACTATGGCACTGGATGAAATCGATATTCCAGTTTGACCACCGTTAATCGTGCCATTATTAGAGATGCTTCCGCTGACTGTTGTAGCAGAGAAAATGGCCACTCCGGTTTGTCCACCGGTAATTGTGCCATCATTAGAGATGCTTCCGCCCACGGTGCTCGCATTATGGATTGATACGCCTTTCTCACCACCCTGAATGATGCCAGTATTAGAAATATTACCCTGAATATTAGAGGTATTAAAGACGGATATCCCAGTATTGACAGCACTGTTAATGGTCCCACTGTTAGAAATGTTACCGGTGATGATGCTATTAGCACGCAAAAGAATACCATTTCCCTCGTTCACATCAATCAAGCCACTGTTAGTAATATTACCTTCAATTAAGATATTGCTAGTCACTGTTATGCCAACGAAATTGCCGTCGACTTTAATTGTTCCACTATTAGAAATATTACCATTGATAGTGCTTGAGTGGTTGAGTAGGATACCGGTACCACTTGTACTATTCATTGCCCCACTATTGGATATATCACCGGTGATGGTTGTATTAGTAATCATTACAGCAGAGCCAGCGCTACTTATCGTCCCACCATTGGAAATTCCATATGAAAGAGAAGAACTACTGATATTGATCCCAGTACCCGTAGCATTATTGATTGTCCCTCCAGCATCTATTGCAATGTAGGATGGCGGTGTGGGTGTATAATTGACCATACTGATACCACCTACTTCTCCACCATTTCCCACGGTAACACTTGAGTGTATATCGAAGTCACATATTGTGCCTGCTAAAATCGTATCATTAATGTGGGCAGGGCAGGAATCAGCTATTGCTGTTTCGGCATTAAAAGCAAGGATTGCAGAGGCCGTGGCTTTAAGCGCGAATTGTTTAATGTTTTTCTGAATATCCATATCTGTGTATATTTCCTAATAGTCATATAAACAATAACCAGACTACGACACACGGCCATTAAGTTAAGCTTTTCCCCTCTCCCGTTTTCGGAAGAAGGTGCCGAAGACGGATGAGGGTAGAACTGGTGTGACACCTGCAAATACGGTTAACTTAATGACAGCAAGCCTACAACAGCCAGTGCTTTGGTGATCAGGACTCCTGGAGAGCCTCACTCTTATCCATAGTAAAGTGATACTTTGATTCTTTCAAGAGATATCCTCGTGCAATCAGTGTTGATAAAATTGCTTGGACCGCTTCATCAATCGTCGTGATAGACGTATCAAT
Source organism: Legionella sp. (assembly GCA_030158115.1). Lineage (GTDB taxonomy): Bacteria > Pseudomonadota > Gammaproteobacteria > Legionellales > Legionellaceae > Legionella. Next base: position 21,084 of record JAOATK010000005.1, read on the forward strand.
GCTTATCTCGGGGTCAACCGGTACCTCATAAGGATCATCCACCCCTGAAACTTGTTGAATTAGTCCTTGTTCTGCTTTTCGATATAATCCTTTGACATCTCTTTCTTTGCATACGAGCAGAGGTGTTGCAATATAGACTTCAATAAACCCCCCAAATGGGCTAACAGCGGCTCTAACTTCTTGACGTGTTGCGCAGTAGGGCGCAATAGCAGCACAAATGGCGATGCCACCATGTTTTGTTATCTCAGAAGCAACATAGCCTATACGGCGAATATGAGTATCTCTATCTGCTTTGGAAAAGCCCAATCCATTGGATAAATGATGTCTAACGATGTCGCCATCTAATAAGGTTATTTTTCGTTGATTGAACCTTGATTGTAGGTAGGACATAAATGCTTTAGCAATCGTTGATTTTCCAGCACCAGAAAGTCCTGTAAAAAACAAAGTAAACCCTTGCTGATGTTTTGGCGGATAGGCTTTTTGTAATATCTTGACCACACTAGGAAAGGTAAACCAATCTGGAATACTTAAGCCTCTTTCTAATCGTTTCCGTAATTCGGTTCCTGAAATATCCTCGACAGTATCGCTTGGATGAAGTTCCTCGACCGTGTGAAATGTCGCTTTTTCTTTGACATAGACCATCGCTGAAAACGTGATGATTTCTATTCCTATTTCACTTTTGTAGTGATTAACCAATTTTTGGGCCGCATAAGGATCATAAAAGGGACAACCCTCACTGTTTAGTCCGGGGCCTGCATGATCACGCCCTATAATACAATGGGTAACACCAAAGTTTTTACGAATGATGGCATGCCATAAGGCCTCTCTAGGGCCACCCATCCGCATGGCTAGAGGTAATAAACTCAAGGTGGCGGCCTGCTTTGGAAATTCTTTTAAAACAGCCTCATAACAGTGCACACGAGTCACATAGTCTACATCACCAGGTTGCGTCATCCCCACCACGGGATGGATTAACACATGACCTTCTAATTCTTTTGAGGCACGAAGCATCAGCTCATAATGAGCCCTATGAATCGGATTACGTGTTTGAAACGCAATAATTTTAGACCAGCCATATTGTTTAAAAAGCTGTTGAAGCTGATTTGGCGTATGCCGATAGGGTACAAAGTCATGATGAGTGATCGGCGACAGTGCAGTTACATGCCCTCCCAAATAGTACGGGCCTGCGGCTGTATAAAGATAATTGACTCCTGGATGTTTTTTATCGACGCTACCAAAAACAAGCAAGGCTTCTTCTTCTTTGTCGGGTTGCCATTTGGAGCTCACTGTTAGCAACGCTAAGGGTGTATTTTCATCATTAGTTAACAACACTTCCTCGCCTAATTGCACGGTGTTTGCAAAGGCTTCGGAGATATCAAGCGTGATAGGCATAGGCCATAGTGTGCCATCAGTCAATCGCATCGTTTTACAGACAGAAAGGTAATCCTCTCTATCTAAAAAACCAGTTAAGGGTGCGAATGCGCCATTTAATAGACACTCCAAATCACACAATTGTCGTTTTGTTAAACGAAGGACACTTTTTTCCAAAGGGCCATTTGATAGGATGTTTTTATTTTGTTTAAACATTGCTCTTCCTTTTGCTTTGTATGCACATCCTACTATTTTTGAAATAAAATGGCTAAAACATTTGTTGGGAAATCCTTAATTACCCCGCCGCACGAACACGTTCAGCTAATCCATCAATAAATGTTTGTGTACAAGTTTTTTCTTTGCTTGCAAACAGTCGATGTGTATTTAGCGCGCCGTTTTGTCCTGCCAAGTCAATTTGCTCTTGAATGGCATCAGGATGCGCGCGTACATTTTCTTTTAATTTAGTAAGGACTTTTGTTTTACTTTCAATAAGTGTTGATTTGACTAAGGCCTTATTAAGATGAGTCTCTTCAAATTTTTCTATTAAAGAAATCGTATGCTCTGTTTTCCATGCGGAAGAAGGTAGTTTTTCAGCTTCCGTAGTTAAAAGCACATCCACTTCTTTTTTCTTTACGGGGATACCGAGCTGTTTTTTCCATGCCTGAACGAAAGTGAGGGGGGTGAGTTTTGGCTGTGCTGGAAGCCCCAGTTGTTTTGATAAAGATTCAATAATCGTGAGTGGTTTATTTGGCGTTTGGGGCTTATTTAGCTTGCTGGCTAAAAAGTCCCATCCAGCAGCTAGGGCATATAAAGGCATGGCTAGGATTTTCAGAATTTTTGTTGGAATATCCGCATCGTGGTTGTGGCCAGCGGTGTCCCCTAAACGTGCTTTTAGTAAAGTGTCTGTGCTTTTTACATGGTGTCCGCCACAGCAGTGCCCAGGCCCATGACTGTGTGGGATAAAATAATGCGCATCTTCAAATCCTTCACTAATAATTGCAATTAAAGCCGATACAATTTGTGGCACGCCAGGCATGCGATCGGCAGTCAAGGCGATGCTAATTAAATGCCCTATAAAGAGTAGAAGGCGCAGCGGTGTAATCGTTAGCTTTAGAATAATTCGGAACGGATTCAAAATCTGAAGCCAATTCTCAGTATTACGGATGTGAGTGACGGCTTCAACTAGGGATTTGAATATGAGTTTAAATAGATTAGTCTTTGAGTGAGTGGCATCGTCTAACATTTTTAAAGACGCAGCGGTATTCTCAATATTAAAAAATATAGCAGAAAATCCGGTAATAATTGGATTAATAACGCCCATCACAAAACTAGGTATTTTTTTCATTCCCTCAAATAATGGGCGTGCTTTGGTGGCTACAGTCCACCAGGTACCGGCGGTGCAAATAGTTAGAGCAATTGCTAATACAACAAGCAATACTGCCATGGTTGCAATAAATAGGCCTCGAAAAGTGAGTTTTTGGCTGAGATCGGCGCGAATTTTTTCATACCATTTATTAATGGTGTCGTTCTTAATCAGATCGGTCACTGTATTGTAGGTTAGCATTCCATAAGCTGCTCCTGCGATGACTGCCATAGGAATAATAATAAAAGGCCAAAAAGCAAATGGAAGAGCTGCCATTAAGGGAATGGCGGTAAATGTTTCAACAATGAGGTAGGTGCTGCCAAGTCCCATGAAGGATGCTGCGAGTAAACTAAATGCTTTGGCAATATGAAATTTTGTTTTTTGTGCAGCAAAGCGAGCTTGCCATTTAGCTTGCTGATTTTTAGCAAGCCATGCTCTTAACTCTTGAGTATAAGGAGACACCTCTTCTTTATCATCGGTGGCAAATAGTTGTAAAGCAAACCATTTTTCCATGTCCGCGAGTGTTGTTTCGACTATCTTTTTTTGCTTTTTACTTTCAGCAGTTAGTGTTTTATGCCCAAACGTGTTGAGGAGGTGTAATTGCTTTTCATAGTCTTTAAAAAATTCGGGGCAGATTTCATCTTGAGTGTTTTTAGGAAATTGTTCTAATAAATATTCTCTAGCTAAATAATTTTTTAAATAATTTCTTTTAAATAATTTATTAAAAGCCCCTTTAATATTCTGCAAATAAATTTCACCTTCATAGGCTACCGATAATGCAAAAGCAGCAAAGGCAAGGGGTAGTGCCGGGAGTAGAGCATACATGCCACCAAAACTTAAGAAACCTAGGATTAAACTCGCTCCGGCTGTAAGCAAGGTCATTGCAATATAATAAGGGAGCTTCTTGGGATTTATAAGTGATTTTTTTGTCGTCATTGTAGTATATTTGCTCATTCAACAATCGGAAATAGCACTTTATCTCAAATGAAAATGATTATCAATAGCAACTGGATTGAAATAGATTGCTTAGTGGGGTTTTTATCTATTCAGCTGTAGATTCGATGGCTAAATTTCGGTAAAGTGACCGTACATGCACAATATTATTTAGGAGAGGAAATGCCTTTTAATCAATGGATGACTTATCTAGTAGCCGGGTCAATCTTAGCTGCTACCCCTGTTTTTGCAATCAATGCGCCAGTGCGTGAACAATTACAAATTCCTCAATGCCTCGCAGCGAAAATAACAACTTCATATGAAGTATTGGCAGAAAATAAACAATTTAAGATTCTTGATATCGCGAGCACTGATATAGATGCGCTGAGCCGCTTAGCAGATCAAGTGGGTTGTGGTCGTTTTGTGAATGTCAGTCATCGTTTAGAAAATAATTCACTACGGTCTAAACAACAATTAGCTCAAGCTATCTTAGAGAAAAAATCGATTAAAACAGGGCAAAAGAATAAGTCCATTTATGAAATCAAACATCAAGAAGAAGTGAAGTTAGCACTCAAACAAGTAGTAGCCGATAATATATGGCAAACCTTAACTCATTTAACCGCCTATTATAATCGCTCAGCGATGACATACACGGGTGTGGAGACAGCTGATTGGTTAAAGTCTACTTTTGAAGCCATGGCAGTAGAATATGGACGCACTGATACCTCGACTTATTTGGTGAAAACTGGGTTTTACAGACAGCCATCGCTTGTCACAGTAATTGGTAAAGACCTCGATGCACCTGGTATTGTCATTGGTGCACACATGGATACACTGGATGGTCGTATGCCTGGTGCCGGTGATGATGGCAGTGGTTCCTCAAGCGTCATGGAAATGGCACGAGTTTTACTCGCCTCTAAAATGACCTTTAAACGTCCTATTTATATCATTTGGTATGCTGCTGAAGAACGTGGTTTGGTGGGCTCTCAGTACGTGGTAGAACATTTTATGGATCAAGATATTAAAGTGAAAGCAGCCATTCAGTTTGATATGACTGGTTATCGGGTTAACCGCGACGATCCAACCATGTGGGTTTTCACTGATCACACGGATAAAGGTTTAAATAATTATGTTGCTAAGCTAATTGATACCTATATTGGTGTGCCAGTTGATTATTCTCGTTGCGGTTATGGTTGCAGTGACCATGCTTCGTGGGATGATCAAGGGATTCCAGCTGCTTTTCCTTGTGAGTCAAATTTTGAAGAGCACAACCCCTATATACACAGTAGCTCAGATACGATGGACTTATTGAGCTTAGAGCATATGACTAACTTTTCAAAATTGGCCGTAGCTTTTGCTATCGAGTTAGCTTCTGAGTAATTACTATAGGAAGCCTGATTGCAGGGCCTCAAGGAAGCGCTGCAACCAGGCCTGTTTGATATTAAACAGGCACTTCTTTGCCGCCCTCGTCATCTTCTTGTTGCAAGGACATCAGACGATTAAACTGCCATGAAAAATACAAAGCCCCAAAGCCACAGCCAATCAGGCCAATAGGTAAGGCATCAAGATTTTGTAGGAGCAGATAACCAACCCAAAGAGGAATGATTGAAGAGCCAAACATTCTAATGGTATTGATAAAAGCCACCGCAATGCCTGTATTTTCTTTAAAATCAGATAAGGTGAGTGACATAGTAGGCGGTGCACTGACACTAATACCCAGGTTGGAAATAAGCGCAAAGGCTAGAGCTCCTAGACTAAAGCCATGCCAATGAATAGCCACCATCATGCCTACTCCACCGAGAATAATGAGTCCATTGCCTAGATAAATGTTAGTTCCCATGCTGAAATATTTGCGTAGAGCAATTCCTAAATAATTCCCTACAATAATATTCGCCCCATTAAAAATAAAAATAATGCCATAGGCAAAGGGAGAAAAACCCAATTTATCAATAATCAAATAAGATGAGTTAATGACACTTAGCATGACCGCAGCAAAGCTAAACATCATAATCAGTGACCCACACCAAAGAAGAGGGAAAGAAAGAATGTGTGCATAGTTTACCATGACTTTTTTTATCATAAATGGTTCTTTAGGGGGGTGCCAATGAGGTGATTCAAGTAATCCCTTTCGACACTGTAGGATTAAAATCAGCCCAATTGCCGCCATCAGAATAAAATTAGCCTGCCAACCACACCAGATAAACACAAGAGAGCCAAAAACAGGCGCTAAAATGGGTGATACCGACACAATCATGGAAATATAAGAAAGAATTTTCGCTCTTTCTAAGCTATTTTCGAAATCTCGAGAAGTAGATACGGCAACCAGATTGGCACAACATAAAGCAAACCCTTGTAGGGCTCGGCCAATAATGAGAATGGTAATATTGGGAGCAAAAGCACATATCAAGCTGGAAATAACCGCGAGTAAAAGGCTGCCAGGTAAAAGACGGCGTCTACCAAAATGATCAACTAACGGTCCCCAAACGAGCTGGGTTATCCCAAACACAAATAAATAAATGCTCAAGGTCAACTGCGTCAGACTATGTGTTGTTTCAAAGTAATGTGTAATAAAAGGTAGTGAAGGCTGATAAAGGTCAAAGGTAATTAAAGAAAAAGCAGAGAGAAGACCAACCAAGAAGATAGATGTATGCGATTTTTGCATGAGTATTCTGCGTTAAAATAAATCATTATAACTTATTGATAAGAAAAATCAAAAGTAGGCTGGGTTATAAACTCAGCAAATAATCTTCCAAATGCCATAGAATGCTGGGTTTCACAACCCAGCCTACGATTAACAGCAACTTTAATAACAAGCCTGGATGCAGCGCAGCGCAAGCCCTGTATGGAGCGATTGAGCCGTGCATCCAGGCTTGATACAAAATCAATATCTACTCTGTCGCTAAAGGTGGGCAATGAAATTCAGCGCAGACTTTTTTCTCGGCATCCACTGTTTGCAAAATAATAGGAAACTTCCAGAGCGTATGCAGATGCTTAAGTACGGCTTGCGTGGTTTCACCTAAAGAGGCTCTATTTTGTTGCGTATGATGTAAGGTCATAGAGCGGTCTCCTTGTAAATCCACACGATAGATCTGAATATCCGGCTCCAAATAACTTAAATTATATTGTCTGGATAATGCTTCTCTAATTTTTTGATAGCCTGTTTCATTGTGAATAGCATTGACATACAGTTCAGGACTGCGGTCATCATCTACAATATGAAATAGCTTCAAATCACGGATTAATTTAGGTGATAAATATTGCGCAATAAAGCTTTCATCTTTGTAATTGCGCATCGCCGTATCAAGACTACTTAACCAGTCTGTGTGCGCAAGAAAAGGAAACCATGCTTTATCTTCCTCTGTTGGATTTTCACAAATTCTTTTGATGTCTTGCATCATGTGATAACCCAAAGTATAAGGATTAATTCCATTAAAATAAGGGCTATTATAAGCAGGCTGCATGATCACATTGGTATGATTTTGCAAAACCTCCAACATGAACTCATCAGTCACCAAACCCTCATCATATAAGGCATGCAACAGCGTATAATGCCAAAAACAAGCCCAGCCTTCATTCATCACCTTGGTTTGTCCTTGAGGGTAAAAATACTGCGCCATTTTGCGTACTATACGGACAATTTCTCTTTGCCAGGGCTCTAAAAGAGGGGCGTTTTTTTCAATAAAATATAAAATATTTTCTTGTGGCTCATCTGGGTAGTGTGTTGTTTTAAGATTTTTCGCTTCTTTATTTTGGGGAATGGTTCGCCATAATTCATTAATTTGTGATTGCATATACACTTCACGATTTTGTTGGCGAATTTTTTCTTCTTGAATAGATAGAGCCGTAGGGTGTTTATATCGATCCACCCCATAATTCATAAGAGCGTGGCAGGCATCTAAAATAGTCTCTACTTCATCAATGCCATGGCGTTGTTCACAATCACTGATGTATTTTTTTGCAAAAACAAGATAATCAATAATTGCATCCGCTGAAGTCCACATTTTAAATAAATAGTTATTTTTAAAAAAAGAATTATGACCATAACAAGCATGCGCAATCACCAGGGCCTGCATAGCCATTGTATTTTCTTCCATTAAGTAGGAAATACAGGGGTTGGAGTTAATAACTAATTCATAAGCCAAACCCATTTGCCCACGTCGGTAACTTTTTTCAACACTCACAAATTGTTTTCCAAAAGACCAATGGTTATAGCCTATCGGCATGCCGATAGAAGCATAAGCATCCATCATTTGTTCGGCAGTAATGACTTCAATCTGATTAGGATAAGTATCTAATTTAAAATCTTTGGCAATGCGTGCAATTTCACGGTCATAATCTTGAAGTAATTCAAAAGTCCATTCTGCACCAGTGGATAAAGGCTTTTTTTTCATGCCGTTTTCCTTTTAAATAACTCGTGAAATACGGGATAAATATCCGTAACCGCATCAATATTTTCCATGGCAAAATTAGGATAACGTTCTTTTATCAATTGATACATTTCCCATAAACTTTGATGATGTCGCGGCATAATTTCAATATAGGCGAAATATTGCAGTAAAGGCATAATTTTATCTTGCAATAGTTCTTGGCAATAAGGGGAGTCAGCATTCCAATTATCACCATCTGAAGCTTGAGCCACATAAATATTCCACGCGTCTTGAGGATAGCGTGTTTCGATAATGGTATGCAGTAATTCTAAGGCGCTAGAAACAACGGTTCCGCCAGTTTCTCGCGAGTAAAAAAATTCTTCTTCATTCACTTCTTTGGCAGAAGTATGATGACGAATAAAGACTAATTCAATTTTATCGTAATTTTTAGTGAGGAACATATACAGCAAGATAAAAAACCGCTTGGCAATGTCTTTTTTGGCTTCATCCATTGAGCCAGAAACGTCCATCACACAAAACATGACTGCTTGTGTAGAAGGTGAGGGGATGCGCACGCGATAATTGTATCTTAAATCAATCGTGTCAATGAAAGGTACGGTTTGTATTTTTCTTTTTAAATGTTCTATCTCAAGTCGTAATTTTTTTAATGTTTCTGCATCGGTATTTGGTTTTGCTTCAAGACGAGCTAATTCTTCTTCGGCGGCTTGTAACTTTTTTTTGTAAGGCACAGCCAATGCCACTCGGCGTCCAGTTGCTTGTTTCATGGAGCGTAACACATTAATATTATTGGGAATTCCGCTGGTGGTTACACCACCTCTGATGGTCTTGAATGTTGTCATTCGAGCCAATTCTTTTTTAATTAAATCCGGTAATTCTAGATCTTCAAAGTACAAATCCAAAAATTCTTCGCGAGATAATTCAAAGACAAAGTCATCTTCTCCTGCGCCTTTATCACTGGCATCTCCGCCGCCTCCGCCTTCATCAGTACTATTTTGCTCGGGTCTTTTAATTCGATCGCCGGCGACAAAATTATCATTACCAGGCAAAATGCGGTCAATGTGCCCCCCCTGACCACGATGAAACTGGGGCTCAGAAATATCCTTGGCAGGAATGCTGATTTTTTCCCCTTGATCAATTTGAGTAATACTGCGTTTGCTTACCGCATCAGAGACGGCCTTTTTGATTTGGTTTTTATAGCGGCGAAGAAAGCGTTGGCGATTCACCGTGCTTTTTTTGCCTGCATTTTGTCGTCTATCAATCAGTTGCGACATGATTTTGGCTCCGCTGCCTTGCAATTATTGTGACTTACGTACCCGTAGATACCATTCACAAAGCAAGCGAACCTGCTTGCGCGTATATCCTTTGTCTACCATGCGAGAAATAAACTCCTCATGTTTTTTCTTATCATCCTCAGATGCCTTCGCATTGAAGGAAATAACCGGCAACAGATCTTCCGTATTGGTAAACATTTTTTTCTCAATCACTGATCTTAATTTTTCATAACTATTCCAAACAGGATTTTTGCCATTATTATTAGCACGAGCTCTTAAAACAAAATTAACGACCTCATTACGGAAATCTTTGGGATTGGAGATGCCTGCGGGTTTTTCAATTTTTTCAAGCTCTAAATTAAGTAAACCGCGATCAAAAATTTCTCCAGTATCCGGATCACGATAATCCTGATCTTGAATCCAGTAGTCTGCATAAGAGATGTAGCGATCAAAAATATTTTGTCCGTACTCGGAGTATGACTCTAAGTAGGCGGTCTGAATTTCTTTACCAATAAATTCGACATAATTAGCAGCCAGATATTCTTTGATAAACCCTAAATAGGTTTCTTGTAATTCTTGAGGTAATTGTTCTTGTTCAATTTGGCGCTCTAACACATACATTAAATGCACAGGGTTTGCCGCTATTTCGGTATGATCAAAGTTAAATACTTTGGAGAGAATTTTGAAGGCAAAACGGGTTGATACGCCATTCATTCCCTCATCTACACCAGCAAAATCGCGATATTCTTGATACGACTTAGCTTTAGGATCAGTATCTTTCAAGCTTTCGCCGTTATACACGCGTATTTTAGAGTAAATACTGGAGTTTTGTGGTTCTTTCAGACGAGTCAAAACTGAAAATTGCGCCAACATATCCAAGGTTCCAGGAGCACAATGTGCGGTGGTAAGGGAGCTGTTATCAATAAGTTTTTGATAAATTTTCAATTCTTCTGAAGTACGCAGACAATAAGGGACTTTGACAATATTAATTCGGTCAATAAAGGCTTCGTTGTTTTTATTATTTCTAAACGTTTGCCATTCAGATTCATTCGAGTGAGCTAATATGATGCCTTCAAAGGGAATTGAAGAAAGTCCTTCAGTGGCATTGTAGTTACCTTCTTGTGTAGCTGTTAATAAGGGGTGTAAGACTTTAATAGGCGCCTTAAACATTTCAACAAATTCTAAAAGACCACGGTTCGCACGGCACAACCCCCCAGAGAAGCTGTATGCATCAGGATCATCTTGAGAAAACTCTTCTAATTTGCGAATGTCTACTTTTCCTACCAAAGAAGAAATATCCTGGTTATTTTCATCACCAGGCTCAGTTTTTGCGATAGCAATTTGCTTTAAACGAGAAGGTTTGACTTTAATTACTCTAAATTGACTAATATCACCATTGTATTCTTGTAATCTTTTGACGGCCCAAGGAGACATTAAATAGCGCAAATAACGAGGGGGGATACCATATCGCTCTTGCAGGAGTGCCGCATCTTCAGTTGGGTTAAATAAGGAGAGGGGTGAGTCGAATACGGGCGAACCTTTGATTGCATAAAAAGGAACCGCTTCCATTAAGTCTTTTAATTTTTCAGCAACAGATGATTTACCGCCACCTACAGGGCCTAAGAGATAAAGTACTTGCTTAGTTTCTTCCAAGCCTTGAGCAGCATGTTTTAAAAAGCCCACAATTTGTTCAATAGGCTCTTCCATCCCATAAAAATCTTTAAAGACAGCATAGCGTTGAATAATTTTATTAGAAAAAATACGTGATAAAACAGGATCATGCCGTGTATCTACCATTTCCGGCTCACCAATAGCCATTAACAGGCGCTCAGCGGGATTGGCATAAGCAGATGGATCATTTTTACATAACTCTAGATATTCCTCCAAGCTCATCTCTTCTGCTTTATTGTCTTCAAAGCGCTTGGTGTAACCTGCCAAAAAATCTTGAGTATCCATGTTCCATCCCCTTTAAACGTATCCCTCAGAAGTTTTGTAATTGTTACCGTAGCCTGGATTACGCTTCGCTGCATCCAGGCTGTTTTTATTGATATTTTATTCTCAAGTATAGTCGCTAAATTAATTTATTTTCAGGATAACCCAATAAATTTAATGTTTTTTTCTCATGATATTGCACAATCATTGATTTATTATTCAATAAAAATGAGAATAGCAATTAAATGCGCTTTTACAAAGAGAACCTAATGACCACAAACGAGACGACGATTTATTTAAAAAATTACCAACCTCCCATATTTTCAATCGATACCGTCTATTTAAATTTTGATTTGTATGACGACCATGTTTTAGTCAACAGTGAATTGAAATTAACTCGTCAGCAGCCTGGTAAGCTGCACTTGAATGGTGATGAACTGGAGCTAGTGAGCTTATATCTGAATGGTCAAACACTACCCCCCGAGGCTTATCAACTCTTACCCGATGCCTTAATTATTGAAAACTGCCCAGATGCATTTACTCTAACCATCGTGACTCGAATCTACCCCCAAAATAACACTAAATTATCCGGCCTATATCGTTCTAACGATTTATTTTGTACACAATGTGAAGCAGAAGGTTTTAGACGAATTACGTATTTTCTTGATAGGCCCGATGTTTTAGCAACCTATACAACACGAATCACAGCGGATAAAAAACACTACCCCATTTTATTATCCAATGGCAATTTAATAGACTCGGGTGATACTGATGATGGAAGGCATTGGGTTGTTTGGCAGGATCCATTTAAAAAACCAGCTTATTTATTTGCTTTAGTTGCCGGTCAATTGGCGTGTTTGAGTGATCGATTTGTAACATGTACAAACAGAACCATTGATTTACACATTTATGTAGAACCAGGAAATGAAGACAAATGTGCTCATGCCATGAAATCATTAAAAAAATCAATGCGTTGGGATGAAGAGGTTTATGGTCGCGAATATGATTTAGATATTTTCATGATTGTTGCTGTGAGCAATTTCAATATGGGTGCCATGGAAAATAAAGGGTTAAATATTTTTAATTCAAAATACATTTTAGCCCGTCCTGATACAGCTACTGACCAAGATTTCGCAGACGTAGAGGGCGTTGTAGCTCATGAATATTTTCATAATTGGACAGGAAACCGAGTTACCTGCCGTGATTGGTTCCAGCTCAGCTTAAAAGAAGGTTTGACCGTATTTCGTGACCAAGAATTTTCCCGCGATATGAATTCACGCGATGTAAACCGCATTATGGATGTAAAACTTTTGCGTGCCGCACAATTTCCCGAAGATGCCGGCTCCATGGCGCATCCTGTAAGGCCTGCCTCCTACCAAGAAATTAACAATTTTTACACGGCAACAATCTATAACAAAGGTGCTGAAGTCATTCGCATGCAGCACACTTTATTAGGAAAAGAACGTTATCGACAAGGGATGGATTTATATTTTAAACGTCATGATGGCCAAGCCGTAACCATTGATGATTTTGTTGCGGCTATGGAAGATGCCAATGGCATTGATCTGACTCAATTTAAGCTATGGTATAGCCAAGCCGGCACACCAGAGGTGACAGTTACCAGTGAATATCAGAATGGCCAGCTGACCTTAAATCTCAAGCAAAGCTGCCCTTCGACGCCAGAATGTCAGGATAAAAAACCATTCCATATTCCTATCCGCATCGCTTTGTTTGATTCTAAAGGCCAGTTAATGCCAATAGACAAGGATCTTTTGGAATTAACTGAAGTAACACAAAGCGTTACTTTTAAAGGCTTAACAGAGAAACCTGTTATTTCATTACTCAGAGAATTTTCAGCGCCAATAAAATTAAACCATACACAGAGCCAAAATGAATTACTCTTTTTATTACGTCACGAAATGGACGGATATGCCAAATGGGATGCTGCTCAATCTTTAGTCCTCAATTGCATGAAAGAGTGTTTAAGTTTGCCAGCAAATGAATGGCATATCCCCCCGGCACTAATTTCTGCTTTTGAACACGTGTTGTTAGATGACTCGTTAGATGCGAATTTACGGGCCGAGTTGCTAACTCCCCCTTGTTTTGAAGAAGTGGCTGCCATGTTGGATGTGGTTGACGTTAACGCGGTGGAAGCCGTGCGTGATTATTTCCGCGTGCAATTAGGTACCCAACTGTATGACCAAGCCGCGTTTTTATATCAACAATTATGGGATGCGGAAGATCACCGCATGAATGGGGTAGCCTATGGTCGCCGAAAACTTCGAAACGTGTGCTTATGGTTAATGATGAAAGCCTGCGAAATAGAAACGTTAGATACTTGCTGGAAGCAGTTTACTAGTGCAAAAACCATGACTGATCAAGTCGCAGGCTTTAGCCTTTTGGTTAACAGTGCTAATCAAAACATGCGTGAACAAGCAATAAATGACTTTTACCATCAATGGTCTAAAGACGAGTTGGTGTTAGATAAATGGTTTGCGATACAAGCAACATGTGAATTACCTGATACCTTAATTCATGTGAAAAAACTATTAAATCATCCAGATTTCAGTATTAAAAATCCTAATAAAGTACGCTCGTTAATCGGTGCATTTTGCATGACAAATCCACGCAATTTCCATGTGCTCGATGGCAGTGGGTATGCCTTTTTAACTGACATGCTAATTACTGTAGATAAAATCAACCCACAAATTGCCGCACGCTTAGCCACACCTTTTACCCGTTGGCAACGATACGATGAGCCCAGACAAATTTTGATGCGCCAACAGCTCGAACAATTAGCCACCTTGGAGTTATCACGTGATTTAGCCGAAGTCGTATCAAAAAGTTTAACTTAAAAAAACCGTAGCCTGGTTGCGTGCAACCAGGTTTACTTTCTACAACCATCCCGGTTGCACGCAACCAGGCTACGTAAGAGAAATAGTCCCTAATTCCCGCACAATCTGCCCCTGTTCGTTCGCAACACCAATCCCAATGGCATACGCTGAGGCTTGAACAGGTTTTTCATGTTGTTTAATAAACTGCGCAATTAGCAGTTGCAGCTTTACGCTAAGACCCTCCGCTGTAAAAATAGAAAAATGAGGCTTAAAATAATTCAGAACATTCGGACTTCCATAACGTTTAAATAAGGTTTGACGCGCTTTGTTTTGAGCGGCCCATGCCGGTATGACGGCATTTTTGTCCCGCAACTCAGCCAAAGAAAATAATACCATGTTACTAAGCTGTTGCAGTCGCCTCTCATTTTTTACAGAAAGCATGACATAACCACTTTCATTAGCAATAAATTCGTCAGTGGTAAGCAACAAGGGTTGGTTTTTTTTTGCTATCTCGGCCATTTTTTTTATAATTCTAGGAATTTGCTTTTGCTGATAATCGGCTAAATACAAGGTAAGATGCAAAGGATGACTTTGCAGGTAAGGTGTAATAATTACCTGATTTGTTTCTAAAAACTGATTAAAATCTTGAATAAGTGTTTCGATGGGATTTTTAGGTTTTAATTTAAGATAAACGTTAATTGACAAGCGGCCTGCTGTAGAGGTATTAATCCACAAAAGACAGCTAAAAATAATCAGCCATAAAAGGAGAGAACCATGCGTTTTGCAGTTGTTGGTAATCCTATTGACCATAGCTTATCTCCTGTTATTCACCATCATTTTGCCACACAAACACAAATCAACCTGACCTATGAAAAAATTAAAGCCGAAGCCTCTTCTTTTGTAGAACAAGTATCTAATTTTTTTGAACAAAATGGCAAGGGGCTCAATATTACACTCCCCTTTAAACAAAGAGCTTATAGCTTGGCCCAAGAACATTCCGAGCGTTGTAAGCGCGCGGGTGCTGCGAATACCTTATGGATGAAAGATAACTTATTACACGCAGATAACACAGATGGCATTGGTTTAATTCGTGATTTAAGTCGTCATGTCTCTTTAGCGGGGAAGCGAGTATTGATTTTGGGAGCCGGGGGCGCTGCTCGTGGAATTATTCATCCGTTATTAGAAAAAAATTTAGCGGAGTTAGTGGTTGCCAATCGGACATTAGTGAATACCCTGGGAACACCCTGTGTTAGGCCGCAAGAGATAACCGGCGTGTTCGATTTGATAATTAACGCAACGTCTATCAGTACAATAGAAGACTTCAACCTATTTCCTACAAGCTGTTTTTCACAACAGCCTTTTTGTTATGATCTCTCTTACAAACATCAAAAAACCACACCGTTTGTGCAATATGTGAAGGGATTAGATTGCCCAGCAATTGACGGTCTAGGGATGCTTGTTAAACAAGCAGCAGAGTCTTTTTTTATTTGGCATGGGATTATGCCCAAAACTCAAGAAATTTTGGATACCCTAAGAAACACCAAACAAAACAAGTAGCCTGGTTGAGTGCAACTGGGGAAGTTATATCACGCAAAAAAATCAGTCACCGCTTTGGCATTAGCAATAGTATCCTGAAACCCTAACTCCACTAATTCTCGAGTAAATTCACGTTCAAAAAGTAAAAAACTCAACACTTCACCCGATTGATTTTTTGCTCCCAAGAGATTAAGTAAATATCGCAGGATCAGTGGCAGCGTTTTAAAATGCTCTTGAGCTAAGGAAGAAACATCCTGGCTCGGACGTAAATGCAAGGTTTGAATAGGTCGCCAAGGCGAGCGTCTTTTTTTCCACATCGATAAGAGCATGGCCACTTCATTCATGCGATTAACCATCTCAATATCACTTTCCAAATTATCTAAAAATAGCCCGTTTAACATACTTCCTAAAATATGGGCAAAAGGAATTTCCCCATGATTTTTTACGACCTCTCCATGAGCAAATGTGGGCACTGCTCGAGTACCTAAAATCATAATTTTATCTACTTTACAGCGAATAGCGCCGCGTAATGGAGCAACCAAGCCTACGCTGCCATCACCATAATGAAAACCATCTATCGGTATCGTGGGGAAAAATAAAGGCAGTGCGCTTGACGATAAAATGTGCTCGGCTTTGATAGCTACACGTTTACTACCGTGTCGAGGATAATTCCAATCGTCAAAATCGGGCGTGTGATGATCATAAAAAGAAATAGTTTGGTTGGTCTGATAACAGCTACTAATTATTTCCAGCGTATCAAGATAGCCTTCTTTAATATTTTTAGCCACCTTATTAAAATCAAGGATATCCTCAATTAATTCCGTGAGTGGGGTGGTATCCAGCAAGTGCCCAGCCTGCCGTTGCTTCATGATAATGGTACTCATATTTCGCATCACGGATTTGCTTAATTCATAATTACTGGCTTTATAAATTTGTTGGCAATGAATTTCGCTCCAAATCATTTCTAGTTTTTCAAGACCTTTGGGAAAATCATCGGCATTTTCTGCAAGGATTACCGCATTAATGCTACCAACACTCACCCCGCTAACCATGTCGAATGGAAGCGTTTTGACTTGTAAAATATGGCCAATAGCTTTTAACACACCTGCCTGATATGCGCCTCGAGCACCGCCGCCTGCTAAGTAAAGGGCTTTTCTAGCCGTCATAGTTGTTTTTATTCGAGTTATTTAGAGTCTGTATAGAAATATAGTTGAATTTTGGCCCCTTTAGCAAGCAACATCAGACTTTCTTAAGATTTTATTGCTATATTCATAGTAACTCATATGAATTATTGGGGTGAATGATGGGAGTAGATAAAAAGGAGCTTGAAGTGCCTAAAAAGCAAGCTCGTGAGCGATTAGAACAAATGTTGCTTCCTATAGAATATACTAGGCCAGAACTTGTTAAGCCCGCGTTTAAAAAAATTCCATTTTTATCACGCCTCATTAAAAGCGCAGCCGCAACAAATAATGCGGCAAAGCAATTAAGTGCCTTGAATAATTCGACCCCATCCGCTTTGGCTAGTAGTATGCAGTTTGGCGGTCTTTCCTTAGCTATTTTAGATTTTTTTCTCGTGCCTATTGATTATCTTTCCGCTTATATTTCAGGCCAAAAGATACCCATTAATTTAAATAATAATGCTAGATGGGCATATGCTGGTGTGGGTTTTGGTCTTGGTTTAAGCGCCTTGCTTGTTCCGGGTGCGGCACCAATTATTGGTTTAGTAGGCGCAGGTCTTTCTTTAGGGGTTGGCTCCTTTTTATTAGGTAAGACACTTTACGAGCGTTATCAGTTAAGTAGACAAATAAAAGCAATAAAGAGAGATATTATAGCTGCTGACAAGGAAATGGAAGAGATAAAGACACAAGCAGGGAACTTGTTGGCACAAACACCTGGCTTGTTAGAACAATCGTCTCAATCAATAGATTTATTAGAAAATGAGTATATTGAAAAAAAAACCAGCTTAATTTCCTTAAAAACAAAAGAATACGAATTAGAGCAAGCAATAAAAAGTTTAGGGACCATGCACGTTTTAGATAGGGGTTTAGGTGCTGTTTTTGCTGGACTTGCTGTCGTTGGCACCGTCGTAGCGATATTCTTTCCTCCTATAGGCTTGGGTATTTTAGCAGCTGTTTCTGCCGCAAGTATTACCTATTTAGCGGGTCGTTTGCTCACCCCGCTTATTGTTTCTGCGAAGAATTGGTTCTTAAATAAATTGACACCAGCGGTGGTGACTAATAATACGCAAGAGAAGGTTTTGGCTTCTAAAACTGAGAATTCTGAAAGCATGACTACAGCTCCGACTCCGGTGCTGCAGGAGGAGAGAAATAGTAAACCTGCTTTTAGTACAACCCGTGCTCGCTCTAATTCAGCGCCACAAAAGCATGACAAGCCTCTTTTGACTCTAGATGAAGAAGTTCGCCCTAGATCTCATTCAACGCCTCTTAATAAAGAGGCGTTAAAAAAAATAGAGCAGGAGAAGCCTTCGTTCAATCGCTCTCCCGAGAGTGATTCAAACAGAGCCCATCCGCAATAATTTAAAGTACGTCCATTGCAAAAAATAATAAATTCCTTTAACGTAAAAAAAAAGACCCTCTAAGAAGGAAAGCACATGTTGAACTTACTTCGTGAGCAACCTCGTGCATTTCACATGATTTTTTTATTAGAGTTATGGGAGCGGTTTGGTTTTTATACTGTTCAAGGGATTTTCGCCTTATTTTTCATCCGCTATTTAGGCTATAGCGAAATCGCCACTTACTACATCTTTGGCGCCTATTCTGCCTTGGTCTACGGCATGATCGTCATTGGCGGCTACCTAGGCGATAAAATTTTAGGTACAAAGCGAACTATCGTGCTGGGCTTAATCGTCTTAGCCGGCGGTTATTTTTCTTTAGCAATCACAGATAAAGAACATGTATTTTTTGCATTAGGTTTGATTTGTGTAGGCAACGGCTTATTTAAAGCCAATCCCTCTAACTTACTAGCCAAATCGTATAAACCCAATGACCCTCGTTTACATAGTGGATTTACCCTTTATTACATGGCTATTAATTTAGGCAGCATGATTGCCTTATTTTTAGGCCCTTCAGTAGCCAGTCGTTATGGCTACTCCTATGCGTACATGATGAGTGGTATTGGAATATTAATAAGTTTAGCCAATTACTGGCTGCAAAGAAAATCCATTGCTAAAATTAATACAGCAGCTGATAAGTATCCTATTTCACTATTCCAATGGCTGCTCGTACTTCTTGGGATTATCTTATTAACCATTTGTTCCGCCTATTTGTTACAACACGTTTATTTTGCGAAAAACTTACTATGGGTTATTACGATGATAGTCCTTCTTTATTATGCCCACATCGCAAAAAAAGAAAGCAAGGACCTGATGATTCGTATGATTGTGGCGATTGCATTAATGTTTGAAGCGATAGTTTTTTTCACTTTATATCAGCAAATGCCAACGTCTTTGAATGTCTTCGCGGTTAATAATGTGATTCCAACTGTCTTAGGGGTCACTATTGATGCGCAAAGTTTTCAAGCACTCAATCCCATCTGGATTGTTTTGATGAGTCCGGTGTTAGCTTATTTTTATAATCAGCTAAATCACAAAGGAGTGTTATTCTCAATCCCCTATAAATTTGCCCTAGGCATGACCTTGTGTGGGTTTAGTTTTTTATTACTTTATTTTTCCCGTTATTTCTACACCGGCGAAGGCATGGTCTCTTCTGGGTGGTTAATTATTAGTTATTTATTTCAAAGCCTGGGTGAATTATTAGTCTCTGCTTTAGGTGTAGCCATGGTTGCTGAGCTCGTGCCCGCTCAAATCGCAGGCTTTGTCATGGGAATGTGGTTTTTAAGCTCAGCCCTAGCTGGATTTTCTGGAGCATGGGTTGCCTCCTATACCGCATTACCTGAGCAAATTAAGCCAGGCATTGAGTCACTGATGGTTTATACAGGCGTATTTGGTTTCATAGGTGTAGTGACCTTGAGCATAGCAGGGCTCATGTGGCTGCTTTCCCCACGCCTAAGCCGTTATATAGCCCAATAATAAAAGCCTAGATGAAGCAAAGTGAAATCCGGGAAGCCCACCTTACAACAGCTATAAAGCCGCCTCACACGAGCTCCTGGATCAGGCACTTAACTTATGATCCAGGTTACGTTATAAAAACTACCGGTGCCAACCACCATGACGACCAGCATAACCCCAGCCCCCATGATGCCCCCAGGCTCCTCTATTACCATACCAGCCTGCTCCGCGATAACCACCCCAACCTCTATTATAATAACCGCCACCGCCCCAGCCATAACTGGCATAAGTTGGAGTGTATCCGCCATAATAATAAGTACTAGGGGTTGAGGTAACATAGCAGCTACTTAAAAAAAGGGTAGGTGCAAGTACCGTCATTCCAATGATTACATTTTTCATATCCACTTCCTTCTTCCATGATTGTATTTTAATTATACTATATGAATTGTTGTTTATCAAAAAATCAGATTAATTAATATGATTTTGCCTAAACCATGAGCATTTTGAAGGGTTTTATTGTATGATATCGAATTAAAAATAAATTAGAGAATAGGTAAAAGAGCGATGAACATCAGTATTAGCAAACGCTCTCAAGAATTAATAGACAACTATTGGGCAACTACTATCCCCAAGTCTCCTGCTGCAAACAACATCACGCTGGAAGAGTTACTGTTTTTTTTAAGTGAGCCAATATCAGCGGATAAACCTGCCAAAGACAATCAACTACCCCTGATGACCTTGCGCGCCGAGCTCCTACATGATTTATGTAGCAAGCTAGAAGGCAATACCATCAAACCAGTTAAATTAGAAGAAAAAAAGAGCAAGTTAAAGCTAATATTCTTTACTCTAGCGGGTATTCTTGTGGCTGCCTGTGAAGGTTTTGATAGTGTCGTGACAATCATGGGGATTTTTTCTGTATCTCCATTATTAATACTTGGATTTGCTCTGGCGTTTTCTTTTTTGTCCATCATGGCTTATCGCAGTTTGGATTTAATTAAGCTTTCCAATAGGTTGGGCATAAAATTCAATGATACACACCAATTATTAGACGCTTATTTGCAACAACTCGATGAAATTAAAAACATAAGAAAGAAAATAACCCGCTACAATCTGTCAAATTGTTCTCTTGAGGAGCTAAAAGATTATGAACAGATGATAGCAGCGCTAAAACAATCTCTTGAAAGATTAGCCAAGACTGGTGAGCAGTTCGATGCTGTGCTTAATAGCGCGCAAATGAAAGCGATTAAATTAATCCTCTCCTCAGTGACCGCCGCACTCTTTTTTGGCGGAAGTTTTTGCGCAGGGCAAACAGTTGCTATTTTTATCTTTAGTTTTTTTATGACAGCGATTACACCCGCTTCTTTACCGGTATTACTTTTTAGCACCCTTGTAGGTTTAGCAGCATTTAGTCTTTATTGGCATGTTGAATTCCCTGGATTAAAAAAATTAGTAACCAGTTGGTTTGGTTTAGATAGGGATAAAATCGACAAGCTTTGCAATCAAGATTTATTAGATAAAGAAAAGCAAAAATTAGAGCAACTACACGAAAGGATTGTGGGCGTGTCTGAATTAAAAGAACAGATACCCTTACACCAACAAAAAATAGATCTTTCCAAGGAAAAAAAACCCACACCATCACCTACATTAATAGGAGAAAATATTTATTCCTTTATGAAACCCGCACTTCAAACCCTGATTACAGATAACGAATCAAATACCCCAGCCCGAACAGTAGGTTGGGTCGCGACCCAACATCAAGGCCAGACTTGACTCAGGAGTACTGTTGGGTCACGACCCAACCTACGCAATTCATGGCAACACGTTGTTCCTAGCGAGCATACTCTTTATCAAAATATTTTTTGATCAAAAACCTTTGTTGACAACAATTTTTCATTAATGCATTATGCCTTACTAAAGTTGATATCTTGTTAAATATACATGGAATATTTGCTCAGCTGGTGAACAAGGAGAGTTAAGTGAAACAGTGTAATAAAATGAATCTAAGCACAGCAGTACTATTTGCCTTGGCAGGTTTTACGGCTACCTCCGAAGTGCTTGCTGCAACTACAAAGCAGAATGTCTCAGTTGCCAAACAACCCCTCACATCATTACACCGTCCTGCTCCTAGCACTAAATTAACAGCAGAACAAGAAAAAAGAATATCGCAACTTCTGGAAAAGATACAATCACTGTTCCTATCTCGAACCTTGCCACCTGAAATAACGGCCTCTGCTGTATACGACGCGTTTAATTTTAACTCAACAAAAAACGGGCTTTTTAGCAAATATGACGGCCATACCAACACAGAAACTTTAGGTGGTAATAATTTTTCGTTTAAGGGTTTTTACGCAGGCTTTAGTGCGGCATCGATACAAACTAAAATTCATTCGATATCACAATTAAGCACCTCATTAAACCAAAATAACGACACCAACATTAATAACGCGCTACTGAATCTGCACGTCATGCGTATGCTGTCAAAAAGCTTTGGAATAGACTTATTAGGCGGATATGGCAATAGTACTTTTAAAATTGATAGCACCCAAAGCTTCCCCACAACAACCACCGCCAGCATTACCGGCAATGGCAGTTTGACGGGTAACAACGCTTACATTGGTGCACGACTAATGTATACTCGTCCTTTTAATGATTGGATGTTAAGAGCTGATCTGGCTTATGTTTATAACAATTTTTTCCAGTCAAGTTATCTTATTAATTTCAACAATGGTACAAGCCAACCTACATCAGCCCTAACGACTCGAATTGGCCTATTAACTGAGAATGTGCGGGTATATTACAATAAAAAGCCCAATGCGCAACCTTTTATTGCAGCAGGGCTAATCCAAGTAGTTAACCGAACCTACAGCAATCCAGCTATCACTGCTTCTACCTCGGCCTCATTACCTCAGCTTGTGCTAGGTAGAAATGGGTTTCTTGTGGGTGCAGGTTTAAATTATGCCTACAAACAATTACGCTTGACTCCTTATTATCAATACTCCGAACGTGGTTCTTTATTTCATGATAATTTGGGTGCTTTACAGCTTTCTTTTGTATGCTCTTAATTTAAACCGGCATGAAAGAGACCTATTTAACGCGACAAGGAGCGATGTTGCAAACTGACAGTGCATGCAGCTTACTAGACCAAAATTGGATGAAGCCTGATCTCATCGAGCAAGCATTCCAATGGTTACGCAAGCAACGCCGTTTTTATAGCATTCATGATGCAACATGGACCTTATCGCTCCATTGGCCGCGCATCAAAGCGCTATTGCTAGACGCATGGCGAAAAGGCCAACATCAATTTTCCCCCATGAAACGACACCGTTTACCAACAGGCAGCGTCGCTGTGTTTGAAGCAGAGGATTCGCTTCTTTTAAGAAAAATAGTAAAAACAACGCATGCATTAATGAAACAATTACAACTGACTTTACACCCAGATAAAACATTTATCGGAAAAGTCGAAAAAGGATTTTCATTTTCAGGTTATCAAATAACCAATAAGACACTCACCATTAACCAAGAAACCATTAAAAAACATCGAACGAAATTGCAGCAGCGTTACGCGCAAGGGGCCTCAAAAAAGGATCTCGCTGATTACGTTCACCGCTTTACGCGCTGGTGTCGGGCCGGCATGAGTGGTGCTCCTTTATGGGACGAAGAGAAGATACGTTCGCTTAATAACAATAATTTAGATTGGATAAATACACAAAATAGTGCGTCTGTGCAAAAAGCAATAAACGCTGGTGAAGTGATTATCGTAGGTACTCAAAATCAAATACATAAGCAGAGTTCCTTAATGATCAAGTGTGAAACTTGATCACATAGCGATTATACAAGAGGTACAAAAAAGTAAAATTGTTACCAAGTTAATGAATGTAAATATTTTCTTAATCGTAATTATTCAGGAGAAACACAATGCCTTACTATTTGCTAACCTCGCTATCCGCGGGCTGCTATCGTACGATTGTTACATATCTCTCATGTCGCAATAGTGTGTCCCTGATATCATGTTTACTCTTTGTGGCCGTACTGGGTCATGTTTCTGAACTTCAAGCAGAGGCATCGTCAGAACCGAGGTATTCAGTGAATAAGATGATGGTGGACTCACTACTCCACACAACTCCAACTGATATTGAATCACAAGTACAAATAATCACACTGATTGTTCCTCAACTTGCATCCCTACCTGCTCCTGATGCAACCACTGCCACCCTGATAGGCTCTATCTATCATGACGTCAAACCATATTTTCAACATAACCAAGATGCGTTACAAAATTTGATATCCAGCTTAACCGCAACGTTCACCGGAGGTATAACTTGCAATGCGTCAAAGTGCGAGATCTCGTCAGGTCAATTAAGTCTCTACTTAACTACATGGTCTGCTCTTGCATCGTGTACTGTGGCGACAGGGTGCATGGATGTCTTTATTAAAGACATTACAGCACTGTCCGATCTCACTACCTGGGGTAAATCTGCCGAATCAATCGCCGCATACTGGGACCATATCAATTCTGTAATCTTGCAAGAGCAATATGCTAATCCGGGGGTGTTGAGCTTGTCTTGCGTGACCTGCACCCCTTTTCCTTAATATGAACTTGTCAACCTAACTGGAGGATCGAATGAATATGCTATTGTCGCGGTCGGGAATTCATCACTATTGTCTTCTCTTAATCTGTTTAATTTTATCAAACGTCGCTAATTCTGCTTTGAAGGTGGAAATAATAAACCGTCGTATCTCCCAATCTCAATCCATGTCGACTTCCCCTTTACCTAGCTGTTTTATCATAGCCTTCGGTATTGATGCTACTCTGAGGGTGACCAATACTGGACGTGGGAATCTATCCAATATCCAACCTCTTATAAACCCTGTGTATACTAACAATGTTACTGTCTCGAATACTTGCCCTGCTACATTAGGTGCCAGTGCCTCGTGTGACATAACCTTAGTCCACACTGGTGTTTATGGAGGGCCACTGACTTGCGAAGTCAATCACGTGATTGCTACACCGAATGCTGATGTAATTTTTAACATGGCTGTATCAGGGTAAACATCTAGGGGCAGAAAATCAAGACCAATTATGCATTCTGTCCCCTACTCGAATCGCCCCGCATCGTGGGGCAGGCATGCTTTTTGCTAACAGCTCATCGGAGAACAACGATTAGTAACTCTCTGTCAATATTCCCAGCTAGCCCATTTGGTTTTCTTTACCAAGTTACGAGGCTTAGGGGTAACTCTTGTTTTTTGCAGCCGTAGAAGGGCTGGCTTGTTTTTGCGTGTGATTAATTTTTTTGTCTGTTTCGTGGCGTGTATCTTATTGAGTTGAGGTGCTTTTAAAATATGGATTGACGAAAAAGTAATATCGATTAATTTTGCCATGATGGAAGTACGAGGTGAGTCCCGCATGGCAAGAGTACTACGGATAGAGAATCCAGGGGCGTTGTGTCGTATTACCTCACGAGAGAGGGTCAGGGAAACGTTTACTTACACTTTAGTATTCTAACCTACCCTGTGATTTTGGCCACATCAGAGTGAACTGTAAAATATCACTCCATTGTCCTTGATATGCTGAAGTAATGCGTGATTATCGATTTTATGTTTTAGAGATAAATCTATTTTCCAAGGTAAAAGCAAGTCGTCAAGGTCATTTTCAATTTTTAATAATTGGGTTAGGTTGAGTGTTTCTTCTTCGATACAAAGATCAATGTCTGAATTGAATCGGTTATTACCTTTGGCTCTTGAACCGTATAATAAGACTTTTTTTATTTCACTATATTTGGCAAATACCGCACGTATTTTTTTTAAGGCATCGTCAGGAAGCCCAAAGTTATTATTTGCAGTCATGACTGATGCATTAGCTCCTGCATGCGCTGAAGAAAATTATTAAATAACTCATTGTATTGATTGATAATTTTCTCAACTATTTCATTTGCGACGTTTAGGTTATAAGTATGCGGGGTTTGATTGCGACTTATTATCATTTCCATCCACCCCTCCCCATTAGTAATGAGTCCTTTATTAAATGACTCACGGATAGCATCACGAGAACCTGTAATACTGCTGTTTCCCTGATAAATGAAATAATCTTTCATGACATTCCATGCTAATTCATGCGTGAATTCAAATGCTTGTATCAACCCTTGTTTCTCAAGTTCAGAAAAGTTTCGTTCTTTGGATAAATTAACAGCAGAAATTAATTGAGACAGCGCTTTTTCATAGTTCATAAGACGCTGTTGCCAGCGAATCTCAAAAGCTTTTTGCATAAAATTCACCCAAAATTCTCAGTTAGATATAAGATGGTATATCATAAATATATTAATATTTACAGCAAGTGTAGTGGATTCAGGACAAGATCATCTGCATATTGGGGGCTGAGCATTACAGCAAATATCATTTCTACTTATGCTCTTTACACAACTAAACAAGCAAGCTCTAATTTTTAGCAGGTTTTGTCACTTTCTTTGTTTAATTAGGATTCAAGATGGCGCTTTTTTAGTTGTTTTTTTGGTTTCTCTGTGTAATAATTGCCTAAAAATTAAGGGTGAATTTTCTCGTGATAGTGCACGCGGCCCTTAAGTAAAAGACGTACAGCACAGGGTTGCTCATGACAAGAATTTTAAAGAGAAATTTACTGACTTGTACCATAACAGAGAATGGTTGCACTCTTCACCCTCCTACACATCGAGGATTGGTCTTAAGTGGCGGGGGTTCAAAAGGTATTGGATATGCAGGTATGATACGGGCTATGAATGAATGTGGATTTATTCAAGAGCTAACCCATGTCAGTGGTGCCTCTGCTGGTGCTATGATAGCAAGCCTGATAGCGGTTGGTCTTAGTTCTGAGCATATTACTAACATAGTATGCCAATTAAACCCAGTAAAATTTTTAGATAACTCAGGCTTAAATCTACGCGCCAAAGGCCATTATGTGCGCAATATGTTTAACATGATTTATTTCTATCAAATAAAACAACATTTATTAGAAATTAACCCTCCTTCACCCTCATCGGAAATGGTGAGTGCCTATGAGCTACTTAAGCTTAAATTAATGAACTGTGATGAGGCCTTGAAAGAGCATGGCATAGTAATTCAAAATTTTGATGATGTGATTCATTTAGGAAAATCAAAAGAAGGGCTTGAAAAACTCGGGCTTGCTTTTGCTATGCTAACAAAAAGAATCATCAAAGACCTTGATGGTCTAGAGATTGATGAAATGTCCATAATAACCTTCGGTGATTTAGTGCGTTTGAGAGATCTTTTGCCAGAAGATAAAAAACATAGGATTAAACATTTATCAGTGGTTGTGACTAATCAAACCAAAAAAGAATTAGAAACTTTTAATGAGCGAATCAACGCAAAGGAATCAATTGCCGAAAAAGTTCAACTATCAGGTGCCCACCCAATCCTTTTTGCACCGGCAAGAAATGCTAGAGGTGAGCGTTTTGCCGATGGTGGCATTTTAGATAATATGCCTACTCAAATCCTTGAGAAAGAAGGTTTGGATAGAGAAGTTATTGTCTGTGTTAAAATTGAGGACAACGCTTCATATAATGCGTCTCTTAAAAGAGTAAAATCCCCTAATCTACAGTCTCTTTCTTTATTTTCTAATGGGGTTGATAGGTTGGCGCAAGTGATGGTTGGCGGTCCAGTGCTAAGAGCATCTACTGAAGTGACTAATCGTGAAAAAATCTTCTATCAGCTTAACAATATGCTCTATATTAATTCAGGAAAACTTAAAACAACCACAAAATCACCATCATTTGATCTGAAAAAAGAAGCTATTGATATCGCATATACACAAACTAAAATATTCCTTGCAGACCAAACTAAAACCTATGATAACCCATTAGTTGCAATTCTTCATTTAGGGGTTGAGCAACTTAATAGAACTATTATTTCAGAGAGCACGAATACACAGCTCCTACTAAGTGCGGGCCTTGCTAAAGCGATATATTTGATACAAGCCGAATTAGTTAGCGAGTTAAAAGATAACATATTTCAAGGCATTGAATATTATACTAAACAGATTAATTCACTTCTGGAAAACTCAGAGCTAAATAAAGAGCAGCAAACCAAGGCTATGGCACTGTGCATGCAACAAGTTAATTATTTAACCGAAGGAAAATTTAAGAAACATCTGGATAGGATTGAAAAACAAGCGGCCAAAGAAAATATTGGCATAGTCAGTTGGTTTAAATGGTTATTACAACTACTGTGTCGTTCAGTCCAATGGATTTTTTCTAAACTTACATCACCCTCTGCTGATACGGATGTTAATTGCACATTAACATCAGGTCTTAATTGTGCTTAATAAGTAGATCGTTATAGCTCATTTGACTGTTATACAATTATAAATTGATGTAGGTTGGCGTTAAGCGTAGCGCAACCCAACAGCTGGAGCGAAGCGACCTCATCAAGGTTTTCTTTTTGTCTAGAACATCTTGAATGTTAAATATGTAATGTGTTTTTAACAAAAGGAATGGTGATTTTTCTTTGTGCAGCAAGGGAGGCATCATCTAGATGATTGAGTAGTTGGTGGAGATCATGCATGTTTCGTGAACAGCGATTGAGTAGGAATTGCCCTACTGTTTCTGGTAAATCAAATCCACGTTTTAAGGCATGTAATTTAAGGGTCGTAATTTTAGCTTCATCGCTTAATTCCATGAGTTGGATAACCAGCCCCCAGCTTAATCGGGAGCGCAAGTCAGCAAGCTCTATAGGCAGGGTAGGGGGTGGCGTATTTCCAGAGATGATTAAAAGACTTTGATCCATGTCCTTAATTTTATTATAAAGATGAAATAAGGCCTCTTCCCAGGCCGCGTCTTTGGCAATAGCATCGATGTCATCAATACATACTAATGTTTGATCCTCTAATCCTTCAATCGTTTGAGGACCCCATTCTTTGAGAAGATTTAAAGGTAAATAGATTGCAGATTGAGTAGAGCTAACCGCCTGGCAACAGGCCTGTAATATATGGGATTTACCACTTCCCTTAGGACCCCAAAGATAGAGCAAGCGATCTTCTTTAAGTGATAGCATGGTCTGTAATTGCTTTTGTAATAGCGTATTACCACCCCAGTTAAAATCAGCCAAAGTTGCTTCGTCATTTAATTTTATGGCTAATGCCAGCTGTTTATTCATTATGACAATTCTTTTTTAGGCCAGGCTTTCTGACTCCAGGTCATCATATAGTCAATATAGGTAGTGGCTGTTGTGAAGGTCGTTAAACCAATTAGCGTATTGAGGATATAATTAGGAAATTGAAAATAAGCTAGTTCAAATAAACAGCAAGTAACTAGACCTAATTGTAATGCGGTGTTTATCTTACTTAAGACAGAAGGTTTAAAATCTAATTTTCGACGGATAAAATGATACCAAGCGAGCACGCCCATAGAGATAGTCAAGTCACGAAGAAAAACAAGAATGACTAACCACCAAGGTAACATCCCAATGAATGCTAATGAGATAAAACTAGAGGCAATTAATAATTTATCAGCAAGAGGATCAACAAAGGAACCAAAAAAACTTTGCCAATTAAACCGTCGGGCCAAAATACCATCGAGCCCATCGGTTAATCCAGCTAAAATAAAGGTATAAAATGTATTAACAAATTCATGACGGTATAAAAACATCAAAAAAGGAGCAATAAGCCCCAATCGAAATAATGTTAATGCATTAGGTATGTGTTTGAGTATCATAGGCCGTACGAATTTAAAATACCCTTATTTTGCTTATCTACTAAAGGGAGTAAATAATGTATCAACTGGAGCAGTTGGACAAGCAAATGCTGCAAATTGATGGTGATTGCAGACTAGTGTATACAATAGTCATAGCTCTGTCACGCGATTGACTCGGCTATCTTTATCAGAATTATTTATTTTCTTAAAATATATAATGGAATCATCAAGTTTTGGATTCATTTTTCCGATAAATAATGACAGTATTACCAATCATCTGCACAAGCTCCGCCTTTAACGCCTCGCATAATTCAGCAGCTATCAGGATTCGATCTTCTTTTTCTGCGCCATTAATTTTAACTTTAATTAGCTCATGAGAAAGCAGAGCAATATCAGTTTCTGCAATCACAGCCTCTGTTAATCCTTTATTACCAAGAAGTACTACAGGTTTTAAATGATGGGCTTTGGCTTTGAGTGCTTTTTTGTGTGCATTATCCACTATTAATATTCCTAATTAATCAAATGGTAAATTATTGCACGTTTTGCTGGGAAAAGGTAGTGAAATTCAGTATGATATAGCAAATTGATCCACTATTTGATGGTTATGAGTCGATCCAAAAGCAGTAAACAATGGTTACAAGAACATTTTAACGACATGTACGTAAAAAAATCGCAGGCTGAAGGGTACCGCAGCCGTGCTGTGTATAAGCTAAAAGAAGTGGATGAGAAAGAATCATTGCTCAAGCCAGGTATGACGGTAGTTGATCTTGGTGCAGCTCCTGGAGGTTGGACACAATATGTCACTGAGCGTTTGCAAGGCCGGGGTCGTATTATTGCTTTAGATATTTTGCCAATGGATCCCTTACCCGATGTGGATATTATTTTGGGAGATTTTCGTGAGGATGACGTGTTACAAACATTAATGAATTTAATTCCTAAACGTAGTGTAGACTTGTTATTATCAGATATGGCCCCAAATATGAGTGGTACTACAGCAATAGATATCCCTAGGGCTATGTATTTGGTTGAGTTAGCTTTTGATTTCGCAGAAAAAATGTTAAAGCCAGGAGGCTCTATGTTGGTTAAAGTATTTCATGGGGCTGGTTTTGATGATTTGGTGAAACTTGCGCGTTCTTCTTTTGAGAAAGTTGTCATTCGCAAACCATCTGCTTCACGAGCTCGTTCAAAAGAAACCTATTTGCTGGCAAAGGGATACAATTTATAGTAACTTTATAGATTATTTCCGTTCACTTACTATCAAAGCTTTACGCAACTAACGAGGTTAATACTTTGAACGACATGGTTAAGAATTTATTTTTATGGCTGATTATAGCGATCGTATTGGTCTCTGTTTTTAGTAATTTCGGCCCTCGCAATGTGGCTTCCGAAAAGATTTCTTATAGTCAATTCTTGAAAGAAGTCGATCAAGGCATGATTAACACGGTAACCATTGAAGACGATAAAATCATCAAAGGGATGACCAAAAATAACAAGCGCTTTGTGACTTATCTGCCAATGCAAGATAATGCTTTATTAGGTGAGTTGTTAAAAAGCAAAGTTGAAGTAAGTGGCCAGGAGAAACAACAAGAAAGTTTCCTTCTGCATTTGTTTATTAATTGGTTCCCGATGCTGCTTTTAATCGGCGTATGGGTGTTTTTTATGCGTCAGATGCAAGGCGGTGGTGGACGTGGAGCAATGTCTTTTGGACGTTCACGAGCTCGCTTATTGGGTGAAGATCAAGTTAAGGTGACCTTTGCTGATGTTGCAGGTGTTGATGAAGCAAAGGATGAAGTGAAAGAATTAGTCGATTTCTTGCGTGATCCGACTAAATTCCAAAATCTTGGTGGGCGTATTCCACGTGGTGTTTTATTAGTCGGTTCTCCTGGCACGGGTAAAACCTTGCTCGCCAGAGCAGTTGCAGGAGAGGCTAAAGTCCCATTTTTCACTATTTCAGGGTCTGATTTTGTTGAGATGTTTGTAGGGGTTGGTGCGTCACGAGTTCGTGACATGTTTGAGCAAGCTAAAAAGCATGCTCCTTGTATTATTTTTATTGATGAAATTGACGCGGTAGGTCGACATCGTGGTGCCGGATTAGGTGGTGGGCATGATGAGCGAGAACAAACGCTGAACCAATTATTAGTAGAGATGGATGGCTTTGAGGGCAACGAAGGGGTGATTGTTATCGCCGCGACGAACCGTCCTGATGTATTAGATCCTGCTTTATTGCGACCAGGTCGTTTTGACCGTCAAGTGGTTGTTCCTTTACCTGATATTCGTGGGCGTGAGCAAATATTAAGAGTCCACTTACAAAAGGTTCCAGTAGATACACATATTGAAGTCATGGATATTGCTCGTGGAACACCTGGTTTTTCTGGGGCAGACTTAGCTAATCTAGTGAATGAAGCCGCATTATTTGCTGCTCGTGCGAATAAACGTAAAGTCAGCATGCTTGAATTAGAAAAAGCAAAAGATAAAATTATGATGGGTGCTGAACGTCGTTCCATGGTGATGGATGATAATGAAAAGAAATTAACAGCTTATCATGAGGCAGGACATGCTATCGTTGGCTTGTCTGTTCCTGAGCATGATCCAGTCTATAAAGTGTCTATTATTCCAAGAGGTAGAGCGCTTGGGGTAACTATGTTTTTACCTGAACAAGATCGATACAGTCACAGTAAGCGTCGTTTGGAAAGCCAGTTATCTAGCTTATTTGGTGGCCGGATTGCAGAAGAACTTATTTTTGGCTTGGAGAGTGTTACTACAGGGGCCTCTAATGACATCATGCGATCCACTGAAATCGCGCGTAAAATGGTCACTACCTGGGGATTATCTTCTTTGGGACCATTAACTTTTGGCGAAGAAGAAGAGGAAGTATTCTTAGGTCGTTCAATGAATAAGCATAAAGAAATGTCAGATAGAACCGCTCAACAAATTGACGATGAAGTTCGTGCGATTATTGATAGAAATTATCAAAGAGCCAAAGAAATTTTAGTCGCGAATATGGACAAGTTGCATTTAATGGCAGAAAGTCTAATTAAGTATGAAACCATTGATGCACCGCAAATCAAAGAAATTATGTCGGGCAAAGAGCCTACACCTCCACAAGATTGGAGCGTAAGCTCTAAACCTTTGGATAGTAAAGAGCCAGTTAGTGAGGCGCCGACCAAATCTGCAGATGCAGAGACAATAGTAAAACCTGCTGAAGAAAGCTGATGTTGGGTAAGTGAGAAAAGTAGGTGAATGCAAAACAATTTATAAGCTGGCTTGATCATCAAAGCCAGCGATCAGTTGAAGGTTCTCCAGAAAAACCATTAATCATGGGTATTTTAAACGTAACACCCAATTCTTTTTCTGATGGGGGCAAATTTTTATCAACAGAAAGAGCTTGTGAGCAAGCATTCCAGTTGATTGCCCAAGGGGCAGATCTTATTGATATAGGTGGTGAATCCACTAAGCCAGGTGCGGCTGCAGTCTCTGTGGAGAGTGAATTAAGCCGAGTTATTCCTGTGATTGAAGAGATTAGGATGAACTCGGATATTTGTATTTCAATAGATACAAACAAACCAGAAGTAATGGAAGCTGCTGTTCAGGCCGGTGCTAATGTGATTAATGATGTCTATGCATTGCGTCGAGAAGGTGCTTTGTCAATGGCTGTAAAACTGGCTGTACCGGTGTGCTTAATGCACATGCAAGGTGAGCCACAAAGCATGCAACAAAGTCCGCACTATCCTAATGGGGTAGTTAATGAAGTGATGGATTTTTTTAAAGAGCGTATCGCTACCTGCATGCGTGCAGGGATTTCAAAAGCAAATCTAATTTTAGATCCTGGTTTTGGCTTTGGAAAAGAAGTAGAGGATAATTTAATTTTAGTAAATCAGTTGGATTCTTTTGCAACACTAAAATGTCCTCTTCTTTTAGGTGTTTCACGTAAGAGCACGATTGGGGCAATACTTCATAAAGAAGTCACTGATCGTCTAATAGGAAGTATTGCGTTAACTATTTATGCCGCTTTGAAGGGAGTTGGGATCATTAGAACGCATGACGTGGATGAAACTAATCAGGCGTTGCAAATGATTAACAGCGTGTGGAGCAGTCTGGATAGAGCATCGCGTAATTCAGACTACAATAAAATTTAAGGTGATAGGGATAAAAAATGAGTCAACGTAAATATTTTGGTACCGATGGCATACGTGGACATGTAGGTTTATCGAACATTAATCCCGAATTTTTTTTAAAGTTGGGTTGGGCTATAGGTCGTGTGCTAGCGAATGGCCACCGAAAAAAAGTAGTCATTGGAAAAGATACTAGAGTATCGGGCTATATGCTTGAATCAGCACTAGAAGCTGGTTTATCTGCCGCAGGAGTTGACATCGCACTGTTGGGCCCTATGCCAACACCTGCGATCGCTTATTTAACACAAACTCTTCGTGCGAACGCTGGTATCGTTATTAGTGCCTCTCATAATTTATTTCAAGACAATGGTATTAAGTTTTTTTCTGCAGAGGGTGGCAAAATCCCGGATGATGTGGAACTTGCTATAGAAGCTGAAATAGAAAAAAAGATGGAAACAGTGCCATCAAAAGAACTTGGAAAAGCCACAAGAATTAATGATGCAAGCGGTCGTTACATTGAGTTTTGTAAATCAACTATCCCTTCATTAACTCGATTATCTGGATTAAAAATCGTTGTTGATTGTGCTAATGGAGCTACCTATCATATTGCGCCTAATGTTTTTGCTGAATTAGGTGCTGAGGTTACCTCAATTGGTAATGGACCGGATGGGTTTAATATTAATGAAAAATGTGGCTCTACCTCGCCAGAGTGTTTAAGGCAAAAGGTATTAAGCACGGGTGCTGATATTGGAATTGGTCTGGATGGAGATGGCGATCGAGTCATCTTAGTTGATGCTAAGGGCAAGCTAATTGATGGTGATCAAATTCTTTATATTATTGCTAAAGATCGATACCAACGCGATCTTTTACATGGTGGGGTAGTTGGGACACTCATGAGCAATTATGGATTAGAGCTTGCTATGACACAATTAGGCATTCCTTTCTTGCGATCAAAAGTGGGCGATCGCTATGTTTTAGAAGCCTTGCGTACGAATAATTGGAAAATTGGTGGTGAATCGTCAGGTCATATTGTCTGTTTAGATAAAACAACAACGGGTGATGGGATTGTTGCCGCTTTACAAGTACTGTCAATTATGATCAAACAAGACAAAACGCTAGAACAATTAACAGAAGGAATTACTTTGCTGCCTCAGAGTCTGATAAATTTAAAAACAGATCATGCCATAACTTTAGCTGGGAATGCTCAGGTAATAGATGTAGTAAAAGATTTAGAAAATACTCTAAAGGGTTCAGGCAGGGTGCTACTACGAGCATCTGGTACAGAGCCACTACTTCGTGTGATGGTTGAAGGCCTAGATGAGTCTTTAGTTAAAACACATGCACAAAGATTATCTGATGAAATTAGTTTGATTGATAAAAGCCTGAATTTATAAAAAACTACCCATTAAGAACAACTTTAGGTATAGTCTTGCAGTTGAAAAAACAAGGGTTGTCTATGAGACATAAAATAGTTGCGGGTAACTGGAAAATGAACGGTCAGTTACCGCAAGTGACTCAGTTAACAAATCAGTTAAAAGAGCTGGTTGACAAGAAGGGTGCTACTCAAATTGTTGTAATGCCCCCAGCAATCTATATCCCCCATGTAAGTCATATACTTGCAGGGTCTGGTATTGAAATCGGTGCTCAGAACGTTTATCCCAAAGACTTTGGTGCTTATACCGGAGAGCTTTCAGCACCAATGCTAAAAGACTTCAATTGCCGTTATGTTTTAGTGGGACATTCAGAGCGAAGACACAATTTTCATGAAAGTGAAAATTTTGTGGCACAAAAATTCCACCACGCAAAAGATCATGGTATGATACCCGTTCTTTGCGTAGGCGAGACCTTAATTCAGCGGGAAAAAGGACAAACAGAGCAAGTTATTGCCAAACAGTTATTGGCAGTCAGTGAGCACGATAAAAATAGTTTTCAAAATTGCATCGTAGCTTATGAGCCTGTTTGGGCAATCGGTACTGGCCAAACAGCCTCCCCTGAACAGGTGCAAGAAGTGCATCAGTTCATTAGAAAACTGATTGCTGAAATAAACAGCAGTGATGCTGAGCGTTTATCCCTTCTTTATGGTGGTAGCGTGAACGAACAGAATGCGAGTGCTCTATTTGCTATGCCCGATGTTGATGGTGGCTTAGTAGGCGGTGCCTCTTTAAATGCGAAACAGTTTTTGGAAATTGTGAAATGTATCAATTGATATTAATAATTCATATGATGGTTGCTATAGTCTTAATTGGCTTAGTGCTTATTCAACATGGTAAAGGCGCTGATATAGGTGCCGCCTTTGGTTCTGGCGCTTCAAATACTTTATTTGGTAGCCAAGGAACAGGTAGTTTCTTATTTAAATTAACTGGTGGGTTAGCGCTGACATTTTTTGTCACAAGTTTGTTGTTGTCTTATTTGGTTTCAGTACAATATCAAAAAGCAGAGCAATTTACAGCTCCTCAACAAAGCAGTGCCCCTGTGAATTCAATTCCAGTGCCAGTTGATAATAAAAGTAATTAAGTAGGATCTGTTACTATTCGAGATTTCGAATGATCAGCAGAACCTAAAAAAGATATGCCGAAGTGGTGGAATTGGTAGACACGCCGTCTTGAGGGGGCGGTGGCGTAAGCCGTGCCGGTTCGAGTCCGGCCTTCGGCACCATTTAATCGAGCAAGGTGAAATGATGCTATCTCAATACTTACCCGTTCTCATTTTTATCGTTATTGGATTAGTTTTAGGCTTAGTGATGCTTGGGTCAGGCGCCTTACTCTCAAAGCATAGTCCCAATGCCGCAAAAAATGCGCCATATGAATGTGGATTTGATGCGTTTGAAAGCTCGCACATCCCCTTTGATGTCCGATTTTATCTAGTTGCCATATTATTCATTATTTTTGACTTGGAAACGGCCTTCTTCTTTCCTTGGGCTTTAGCCTTACGTAAAATAGGATGGTTTGGTTTTGCAGGTATGATGTTATTTTTGGGTTTGTTGGTTATTGGCTTTATCTATGAATGGAAACGTGGCGCTTTAGAGTGGGAATAGTTGTAAGAGTGCGAATTGGATTTAACGAATCGTAACAGCATGTTTTATTAGAGCATAAGTTGCGAATATTTTTATTTAACTGCTTAGAGGCTAGCGATGGCGGTTGCGGAATTAGAAAAAAGTGGCTTTGTAAC
Organism: Legionella sp.; assembly: GCA_030158115.1. GTDB lineage: Bacteria > Pseudomonadota > Gammaproteobacteria > Legionellales > Legionellaceae > Legionella. Next base: position 57,696 of record JAOATK010000005.1, read on the forward strand.
GACTTCAGTCGAGAAACTTGTTGGGTGGGCGCGTAGTGGTTCGATGTGGCCTATGACTTTTGGTTTAGCCTGTTGTGCGGTAGAAATGATGCATGTGGGCGCTGCCCGTTATGATTTAGACCGATTCGGTATTATTTTTCGTCCTAGTCCGCGTCAATCAGATGTGATGATTGTTGCTGGAACTCTATGTAATAAAATGGCCCCTGCTTTACGTAAAGTCTACGATCAGATGGCTGAGCCACGTTGGGTTATCTCTATGGGTTCTTGTGCCAACGGTGGTGGTTATTACCATTACTCTTATTCAGTAGTACGTGGATGTGATCGAATTGTTCCTGTGGATGTGTATGTACCAGGATGTCCACCAACAGCGGAAGCATTGCTGTATGGCATCATTCAATTACAGAATAAAATCAAACGTAAAAATATATTAGAAGCGTAAGATCATCAAAGGTGCAAATTAGATGACAAAAAATGATTATTTGATTGAAAAATTACAAAATAAATTGGCAGATCACATTAGCAATCTGACTTTTGCTTACGATGAAGTCACTATTGAATGCGCTGCTGCGAATTTAAAGCCATTAATGTTGGAATTACGTGACGAACCAGCATTCTTATTTGATGAGCTTATTGATCTTTGTGCAGTTGATTATTTACTTTATGGCGAATACGATTGGGAAACAGATTCTGCAACAGAAAATGGCTTCTCACGCGGTGTAGAGCGCCAAGAAGCAAAGGCTTACGCCCTAGAAAAACCTCGTTTTGCGGTTGTTTATCATTTATTATCAACTCAAAAAAACCATCGCTTACGGGTTAAGGTTTTTGTTGATGAACATCATTTAATTGTTCCTTCAGTCCATGAACTATGGAAAGGCGCTAATTGGTTTGAGCGTGAAGCCTATGATTTATATGGCATTTTATTTGATGGGCACCCAGACTTAAGACGAATTCTTACTGACTACGGTTTTATTGGTCATCCATTTAGAAAAGATTTTCCTGTGAGTGGTCATGTTGAAATGCGTTTTGACGCGAAATTACAAAAAATAATTTATGAGCCTGTAGACATAGTGCCCAGAATTTTAGTCCCCAAAGTTATTCGTAATGATAACCGATATGTTGCTAGTGAGAGTGGCGAATAATGATTGAATTAAAAAATTATACTTTAAATTTTGGTCCCCAACATCCCGCAGCACATGGTGTTTTGCGTTTGGTTTTAGAGCTTGAAGGTGAGACAATTGTTCGAGCTGATCCTCATATCGGTTTATTGCACCGCGCTACAGAAAAGCTAGTTGAAACAAAGCCTTATATTCACAGCATTGGCTACATGGACCGGCTAGATTATGTCTCCATGATGTGTAATGAACATGCTTATGTTCGCGCCATAGAAAAATTTTTGAATGTTGATGTTCCTTTACGAGCACAATATATCCGCACCATGTTTGACGAAGTAACGCGAGTTCTAAACCACCTCCTGTGGTTGGGGGCTATTGCATTAGATATCGGAGCAATGACCGTATTTTTGTATTGCTTTAGAGAGCGCGAAGATTTATTTGACTGTTATGAAGCAGTCTCAGGTGCACGTATGCATGCCACCTATTACAGGCCTGGCGGAGTAGCTCGTGATTTACCTGATACAATGCCGCAATACAAAGCATCAAGATGGCACAGTGATCGCGAAGTCGAAAAGTTAAATGAGAATCGTAGTGGTAGTTTGCTTGATTTTCTTTGGGCTTTTACAGAACGTTTTCCAAAGTGTGTTGATGAATATGAAACATTGTTAACTGATAATCGAATTTGGAAACAACGTACTGTAGATATAGGCGTTGTGTCACCAGAAAATGCCTTGCAGTGGGGCTTTACTGGACCTATGCTTCGAGGCTCAGGTATTGCCTGGGATTTACGAAAAAACCAAACTTATGCAGCCTATGATAAAGTCGATTTTGATGTTCCTGTTGGAAAAACAGGGGACTGTTATGATCGCTACTTAGTTCGTGTTGAAGAGTTAAGGCAATCTAATCGAATCATCAGACAATGTATTGAATGGTTAAGAAAAAATCCAGGACCGATTCGCGTTGATGATCACAAAATTACACCTCCGCGTCGTGTTGAAATGAAAGAAGACATGGAAGCTCTTATTCATCATTTTAAGCTATTTAGTGAGGGCTTTTGCTTACCAAGAGGGGAAGTGTACTCCGCTGTTGAAGCACCTAAGGGTGAGTTTGGAATTTATATGGTATCTGATGGGGCAAATAAACCTTATCGTTTAAAAATTCGTGCCCCTGGATTTGCTCATTTATCCAGTTATGATGACATGGTAAGAGGGCATATGCTTGCGGATGGCGTGGCCATTTTAGCAAGCCAGGACATAGTGTTTGGAGAAGTAGACCGCTAATAAAATGCCTGGTCAAGATGTAGGTTGGGTCGCGACCCAACATCGAAGCCATGATGAATTGAGTCTCGTTGCTGGTCATGCCCAACCTACAATTAATGACAATAAGGCTACGACATCTCCGGGAACAGTGACTAATAATGAACTAAAGGTTTAGAAATGTCTGAAAATTCGGCAAAAAAAATACATCAATTGGTGTCAGCAGAAAGAATGCAAGACATCGATCATTGGATAGCAAAATATCCAGCAGATGAAAGACAATCTGCTGTTATGAGTGCCTTGAGAATTGTACAAGAAGAACATGGCTATTTAACAACAGAGTTAATGGATGCCATTGCAGCCTATCTTGATATGTCACCTATCGCTGTGTATGAAGTCGCTAGCTTTTATACAATGTATGAACACAAAGCGATAGGAAAGCATTTAGTGAATGTCTGCACTAATATCTCATGCCTATTGCGTGACTCTGCAGGCGTTGTTGATCATCTAGAAAATAAGCTAGGCATAAAATTAGGTGAAACCACCGATGATGGCCGCTTTACTTTACGAGCTGTTGAGTGCTTAGGTGCCTGTGTTAATGCACCAATGATGCAGGTAGACAAAGATTACCATGAAAATCTAACTCCTGAATCTATAGATAACGTGTTGGAACAATACCAATAAAAGATAGAGGTGCTTGCCGTGGTCGAATTAAATCAAGTTTGTTATCGAACAGTTCATTTGCCTGAGCCTTGGACTCTATCTGCCTATGAAAGTATTGGTGGATACAGTGCATGGAGAAAAATATTAAAAGAACAAACTTCCCCACAATTAATTATTGATGAATTAAAAACCTCCGCTTTACGTGGCCGTGGTGGTGCAGGTTTCCCTACGGGGTTAAAGTGGAGTTTCATGAATCGAAACTCACCAGTACAAAAATACGTTGTCTGCAATTCAGATGAAGGTGAGCCTGGTACCTGTAAAGACCGTGAAATATTAACTTTAAATCCACACCAATTAATCGAAGGCATGGCTATCGCAGGCTATGTTATGGGTGCCACCAAGGGTTATAACTATATTCGTGGCGAATTTTGGTTACCTTATGAGCGTACTGAAGCTGCACTGAAAGAAGCTTATGCCGCAGGATTATTAGGTCAAAAGATACTGGGTACTGATGTTGATTTTGATTTATATAATCATCTTGGCGCAGGTGCTTATATTTGTGGTGAAGAGACAGCCTTACTTAATTCGTTAGAAGGTAAAAAAGGTCAGCCAAGATTTAAGCCCCCATTTCCTGCTAACTATGGTTTATACGGCAAGCCAACTACCATTAACAATACAGAAACCTTCGCTTCAGTACCTCCTATCATGGAAAAAGGTGGCGAATGGTTCTTAAAGTTAGGCAAGCCAAATAATGGCGGAACGAAATGTTTTAGCGTAAGTGGTCATGTTAACAAACCAGGTAATTTTGAAATTCCACTAGGAACACCATTTAAAGATCTTCTTGATTTAGCCGGTGGCATGTTAGACGGCCGTAAAATTAAAGCCGTAATCCCTGGCGGTACTTCCATGCCAATTATTCCTGGTCATATTATGATGGGATTAGATATGGATTATGACAGCATCCAAAAAGCAGGCTCAGGGCTTGGTTCAGGTGCTGTGATTGTGATGGATGAAACAACCTGTATGGTCGATGCGCTATATCGAATTTCTGAGTTCTATATGGATGAATCCTGTGGTCAATGCACCCCTTGTCGTGAAGGAACAGGTTGGTTAGTTCGTCTTTTACACCGTATTAAATGTGGTCACGGTGAGCCTGGCGACATCGAAAAATTAGTCAATGTTGCAGATAATATCGAAGGACGCACTATTTGTGCATTAGGTGAAGCAGCGGCTTGGCCCGTGCAAAGCTTTGTGAAGCATTTCTACGATGAGTTTGATTATTTTATCAAGCATAAACGCTCAATCGTTGCAGCATAATTGAAAAGGTTTTAACCATGACAACTACTATTGAAATCGACGGTAAAACATTTGAAGCAGAAAACGGTAAAATGATTATCGAGGTGGCAGATGAAGCAGGTATTCATATCCCACGCTTTTGCTATCATAAAAAATTATCTGTGGCTGCTAATTGCCGCATGTGCCTAGTTGAGGTAGAAAATGGCCGTAAGCCAGTTCCTGCTTGTGCTACACCTATTACCAATGGGATGAAAGTATTCACTAAGTCAGAAGAAGCACTTCACTCACAAAAAGTGGTAATGGAGTTTCTTCTTATTAATCACCCTCTAGACTGTCCTATCTGTGATCAGGGCGGCGAGTGTGAGCTTCAAGACGTCTCCATGGGGTTTGGTGAGGATGAGTCTCATTATTCTGAATCAAAACGCTCAGTATCCGATGATGATTTAGGTGCGCTTATTTCTACTGAAATGACACGATGTATTCATTGCACGCGTTGTGTTCGCTTTGGAGATGAAATAGCAGGATTAAGAGAGCTTGGAGGCATCGGTCGCGGTGAAGACATGCAAATTGGAACTTACGTCCAGCACAGCATGAAATCAGAAGTTTCTGGAAATATTATTGATTTATGTCCTGTTGGTGCCTTAACTTCTAAGCCATACCGCTTTACTGCCAGAGCATGGGAATTAGCGCAACACGATAGCGTTGCACCTCATGATTGCTTGGGGTCTAACGTCTATTTACACACCCGTAGAAACGAGCTTATGCGAGCTGTTCCTAAAGAACATGAGTCTATTAATGAAACATGGTTATCAGACCGAGACCGTTTTAGTTATTTAGGATTAAAAAGCAAAACCCGTGCAAGCAAGCCTCAAATTAAACGCAATGGACAGTGGCAAGTAGTTGACTGGGAAACAGCGTTAAAATTTGCTGCTGATGGTTTAAGTCGTGTGATTAAACAACACGGTGCTGAGCAGGTTGCGGCCTTTGCTTCAAGTTCTTCTACTTTAGAAGAGTTCTATTTATTACAAAAATTAATGCGTGAAATTGGAGTGAATAACTTAGATCACCGATTGCATCAAACTGATTTTAAAGATCAGGACATGCAAGCCACCACACCAACCAGCTCACTTGCTTATGCAGAAATTGAAAATCAAAATGCCATTCTTTTAATTGGCTGTAATATTCACAGAGAAGTCCCTTTAGCAGGATTACGTGTTCGTAAGGCTTTTCGAAATAACGCAAAAATTTATGCAATTAATCCAGTTGATTTTGAATATCATTTTGGTCTCGAAGAGCGTTTTGTTATTTCTCCGTTAGAAATGCCTATGCAACTAGCTAAGCTGGCTTTAGCATTAACCGATGATGTTCATGCATTGCCAGCAGAAGTACAAACCTTATTAATAGGTTTGAAAACAGATAAGGCAACGAAACAATTAGCCAAACAACTTAAAGTAGAAAATGCTTGTTTAGTTACTGGTGCAATTTGTGAAAATCATCCAGAAGCAGCTTTATTACGAACCTTGGTTCATCTAATCCAAAAATTAAGTGGCGCTAAGGTCCTGCGTTTAACCAATGGAGCTAATACTGCAGGGGCATGGATGGCTGGAATGGTTCCACATAGAACCACTGGTGGTAAAGTCATATCAACACCGGGTCTAGATGTTCAAGCGGCATTAAATGCTAAATTAAAAGCTTATTTTTTAATGGGTGTAGAGCCTGGATTTGATTTTGCTAATCCAGCTGGTGCACGTCAATCCATGCTTGGTGCGGAATTTGTTGTTTTAATGTCGGCTTATTCACAAGAGTCCATGCGCGATTATGCAGATGTTATTTTACCTATGGCGCCATATGCGGAGACATCTGGTACGTACATTAATGTAGATAATACCTGGCAAACAGTAAAAGGCGCGATGACGCCCTTTAGTACAGCAAGACCTGCTTGGAAGATCTTAAGAGTGTTAGGCAATCTATTTCAATGTAAAGGTTTTGAGTACCTATCTACAGAAGATATTTTGGCGGAAATTAAAGAAACGGCTTCCATCACGTCTGCACAAAATTATAAACCATACTACCCTGAGAGTTTGCCGTCCATTAAGCAATCCTTAGTACGTGTGGGAGAATGGCCACTTTATCGTATTGATGCCATTGTTAGAAATACGAAAGAATTGCAATTATGTGCTTCAGCTGATTTAGCGTGTATACGTATTCATCCTGAAACAGCAGATAGATTGCAATTAGAAGAAATTGCTACTGTATCTCAAGGAGATATTGAGATAACATTGCCGCTCAAACGTGATGAGCGCATCGCAGTAGATGTTGTATGGGTAGCAAACGCAATGCCTGAGACAGTTGATTTGGGTCATTCATTTGCTGCAATAACTATTAAGCGCTAGGCAGGTAAAAAAATGCTGCATGACATTAGCATATTGATTTGGATTGTTCTTAAAATACTCATAATTGTGGTTCCATTACTGTTATGCGTTGCTTATTTAATTTACGCTGAACGTAAAGTTATTGGTTATATTCAAGTTCGTATAGGCCCTAATCGTGTTGGGGTACTAGGTTTATTGCAACCTATTGCCGACTTGATTAAGTTGATTACCAAGGAAATTATTATTCCTACCAAATCAAATAAATACTTATTCATTGTCGCTCCACTTTTTGCTTTAGTACCTGCTCTTGCTGGATGGGCTGTTGTTCCTTTTCAAGAGGGGGTTGTACTCGCCAATATTAATGCTGGTGTTCTCTATGTTTTTGCAATGAGCTCATTAGGCGTATATGGTGTTCTTATAGCAGGCTGGGCTTCAAATTCTAAATATGCCATGTTTGGTGCTCTAAGAAGTACGGCACAAACAGTTTCTTATGAAATCGCCATGGGTTTCGCGTTAGTCGGTGTTTTATTAGCAGCTAACAGTATGAATTTAACGGATATTGTGAACTCACAAAAAGGTGGCATGCTTCATTGGTGGTTTATACCTTTGCTTCCTTTATTTCTAGTTTTCTGGATTGCGGGTATTGCTGAAACCAATAGAGCTCCTTTCGATTTGGCTGAGGGTGAATCTGAAATCGTAGCAGGATTCCATGTGGAGTATTCTGGAATTGGTTTCGCGCTCTTTTTCTTATCTGAATATACCAGCATGATTCTTATTTCAGTACTTATTAGTGTTTTGTTTTTAGGTGGCTGGATGTCTCCATTTGAAGGCATACCTGTTTTAGAGGATATTTTTCTTGTAGTACCCGGCTTTGTTTGGCTACTTGCGAAAATCAGCTTTTTCCTCTTTGTTTATTTATGGGTAAGAGCAACTTTTCCACGTTATCGCTATGATCAGCTCATGCGCTTAGGTTGGAAAGTACTTATTCCGGTTACCATTGTTTGGGTTATAGTAACCGCCTTGATGGTTGTTGCTCAGCTGAAACCTTGGTTTTGATGGTTAAAAGAGAAGCCGATGAAAAAAGTATATCAAAATATAAAATATTATCTCCGCAGCTTTCTTCTAGTAGAGCTTCTTTCTGGTTTGAAGCTCACTGGTAAATATTTCTTTAAAAAGAAAATAACGGTGCAATTTCCAGAAGAGCAGACGCCTATTTCTCCACGATTCAGGGGGATGCTGGCTTTACGACGTTATCCTAATGGGGAAGAGCGTTGTATTGCATGCAAACTATGTGAAGCAGTTTGCCCAGCTTTGGCAATTACCATTGAATCTGAGCCACGCGAAGACGGTTCACGGCGCACTACTCGCTATGATGTTGACGTGTTTAAATGCATAAATTGTGGTTTATGTGAAGAATCTTGCCCGGTCGATTCGATAGTAGTTACTCCCATACAGCATTATCATATTAGTGAACGAGGCCAAAATATTATGACTAAAGAGAAGCTGTTGGCTGTAGGCGACTTAATGGAATCACGACTTGCAGCAGATAGAGCTGCTGATGAAAAGTACCGATAACGAGGTAATTTATGCATGACTTATTAATTCAGGCTATTTTTTATATTTTTGCAGCCATAGCCGTTGGCTCTGCATTGATGGTAATTACACAGAATAATCCAGTTCGTTGTGTTTTATTTTTGGTGCTCACCTTTTTTGCTAGTTCTGTTTTATGGATTCTTGCCCAAGCAGAATTTTTAGCACTAATTCTTATTTTAGTTTATGTTGGTGCTGTAATGACCCTGTTCCTTTTTGTGGTCATGATGCTCAATATTGATGTAGAGTCAATGAGGACCCATTTTAAACGCTATTTACCGTTTGCTTTAATTTTAGTCGCTTTATTGACGAGTCTTCTGATGATATCTATTCCTGAAGGCACTTTTAAATCGCCTGTTGAAGTGCAGCAACTTAATCTTAAATCAGTCAACTCTGGATTTGGTAGCAGCTCACAAGCAGTCGCTTCTTCAAATACTGAGGCTTTAGGTTTAGTTCTCTATACAGACTACTTTTTAGCTTTTGAACTGGCGGCGGTTATATTATTGGTTGCTATTGTTTCTGCAATCACCTTAGTACACCGAGGCCCAAGACATTGTAAAACCCAAGATATTAAAAAACAGATTATGACTCAAAGCAGTGACCGAGTTAAATTAGTGAGTATGAAAGCAGAAAAATAGCATTGAGGAATACCATATGATACCGGTTAATAACTACCTTATATTAGGTGCGATTTTATTTGGCTTAGGCCTTATTGGCATGATGTTAAATCGCAAGAATATTATTTTACTACTTGTTTGTGTTGAGTTGATGTTGTTGGCGGTCAATACAAATTTTATTGCGTTTTCTCATTTTTATAATGAAATTAGTGGCCAGGTTTTTGTCTTTTTTATATTGACCGTCGCCGCTGCTGAAGCCGCAATTGGTTTAGCCATAGTGATGTTGCTTTATAGAAATCGTGGCAACATAAATGTAGATATGATGAATCATTTAAAAGGTTAACATTGTGAGTATACAACAACTGTGTTTGATAATTGTTTTAGCTCCTCTTGTAGGTTCGATTCTTGCTGGTTTTTTTCGTAACCAGATAGGGCGTACTGGAGCACATACAGTCACTATTTTAGGGGTGAGTATTTCTTTTGTGGTGTCTTTATACATTGCAGTCCAGCTTTTTTCTGGCTCAATGACATCTGTGAATACCATACTCTACCATTGGGCTACCGGTGGCGCTTTAATACCTTACGAGTTTAACCTTGGTTTTTTAATTGATCCTCTTAGTGTGGTCATGCTATTGACAGTCAACTTTGTCTCCTTGTTAGTCCATATCTACAGTGTGGGCTATATGGCTGATGATGACGGGTATCAACGTTTTTTTAGTTATATATCACTGTTTACTTTTATGATGCTGATGTTAGTTACCTCCAATAACTTCCTGCAATTATTTTTTGGTTGGGAAGGTGTTGGTCTAGTTTCATATTTACTGATTGGCTTTTGGTATCAGAAAGAATCAGCAATAGAGGGAAGCCTCAAGGCCTTCTTAGTGAATCGTGTGGGTGATTTCGGCTTTCTTATTGGTATAGCCTTGGTTTTTGCTTATACTGGAAGTCTTGATTACGCCACTGTATTTCAAAGTGCAAGCTATTTGGCAAGTCAAAGCATTGAGTTATTTCAAGGACATCCTTGGTCTTTAATGACTGTCATTTGCCTAGCACTGTATGTAGGCGCAATGGGTAAATCAGCACAAGTACCACTCCATGTTTGGTTGCCTGAGTCTATGGAAGGCCCCACTCCTATTTCTGCTTTAATTCATGCAGCAACCATGGTGACAGCAGGGGTATTTATGATAGCCCGTATTTCTCCATTAATTGAATTATCTACTACAGCACTCAGTGTGGTGTTAATTATCGGAGCTACAGGGGCTCTCTTTACCGGTATTTTGGCCTTGGTTATGAATGATATTAAGCGAGTAGTAGCCTACTCAACACTATCACAACTAGGTTACATGATGGTCGCAATGGGAGCTTCAGCTTACAGTGCAGGTATGTTCCACTTGCTGACGCATGCTTGTTTTAAAGCCTTACTTTTCTTAGGCGCCGGCTCGGTTATTATTGGAATGCATCACGAACAAGACATGCGAAAAATGGGTGGCTTGTGGAGAAAAATGCCTATTACTTACATCACCTTTGTTATTGGCACTTTGGCTCTTTGCGCAGTTCCTCCATTTGCCGGGTTTTATTCTAAAGATACTATTATTGAAGCAGCGCAATTATCTCAAATACCAGGTAGTAGTTATGCCTATTTTTGCGTGGTAATTGGAGCAATGGTTACAGCAATGTATTCTTTTAGATCCTTGTTTATGACCTTTCATGGTAAGCCACGCATGGATGAACATACTTTAAGTCATGTTCATGAGTCGCCCTGGGTTGTATGGTTGCCTTTAGTGTTGCTAGCAATTCCTTCTGTGATTTTAGGGTATGTTCTTTATATGCCTATTCTTTTTGATAATCCAACACTACTCGGTTCTTCTTTGTTTATTTTACCTGAACACAATGTCTTAGCTGAATTGGCTCATGAAGTGACATCACCTTTTGTTAGCATGATTCACTCAGTCTATTCATTAACATTTTGGATTACATTGAGTGGTATATTGGTTGCATGGATTTGCTATATTGCAATTCCTGGTATTCCAAGTTACTTAGCTCGTCGTTTTTCATTAATTTATAAAATTCTCATGGATAAATACGGATTTGATGCCTTTAATAATCTGGTCTTTGTTTCAGGCTCCAAAGGGTTAGGTCGCATGTTTTACAACATAGGTGATCAACGTTTAATCGATGGGTTAGTTGTTAATGGAAGTAGTCGACTGGTTAGATGGTTTTCCAGTAAAGGGCGCACTATACAAAATGGTTATCTGTATCATTATGCAGCGGTCATGGTGTTTGGTTTACTAGGTTTTCTGTGCTGGTTAATACTGGGCTGAATATAAAAGGTGAGAGTATGCATTATTTGCTCAATTTATTAATTTGGTTGCCTATTTTAGGCGGTGTTTTTGTTCTTTTATGTGGCGATGACCGTAACCCAAATACTTCGCGCTTTTTAGCGTTATTTACGGTTATGTTGTGCTTGCTACTTTGTGTTCCTCTAGTCGCAGGTTTTGATACCAAGGCACTTGGAATGCAGTTTGTAGAACAACTTCCATGGATGCCTTCTTTAGGTATTAGTTATAGTTTAGGTATTGATGGCTTATCCTTATTACTAATTGTTTTAAGCATCTTTACTAATTTAGTGGTACTGCTTGCAACCTGGCAGAGTATTACAACACGCGTCTCACAATATCTAGCTGCCTTTTTAATTATGCAGGGATTGTTAGTCGGTGTTTTCTCCGCTCTTGATTCCATTTTATTTTACGTGTTCTGGGAAGCAACCCTCATTCCAATGTATCTGATTATCGGTATTTGGGGATCGGATAATCGTGTGTATGCAGCAATCAAATTCTTCTTATATACTTTTTTAGGCTCCGTATTAATGTTGGCAAGCTTTTTATACATGGGTTATATAGCTGGCACTTTTAGTATCGAAGGTTTTTATGCAATTAAATTGAGCATGACCGCGCAAACCTTAATTTTCATTGCTTTTTTCCTTGGCTTTGCCATTAAAATCCCTATGTTTCCAGTACATACTTGGTTACCTGACGCACATACAGAAGCGCCTGCAGGGGGATCAATTATTTTAGCGGCAATTTTATTGAAGCTTGGCGCTTATGGATTTATTCGCTTTTCATTACCAATTGTTCCAGATGCATGCAGTAAATATGCAGGTGTAATGATTGCCCTATCCCTTATTGCTGTTGTGTATATCGCTTTAATAGCAATTATACAAAAGGATATGAAACGTTTAATTGCTTACTCGTCAATATCGCATATGGGGTTTGTTACTTTAGGTTGTTTTGCAATTTTTGCTATTGCAAAGCAAACAGGTTTAAGCAATGCAGGGCTGATTTTAGAAGGCGCTATTGTGGTAATGATTTCACATGCTTTCGTTTCTAGCGCAATGTTTGCCGGTGTTGGCTTTATTTATGATCGAATGCATACTCGATCACTTAGTGATTTTGGTGGCATTGTTAATACTATGCCAATGTTCGCTTCGTTTTTCATGTTGTTTTGTATGGCAAATGCAGGGTTGCCTGGCACCTCGGGTTTTGTAGGGGAGTTTATGGTAATTGTAGGCTCTATTAAAGCCGGTTTTTGGGTTACTTTTTGGGCAGCAACCACCTTAATTACGGCAGCAACCTATAATCTGTGGATGTATAAGCGGGTTATTTTTGGCAAAATCGCTAATGATAAAGTAGCGGCATTAAAAGATTTAACAGGCTTTGAGTTAAGTGCGTATGTTTTGCTTGCATTAATGGTTATTGCAATGGGTGTTTATCCTAAACCGTTATTAGAGTACATACATCAAACTGTAAGTCATACTCTGGCATTAGCCAGTCAATCGAAATTGTAATATAGCAAGGTTAATCAATATGATCGCATTATTTGAAAACATTCATGTAGCTCTACCCGAGATGGTGATTTTAGCCACCGCGGCACTTGCTCTACTTGCTGATTTATTTTTAGGTCATCGATGCAAGTCGGTAGTCTTTATTGTGGCTTGTTTTGGTTTAAGCATTGCCACGAGCTTTAGTGCTCTTTCTATAGGAATGTACCAAGTAACCACCTTAAATGGACTATTTATTAGCGATGACATGGCCCATTTAATGAAATTATTTATTTATCTAACAGTGTTACTAAGCTTTATCTATTCGCGACATTACATCGATGAGCGCAAGATGCCATCCGGTGATTATTATGTTTTGGGTCTTTTTTCTACATTAGGAATGATGATCCTTGTGTCAGCTCACTCCATGTTGACTATTTTTCTCGGTCTTGAATTAATGTCTTTACCGCTTTATGCCATGACAGCTAGTCGACGCACTGATGGCAACGCTTCTGAAGCAGCAATGAAATATTTTGTCATGGGCTCTATTGCATCAGCCATGTTGCTGTATGGTATTTCACTAATTTATGGCGCCACTGGAAAGCTCGATTTATTAGAAGTATCTCATGCCATTGGCCAAAATTGGCAAGAACAAGGTCATTTATTAGCATTTGCTCTAGTTTTTATTTTATCAGGGGTGGCATTTAAATTAGCAGCAGTTCCTTTTCATATGTGGGCTCCAGATGTGTATCAAGGTGCACCAAGCTCTGTGACCTTATTTATTAGCGCCGCACCCAAAATTGCAGCTTTAGGAATGGCATTTCGCTTATTGACACTTGGTTTGATTGATCTCAGTGCGCAATGGCAACAAATTCTTTTAGTGATTACAATTCTCTCCACAGGGTTGGGTAATTTATTTGCTGTAGTACAGACCAGCTTAAAACGTCTGCTTGCTTATTCGGCAATATCGCATATTGGTTACGCGTTATTTGGTATTTTAGCTGCTAGCTCTTCAGGGTATGCTGCATCACTTTACTATATTTTGGTTTATTCAATTACTTCAGCTGCGGCTTTTGGTTTAATAGTTCTTATGTCAAGTCATGGCATGGAGATTGATAGTATTGAAGATTTAAAAGGACTTAGCAAAAGAAACCCATGGTTTGCATTTTTAATGTTAATCATCATGTTTTCTATGGCAGGTGTTCCACCTACAGTAGGCTTCTTTACTAAACTGCTAGTACTCAAAGCATTAGTGGATGTACAAATGACCTGGGTTGCTGTGGTTGGTTTATTATTTACAGTGATAGGCGCTTACTATTATTTGCGAATTGTTAAATTAATGTATTTTGATAAGCCAGATCATGCTGAGCCTATCGTTATAAGCAAAGCGAATACATTGGTACTTTCTTTGAATTGCTTAACATTACTTTATTTAGGTATTTTCCCGGGAGCTTTAATTCTAAGCTGCATTAATGCGTTTGCTAATTAGTTAATTAGGCGCCTGGATGTGCTTAAAGCGTGTAATCCAGGTACCTACTAAGCAGGCATTCTAATAAAATTGCACCACATCCACATTTTTTTAAATGTTTTCTCTGTACATGACAAAAAAATCTGTCATGCCCACGCAGGCGGGCAACCATTTCTGATTTGGCACTGAAGTAACTTAATATAACTCGCTGACATACAATGAAAATCATTCTGATGTCTACGAAGCAATAACCAGAGAAAAACTCATCAAAAAATGGAACCGACAATGCAAAATAAATCTTATCAAGCAAAACAATCCCCAGTGGCTTGATTTGGGTATCGGGTTATTTTGATGGATGGTTGCCCTCCTGCGCGGGCATGACAGGTTTTTTTGTCATGTATAGAGAAAATTTACTAAAAACACTTGCTAAGATAGGTGAGTCCCAGTATACTTCCATCCAGTTGACGCGGGGTGGAGCAGCCTGGTAGCTCGTCGGGCTCATAACCCGAAGGTCGTAGGTTCAAATCCTGCCCCCGCTACCACTTTTTTAAAACCCCATTTATGGGGTTTTTTATTATGTTTAATTCAGGGTCGTACGTGCCCTTTTTTTGTTTGCTAAGATTATGATTCAAGATGAACTCGAACAATTACTAGCACCTACCATTAATGATATGGGTTATGAGCTTTGGGGATGTGAGTACCTGTCGCAAGGTAAGCATTCTTTGTTGCGAATATACATTGATAAAGAAGATGGAATAGGAATTGAAGACTGTCAAAAGGTAAGTCATCAGGTCAGTGCTTTATTAGATGTGGAAGACCCGATACCTGGATACTACAGTTTAGAAGTCTCCTCACCTGGCATTCCTCGACCTCTATTTAACGGTGAGCAATACCTAAGATATATCGGTGAGCCTGTTCAGGTGAAAACATATAAACCTGTTAGTGGCAAGCGTAAATTGCAAGGTACTATAGTCTCAGTCTCTGAGAATTCTGTAGTACTAAATATAAATGGCGAAGATAATGAACTACTTTTTTCAAATATTGTAAAAGCATATTTGATAGTATAGAGGGGGCGTACAATGAGCAAAGAATTGTTATTAGTTGCTGAGGCTTTATCAAACGAACGAGGCGTAAGTAAAGAAGTTATTATACTTGCTATTCAGGCCGCATTGGAGTCTGCCACTCGCAAAATTTTTGGATTAGATAGCGGTGTAAGAATTAAGATGGATTCCAGAACAGGTGAGTATGAAACCTTTAGATTCTGGGATGTAGTTAACGATGATGAATTAGAATTCCCTGAACACCAATTAACTCTTGAACAAGCAAAAGAACGAAATCCTTCAATTGCTGTTGGAGATTGCATCGAAGAATTAGTTCCCTCTATTGAATTTGGTCGAATTGAAGCACAAGCTGCTCGCCAAGTGATTATGCAAAAAGTAAGAGAAGCAGAGCGTGATCTAGTTATTGATCAATTTAAAAATAAATTAGGTCAACTAATATATGGTACTGTAAAAAAAGTAACACGCGATAACATAATTATTGATTTAGGTGGTAAAGCAGAAGCATTCTTACCTCGATCTGAAATGCTCCCTAACGAAATGTTTCGTACGAATGACCGAGTTCGTGCATACTTATATGAATTATCACCTCAAGCACGAGGCCCACAGTTATTTGTTAGCCGTATACGCAATGAAATGTTGATCGAGCTATTTCGCATTGAAGTGCCAGAAATTGGTGAAAATGTGATTGATGTTAAAGCAGCAGCTCGTGATCCAGGAAATAGAGCTAAAATTGCAGTGAAAACGAATGATGGACGTATTGACCCAATTGGAGCATGCGTTGGGATGCGTGGCGCACGAGTTCAAGCTGTTTCGACTGAACTTGGCGGCGAGCGTGTCGATATTATTCTTTGGGATGATAATCCTGCCCAATTAGTTATAAATGCTATGGCACCTGCTGAGATATCTTCTATAGTAGTGGATGAAGACTCGCACACCATGGATTTAGCGGTTGAAAAAGATCAGTTATCTCAAGCTATTGGTAGAAATGGTCAAAACGTTCGTCTAGCAAGTCAATTAACAGGCTGGACCTTAAATGTTATGACCATGGATGAGTTTGAAAATAAAAATGCGGAAGAGTCCAATAAAATCATTAAACTTTTTACTACTGCTCTGGAAATTGATGAGGAAATAGCGGCACTATTAGTGGCTCATGGTTTCTCTTCTCTTGAAGAAGTTGCCTACGTACCTAAAGAAGAGTTATTGGCAATTGAAGAGTTTGATGAAGAAATTGTTGAAGAATTAAGAAATAGAGCGAATGATAATTTACTGACAATGGCTCTTTCTTCAGGTAAGGGTTTAGCAGGTACCCCTGACGAATCTTTACTGAGTATGGATGGAATGACAGAAGACTTAGCTAATGTACTAGCAGCTAAAGGTATTACATCTATGGAAGACTTAGCAGAGCAGTCAGTAGATGAATTACTGGAAATAGAAAGCATGACTGAAGAAAAAGCAGCTGCTTTAATTATGAAAGCTAGAGAGCCATGGTTTTTATAACGTAATAGGTCACGGATAGCCTAGTTTTAAGCAACTAGGCTACGTCTTGGATGAAAGAACTGTGACTAAGTGGCCTATTACTTTATAAGCATGGATATATAAGTATACTAACGTGTTTAAGAACGCAGTTATGCTCATGTTAATGAGCATATTATAGGCTGCTGAAAGGGGATTAAAATATGGCGGATGTGACGGTTAAACAATTAGCACAAGTCGTTGGTATTCCGGTTGAACGCTTATTGAACCAGTTACAGGAAGCAGGATTGTCTTTTACTGACGATCAACAGACTGTGAACGAAGACCAAAAGCGAATTTTACTCAATCACTTGAAGGGAAGCTCTGTGCGTGATACGCCAGATTCGCCTCAAAGAATTACTTTAAGACGTAAAAGCTTGTCTCAAGTGACAGCTAGTCATGATGCGCATAGCGGTAAAACAGTGAATGTTGAGGTGCGTACTAAGAAAGTTTTTGTAAAACGTAGCCCCATTATTGAGCAGCCTGAAGTAGAAGAGCCGGTTGTAGAGGAGCCAGTTCTTTCAGCAACAGAGAATGATACTACTACTGTTCAGTCAGAGATTGTGGGCACAACTCCCGAAATTGAAACAACAAACCTTGTGGCAGACACAGAGGCATTAGCTGCAATTGAAAAGCCTACTTCTGATTTGTTAGACAATACGGTCATAGAAGAGATTGCAACAACAGAGTCTCAAGATGAATCGGTAAAAGAAACCTCTCAAGTTGATAAATCGGCTAAAAAGAAACATGTAGAGCCTGCGGCTAAAGAGCCTGAATCTTCCGAATTTAAAAAAGCCAAGAAAAAACCTAAATACCAGTCTTTTGAACGCGAAGAAGATGATCAAAGTGCGCATAGACGTGGTGGTCGTAATAAATTTAAAAAACGTAAGGGTTCTGAAAAATCTGATAAATACAGAGAAGCTGAAGAATCATTAACTCATGGTTTTGCATTGCCTACGGCACCGGTTATCAAAGACGTCTTGATTCCAGAAACAATTACAGTTGCTGAATTGGCAAAGAAAATGTCTGTGAAGGCTGCTGAAGTCATTAAGGTCATGATGAGCTTGGGTGCTATGGCCACGATCAACCAAGTGATTGATCAAGAAACAGCGCTGATTGTTGTTGAAGAAATGGGTCATAAAGCACAGCTGATTAAAGAAGATGCTATTGAGCTTGGTTTAGGCGAGGCAATATCTAAAGGAAGTAATACCGAATCACGTGCTCCTGTAGTTACTATTATGGGTCACGTTGACCATGGTAAAACCTCCTTACTAGATTATGTGCGCCGTACAAAAGTAGCCTCAGGTGAAGCCGGTGGTATTACACAACATATTGGTGCCTACCATGTGAGTACACCTAAGGGAGATGTGACTTTTTTAGACACACCAGGTCACGCGGCATTTACTGCCATGCGAGCTCGTGGTGCTCAAGCTACCGATATTGTTATTTTGATTGTTGCCGCTGATGATGGTGTAAAACCACAAACAATAGAGGCAATTCATCATGCTAAAGCAGCAAATGTTCCTATTATTGTTGCTATTAATAAAATGGATAAGCCGGATGCTGATCCTGAGCGTGTAATGAATGAATTATCAGTGCACGAAGTTATTCCCGAAGCATGGGGTGGTGATACAATGTTTATTAATATCTCGGCCAAATCTGGTTTAGGTATTGATAATCTTCTTGATGCTATCTTACTGCAATCAGAAGTTCTAGAATTAACCGCTTTAACTGACGGCGCTGCAAAGGGTGTAGTGATTGAGTCACGCCTGGATAAAGGAAGAGGGCCTGTTGCTACCGTTTTAGTTCAAAGTGGAACCCTACGTAAGGGCGATATTATCCTTGCAGGATTTCAATATGGCCGTGTGCGTGCGTTAGTTGGTGATAATGGCGATCCTGTAGAAAGTGCTGGTCCATCTATTCCTGTAGAAGTGCTTGGTTTATCAGCCATTCCACATGCTGGAGATGAGGCAGTTGTTGTACCTGATGAGAAAAAAGCACGTGAAGTGGCTTTATTCCGCCAAGGTAAATTCCGAGATGTGAAATTGGCTAGACGTCAGAAATCTTCTATTGAAGGTATTATGGAGAATATGACCGCTGCAGAATCAAAGGTACTGAACATCGTACTTAAAGCGGACGTACAAGGTTCTGTAGAGGCTATTTCAGACGCATTAGTTAAATTATCTAACGATGAAGTTAACGTAGTGGTTATTGCTAATGGTGTTGGTGGTATTACTGAATCTGATGTTCATTTAGCGATTGCATCTAACGCTATTTTAATTGGCTTTAATGTGAGAGCAGATGGTGGTGCGAAACGTTTAGCAGAGCAAGAGTCCGTATCTCTTCATTATTTCAGTGTTATTTACGATATCGTTGATCAAATTAAAGGTGCCTTAACTGGTATGTTAGCGCCACAATTTAAAGAAGTGATTGTGGGTACAGCTGAAGTACGCGATGTATTTAAATCACCAAAAATTGGCTCGATTGCTGGTTGTATGGTTATTGAAGGCCTTATTAAACGTAATAATCCGATTCGTGTTTTACGTTCGAATGTGGTGATTTACGAGGGTACTTTGGAATCATTACGACGTTTTAAAGACGATGTGGTTGAAGTGCGCCAAGGTTTTGAATGCGGTATCGGTGTAAAAAATTACAACGACGTTAAGCCAGGTGACTTGATCGAAGTGTATGAAATTGTCGAAATAAAGCGTGATTTAGAAAAATGAGCCAAAATTTCAAGCGTACAGATAGAATTGCTGAGATGATACAGAGAAAATTAGCTCAGATTATTCCTTTAGAAGTAAGGGATCCTCGTTTAAATGGCTTAGTGACTATCTCTGCAGTAAAAGTTGCTGCAGACTTAGGCCACGCAAAAATATATTTTACAGTCATTAACGCGGATAAAAAAGTTGCTGTTACTATTTTAAATGGGGCTGCAAATTACCTGCGTAGTGCCTTGGCGAGAAGTATTACTTTGCGTACTGTGCCTCAACTTCATTTTATTTATGATGAGTCAATTGAATATGGGCAGCGTTTAAGTCGCTTAATTGATGAAGTCAATTCACCGACTGGTGATGATAATAATGAGAGTAACTGAATCTCCTTCAGTAATTAATGGAATATTATTACTGAATAAACCTGAAGGCATGACTTCCAATAAAGCCCTACAAAAAGCAAAAAATTTATTAGGTGCAAAAAAAGCAGGTCATACAGGAAGTCTTGATCCCTTGGCTACAGGCATGCTCCCACTTTGTTTTGGTGAGGCCACAAAAGTATGCCAATTTTTGTTGGATGCAGATAAATGCTACGAAACAACTGGTTTATTAGGAATTAAAACAAATTCCTCTGATTCAACTGGTGAAATCATCGCACGAACAGAAAAATTTACTATCACTGAAACACAATTATTGGATGTTTTGGAGCAATACAAGGGACGAATAGAGCAAGTACCATCCATGTTTTCTGCATTGAAACACAATGGTAAACCACTCTATCGTTTAGCTCGAGAAGGCATAGAGATTGAGCGTAAAGCACGAGAAGTGTTTATTCGTCAATTGCAACTGAACGCATTTGATGGAGTTCGATTTTCTTTAACTGTTTCCTGCAGTAAAGGGACCTACATTCGTAATTTAGTTGAAGACATTGGTGATTCTTTGGGTGTAGGCGCTCATGTAATACGACTCCATCGACTTTATACCTCTGGGTTAGAGCATTTCCCCATGTATTCGTTAGATGACTTAGAGGGTATGTCTTTAACAGAAAGGATGCAGTGTTTA
This sequence comes from Legionella sp., assembly GCA_030158115.1. Classification (GTDB taxonomy): domain Bacteria; phylum Pseudomonadota; class Gammaproteobacteria; order Legionellales; family Legionellaceae; genus Legionella. The sequence goes on from JAOATK010000005.1 coordinate 78,236, forward strand.
ATCCCTATGGATAGAGTAATAAATCATTTTAAACAAGTAATTCTTACAGATGAAGAGGTCGTTACAATTCGTCAAGGTAAAATAGTATCAAGACGAGTTGGAAATGACGCAGATAGTACATGTTGTGTACGTCTTTATGATGAGATGTCACAATTTATTGGGTTGGGTGAGTTAGATAGCAGTGGCGATATACGAGCAAAACGATTACTTTCTTTTTAAAGTACTTGTTTCATTTTGTATGCCTTGGTAGAATGCTCCCCTTTAAATAAATACTTAGTAGTTCCAGGAGTGTATAATGTCGCTAAATAGCGCGGATAAAGCAGCAATCGTTAATCAATTCAAGCGTGCAGAAAAAGATACTGGCTCGCCTGAGGTTCAAGTTTCTTTAATTACAGGTCGTATCAAATATTTGACTGAACACTTTAAAGCAAACAAAAAAGACTTTCATTCACGTCGTGGTTTACAAGAATTAGTAAACAAACGTCGTAAATTATTGAAATACTTGAAAAGCAATGATAAAGCTCGTTATCAAACATTAATTCAAAAATTAGAATTGAGAGATTCTTATTGATTGTTGCACTAAAGCATCCAATTGGTGGTGCGTTAATGAACACAGTTATTTAAATAAAGGCGCACCTTTCTGCGCCTTTTTTTCGTTATAATTACTTAGTGAGGAACATTACGTGGCTAAAATTACAAAAGAAGTAGCCTTTGGCGAACATACCTTAGTCTTAGAAACAGGTGAAGTAGCACGACAAGCAGATGGTGCTGTGTTAGTAAGTATGAATGGTACCCAAGTGTTAGTTACTGTTGTAGGTAAAAAAGAAGGCGGCGAATCAAATAGCTTCTTCCCATTGACGGTTAATTATATAGAAAAATTTTATGCTGTAGGTAAAATTCCTGGTGGATTTAACAAACGCGAAGGCAGACCTAGTGATAATGAAACACTAACTTCTCGTTTAATTGATAGACCTATCCGTCCCTTATTTCCGGATAACTTTAAGAATGAAATTCAGATCATAGCCACTGTGATGTCTTTCAATCCAGAAGTTCCTTCAGATATTTTAGCGATGATTGGAGCCTCAGCTGCTTTAGCTCTATCAGGTGTTCCTTTTAATGGTCCTATCAGTGGGGCTCGTGTTGGTTATAAAGATGGTGTTTATTTATTAAACCCTAGCAGAAAAGCTTTGGAAGAGTCTGAACTTGATTTAGTTGTGGCTGGAACCAAAGACGCTATTTTAATGGTTGAATCAGAAGCCAAAGAATTAAGTGAAGATATAATGCGTGGCGCCATTATGTTCGGTCACGAAATGATGAAGAATGTCATCAAGGCAATTGAAGAGCTGGCTGCAGAAGCTGGTAAACCACGTTGGGATTGGACTGCTCCAGCAGTAGATCAAAATTTACAAACACGCGTTGCCAGTATTGCGCAACAAGAAGTTGAGGCAGCTTATCTGATTAAAGACAAGCAAGCGCGTTATCAGCGTCTAGGCGAATTAAAAGAGCAAACTATTGCGGCATTAATTGCTGAAAATGATGAATTAAAAGCAGATGTTATCGAAAACATCTTAAGTGATTTAGAGCGCTCTACGGTTAGAAATCGGATTCTTGATGGTGAACCACGTATCGATGGCCGTGATCAAAAAACAGTCCGTCCTATCTCCATACGTACAAAATTTTTAAATCGAACACACGGCTCATGTCTATTTACTCGTGGTGAAACACAAGCAATTGTTGTTGCAACTTTAGGTAATGACAGAGATGCGCAAATGTTAGATAGCATTCACGCTGAAAGCAAAGACCGTTTCATGCTGCATTACAATTTCCCTCCATATTCTGTAGGAGAGACAGGAATGGTTGGAAGTCCAAAGCGTCGTGAAATTGGTCATGGTCGTTTGGCAAAACGTGCTTTAATGGCAGTATTACCTGACACTGAAGCATTTCCATATGTTTTACGTGTTGTATCAGAGATTACTGAGTCAAACGGCTCAAGCTCTATGGCTACAGTTTGTGGTGCTAGCTTGGCGTTGATGGATGCTGGTGTGCCTTTAAAAGCACCTGTTGCTGGAGTAGCAATGGGATTAATTAAAGAGGGCGATCGTTTTGCGGTGCTAACAGATATTCTAGGTGATGAAGATCATTTAGGCGATATGGACTTTAAAGTTGCAGGTACTGAAAAAGGTATTACAGCATTACAAATGGATATTAAAATCACTGGTATTACTGGTGACATTATGGAGCAAGCACTTGAGCAAGCTTTAGCTGGACGCATGCACATTCTAGGTGTTATGAATAATAACTTAGCAGAACACAGAGTAGAGCTATCACAACACGCACCAAGAATTACTACCATGAAAGTAGCAGAAGATAAGATTCGTACTGTTATTGGTAAAGGTGGCGCGACCATTAAAGGCTTAATTGAAAGTACAGGTGTATCTATTGATATAGATGATACTGGAGTAATTCAGTTATTCTCTCCAGATATGTTGGCTTTAGCAGAAGCAGAAAAGCAAATTAGAGCGCTCATTGCTGATGTAGAGGTAGGTCAAACTTATCAAGGTAAAGTGAATAAAATTGTTGATTTTGGTGCCTTTATTAATTTATTACCTGGAAAAGATGGTTTACTACACATTTCACAAATCTGTAATGACCGCGCGCAAAAAGTAGAATCTGTGTTGCAAGAAGGACAAGATATCGAAGTATTTGTTGCCGGTGTGGACAAACAAGGTCGTGTGAAGTTGGAATGGAAACATAAACCACAAGCAGAAGCGGTAGAAGCTGATATTGCCCAAGAGCAACCCGAAGTAACTAACACAGAAAATAGTGATTCTGAAGAAGAATAAGAGCTCTTTCTTTTTTTATGTCACTTCGGAGTTATTGTAGCCTGGGTGCAGCGCAGCGTAACCCGGGACGTCGGTGCCACGGATCACGGGTTACGCGGCGCAGCACCCAGGCTACTTACTTATAAGGCTATATGGCCATCAATAGAGTAGACTCATGGGGTAGATTAGGTCAGTGGGAACATGAAGTTCAAACACTGTACTCTAAAAATCCAATCCATGCTCAGCTAGAACAAGATCACAAAGGCCTTGCTTATGGCATGGGGCGCAGTTATGGGGATGTTTGTTTAAACCCCAATGCTGTCTTATGGAAAACCACAGCTTTAGATAACTTTATCTCTTTTGATCAAAAAACAGGTCGCCTAGTTTGCGAAGTTGGCGTTTTGTTACGGGATATTCAACAATTATTTATTCCTAGAGGCTGGATTTTACCAGTCACTCCCGGCACTCAACTGGTGACAGTAGGGGGTGCGATTGCGAATGATGTACATGGAAAAAACCATCATCATGCCGCCTCTTTTGGAAATCATGTTCAGCGACTTAAATTAATTCGGACGAATGGGCAAATTATTGAATGTGGCCCTGATCTGCTTCCACAGTGGTTTGCTGCAACAGTAGGTGGAATAGGTCTAACAGGAATTATTCTGGAAGCGGAAATTCAACTCGTCCCAGTCATTAGTTCCTGGCTAAACTCCCAGACTTTACCTTATACAAGTTTAAGCGAGTTTTTTCAGTTGGCAAAAGAATCAGAAAAAGATTGGCAATATACTGTGTCCTGGGTAGATTGTTTGGCAAAAGGAGTTGTTCGTGGGCTTTTTACGCGAGCTAATCATTGCGCAAAGGAAGATCTTACCCCACCAAGGCACCAATGGACTATTCCATTTACACCGCCATTTTCCTTAGTCAATTCCAGGTCAGTACGCCTCTTTAATACCCTTTATTATCAGTTGAAAAAAAATCAGCAGGAAATAAAAAAGATTCATTACGAGCCATTTTTTTATCCCCTAGACAGCTTACTGCATTGGAATAAAATGTATGGTCCTAAAGGTTTTTTTCAGTACCAAACACTTATCCCTCTTGAAACAAGTGCTGATGCAATTCAAGCCATGTTAGATGAAATAGCTAATTCAAATCTTGGTTCATTTCTTTCAGTACTCAAAACCTTTGGCAATAAGCAATCTGTGGGAATGTTGAGTTTTCCTAAACCAGGAGTTGCCTTAGCATTGGATTTTCCTAATAAGGGCTTAGCTACTCAGAAACTTTTTCAACGATTAGATGCTATTGTACGCGAAGCTCAAGGAAGAAATTATCTTGCCAAGGATGCCCGAATGCCACGAGAGTTATTTGTGGCAGGATACCCACGCTTGAATGAATTTTTGCATTACAGAGACCCAGGAATAAGCTCAGCGATGTCGCGTCGTTTGCTAGGAGATTAAGCGAGTGAAAGAGAATAAAAAACGAATAGTGATTATTGGCGCAACATCTACTATTGCGGTGCATTGCGCACGTTTATGGGTAGAAAAAGAACCTGTTATTTTGACCTTGATTAGTCGTAATAGGGCCAAAGCAGAATTGGTAGCAGCTGATATCAAAATACGTAGTCCACAAACCATCATCCAAATAAGCCAATTAAATTTTTTAGACCCAGTCGCCATTCGCCAGTGTGTGGAGACACTGACTGCTGAAGGTCCCGTGGATTTAGTTTTAATCGCTCATGGTTATTTGCCTGATCAATTGCTTTGTCAGCAAGAACTAAGCGCCTGTCAGGATGCATTAGCAACGAATGCACTTTCCCCAGTTTTGTTTGCAGAAGCCTTTGCTGGACATATGCAAACAGCTAATCAAGGTACATTGGCAATTATCAGTTCTGTAGCAGGAGATCGAGGTCGAAAATCAAATTATGTTTATGGTGCTGCCAAAGGGTTAATTACGCGCTATTCTCAAGGTCTTCAACATCGCTTGGCACAATCGAATGTTAATGTGGTTTTGATTAAGCCCGGACCAACAAACACGCCAATGACCGCTCATTTAAAGCAAAAGGCAGGCGTCTTTGCTGAGCCTGAAGCGATAGCAAAAATCATTACTCAAGGGATAAAAAAAAGAAAAGCAGTCATTTATGCCCCGACTAAATGGGCTTTCATTATGTTAGTGCTTAAGCACCTACCCAATTTTATTTTTAATAGGCTAGATGTCTGATCTTATATTGAGGGTTTTGTTTTGTGGCCTGGATGAAGAGCTAAGCTGCATCCAGGCTTGTTATAATCGTAGGCTGGGTTGTGAAACCCAGCATTGTATGGCATTTGGAAGATTATTTGCTGGGTTTATAACCCGGCCTACAACCCCTAATTATTACGAATTAAGGTTAAAAATTCAGCGCGGCTTGTTGGGTTATTGCGCATGTCACCGAGCATAACTGAAGTTGTCATGACGGAGTTTTGTTTTTCAACTCCACGCATCATCATGCATAAATGCTTTGCTTCCACAACAACAGCAACTCCATGGGCTCCTGTAATCGTTGCAAGACAATTGGCTATTTCAGTAGTTAATCGTTCTTGAATTTGTAAGCGACGTGCAAAAAAATCAACGATTCTGGCCACTTTAGATAAACCGATGACCTTGCCATGAGGAATATAACCTACATGACATTTTCCAAGAAACGGCAGCAGATGATGTTCGCACATAGAATAGAGTTCAATATCTTTCACTATCACCATTTCGCTCATGTCGGAGTCAAACAGGGCGCCATTAATAATATCATTTAAATCTTCATGGTAGCCTTTAGTCAGGTAACGCATGGCGTTGGCTGCACGCTCAGGGGTGTCTACTAATCCTTCTCGTGTAACGTCTTCACCTAATTCGGTTAACAGTTTTTTATATAATTCTTTCATAAAATGATTCCTAACCTGGGGGCCAAGTCATTTGCCGACCACCTAGTAAATGTAAATGTATGTGATGCACAGTTTGGCCACCATTCAGATTAGTATTAAAAACTAATCGATAGCCTTCTTCACTAAGTCCTTCAGTTTGAGCAATTTTTTTTGCCCTTAAAATCATCGCTCCCAACAGCGCCTGGTTCTCTTCTTGAATATCATTAATTGTTGCAATATGCTGCTTAGGGATGATTAATAAATGGTTTGGAGCTTGAGGATTAAGATCTCGAAAAGCCATGATCTGAGAGTCTTCAAAAACTACTGTTGCAGGAATTTCACCTTGAGCAATTTTGCAAAACAAGCAATCCATAAGCCATCCTATCGGGATAAAAAGGTTATTATACATTCCTTGCGCATCTTGCAACAGTTCTCTTTGCCTTTTGAGGTAAATTTTCGCATAATAGCGACTATTTATTAGAATAATTATTAAAGAGGATATAAATGAGTTTAATGCGAATCAAGACCGGGCGAGATATCCCAAATGAAATCAATGTGATTATTGAAATTCCCATGCATAGCGAACCCGTTAAGTATGAAGTAGATAAAGAGTCTGGTGTTTTATTCGTAGATCGTTTCTTATCCACGCCAATGTTTTATCCAGTGAATTACGGTTATATCCCTAATACCTTATCAGAAGATGGTGATCCTGTTGACGTATTAGTTGTTGCACCTGTTCCATTAATTAGTGGTTCAGTGATTCCATGTCGTGTAGTTGGCATGTTAAAAATGACGGATGAATCAGGGGTTGATGCTAAGTTATTGGCGGTTCCCATTACTAAATTAACTAAAATTTATGAGCATGTTCACTCTCATGAAGATTTACCTCAACATTTATTGAATTCGTTAGAACATTTTTTCAATCATTATAAAGATTTAGAAGAAGGTAAATGGGTTAAAGTGGATGGTTGGGTTGGTCCTGATGAAGCCTGTGCTGAAATTATGGCAAGTATTGTTCGTTATAAGCCAGAGGCCCAGTAATAGCACGGGCTCGCTTTCTGGAGCCCTCTATGATATTTTATCTTTAAGGCATCAATTTTCTTTTAAGAAAAAAATCAAAAGTAGCCCGGATTTTGCGTAGCGAAATCTGCGAAGACCATGCAAGGCTTGGCATTTTATTATAAAGATTGAACCCGCTTCGCGGGGGTTCCCGGATTACGCACTTTGCGCTCCATCCAGGCTACTTTTGGTACAAATGGGTGACCGGTTACTTATTTTTCAAATAAAGCTTAAGGAAATTCGGTGGACCTCCATCTATCTACGCTATTTATTATTCTCCTTTTCTTAATTGTATTAGCCGCTTTTTTTGCTGGTACAGAAATTGGCATGATGTCTATCAATCGCTACAAGCTAAAACATTTAGTAAAAAAAAATGATAAACAAGCAATCCGTGTTAATCGTATTCTTTCTCGTCCGGATTTATTATTAAGTGTTGTCCTGATTGGCAACACACTGGCTAATATTGTTGCTTCTACTATCGCTACATTAATTGGCCAGCGTTTATATGGCGACCTCGGAGTTGCAATAGCAACGGCTCTTTTGACCATCATTATTTTAGTATTCTCAGAAATGATTCCGAAAACATATGCCGCAATGCATCCTCAAAAAATAGCTTTTCTTTCATCTTTTCCTTTGCAAATTTTGCAGCGTATTTTTGCACCTCTAGTGTGGGCTACTAGTTTTATTTCAAATAGTGTCTTGCGGTTATTTCATATTTCTATTGATCGAGCACAAAAAGAAGCATTAACCGGTGAGGAGCTTCGCTCCGTAGTTCATGAAGCTGGAGGCTTGTTACCCGTTGAACACACTACCATGCTCATCAGTTTATTAGATTTAGAAACCGCAACAGTGGAAGACATTATGGTGCCTAAAGCGGAGATTGTTGGCATTAATTTAGTACAATCTTGGTCTCAACTGTTAGAGCAATTAGAAACAGCGCAACATACTCGCATGCCTTTGTATCGTGACACGATAGATAATTTGGTAGGAATGATTCATGCTCGCGATATATTAAATTTAGCTTTAGAAGATAAGTTGGATATTAATACATTATTAGCCGCAGCTGATACGCCTTATTATATTCCTGAAGGTACGTCACTTAACATTCAAATTTTAAATTTTAGAAAAATGAAAAAGCGTAGTTCTTTTGTTGTGGATGAGTATGGGAATATTTTAGGGCTGGTGACCATGGAAGATATTCTTGAAGAGATAGTGGGTGAATTTACCACGGATATCGCTGCACTAAGTCGTGACATTATACCGCAAAGTGATGATTCAGTTATTGTCGATGCCAGTTTAACCCTACGCCATTTAAATCGATTAATGGGATGGCAACTGCCTTCAATAGGTCCTAAAACATTAAGCGGTTTAGTTATTGAGTATTTAGGTTATATTCCCCCGGCAGAATCTTGTTTATCTATTGACAACTATCGTATTGAAATTTTAAAAATAAGTGATAATACCATTAAGAGCGTCAGACTGTTTAAAATAAATAAAAAACATAAATAATAACACAGCAATACTTGTGTTATAATTCATCACAGTGACGATTTGGTTTGTAACTTACACTCATGATTTAAGATAGGAAGGTAATGACGTATGAAAAGCGACCACAATATTTTAGCTGCAGATAATCTTATTCGGCTTCATCCCAATGAAGGCGGAAGAAATGCATCTTTGTCAGAACAGTACTTTCAAGGTGTTAGTCCAGATGTATTTATAGCTCTTGATTTGAATAATATGACAACCCCTTTTATAATTACGCGTAAATTTAATATCACGATAAAAATTAATCCCAAATCTTTTACCTGTGAAGAATTTTTTCGTTTTTTTACGCGGGCTCAAGATTCAAAGTCGGATCCGTTTGATACTGGTGCTTTAGCGCCAACTGATAAATGTGTTATACATGGTGATAAAGAGAAAGGACTTCAAGCGAGCTCGAATCTTATGACACTATTGTGCCAAGAAAATTTAGAACGAGTAGATGGAAATACATGTAGTTTTAAAGTAAATAATAGTCACTACTCGTTCCATTCTATTGGAGTTGCCGCTAATCAAAACTACGGACCTGTTGGTGATAGAGACACAAGTCATTTTGAGATTAAATTTAAGCGCCAGGATGCGAGCGGATCGCCAACAGAGTTTTTATGTTTAAATATTCATTTAACGGCAGGATATAACAAATTATTTAATAAATTAGCAGTAAAAGACCGTTTTGAAAAAGCTATTCGTTTATTTTATGCAGAGCTGGGTGTGCTTAAAGGTTCTATTTCATCTCAAACCCGTTTCAAGACTGCAATGATAGTTAATCTAGAAAATTATATGGAGCATAAATTTTCATGTAAGAATGAGCAATCAATTAATGTTCTAGCTGTCTATAAAAAAGCAAAAGCTAATACAGAGAGTTTGAGCTCTCAACGACCAACACATAGGGGTAGTTTTTTTTCAACAGTTGCCAAGCCTGCTGACAAAGAACAGATTACTAAAACATCCTGCAGTAAGGTTAGTATGTGTCCTAACAATGCTTTTTGGGTTAATGAAAACGATTTTCCCTCATTATCTTCATCGAAAAAACCATCGTTGAGACCTTAGTATTCGATTGTATATCCATCTGAAGCCTTATCAAAAGGCTTTCAGATCTTGTTCTTAATGCGTAACTTATCAATAAGTTACGCTCTTATTGAATGCATGTGACCTGCCAAAATCAAATCATTCATTCTTTTATCACCTCTACCGGTGCTGTGAACATATAGCCGCCATTACGAATAGTTTTAATTAATAAGGGCTTTTTAGCATCGGTTTCTATTTTTTGTCTTAATCTGCTTATTTGTACATCTACTCGACGATCAAAGGGATTAAGATCACCGTTTTTGGTAATTTGTAATAAAAATTCTCGATTAAGTATTTGTTGTGGTTGTTGAACAAAAGCTAGAAGCAAATCATATTCACCCGAACTTAAAGATAGCTCCGTTTTATTTTGATGGAATACACGCCTGGATGCAGGAAAAATTTGCCAAGTGGCAAACTGTAGAATTTCTTTTTCATGCTCAACGGGTTGAGTTGCACGTAGTACGCGACGATTAATAGCGCCTATTCTTGCATGTAATTCTCTAGGATAAATAGGTTGAATAATAAAATCATCTGCTCCTGCCTCAAGTACTTTAATACATACGGCTTCATCTGGATGATCGTTGATTACCAATAAGGGAACAGGATAAGTTGTATAGTATTCATGAATGATTGATAGCTCATTTTTTAAAATAGCCCAATGAATCAAAATAGCTAGAGGGCTAGTTTGCATATGAACAGGAGGAACCAAGTGAGTTTGCTGGACTATTGCTATATTAAATTGTGCAAAATAGTTTTTTATGTTGTCATTTATTGGCGTTTTATCAATAAATAGTAAATAGCAATGTCCCATGAATTTATTACCCGTGTATTTTCGATAGCCAAAAGTAATTTTGGCAAGATTAGTATCGACTTGCAATTAGTTTCAGTATTATTGTATTAATAATTCTTCATGCACATTGATGATTGAGGAGACATGGATGACGTCACAAATGAATAAAAGCTCTAACGATCTTAAGCTACTATTTAAAAAAGCGCAGCTTGAATCGTGGTTTGAAGCATTCATTGACTTTTGTAATCAACATCCAGCAATACATCTTGAATCAACTACATTGTGTCATGACTGGAGTCTTGAGCAACAACAATCAGCACTTAATTTTTTTTCTGGAACCCGATTCATACAGTTAGTCAACGCGATTTTTTTTTACAAGTTGTATCCCGAAAAATTATTTTTACACGAGATTTACCCTCAAAAATTAATTTCAATACGTATACGCTTAGGCATTTTGCATTATTATATCGAGTTAATACAGCAACAACTGTATAGTCACTCCATACAAAACAGCTTACTACTAAGTATTGATCATTTATTTCATGGAGATGAATTACCTCCAGGAGTGACGATTGAGGTAAATGAATGTTTTCGAGGTCTTATTCAAGAAGCAATCAAAAAAATAAATCCAACAATTAGTTCTCTGAAACAGGAGTCTATGGGCATAGATCGGGTTCATGCCTTATTAAAGGCGTATAAATTTTGGTTTAATCCTAATCGTTTAATTGATGCAGTGATGGTATTGCGACAAAATTTAATAGCAGAAACAGATGAGCTATGGGTTTTCGAACAAGAAATGTTGAAATTTTTTGCCAAGTTGAGCACTTCTGAGTGTTTGGAGTTATATGGTTATTTTGCTAATAAGGATACCCGCTATTTACTTCATACATTTTTTTCAATGACGCAATCCCTTGTTTTTGATTGGTTACCTTTGATTCATGAAGAAGAGTTATCTGCAATTATAAAAGTATTTCATTCTTTACGATGCGTGATGGAAGCCTTGCGTACGGAATTGAAAAATAGGCATATCATTACAGAGCCTTATATCTACTATATTGAAAAAGAGTCTATTTATATAGGGCATCGTACACGTGATGCCATTTTTAGATCGATGGCCATTTATAAAATTCGTGCACCAATAGAAGAAGTTGCTATTAATAACCTGTTTCAGGCTCTAGAAGAGCCCATATAGTAGCTTAGATTTTCGATGTGAAACACTCATTAAGGCAGGGGTAAAAATAAGGCTTTGCCATAAAATTTTTGCATGTGTTGGTACATTTCAATTGCAGGTGTAGTTTGAGCAAAGTCACTTTTTAAATTATCACTCCATAGGCCAGATGAAAGATTCTGTATCACAGGAATATAATTTGTTTTATTTGGATAAAGAGCAAGAACCCAATCATCACTAATGATTCCATAGAGTTTTTGCTCGGCGAGGCTATTCATTTTATCCGCCTTAATTTCAAGCTCGCCATTAATAGGGTTTACCTGATAAAAAAATTCGCCAAATTCTATCGACTTTTGTTTTGAAAGTAACTGATTAGGAAACATCCCGCTTTCAATAAAAAATAAACGCGGAAGTGGGAGAATGGCAGGATTGAGAATGGTTTGCAACAAGGTTAAGCCATCCATTTTTTTCACCGGTTTTAAATGTAGAAAATTTAAAATGGTTGGCGCCAAATCAATTAAAGCAACACGGGTTTTAATTTGGGCATTTTTTGTTATTTTTTTCCCTTGTTGATAAATCCTAAATGCCAATACACTATGATATTGTCGCGGGCTTAATATATCTGAGCCATGCCCTGCACTCTTATTCAAAACAGTGGCTGTTTTCTCTTTAAGATAAGTGGCAAATTGACTAGGAAAAGTCCCTTGATAATTAAGTCTAGTAGTTAAGCGGGAATTAGGATAATAAAGCGCTTCCCCATGATCACTTAATAAAATAAGCAAAGTGTTTTTAAAGTAATTTTGTTTTTTTAGATAATCAAAAAAAGAATGAAGTTGTTTATCAGTTCTTTTTAATGCTTGTTGATACAGCACATTACGTTTTTCAAGGCTAAATTCGTTATTGACTTGTTCTGGTAATGATTCAGCCCAAGCGTAAGGCCAATGTGGAAGTGTAAAATGCACTGCCAAAAAAATAGGGGTTTGAGGTGTTTTGGCCGCGAATTCATTTCTTAATTGGGTATCAAAAGTTTGTGGATAGTAAGAAAAGAAACTGGCCCTATTGCTGTAGTTATAAGGAAATAACCATGAATTAATCTTGAAATTAATCAATAAATTACTAAGTGGAAAATCATTAAAACTTCCAAGCAAAATATCATTTACACCTAATTTAGGACCAATAATTTTGTTAAATCCAAATTCCTCACCAATGCCATTAAATCTTCGATCATCGGTTGCAAAAATAGTTTGATACCCTTGATTTTTTAGGAGCCAAGTAATGCTGCTGTGGCTTTCCACTGTGTTTTTAGCCACTAGATTTTCTTGGGCATGATGATGTTTTGCATATAGTCCGGTTAAAATGCTAGACCAAGCAGGATAGGTTCGTGCTAGTGGGCTGATAGCCTGAGTAAATTGCGTGCTTTTTCGTAGTAATTGAGAAAAAAAGGGCATATTTTGTGAATTGATACTTTCAGGACTAAGAGAGTCAATGCCTAAGATAATCACATTAGGCTTTAGATTACTCTGAGATAGGGGTTGATTTTGGTGTGATTGATTCCATAGGATCATTGGAATGGTTACTGCAAGGAAATACAGGGTTGAGCGATAAAATAAATTATTAAGAAGCAACAAGCTTAAAAGAAAGCTTGAGATACATAATAAGCTAGTTATTAACAAATTTGGGATAGGGGGTGAAAAAAGTTTACTGAAAAGGCTAAGCGGGAAGTAGTAAGCATTCGCACTAATAATGACAATTGAACATAAAGTCCAGATGATAATTTGCCATTGATCGGCAGTAAAATAATGCCAAGAGCGTTTCAATATCCCCACTAGCAAGAGAGTTTGAAACAAGGATAGAAATAGATAAAGGGTGATATGAACTAAGAGGGTCGCGCCTATTTGCAGCCATGCAATGTCAGGTAGTTTTATTGTGCTAACAAAGCTTGAGTTTTGGGAGTAAAGTAGACTTGCTTGCAAAATAAAAAAACATAAATTAAATAATAAAAAATAATAAAAGTAAGTTGATTTGTGTTTGATGATCATTCTGTTGTAGTGCTATTGAGATGCCAGTTATACATGTAATTATCAATGCTATTGATATGGTTAAGTTGGCTTTTCAAGGGTTCTTTGGCAAACTGTAATAAATGAATAATGATATCTTGTTTTGTTACGCCAAAATCTTCTGCATACCAATCATATAACTTGGAAATAATAAGCCGCCCCTCAATCACATTAACGCCTCTAAGTGAGTTGATATAAGTGGACGTTGCATTATTGAGTTGCTCTTCCAGAATAGACCCTTGATATGCTTTGCGGCTTAAATTAGGAGCACCTATACTGGCATTATTTAATGCATAATGCGTGCGAGAATCATTCCAAATTGGTCGAATAATACGGTTATTAATGTCATCTAAGGTTAACATAGTATTTTCAATCGTAATTAAATTAGCACCCCATGGACCAACACTAAACAATCCTGGTGATATATTGACTTCTTGAATGGTCGTTACTGGATAATAATTAGCTACAGTTTGGACTGTTAATGCATTATAAATGTTAATCCAATAGGCTAATTGTTCATGACGGTTATAACTGTCAATGTGAATTTTTGACATATTTTTTAAATAAGTTTTTAATAAATGGTGATCAATTTTAGTCATATGTTGATAATCAACAAGATGAATATTTTCTTCGTTAGTAATCACCCGTCGAGTTAAAAACTCTTGCCAGAGCTGATGAGAAATAGTTTTTTGGGATAGGGGATTATTTACGGCCCATTTAGGCCATAAATTTTTATAAATAGAAGCGTGAACGAGACTGGATAGCAGCATCAATAGGATAAAAAAAGAAGTCTGGACTCTAGTTTTCAGCATGAATCATCGCTCTATTACGAAGAGCATTTCCTATCGTATTTCCATCTAAAAATTCTAGTTCGCCGCCAGAGGGGATGCCATGTGCTAATTGCGTAATATTAATGGGCTGTTCTCGTAGAAGTTGATGAATAAAATGAATAGTAGTTTGACCTTCAATACTGGGGCTTAAAGCCAGAATAACCTCTTGAATCTCTTCTTCAATAATGAGCTTTTTAAGTTTAGGCAACCCGATGTCGTCTGGTCCTAATCCATCTAGAGGAGAGATTTTTCCCATCAGAACGAAGTACTTCCCTTGAAAGGAGTTACTTTGTTCAATAGCACTAACATCTGCAGGGCTTTCTACAACACAAATCACGGATGCATCACGATCTGGGTTCTTACACAGGGTGCAAAAAGTTTGTTCCGTGTAGTTCCTACAGCGTTGGCAATGATTGATTTGATTCATTGCCTCTTCTAAGCAAGACGCGAGGTGTAAGCCTCGCTGTCTTTGATGCTGCAGCAAATGAAAAACCATTCGCTGTGCGGATTTAGGTCCTACGCCTGGAAGACAGCGAAGCGCCTCTACCAGGCGATTTAGCATATCCATAATTAGAGCTATTCCTTATGGTCGCCCATTAAATCCGTCGGAATATTAAGACCAGCCGTTAATTGGCTAATTTTATCTTTGGATGCTTTTTCTATTTTACGAACGGCATCATTCACTGCTGCAGCAACTAGATCTTCTAGCATTTCAACATCTTCTTCCATCATGGTTGGCTTAATTTTAACTTCTGTTACATCATGACGTCCGTTCATTTTAACGCAGACCATGCCGCCACCAGACTCACCAGTCACTACTAATTGGCTTAATTGTTGTTGCGCTTCTTGCATACGTTGTTGCATTTTTTGCGCTTCTTTCATCAAATTACCAAGATTTTGATTCATATCCATTATTAAGGCCTTATGTGATTAACGTAATTATATTATAGGTTATTTTTCCAAATAAGTGACATTTAGCTAGTTTGACTCAAAATGTCAACAGCTCCTAGCGGTACAATTGAATTTTTGACCAATTCCGCTGAAAATTCCTGCTGCAGTTGCTGAAACATGGGGTCATTTTGTAATGCCGTTTCAGCTAGTTGTTGCTTTTTTTGCGTCGTAAGTTCTTTTTGTTGTGCTGGTGACGAATGAACTATTTGATCACTATTTAAGCTAATTTTGACCGCACTTTGATAATGATCTCCCAATGCCGCTTCAATTCGTGTCAATACCGTTGGTGTAAAGAGGGATTGATGTCCCTTTGCCACGCGTAAGACAATATCACGTCCTTCTTTGGAAATAAATTCGGCATTTTCAATAGCATTGAGGGCTAAGCCGGTTAATTTAAGATTGGACGTAATATGAGCCCAATCTAGGCTTGGCGTATCATTTTGAGGTATTAACTCTTCTTTGAGTACAGGGACTGGTTGTTTAGGAGCCGTTACTTCATCCGCTATTTTAGGAAGTTCATAAGTTGGCGGAGGAGAACATTCTGCAATAGAAGGTATGTCCTGAAGAGCCAATAGGGGAGGTGATGAAATATTTAAGGCTGGTCTAAAGGTTAGCATGCGTAATAGCATCATATTAAAACCTATAGCTAACGTAGGAGCTAAGTGGATTTCTTCACGCCCTTTTAGAGCTATTTGATAAAATAATTGCAAGTCTTCTGCTGAAAATTGTTGAGACAATGTTTTTATTTCAATCGAGGGGGTAATTAATGAATTGTGATCACCAATGCTTTGATAGACTGCCATTTGATGAAGATAATTAAGTTGTTCATCCAGTACATACTGAAAGTGTCCGCCCTCGATGCCTATTTGCTGGCTTATTGTCAACAACATAGGCGCATTTTGCGCTTGTAAGGCCTGTAGTAATTGGATTGCATAATCCTGCTGTGTATATCCTAAAATTGTTTTAACATCACTGGCGCGCAATTGTTTATCACAACTGGTAATCGCCTGATCTAATAAGCTTAATCCATCACGCATGCTACCTCGAGCAGCTTGCGCTAAAATATCAACTGCCTGATGTTCAAAGGGTAATTTTTCATCATTTAATATAAGCTGTAGTTGCTGGCTAATTAAATTTGCTTCTAAATGTTTCAAATGAAACTGCAAGCATCGTGATAAAACAGTAACTGGGAGCTTCTGTGGATCTGTTGTTGCTAAAATGAATTTTACGTGAGCAGGCGGCTCTTCTAGTGTTTTTAGTAAGGCATTAAAACTATGTTGTGACAACATGTGTACTTCATCGATTAGATAAATCTTGAATCGACCACTCGTCGGAGCATATTGTACGTTATCAAGTAAATCTCTTGTGTCTTCTACGCGTGTTTTGGATGCACCATCAATTTCAATTAAATCAATAAAGCGTCCTTGTTCAATAGCCAGGCAAGCATTACATTGTAGACAGGGTTCCGAGCTAATGCCGGTTTCACAATTAAAAGATTTAGCTAATATACGGGCAACACTAGTTTTACCGACACCTCGAGTTCCAGTAAATAGATAGGCATGGTGTAAACGCTGTTGATTTAACGCATTTATTAATGCTTTATTAATATGTTCTTGGCCAACCAGTTGAGAAAATGTGCGTGGTCGCCATTTACGGGCAAGTGCCAGGTAGCTCATACATGTTTCACAAGTTGGGTGGCAGCTCTAAGAGCCACACCTCGGCGCTCGAATCAATCGTTACCGCTGCTCCCTTCCGGGCCTGACGGGGTTCACAATCTATCGCCGCGAGGGGACCAATAGAGCCACCATAGTTGAGTGCAGAAGATTATCAAAAAAAAGAAGGGATAGCCAGATCTTGTAAAAAAATAAATAAGTAAAATCCGATAGCCTATAAAGTGTCGCTGCAGAAAGGCATAATCTATGTTCTTCTAAATAACCGGTTTGTATAGAGAATTTATTGTGACCTGTATTCAGCGTGGCAAAAACCAAAATCGTGATTAATAATTCCAGAGTCATTAATATATGTCACTCTTCGGGTAATAAAAACTGAATGCCCATTTTTTTTAAAAAAAGGTAAAAAAGTGTTTGACACGGAAGCTGAAATGAGTAGAATACG
>JAOATK010000006.1 GCA_030158115.1 Legionella sp.
AAGTGGACTGCCTTTTAATGAAAATTTTCCTTGCATTTAAAGACAGTATCTACAAAGGCGTTATTACTCATTACTTCTTTTTAAAAAATTGTCTAATAGTGGCATGCCGTATTGACTTAAAATAGCTTCTGGATGGAATTGTAGACCAAAAACAGGATATTGACGATGTGAAATAGCCATAATGGCATCCTCTGTCCAGGCATCAATAGACAAACAAGTAGGTAAGCTTGTCTTATCTGCTACCAAAGAATGATAACGCGTAGCTTGAAAGTGATTGGGGATATGATGAAATATCCCTTGAGCATTATGTTGAATCACTGATGTCTTGCCATGCATAATCTTTGGAGCGGGAATAATTTTCCCCCCAAAAGCCTGCGCGATGCATTGATGGCCAAGACAAATACCAAGAATGGGTATGTTTTGGTGAAATCGACGGATTACTTCTAAAGAAATTCCTGCGTCATCAGGAGCCTTGGGGCCTGGAGAAATAACCAAATAATCAGGGGCAATTTTTTCGATTTCTGATAAGCTAATTTCATCATGCTTGTAAACGACTACTTCCTGGTTTAAACATTGAAAATATTGCACTAAGTTGTAAGTAAATGAATCGTAATTATCAATGAGAAGTAGCATGATTTAAGTCACCACTTATAAAGTAAAATCTTCACCCAGATAAACCGCTCTGACTTGTTGATTTAGAAGAATTTCTTCTGGTGTACCTTCACACAATATCTTTCCTTGGCTGACAATGTAGGCACGTTCACAAATATCTAAGGTTTCCCGTACATTATGATCGGTGATTAAGACGCCAATATTTTTATTGCATAAATGTTGAATAATTTTTTTTATATCAATAACTGAAATGGGATCCACCCCTGCGAATGGCTCATCCAATAGGATAAATTCAGGTTCGATGGCTAAAGCTCTAGCGATTTCAACCCGTCTTCTTTCGCCTCCAGATAAAGCCATTCCCATACTATTTCTGATATGAGTAATATGAAATTCCTGAAGTAATAAATCTAATTTTTCTTCACGTGCCTGTTCATTTAAGTCAGGTCTGAGCTGCAATATCGCCATAATATTTTCAGCCACAGTGAGTTTACGAAAAACAGAAGCCTCCTGGGGAAGATAGCTAATACCTAGGCGAGCTCTTTGATGCATAGCATCTGCAGTGATGTCTTTTCCATTGAGGATAATCTGCCCTTCATCACAAGGTTGTAGGCCGACTATCATATAGAAACACGTTGTTTTTCCTGCACCATTGGGGCCTAATAGGCCAACGCATTCACCTTTTTTAAGATGAAGGCTTGTTCCATTCACCACCGTGCGTGATTTAAACGATTTTTTTAGATTGCGTGCTTCAAGTAGGCTCATGTTGATTTCTTTTCTGGGTGGTAAATAATGACAATTCTTTTTTTCCCATCACCTTGGGATAAAACATGTTGGTTTATTGTATCATAACTTATTTTGGCTGCTGAGAATGAGTCTTTTCCTTGTTCGATGTGAGCGTGGCCAATTAATTCAATTACATGTCTTAAAGGATAATAGCGAATCGTGTCAGCATAAGCATGAAAAGGGGGCTTTTGGGGATCTGTTATTGTCCAATAATGAGCTTGTTTTTCTTTAGAGCCATCAGCGATTGCTAAAATTAGTTGATTTTTATCATTGCCTTGAGTAATTGCCTTAGTGGCTTGTAGATTGGTTGTACCTTGTATAAGTTCTACATTCCCAACATAAATACCTTGATGGTTTTTTTGGTTTAAATCGGCAGAATCAGCCATCACATGCATCGTTTTTTCTTTATCTGTTGATAGGGCATGGGCTGAGAAAGTCAGCGCGATAAAAAAAATGTACAGACAATGTTTAACCATTTGTAGGTACATAACTTCCTCGTGCTTGATGCAATAATTCAATTCTTTTTTCATTTAGATACGCATTCATCCCTTTGGATTGAATCATATTACCTGGTTGCTCATAAGTTACAAGGAGATCCGTGCTTGCCTTTTTTTCGTTTGGAAAATAAGTCACTTCTTCTGTTCTTAAAGTGCTTTCTTGTGTTTTACCATCTTGCTTTTGATGGACAATAACATGGCCTTTGAAAGTAATGAGTTTACCACCCTCAAATGATTGAGCCTTATTGGATCGGATATCCCAAGGGGGTTGTTGATCTTGGCTTATTAGGATATGAGGGCGTTGAAATAAGTACACATTGTCTTTTGGGATATGTTGCATGATAGGCGTAGTTAACCGATTGACTAATAAACCTGCCTTATCAAATTGACGCACCTTGAGTTGGTATACAGTGGTTTCTACAGAGTTGGCTAATGTTTCATTGTCCATGCGCGTAATATCAATGGAATGACCATAATACCAGCCTGAAGCTGTTAGAATCAGTAGCGTGATAAAAAGCCATAGGAATTGTTTGGCAATATTCATTATTTTAAATAACCAGTGATCGCTAAATCCATTTTATTCTGTGCATTGAGAATGAGATCGCATAGCTCGCGTACTGCGCCATGCCCACCTGAAAGTTCTGTTTTCCATACAGCAATTTCTTTCACTTGGCGTACAGCATTTGCTACAGCGACACCTAATCCAACCTGCTGCATAATTGGTATGTCAGGTAGATCGTCACCTATATAAGCAAATTCTTCATCGGCAAGGTGAAGTGTGTTTTTTAATTGTTGGTACATTTCTTGTTTATTTAATTGGTTTTTATAATAATGCTTGATGCTCAATTGTTGCATACGATGATCGACCACAGGATTATTCGAACCAGTAATTACGGCTATTTCAATCCCTGCTGCCATAAGCAATTTTAAGCCCACTCCATCATGAATATGAAATGTTTTTAATTCGTTGAAGTGATTATCAAGGTATAAAAGGCCATCTGTCAGGACCCCATCCATGTCGCAGATCAAGCATTTCACTTTTTTTGCTTTTTCAACTAATTGATTCATTTAAACGACTCCTGCTTTTAATAAATCATGGAGATGCAAAACAGCTACCGGACGCTTATTTTCATCGGCTACGATTAATGAGGTAATACTATGTTTTTGCATCATCGTTAATGCTTCAGCCGCTAGCATGCCCTTATGAATAACATGCGCTTTGTCAGTCATGACTTCTTTTAGTTGAGTTGTATTGATATCACATTGCCGAGTTAAGGTTCGCCGAATATCGCCGTCAGTATAAACCCCAACTAGAATGCCTTGGTTATCAACAACACAGGTCATTCCTAATTTCTTGTTAGTGACTTCTATTAATGCTTCACATATCGTTGCATTTTCATTCACTATAGGAAGCTGAGGACCTTCGTGGCATAGTTCATCGATGAGTAATAAGAGGCGTTTTCCTAAAGAACCTCCTGGATGCGATAAAGCAAAATCAGCCTCAGTAAATCCCCTTGCTTGCAACAAGGCAATGGCTAATGCATCACCCATCACGAGAGAAACAGTAGTGCTAGTCGTTGGTGCAAGACCCAATGGACAAGCCTCTTGTTTAATGCTGACATCCAGATGAACATCGGCTACTTTAGCTAGGGTAGACTCGGTGTTGCCTGTTAGGGCAATTAGGGGGACTTCTAAGCGTTTTAAAAGAGGCAATAGGGTCACTAATTCGTTGGTATTTCCTGAGTAGGAAATAGCAATCACGGTATCTTGTTTCGTGATCATCCCTAAATCACCATGACTGGCTTCTCCGGGATGCATGAAAAAAGCAGGACTGCCTGTGCTGGATAAAGTCGCTGCGATTTTATTAGCAATATGCCCTGATTTCCCCATGCCTGTTACGACAATGCGTCCTTTGCAGGCTAATAAAATTTCGCAGGCTTGAGCAAAGCGCTTATCAATGCGTTGTGTTAAGTCAAAGACGGCTTGTGCTTCAGTTTCGATAACAGCAAGTCCTAGTGCACAAAAATTCATAGGCTATTTAATATTAGGTATTTTGTTTATTTTTCATTCTAACACAATGACTCGTTGTTTCAACAGCTCTTACCCGTAGGAGCACAAGGCTGCGTCATGAAAAGGTTGTGCTTAACACAACAATCAAAATAACCCGTCGTTGCGAGCGCCAGCGAAGCAATCCAGATCGGTATTCCAATTAAAATCGATCTGGATTGCTTCGCTGGCGCTTGCAACGACGGCATTTTTTTTGATCTATTTTAAAAATGGCTAAAGTCCAGTCATTGTCATTGCCATCTCTCTTAAGTGTCCAAATTATAACAATTTATGAGAGATGACACAGTTATTTAAACACTACCAAAGGCAACACCCCTACTTGGATATCTGTTAATTGCTCAAGAATAAAAAGTTATTTCGTCCACGACCCTAAATTTCAGAAGAGGGATTGTTTTTACTATTAATAATGGTTAGTTGTTCTTCTATCATTTTATTAAAGGCTTTTACCGAAGATGTCTTAAGTCCGAAAAATCCAAGTTTGGTTACTATCCCTTGACCACTTGCAAGAATTTTAAATCTTGGGTCATCTTTTAAATCGAGCACATACTTCTCAAGTTTTGGTTTTGAATCTAAGCATTCAATTTCTTTCTTAAGTTGCAATAAAATTTGGCTTTTTAAGTAATCTCCTTTGAGGTTTTTTAGATCTTCTCCTAAGTTTTGATTACCCTGTACTTGAAACGCATGATAAAATCTACTTTTTTTCTGGCTATCGACTTGATATTTATAATGAGTGCTTGAAAGCCCTTTTTCTATTTTTTCCTCTGTCGGCGTTGATTCCGGTTTTAAAGACTGTATTTGAGGTGCGGGAATAGTAATACGTAATTTTTTAGATAAGTTTGAATGAATTAATTTAACACGCTTTTCCAGTGACTCGAATAAATCTCTTTGAAGATCTTGTTCAAAATGATCTTGAATATAGAGAGCTATTTCAGCGTAACATTGATTTAATATTTCCGAGTTGTTTGTTATGAACTGTTTTGCTTTCTCGTGTGTTCCAAATAATTCAAGTGCAATATCGCTACGGTTACCGCATTCTGTAATCGACTGTTCTTTTCTTTGTTGATCTTTATCCATAAATGCTTTGTCTGCCAAACCACATAAAAGGGGTTTAGTTATCATACTGAGTTTTAATCTGGCATAGAGTTTTTCACGAATATATCCTTCATTTTTTTGTATATTCTCAAGATTACGATATATTCCGAACTTGCATTGAGAAACAAGATCAATCTCATAGTCTGTTGTAGATATATGAGGAGAGGTGTAGCATCTATCAAAGTCAATTTTCGATAAATGAGCCTTTTCAATATCAGTAGTAGAAAATCCTAGATTTTCTATATTAAAGTCAGTTTCCTGAACATAATTATTAACTTCATCAATGATACCAGTTCCTGGGAAAACCTTCTTATCTTCTTCAATATACTTTTTACGAAGAGCCGTGGTTTTTTTATCAGCAGCAGAGCAAGCATAAGTATTAATTTCTCTTGAGGCTACAATTTTATTATCCATGAGCCTCTCAGAAGAAAAATGTTTTGCGCTGACTAAGGTAGCAATCTTAGAGGCCAAAATGCCCTCAGGGGAATAGCGTTCAACACCGCGCATAAACAGAACTTTGGAACCATTTGTAGCTAAAAATGTGTTATCACCAGTGTCACCTTTTGCAATCTTACATACTGATTTATAAGGAAAGTATTCATTACTAGATTTTATTCCTTTTCGCATCAGCACTTTGTTTTCTTGAGTTACCATTAAATCTAATGGATACAGAGCATGGGCAGTATTTATTCCATAATAATTCGCTTTTGGTAGTTGACCTGTAAGTGTTAGTGCATTAATTGCAAAGGGAATATTAGAGGCTAAGATTTTGCGTTGATAGTAATTTACACCTGGAAAGAAATTGCTATGTTCTCCATCTTTTTCAATGGATAAATAGTGTGCAAATAAATGATAAATATTGATTAAGTCGATATATTTTTTAGCATCTGGGCTTTCTTGAGGAATTGGAGCTGATGTCTTAACACTAGTTTCAATGTTATCCACGGCCTTTTCAATTGCATTGTTATGATGGTGATAAATCTTATGAGTGATGCTAAATACGATGGATATTATAGTGTTTTTTATGCTCTGATCTAACTCATTCAATTTTTTAGAAAATTCATCAAACTCCTGAGGTTGTATTTCTAAACCTCGTCTAAGCTTGTCAAGAAAAGTGTAGATAGAAGCATTTACTTCAGTTTGCAGAAGCCCTTGTGTGTTGAGTGAGTCCACAAAAGCACCCTTTACTGATAGATACGTATTGATTAACTCATTCAATTGCATAATTACCTCAAAATAAATTGGTTTATTTTCTCATTATAGATCAAAAAACAAACATTTCATAAGGTCTGTTGATATTGAGTTTCGATTAAAAAAAAATCAAAACGATTTGTAATTAATCATAAGTTTTGGGTTGAATATAAAAACCAGAATTTTTTAGCTTAAATATTATGAAAATCCTCATTTTTTTTTAGAACCAGTATATACTTCAATTGTAAGCCATCAGCGGAAATTAAAAGCATGTCAGAAAATTGGGTCGAAATTAATAATTTAATCTTTACTCGAGGAAATCGCTGCATTTTCAATGGCGTTGATATGGTTATGAAGCAGGGTAAAATTACTGCAATTATGGGCCCTAGTGGTTCGGGAAAAACAACCTTGTTGCAATTGATTGGCGCTCAATTAACACCAGACAGTGGCTCTATTTTAGTTAATGGTCAAAACATACACCAATTATCACGTAAAGCCTTATATCAAACCCGTCGTGATATGGGCTTGTTGTTTCAAAGTTCTGCCTTATTTACCCATCTTTCTGTGTTTGATAACGTGGCTTTTCCGTTAAGAGAACATACTCAGTTAAATGAATCTATGATACGAGACATCGTACTAATGAAGCTCGAAGCGGTTGGATTACGCGGCGCTGCTAATTTAATGCCCGCTCAATTATCCGGCGGTATGGCACGGCGTGTAGCTTTGGCACGGACTATAGCGCTTGACCCTACTTTGATGATGTATGATGAGCCTTTCACAGGACAAGATCCTATTTCTTTGGGTGTTTTGGTTCGTTTGATTAAGCGTTTAAATGAATTATTGCACACCACCACTATTATTGTTTCGCACGATGTGGAAGAGACTTGTTCCATTGCAGACTATATTTACTTGATTTCAGGAGGAAAAATTATAGGGGAGGGTACTCCTGAAGAGTTGAGCCAATCTTTAGAGCCTCAAACCAGACAATTTATGCATGGAGAAGCCGATGGGGTGGTGCCTTTTCATTATCCAGCCAGGTCGTATACTGAGGAGTTATTAGATGCTTGAGCTCATTACGCGCCTAGGTAATCAAGGTACCCGGATGTTGCATGACTTGGGTAGCTCGGGATTATTTCTATTTTTAATGTTATTTCGACGTCCTCACATTAAAAAATTATGGCCATTATTACGTTATCAGATTTATTTTGTGGGCGTTTTATCTTGTTTAATTATTGTAGTGTCGGCTTTATTCATAGGAATGGTTGTTGGTTTGCAAGGCTATAATACCTTGCAAAAATTTGGTGCCTCAAGCCAATTAGGCCAATTATTGGCGCTTAGTATTGCGCGTGAATTAGGTCCTGTGATTAGTGCTTTATTATTTGCTGGGCGAGCAGGTTCTGCATTAACCGCTGAAATTGGTTTGATGAAGGCAACAGAGCAATTATCTAGTATGGATATGATGGGTGTTGACCCTCTAGGTCGAGTTATTTACCCTCGTTTCATGGCAGGCTTAATTACGTTGCCGATATTGGCCATAATTTTTTCTGCGGTGGCGATTTTTGGCGGTTATTTTATCGGTGTGCATTGGCTGGGTGTGGATGCTGGTAGTTTTTGGTCTAACATGCAAGCCGCAGTCAATTTTCGTACGGATGTATTGAGTGGTATCATTAAGAGTTTAGTTTTTGCCTTTGTTGTGACCTGGATTGCTGTATTCCAGGGATTTCAATGCGTGCCTACTGCAGAGGGTATTAGCCAGGCGACGACCAAAACAGTAGTTTATTCTTCGCTTGCTGTATTAGGTCTGGATTTTTTATTGACGGCAATGATGATTGGAGATTGGTAAAATGAATAAGCAACGTTACGTAGACGTGAGTGTTGGCCTTTTTATGTTGCTTGGTTTATTAGCTTTACTAGTTATGGCAATGAAGGTCAGTAATATTTCAGATTTTATATCGCATAAAAACTACGATGTCTCCGCAGATTTTACGGATATTGGTGGTTTAAAAGTTAGAGCACCAGTGACAGTTGCAGGTGTTAAAATTGGTGAGGTTACTCGTATCGAATTACAGCCTGGCCAGCTGAACGCTAAAGTGACTATGCGTTTACGAAATGATAAAAAAATACCCTATGAAGATTCTTCTGCACGAATTTTAACAGAGGGATTACTTGGCTCTAATTACGTGAGTATTGTTCCTGGTTTTGATGAAGAAGAAAATAAGACTCATCCTTATTTAAAAAATGGGGATGTTATTGCTAAAACGCAAGAGGCAATTATTCTTGAAAATTTAATCGGCCAATTGCTATTTAATATTAAAAAATAAGGTGAAACATGAAGATATTAAGGACAATTTTATTGATTGCAGGAATTATTTCATCCTCCACAATAATCGCTCAGGGCTCGCCAGTGCCCATGCTTGAGAAAACAGCGAATGGCATTATTGCAACGCTTAAAGAAAATAAGGCTAATTTAAAAAAGAACCCTAGTATTATTTATAAAGCAGTAGAATCTCATCTGCTTCCTATTGTAGACGTTGCAGGGATGTCGCGTTCAGTATTAGGAAGACAAGCATGGATTAAAGCCACTGCTGCACAAAAAGGACAGTTTTCTAATGCGTTTACTCAATTAGTGATTCGTACCTATTCCAGTCCCTTGGCCCAATATTCGGATGAAACAGTACAATTTTTACCGGTTAGAGGGGACTTAAATTCTCGTTTTATACGCGTTAACAGCGTGATTGTACGCTCTGAAGGTCAGAATATTCCATTGACCTATAGTCTTATCGATAAAAATGGCCAATGGAAAATTTATGATATTAGCGTTGAAGGTGTGAGCTTATTACAAAGCTTTAGATCACAATTTGCTCAAGCATTACAAAGCTCAAGTATTGATGATCTGATAAAGCAAATGCAAGAAAAACAAATTAAAAAGGCATCTCAATGAGCACTGTTCATTTTAAGCCTGGGACTGAGTTGACATTCAAATCAGTGGTTGATGTGCGTGCTAAACTCTATCAAGCATTAATGACTGAAGGAACTAGCCAGTTTAATCTTGATTTGAGTGACGTAGTTTCTTGCGATAGTGCGGGGATGGCTTTGCTTATAGAAGCTAAAAAGTTGTGTAAAAAAAATAATAAGAATTTTGAGATCATGGGTATGTCTCCTGAGACTCGATCATTAGCTGAGTTTTGTGGGGTTAAACATGTTTTTGAATAATGGATGAGGCCTGGTTGCATACAACGAATGTAACTGTACCGTGGAGTTTAACGGTTGAACTACCCTCACCCTAGCCCTCTTCCGTCAATGGGAGAGGTGGATTTACGAGTACAAACTGGTTGCAGATTGACTTGGATATATGCTCAGAACATCCCCTCTCCCGCACGCGGGAGAGGGCTAGGGTGAGGGTGTTAAAACACATTTAGAGCTTTTTCGCTAAATTTGGAAGAAACCCCCATCCAGCCCTTGTTTTCTGACCGTTATTTGTTCATAATGCAGCCCATTAGTCCAGACCAATTAAATAGGCTGGCCGACATTGTATTTATTTTAATTTGTGAGCTAATTTTAATGTTAAGTAATGAAGAAGTTGAACAACAACTGAAATCTAATAACGATGTATTTTTCGTTAAAGTAGATGGCGACGGTTATCAATATCAGGTGACTCTCGTGAGTGATGTTTTTTTAAATAAGTCTAAAGTTGCTCGACAGCAGTGGGTATATGCACAGCTTAAAGATTTTA
Organism: Legionella sp.; assembly: GCA_030158115.1. Taxonomy (GTDB): domain Bacteria; phylum Pseudomonadota; class Gammaproteobacteria; order Legionellales; family Legionellaceae; genus Legionella. The sequence continues at coordinate 9,976 of JAOATK010000006.1, forward strand.
TCGCCAGTGGCATGCTTCATGCAATCACTATGAAGACCTGGACAAAAGAAGAATGGGAGAATCAACGTGGATAAATTATTAATTAACGGCGGTAAAGCATTAAATGGCGAGGTCATTATTTCTGGTGCTAAAAACGCGGCTTTACCGATTATGGCGGCCAGTTTGCTTGCAAGTGATCATGTGACTATTTCTAATGTTCCACATCTAAAAGACATTACAACAATGATGGAATTATTAGGGCAATTAGGCGCTCATCTTATCGTTGATGAAAAAATGAATGTTCAAGTCGATGCAAGCCAAGTCAATGAATTTGTAGCCCCTTATGATCTTGTTAAAACGATGCGTGCTTCAATTTTAGTATTGGGCCCTATGTTAGCGCGGTTTGGTAAGGCAGATGTGTCCTTACCTGGCGGATGTGCTATTGGTACACGCCCCGTTGATTTGCATTTAAAAGCTTTAAAAGCAATGGGCGCTGATATCACTGTAAATAATGGTTACATCAAAGCGCGTTGTAAGGGTCGCTTACAGGGTAAGCGCATTATGTTTGATACGGTTACCGTGACTGGGACTGAAAATATTTTAATGGCCGCAGTGCTTGCTGAAGGAAAAACCATTCTAAAAAATGCAGCACGCGAGCCAGAAGTAGTTGATTTGGCTAACTTCCTGATTCAAATGGGTGCAAAAATTACTGGCGCTGGCACTTCTACTATCGAGATAGAAGGGGTGGAAGCTCTATCTGGCGGTGCTTATTCTGTGATGGCAGATCGTATTGAAGCCGGCACTTATTTAGCGGCTGGAGCATTAACACGTGGGCATGTCACAGTAAAACGAGTTCGCCCTGATACACTATTATCTCAATTATGTAAATTTGAAGAGGCAGGTGCTGAATTAACCATAGGTGAAGATTGGGTTAGTCTTAATATGCATAATAAACGCCCTCAAGCCGTTAATATTTCTACAGCGCCTTATCCTGCTTTTGCAACCGACATGCAAGCGCAATTTATGGCGATGAATGCTGTAGCTGAAGGATCGTCAACGATTGTGGAAACCATTTTTGAAAATCGTTTTATGCACGTGCAGGAATTACAACGCATGGGTGCACAAATTCAGTTGAATGGTAATACAGCAATCATTAATGGTGTAGAAAGTTTAACTGGTGCTCCTGTCATGGCGACTGATTTACGTGCTTCAGCAGGGTTGATTTTGGCAGGTTTAGTGGCTAATGGTGAAACAGTGGTTGAGCGTATTTACCATGTGGATAGAGGATATGAGCGCATTGAAGAGAAATTATCTTTATTGGGCGCGGATATTAAGAGGGTTTCTGATCGGTGATAATACGAGAAGAATTATCTTCTCATCTGAATCAGTTATTAGGTTGCGAGCGGTTTAATGACTATGCACCTAATGGGATACAGATTGAAGGAAAAAACCAAATTAAACGCATTTGTACTGCAGTCACGGCCTCTGATGAAGTGATTTCTCAGGCAGTTGGCTGGCAGGCAGATGCTTTATTGGTACATCACGGTTATTTTTGGCGCGGAGAAACTCCCATCATTACCGGTATCAAGCGTCAACGCATTAATAAGCTGCTACGCCATGATATTAATTTATTTGCCTACCATCTGCCTTTAGATTGTCATTTGGAATTAGGCAATAATGCTTGTTTGGCTCAATTGCTTGAAGTGAATAACATAGAAATGCATCGGGTAGGTGGTACAGATAATTTGCTATGGACAGGTACTTTATCAAAAATGCTATCTCATCAAGAGTTGGCGGCTTTTATAAATAAAAAATTAGCACGCAAACCTCTGTTGATTGAAGGTCATGAAAAACCCATTAATCGAATTGCCTGGTGTAGTGGGGGAGCTCAAGATTTTATTGAAGAGGCTCATCGTTTGGGTGTAGATGCCTATTTAAGTGGCGAGGTATCTGAACGAACTTATTATCAAGCGAAAGAGTTAGGCATTTCATATTACTCCTGCGGACATCATGCAACCGAGCGCTATGGAATTCAAGCATTAGGTAAGTACCTCGCTGCGAATTTTCAAGTAGAACATATATTTTTCGATAGCAATAATCCCATATGATTTATAAAACGTAGTCTTCTTGCTAGTCTTCCACTTCATAAGCTATTATCAATTTATCATTGCTAACGGATTGTTTTTAATGTTTAATCCCCGATCTTTAACGGCTATTTTTTTATCGACATGTTCTTTTGTTTCTCATTCAAATAGCACAGAACAACAAAATAAAGTATTCCGTAGTTTTTGGCATCCAACCTACCAGGGTAAGCGTTTGGATTATTGTACTCTGGATGGAAAGGCTTGTGGCAAAGTAGTAGCAAATCGTTACTGTCGTATGCTGGGGTATGACTATTCAAGTCAAAGTGTTATTGCTTATCATATTGATTTAACACAGCATATATCCAGCAGTGCATCCTGCAAAGGATGGCAGTGTAATGGTTTTATGAATATTATTTGTGTTAGTCAATTTTCACATCGTCCTCCCAAGCCATATCACTATCGAGAAAAACAGTTTGTAGATCCTCAATTTAATCAGTACCGTGTTGATTGGTGTTATGATCAAAAGGGTGGTTGTGGTCGACGTGCTGCCAATTCTTTTTGTAGTCACGTCGGGTTTATGAAAGCCAAGCAGTTTACTAAAGAAACACATGTGGGAATTACTCAAACTATTGGTAGCCAAGAGTTGTGTTTTGGAAAGCAGTGTGATGGATTTAAAACAATAGTCTGCTATCGCTAAGGGCCGCGTAGCCAGGGAGGATAGCACAAATCACGCTGATTGCGTCTCAAAAGTAGCCTGGATGCAGCGCAGCGAAATCCGGGAAGACCCGCGAGCGGCTCAATCATTCTAATTAAGGTGCCATGCTTCGCATGGTCTTCCCGGATTTCGCTGCGCTGCATCCAGGCTACTATGATTATTCTTTTGAACTTTTTGCTTTGGTTTTTGGTGTGGCTGCTTTAGGTTTTACCTCTGAGTCTGCTCTTTTTGTCTTATAGGTGTGAATAATTTCTTCGACGCTGGTTTTTATATCACCAAATAATTTTTTTGTCATTTCGCCCACTTCTTTAAGATCTGGTAACTTTGATTTCATATCGCTCATGACTTTCTCCATTTGAAAGGTGGGTAACTAAGCATCTAAGTTAATTATACACCATTTTTTTATTATTACTTGAGTAGCGCCGTTATGCCCATGGATGCATTAATCTCATTGCAGGCTTTAATAATTTATTGGCCAAAGAAGTTTTTTGAGGAATAGTTAAATTAAATACCTTATAGGTTGCCATTTTTTCAATTAAATATTCATCACTTGTTGCTAAATAATCGACCAGTTTTAAATCTAAAGCATCTGTTGCTAGCCAATGCTCTCCAGTGGCAATTTTATCTAAATCTAAACCATGGCGATTGACAGCGATATAATTTCTAAATGCTAAGTGGATTTTTTCTAAATCTTCTTGAAATTTTTTGCGACCCTTGTCCGTTGTTTCACCAAATAAAGTCAGTGTACGTTTGTATTCGCCAGCAGTTAAGAGCTCTACATCAATGTCATGTTTTTTAAGCCAGCGGTGAAAATTCGGGATTTGGGCTACAACACCAATAGAACCGATAATAGCAAAAGGTGCGGCCACAATCTTATTTGCCACACAAGCCATTAAATAGCCGCCACTTGCAGCCATCTTGTCAATGCTGACAGTCAAAGGAATGTTTTTATCTCTAATCCGTTGTAATTGGGAGGCAGCTAGACCATAACTGTTGACCACGCCTCCTGGGCTGTCTAAGCGCACTAATACTTCATCTTCGGGTTTAGCGACACAAAGAATAGCAGTTACTTCTTCTCGTAGTTGCTCTACTTGAGTGGCTTTCATATCGCCATGAAAATCAATGACATAAAGAATTGGCTCCACACAGGCTTTATTTTTCTTCTTTTTCTTAGAAGGTTTTTTTCCTAGAATTTCTTTATTCATCAATGAGTTAATTTCTTCATGATGCTCGTTTAAGGAAGTGATAGTTAATTTGGATTTGGGCTTGCGACTCATTGAAAAAAAACCAGCGAAAATAACAAGAAAAGCAATGACTGTTGTTAATGATTTTAAAAGGAATAAACCGTATTGACTTAAAAATTCCATGGGAGACCTTTCAAATAATAAAAGCAGATTATGGCGCTCTAGCGTATAGTTCGCAAGATGAAACAGAAATTAAATCGTGACTTGTATTATTTTTAAGTTCTCGGTAGTCTCTGCCTTTTGGAATTTAGTAATAATTTATGCTTGAAGTAACGAATCTTCATTTTGATTATCACGATCAGCCTTTATTAAGCGAGGTAAGCTTCTCTTTGCCTGCGGGTGGACTCTTGCACCTGCGTGGTGCAAATGGCGCTGGCAAAACGACTTTGTTGAAATTAATGGCCGGTTTATACCGTCCGCTAGAAGGGGATGTTCGTTTTTCTGGGTTATCTATTTATGCTAATCTGGCCGCTTATCAACGTCAAATATGCTTTGTAGGTCACAAAACGGGGATAAATCCTAACCTCACCCTAAGAGAAAATTGTTTTTTCGATTTGCAATGCTCTGAAGCGTATTCGGAAGTGATTGACGAATTAGCAGTAGTTTTTAAGTTAGAACATTATCTAGATTTTCCTTGTGGGCTCTTGTCTGCGGGTCAAAAAAGACAAGTAGGTTTATTAAGGCTATGGATGTCCCAAGCGAAATTATGGCTTTTAGATGAGCCTTTGGTTGCTTTAGATGACATGGCTTTAGAGTTGGTTATGCAGAAAATAGCAAAGCATAGAAAACAGGGCGGGTTAGTTTTATTGACCTCTCATCAGCAATTGCCATTAGATTGTGCTGATTATAAGGAATATCGCTTGTGAGAGAGGCTTTCTTTTTATTTATTAAACAATGCCGGCGGGAATTGTTAATTCAAGCACGACAAATTCGATTTTTAGTGAACTCCTCTTTGTTTTTATTGATTTTTCTTTTGATGTTTCCATTAACTGTCAAACCAGAAATTGAATTGTTGCGAACTATCGCCCCAGGAGTTGTTTGGATTGCCATCTTGTTATCCATGCTGCTTTCAGCAGAACGTTTATTTCAGCAAGATTATGAGCAGGGGGTGATGGAGCAATGGTTAGTTTCAGGTCACTCTTTGCCTTTGCTGGTGAGTGCAAAAGTCATCGCTCATTGGATTTTTAATTTGCTACCCTTATTGGTTCTCTGTCCTTTAGTCGCTTTGCTATTTTCATTAACTGCTTGGGAGTCGTGGGTATTAGCATTAACTATTTTATGTGGAACCCCTGCATTGTTATTTCTTTGCGCGCTCGTAGCTGCTTTTGGGGTGGGAATGAATCAACGAAGTGTGTTAATGGCATTAATTTTATTACCTTTAACCTTGCCTTTGCTGATATTTGGTAGCGGTACTTTAAATGTTGCCATGCAGGGTTTTCCAGTCAATGGTTATTTAGCGTTACTGCTGGCACTGTCAGTGATTGCAGTGGGATTTTTACCGTTTGCCATTGCTGGGGTTATTCGAATTAGTCATGTTGAAGGTTAATTTTTATTTTACAAATTTTTTTTTTAGCATGGTAACTTGATTAAGGAGCAATAATACTTACTTCTGTCAAAGTGTCTTCTGATACTAAATTGTGATCCAGGACCGCAAAGAACCCCATTTCGCCTCGAGCATGAACCGGAGCGCACTTGGTTTGGGTATAGCTCTGAATAAAGGCATCCACTATGGGGGCTCTTCCCAAAAATTCCGTTAACATGTCCATCCCTTTTTTAGATGCACCAGGCTCTAAAATACTTTTCCGGTATTTGGCACCCATCTCTCGAGATAATGGATCCCCTTGGAAGGCAGAGCTATACATATCTGCTGCATAAGTGTGTGACCATAGATATCCGTAATATCCTACTTCATAACCACCAACAATATGATCAAAACAAGCAGGGAGGCATGTCTCTTCCAACACAGGTAATTGCATAATCTCACTCTGTAAGTGATTAAAAAATTGCTTGAGATCGATAGTCTCCAGCTCTTCGGCAGATAAGCTATGAATTAGAAAATCAAAATAACCTAACGACAACTGCCTTTTATACGTATATCCGGCATGAGTTTTATCTTGCTGTTTTAGTTTTTGGGCTATCGCGTCAGGTAATGGCTCCTTGGTGTCAGCATGCTCACTTAAAAAAGACATAACCACCGGTTCATAACACCAATTTTCCAGCATCTGTGATGGCGCCTCGATAAAATCGGTCTCAGTAAATGCGGCGGCATTTGACTCTAACTCAGGTTTCGCACACATGAAATGCATCACATGACCAAACTCATGAAAAAATGTACTGGCAACCTCATCAAAATCTAAATTAGCCTCCTTAGGAAAATTACATATCATCGCACAAAAGGTTAATTGCCGCTGCCCTTCCACCCCTGTAATTGGTGAAATATCACACCCATTTTGTAAGGGAAAGGCGGCCGCATGTGAGTATTTTCCTTCTCGCGGGTATAAATCCAAATAAAAGCCACCTAATATCTCGCCTAGCTCCCCTGTTGTTTCATCTGCATCAAATACCTCATAATAGGTGACGTCAGAGTGCCAACGGTTGGGGTTTTGTTTTTCAATAAAGCGTAATCCAAGTAGTCTCTCATAAATTTGGAGTGTACCTGCGATGACTTTTTTTTGTGGAAAATAGTCTTTTAACTGTTGTAAATCAATCTGACCAATGACTTTCTCACGAAGACACATATAATAACGCATGTCATAGTGCTGTAATTGAAAATCAGGATCTCCTTCTTTCTCTCGGGCCAAGGCGGTTAATACCTTTAAATTATCTTCTAATAGGGGGGTGAAATGCGTGTTCATTTCATCAAGAAAAGTTTTAATCGAGGCGCTATTAGCCGCCATTCTATTCTCTTCAGCCGCGTAATCAGCATAGGTCTTATAACCCAATATTTGAGCAAGCTCATTGCGTAATTTGAGAATTTCTTTCAACTTTGGAAGATTCTCAGCCTCAGCACGTTGATAAAATGCTATAAATATTTTTTCACGAACAGCTCTATTGTCGGCATAATCTAACACAGGAAAATAATCGGGGTATTTTAATGTTACTTTGTAATGGCCTGGAGACACTTCTCGATCGTGGGTGAACCAGTCCTCTGGCAATCCCACTAACTCCTCTTTAGTAAAAATAAAACTAGTATTTTCCTCTGAAACATTATGACAAAACTCAATGCTTAACGCTGAGATTTGTTGATTAATCTCCATGATTCTTGATGTTAACAAAGGATCCTGCAGGTACATCCCGCACCGCTTATAATCGAGCAATAACTCTTTAACATATTGATTTTTCTCAATCGATAACTCTGATTGCTCGGCTTGATACATGCCCTCGTCATAGCACCGCAAGACCTGAAAAACATCCGTACGCTGCTTGCACCTTATTGATAAATTCGATATTTTTTTAACCGCTTCAGCGCTCGCTTCTCGTACCACCCCATCGACATGAATCTCCTTAGGAAACTCACATAAGCACATGGCTTTGCTAATAATAATACGTAGATTAAGTAATGGTTGGACAACCGTTCTAAAATTTATCTCTTCAGGAGAATTGTTCATTGCAGCAATCTGATCATACGTACAACGATACAGTTGCTCAACAAGAGAGGTGTGATATTGGATCGATTCAACAGTAATGGCACTAAAATCGAGTGGAAGATAATAAAGTTCACGCTCTAAAGCACTTAACATATAATCTTCTTGGCAATACAGTAGGGTTATAACACTATCGTAGATAAATTAGTTAAGCAATATTTACTTGAGCATGGGCGCAATGTGTTTTGCTGAATTGTTCAATGCATGATAAAATCTGCCTCATTTTAGCGTTTATGATCTTTATTCCTATGTGGAAATTCTTATATCAGCTGGCCTCACCTAAATTTTTTTATAACTTTTCAGGGCGTTTGATTCCTGGATTGGCTGTAAGCGCATTAATTACGGTGCTTGTAGGGCTGATTTGGGGGCTTGCATTTACTCCGCCTGACTATCAACAGGGCGATGCCTTTCGCATTATTTATGTGCATGTTCCTAGCGCTTTTTTATCCATGGCGCTTTATGGTTGGATGGGTTTTTTAGCGTTATTGTTGTTGGTCTGGCGCATTAAAATAGCGGGTCTATTGATTAATCAAGTAGCGCAACTAGGGGCTTGTATGGCCTTTTTGGCCTTAATTACGGGAAGTATTTGGGGTAAGCCTATGTGGGGTGCTTGGTGGGTATGGGACGCTCGACTAACTTCTGAGTTAGTGCTTTTATTGTTATATGCCGCCATCCTCGCTACTCATCAAGCAGTCAAGAATAAAGAAGATGGGGATAAAATCATTGCGATTTTAACTTTAGTGGGTCTGATTGATCTGCCTATTATTCATTACTCGGTTTATTGGTGGAATACTTTACATCAAGGTTCTACTTTATCTGTGTTTGCTAAACCTAAAATTGATGGAAGTATGCTCTATCCGTTGTTACTCACCATAATCGGTTTCTTTTTGTATTCCTTGTGGATTATTTTGGAAAAATCACGTCAAGAAGTGTTGCTTCGTGAAAAGCGTCAATCTTGGGTTAAAACCTTATTCGAAGAGAAAATAAAATGAATCAACTGATGGAATGGGCTTCAATGGGGGGGTATTCTCTCTATGTTTGGCCTGCTTATGGTTTAGTGAGCGCTGTGTTTATCATGAATATTGTCAGCGTTCGAGATAAAAAGAAAAAGACTTGGTGCCAATTGCAACAATGGTTTAAGTGATAAATATGATTCCTGCTCGTAAACGAAAATTACTGATAATACTATTTACCTTATTGGTCTTATCAATAGCCGCTGCATTGACTTTATACGCCTTAAGACAAAATATCAGCTTATTTTATACCCCCACGGAAGTGGCATCAGGTAAAGCCCCTTTGCAGCATGCGATTCGTGTGGGGGGGATGGTTGAAAAGGGTTCCTTTATTCGTGCTAAACAGGGGTTAGAAGTTCAATTTAAAATTACGGATTTCGAACGTACAATCACCGTACTGTATACAGGGATTCTTCCTGATTTGTTTCGTGAAGAGCAGGGGGTGGTAGTTGAAGGACAGCTCATTGATAACCACTCTTTTCAAGCCTCGCGTGTTTTAGCAAAACATGATGCAAATTATATGCCTCCAGAGGTAAAAGCGGCTTTAGCTAAAAAGGTGAATTCATGATAGCTGAGCTAGGGCTTTTTTCACTTATTTTGGCATTGATTGCATCGCTTGCTTTGGCTTTAATCCCTTTGATAGGCTTGCAGCTAAAACGTAATAGTTGGATGGATGCTGCTAAAAATTACGTCATGGTTCAATTTTTCTTTATTGCATTAGCTTATGTTTTTCTCACCGTTTGCTTCTTAAGCAATGATTTTTCTGTGGTGTATGTGCTGAGTAACTCAAGCATTGCATTACCTTGGTTTTATAAGTTGTGTGCGGTTTGGGGCGGGCATGAAGGCTCCATGCTTTTGTGGGTTGCTATTTTAAGCTTTTGGACACTTCTAGTATCTTGTTTAAGTGCTGGTCTTGATAGAGAAATGCGTACTCGCGTTTTAGTGGTTCTTGGTTGGTTGAGCATAGGATTTATCTTATTTTTATTAATCACGTCTAATCCTTTTTTACGGCAATTCCAAATACTCAATACCCAAGGACGTGATTTAAATCCTTTATTACAAGACCCTGGTTTTTTATTTCACCCACCTATGTTGTATATGGGCTATGTTGGCTTTTCAGTGGCCTTTGCTTTTGCCATTGCGACTTTATGGGCTGGGAAGGTAGAAGCGAGCTGGTCTAAATGGACTAGACCTTGGACTTTGGCTGCTTGGTGTTGTTTAACGGCAGGAATTACGCTTGGAAGTTGGTGGGCTTATAGAGAGCTAGGTTGGGGTGGATGGTGGTTTTGGGATCCTGTTGAAAATGCCTCATTTATGCCTTGGTTAGTAGGCACTGCTTTATTGCACTCTTTGGCTGTGACTGAACAGCGTCAGCAATTCAAGGCCTGGACCATGTTATTAGCTATTACTGCTTTTTCTCTTAGTTTAATTGGCACATTTTTAGTCCGTTCCGGGGTTTTAACTTCAGTGCATGCTTTTGCAGTTGATCCCCAACGGGGCTTGTATATTTTAGGATTTTTATTAGTAGTTATTGGTGGTTCTTTATTATTATTTCTTTTTAGATCGCAAACCTTACAAACCACAGATAGCCCAAGTCCGTTTTCACGCGAAAGCGCGCTATTACTTAATAATCTTTTCCTAGTGGTGATCATGCTCACCGTATTAATGGGCACAGTTTATCCTTTACTGGTTGATGGATTAGGCTTAGGTAAATTATCGGTTGGAGCCCCTTATTTTAATGCGGTATTTGTACCATTAATGATTCCTCTGCTGCTGCTGATGGGGTTGGGCATTCATTTAAGATGGAATAGTGACAATTGGAAGGTGGTTTTTAAAAAACTGACAGGAGCAGCATCTCTTAGTATTTTATTGCCATTTGCTTTGTTATTTATCACCCATAGTCGATTTGATGGCTCGGCTTATATGGGATTAGTTTTAGCCTCTTGGGTTATTCTAAGCACCTCTCAAGCCGCAGGTAAGCGCATTAAAGAACGTGGTTTTCGTATAGGGCAAGCGTATTGGGGTATGGTATTGGCTCATTTAGGTGTGGCAGCTACAGTCATTGGTATTGCGGTTTCTACTACTTACGGTGTTCAAGATGACGTGCAAATGAGTCAAGGAAAAAAAATAACGCTAGTGGGTTATGACATCAAATTTGTTCAAGAAAAACAACTTATCGGGCCTAACTATCAAGGGACTCAGGCGACATTTAAAATAAGTCATGAAGGTAAGACACATTTTATTTATCCAGAAAAAAGAATGTACACCATTGGGCAAATGGCGATGACTGAATCAGCTATTGACGTGACGCCTTTTCGAGATATTTATGTTGCCTTAGGAGAGCCCTTGGGGAATGAATCATGGTCTGTACGCCTTTATTATAAGCCTTTGGTTCGTTGGATTTGGTTCGGGGGTTTTATGATTTTAGCTGGAGGGGTCCTCGCGTTGACCGACCGACGTTATTATCAAAAACGAAAGGTACTTGTATGAAAAGCATTGGATGGCGATTAATTCCTATTATTCTTTTTGTTTTACTAAGTGTGTTTCTTTGGAGAGGCTTATCTTTAAAACCACATGAGTTACCTTCAGTCCAAATAGGCAAATCGATACCGGAGTTTAAGTTACCTGAGTTAGAACACCCAGAAACGCTTTTTAATTCAGCACAAATCCCTCATCAAGTGGTGTTGCTTAATGTGTGGGCCAGTTGGTGTGATGTTTGTGTTGATGAGCAAGTGTTTTTATTGCAATTGGCGCGTGAAGGTGTGCCAATCTATGGCATTAATTACAAAGACAAGTCAGCAGATGCATTGCGATGGTTGGCTCAATGGGGTAATCCGTATCAATTGATTGTACAAGATAGTAAGGGCAAGGTAGCTATTGATCTAGGTGTTTATGGTGCGCCTGAAACATTTGTGATTGATAAAAAAGGAATAATTCGTTACCGACATGCAGGGGTACTGACTCAAGAGCTCTGGCAGAAAGAGATTTTGCCTTTGATGAAACAATTGGAGCAAGTTGCATGAGAAAATTTAACTTAATTTTTTTGAGCTTAGTTATTTTTTTTAGTGTCCCTCAGGTTTTTGCAAACAGCATATATCCTTTAGATTCTGCAAAAAAAGAAGCTCAATTTAATCATCTTTTAAAAGAGTTACGCTGTTTGGTTTGTCAAAATCAGGATTTGGCGGATTCGAATGCAGAACTGGCTAAGGATTTGCGAAATCAAGTCTATCAACTGGTGACAGAGGGTAAAAGTGACACAGAAATCACTGATTATCTGACCGCGCGTTATGGGGATTTTATTCTTTTTAAACCGCCAGTGAAGGCAATCACGTATTTATTATGGTTTGGGCCTGCTTTATTTTTGTTATTAGGCGGTGTCATTTTTTGGCGAGCTTGTTTCCGAAAGTCATTGAGTTAAGTATATTATTCCTTCTCCTTTTGTAGGGAAAGGGATGGGTTTGGCTTTATGATGATTAGACTATTTTTAATCGTAGGACTGTTTATGAATCAATGGTGGTTGCTAGCTTTATTATTTAGTCTTGCGTGTTTAGTATGCGGATTGATTATTTATCCCTTGAGACGTTATTTCATTTTTAGTTTATTCTTAGTCCCCCTTATTTTCATCATCTCAGGCACCGGCTATTATTATTGGGGCGGTTTTTCTCAATGGCAAGGATATGTGCATCAGCAAGAAACGCAAAAACAAGCCGAAGCTATGCTTAAATCGATTAAAAGCCCGCAAGAACTTATCGAAAAATTACGGACTCGATTAGATGACACGCCAAAAAGTGCTAAAGGTTGGTATCTGTTGGGTCGTTTGTACTCAGGTCAAAATGAACAGCAAAAAGCAACGGATGCTTTTGCTAAAGCTTATCATTTTAATCCAAATGAAGAACAGTACGCAGTGAATTACGCACACAGTTTATGGCAATTGAATAATCGCCAATTCACCCCGCAAATTACACGGATATTTAGTCACCTATTAAAAAATAATCCTAATCAACCCGATGCTTTATCCATGATGGCTATGGATGCATTTACTCAACATGCATATGAGCAGGCGATTGGTTATTGGCAACATTTACTAACATTGGCGCCACCACAATCAGACGAGGCTCAAGCAATACGTAAGGCAATTGTTAAAGCCGAAGAGCAGATGAATAAGCAAAATAAAAGGTAATAATATTGGTTTTTAGTCATGCAATAAATTTAAAATCTGCTAGGCTTTAAGATAAGAAATCAGTATCTTAAGGAGAAAATAATGTATAAGAAGGTATTATTTGCAACGGACTTTGATGATGTTGGTATTTCGGCAGCTCACAAGGCAAAAAAAATTGCCGATGAAAATAAAGCTGATTTGATTTTAGTCCATGTTGTTGAACCTATCCCTGCTTATGCTTATCCAGGTTTTGCTGGTTTTGCTGAAGTTGAGCTGTCTATTCGTGAGCAAGCAGAAAAAGAACTAAAACAACTGGCTGAAAAGCTAGGGGTAGATGAAAAACATTGTTTTATCGAATTTGGTTCAACAAAAAATGAAATATTACGAGTTGCTGAAGAGCGAAAAATTGATTTAATTGTTACAGGCAGCCATGGAAAGCATGGTCTTTCTTTGTTGTTAGGCTCCACAGCCAATTCAATTTTGCATGGCGCTGAGTGTGATGTGCTGATTGTTCGCTCCGTGACAGATAAAAAGCATAAGTAATTTAATGACAGTATTGTAGCCTTGTTGCTTGCAACTGGGGAAAGTTGTAGCTCCTAAATCCCAGTTGCAAGCAACAAGGCTACGCAAATCATTTCTCAAGCGACTTAAAACCAAGTATAATCACTAGTTTTTGGTGATTGACTCAGTCCATGAAACTGTTGCGTGCCGTTCCACATTCATCTGTTTTTAATGAAGGCGTAATTGCTACTATTGGCAATTTTGATGGCGTTCATTTGGGTCATCAAAATCTGCTTAATACATTAAGAAAAAAAGCCAACAGTCTAAAGCTTCCATTGGTTGTGATTTTATTTGAGCCCCAACCTCGAGAATATTTTCAAAAAGACAAAGCACCAGCTAGATTATCTAGCTTAAGAGAAAAATTGACCGTCTTGCGCTCTTGTGGCGTGGATTACGTTTATTGTCTTAGATTTAATGAGACAGTGGCAAAAACTTCGGCAACTGATTTTGCTCGCCATTACTTATTTTCTCTGCTACGAGTGACGCATCTTCTGGTAGGGGATGATTTTCGTTTTGGTAAAGATCGAGAAGGGGATGTGTGTTTGCTTCAACAGCTGGGTTTAGAATATGCTTGTGAGGTAAGTACCTACTCTGATTTTTGTATTAATGACGAACGAATTAGCTCAACAAAAATCAGAAAAGCTTTAGAGCAAGGTCAGCTTGAAAGTGCAGCGAATTATTTAGGTAGACCCTACAGTATTTGCGGACGAGTAATGCATGGTGCTGCACGTGGGCGCCAATGGGGTATTCCTACTGCTAATTTAGGTTTACGTCGTTTATCTGTCCCTTTGCAGGGGGTATACGCGGTGCGGGTCCAGGTGGCCTCCCAGACCTTATATGGTGTGGCAAATATAGGAAAGCGTCCTACTGTAGATGGGACAAAGAATATTTTAGAAGTCCATTTATTTGATTTTGATCAATCGATTTATGGTGAATTAATGCAAGTGTTTTTTTTGCACAAGTTGCGTGATGAGGTTAAATTCACTTCAGTGGATGCTTTGATTGCGCAGATTGAGGATGATATTGTGGTGGCGAAATCATTCGTCAAGAATTTAACGAGTTTGGTGAGCACTGATGGCAGAATATAAAGATACTTTAAACCTTCCCAATACTTCATTTCCAATGAAGGCCAGTTTGGGTGTTCGTGAACCTGAGGTTTTAGCGCAGTGGCAAGAAAAAGGTATTTACGAGAAAATTCGTAAAGCGCGCGCTGGCGGTAAAAAATTTATTTTGCATGATGGTCCTCCTTATGCCAATGGACACTTACATTGTGGACACGCACTCAATAAAATTTTAAAAGATATTATTATCAAATCTAAATCATTAAGTGGTTTTGATGCGCCTTTTGTCCCTGGCTGGGATTGCCATGGTTTACCTATTGAATTAAACGTTGAAAAAAAGATTGGCCGAGCAGGTGATAAGGTGACGACACGTGAGTTTCGTGCCAAGTGTCGTGAGTATGCCGGCAGTCAAATTGATATTCAACGCGAGGAGTTTCAGCGCTTAGGGGTCTTTGGTGATTGGCAGAATCCTTATGTCACTATGGACTATCGTTATGAAGCAAATGTTGTTCGTGGTTTAGGGCTGATGATCAAAAATGGCCATTTACAGCAAGGTTTTAAGCCAGTGCACTGGTGTATTGATTGCGGCTCTGCTTTGGCTGAGGCTGAGGTAGATTATGAAGAAAAAACCTCCCCTTCAATTGATGTGGCCTTTGAAGCGGTCAACCCAGAAGAATTTTTAAGTCATTTTAAAAATAAACCTGAAATTAAAAAACTAAGTCTACCTATTTGGACTACTACCCCTTGGACTCTTCCTGCGAATGAGGCGGTGTGTTTACATCCTGAGGTGGAGTATTCATTAGTTGATGTGGGTGACTCGTATTTAATTTTAGCGACTGATTTAGCTGAGTCTGCTATGACTCGTTATGGGATCAGTGAATATACAATCAAAGGTGCTGCAAAAGGATCGGTTTTTGAGAATTTGAAGTTAATGCATCCTTTTTATCATCGTGAAGTTCCCGTTGTATTGGGTGGGCATGTGACTACCGATTCAGGTACCGGTAGTGTTCATACTGCACCAGCACACGGCCCAGATGACTACGTCATTGGGCAACATTATCAGTTACCTTTAATTAATCCGGTCAAAGCAAATGGTTGTTTTGCTGAAGATGTTGAATTATTTGCAGGGCTCCATGTATTAAAAGCCAATGAACCTGTGCTTAATGTTTTGAAAGAAAAGGGTGCTCTTCTGGCTCATGAGAGTTTACGCCATAGTTACCCACATTGTTGGCGTCATAAATCACCGATGATTTTTCTTGCTACACCGCAGTGGTTTATTTCCATGGATAAAAATAACTTAAGGACTGATATTTTGTCTGAGGCAGACTCAGTCACTTGGGTTCCAGATTGGGGTAAAGCACGGATTAGTAACATGGTTGAAAACAGGCCTGACTGGTGTATATCAAGACAAAGAGCTTGGGGCACGCCAATGCCTTTATTTGTGCATAGCACTACGCGTGAATTACACCCTAATACCCTTGATTTTATTGAAGAAGTTGCTTTGCGGATTGAAAAATCAGGCATTGATGCCTGGTTTGAAATGGATAAGGCAGAGCTATTAGGTGATGACGCTCCTTTATACGATAAAATCAGTGATACCATGGATGTCTGGCTTGATTCAGGGATGACGCATTTTTGCGTATTAAAGCAAAATAAAGACTTAGCCTTCCCTGCAGATGTTTATTTTGAAGGATCAGATCAACATCGTGGTTGGTTTAACTCCTCATTAACTACTTCGGTTGCAATGTATGGTGTGGCACCTTATAAAACAGTGTTAACTCATGGGTATACGGTCGATGCGCAAGGTCGAAAATTGTCTAAGTCTAAAGGCAATTACGTGGCTTTGGATCAGATGGTCAATCAGCATGGTGCTGATATTTTGCGCCTTTGGGTGGCTTCTACTGATTATCGAAATGAGGTAAGTATTTCTGATGAAATCATTAAACGCAATGCAGATGCTTATCGCAGAATTCGTAATACCGCACGGTTTTTACTGGCTAATTTAGTTGATTTTGATCCAGCCCAGCACGCTGTGGCAGATACGGAACTTCTTGAGCTTGATAGATGGGCAATTAAGCGTTCACAACAGCTACAAGAAGAAATTATTAATGCCTATGAAAATTATCAGTTCCATGTCATTTATCAAAAAATTCATAATTTTTGCGCTGTGGATATGGGAAGTTTTTATTTGGATTTAATTAAAGACAGACAATATACCACTGGTAAATTAAGTAAGGCACGCCGTTCATGCCAAACCGCGTTGTATCACATTATGCGAGCATTTACTTTATGGTTGGCTCCTATTCTATCATTTACAGCTGAGGAAATGGCGCGATACATTCCAGGTTACACTAATGAGACCATCTTTACAGAGCTTTGGTATGATGCTTGGCCTGTAGTGGGTAATGTGAATATGGATGAATGGAGTGAATTGCATCTCATTCGTGATGAAGTGAATAAAGCCTTAGAAGAGACCCGGCAGAAGGGAGAAATTGGTTCGGCATTGGCTGCAGAAGTGGCTTTATATGCCGATGAAAGTACTTTGCCTAAATTAACTCGGTTAGGCGAGGAGCTACGCTTTTTATTAATTACATCAGGTGCTACAGTATATTCTATGAAGGTGGCCCCCGCGGGATTGGTTAGCACAGCATATGGTGTTTCTATCAGCGTCGCACCAAGCACGCATGAAAAATGTGCGCGTTGTTGGCATAGACGACCTGATATAGGGCAGGATTTACAGCACCCTGAGCTTTGTATGCGTTGTGTGGGTAATATTAGTGGCCAAGAAGAAATGAGGCAATTCATATGAAAAAATGGGTTTGGTTTACATTAAGTATTTTTGTGGTTTTTTTTGATCAGGCAAGTAAATACTGGGCGGAAATTTCTTTAATTCCTTACAAACCATTATCTATTTTTCCTATGCTAAATTTTACTTTAGCGTTTAATACGGGTGCTGCCTTTAGTTTTTTAAATGGCGCAGGGGATTGGCATCGTTGGTTTTTTGCAAGCTTTAGTTTATTAATGAGTCTGATATTGATTGTGTGGTTATATCGTGTGCCGAATCAAGATCGCTTATTATCAGCAGGGATTAGTTTGGTTTTGGGTGGAGCTGTAGGTAATTTGATAGATCGTGCTTTATATGGTTATGTGGTTGATTTTATTGATGTATATTATAACCACCACCATTTTGCGACCTTTAATATAGCAGATAGTGCAATTTCTATTGGCGCTGCATTTTTTATTCTGGATGTTTTAATTAATCGCAAGAATGAAAAATGAAACGTATCGCCTTATTTGGTGGTACCTTTAGTCCGATCCATAATGGCCACGTAAACCTTGCACGTTTTCTACAGTCAAAATTTCATTTTGATGAATTTAGGTTTGTACCTAACAAGGCGCCAGTGCTGGATAAAAACAGTATTATTCCTTTGGCGGATCGCCTGGCGATGCTAGCTCTGGCTTTAGCACCTTATCCAGAATTTATCATCGATGAACGTGAGGTTCACCGTGACACTCCTTCTTATACAGTTGATACGTTAATTGATATAAAGCGAGAAGAGAAAAATTGTGTGATTAGCTTGATCATAGGTGCGGATAGCTTCAGGCAATTTCATCGTTGGCATGAGTGGGAAAAAATTCTCACCTTGTGTCAGTTGATCGTGCTTGAGCGCCCAGGGCAAGATGAATCGGTTCCGAAAGAATTACAAGAAAAATTGCATGAAATTAATGATGTTCAATCTTTATCAAAAGAAACAGGGGTTTTTTATCGTTGTAATGCAGGTCGCTATGATATTTCTTCAACTATGGTGAGGGATTTGATTCGTCTTGGCAAAGACGTTAGTGCTTATTTACCCCCCGCTGTTTGCACCTATCTCGCGGAGCATCCAATTAATTTTATGAGCAGCAACCATTGAGTTAGTAGCTTGGTTACAAGGAATCAGGCTATAGTCCTCACACCGGGGGAAATAAATCTTGGAACTTCACCCGTGTTTTTAGATGTAATGCCAGCTCTCTTTTTTTAGATAAATTAAATAGCTTATATAACACTATAGGCACTAAGAAACTCATCAAGCCAATATAAAATGCTAGTTTGTAAGTAGGATCTTGGTTCCATATTAAGAAAAATAAGGCAATACACATTAAAAAGATGGCAATAATTCCAGTATAAGGGGAATAAGGGGTGATATAGCGAAGATTGGCTATGCTGTAACCTGCTTTGTATAATTGGCTTCGAAAGCTAATTTGTGCAGCACATAATGAAATCCAGGCTAAAGTACCAGTAAATCCAGAAACCAAAAGTAGGGCGATGTACAATTTTGTTTGTCCAAAAAAGAAACCCACACCTAAAAGAATCCAGACCGTAATCAGGGTCGCGATGACTGCATTTTGAGGAATGGAATTTTGATTAAAGGCTGCAAAAGGATGGGGCGCCATGCCATCACGCGCTAAGGCATTTAATGCCCTTACTGTGCCGTAAAACCCTGAATTGGCACAAGAGAGAGTAGCCGTTAATGTCACAAAGCTAACCACTGTTCCCGCCCATTTTAAATCATATAAATTCAGTGCGTCAGCAAACACCGAGTTAGACAAACCTGCTTTTTGCCAAGGGAAAATCAAGACCAAACAAAAGACTGGAATAATATAGATAAATAGAATGCGAAAGGTCACATTGCGAATAGCATGAGGAATCATGCGCGCTGGATTTTCTGATTCTCCAGCAGCAAGGCCTATGATTTCTGAGCCTTGGTAATTCACTAATAATAAAACCATTGCTGTGAGCAATGCCATGCTGCCTTTGGGAAGAAGTCCTCCCTCTCCTAAAATGTATTTGCTACCAATGATGCCAGGAGGCTCACTACCATGAATAAGTCCAAAGAAAATTAAAATAGCAAGAATAACAAAGCCAAATAAAGCGAGGATTTTAATGAGAGCTAGCCAAAATTCAATTTCACCAAAGGTATCTACTTTGGCTAGGTTGATATAGGTAATTAACAGCCCAAAACAAACCGCCCATATATATCCATTAACACCAGTAAATAGCTCCATAATGATGCCGCCTGCCACACATTCTGCAGGAATATAGGCAACCCAACTGATCCAATAAGACCATCCTACGCCACAAGCGATAGAGGGGGAGATAAAATCAGCAGTATAAGTCACAAAAGAACCGGAAATAGGAATAGCTACAGCTAGTTCACCCATGCACAGCATGGTTAAAAAAATAATTAACCCTCCGAGCATATAGGCTATAAATACTGCAGGACCAACGAGATTAATGACCTCACCTGTGCCTAAGAAAAAACCAGAACCAATAATTCCACCCAGTGCAATAAGTTGCACATGCCGATCTTTTAAGCCTCGGGTATAACCACTGTCTTTAATGGGTTTAGCAGCGTTTAAGCTAGTAATATTCACGGGTTGATTATTTCTCACAGGGTTGAGTTGACTTGTTTTTTCATTTTTGCGACGTTGTTAGGGGTAGTATAGAAAAAAGAGAACAAGTATACAACAATTCAATCACTTAATTGGCTAAATTATGGAAAGTAGCCTGGGTTTCATGTCGCGAAATTCAGGCTACATGACGTTTTATTAATTATCGGTAACAGCGTAAGCGGCCATACCAATTTCTCCAGCAACCACGGTGATAAGGAGCCGGGGTTGCGTAGCGACCAGGATAATTAAAAACACATTTTCCATAAAATGTTCTATGTAATCCATATCCGCATCCTTGAGCGGCACTAGCACTAGGAGTATAAGCCGCTGTAAAGCTTAGGACGCCGAATACAACCGCACCACGTAAAAGTTTCGATAGGTCAATAGAATAGGTATTCATACCATCCTCCTAAAGTTATTTTTTTTCCATACAGTGAAAGTATAGTGTGTTATTTTATTGTTGCGTAATATTTAATCAAAAAGAAATGGTAAGAAATCGCATATATTTAATTTTGAGCGATTTGACCTATTTTTTCTATTCCACTGCAGCTTTACAAAAGGTCCGGATGATTTCTTGTGTCGTGTTATCAATGATCTTGCCGCGAATATCACCAATATTCTCGCATCCTTGGAGCAGCATCCAAGTATAAAGTTCATCTATGTCATCCCCAGCTTTAGTGGAAATCTCTTCTTCACTACAGTATATGGAGGCCGTATATTTCGCATTCATTAGGGATATCCTTGCAAAGATCACTCATTATAATTTTAGACATAATTTGATCAGTTAGCCATTATTTGAAACAAAAAAATATTCTTTTAAGCTATACTTTAAATGGGATTTAATTGAGGGAGTGAACATCATGGTGACCTATTTTTTAGCAACGGTTCTTGGTTGGTATTTGGTGATTATGAGTTTTCTTTTAATTTTTAGAAGAGAGCTGGTTGCACCGGTTATCCGAGAGGTCATGGCTCAACCAGGATTATTTTTAATAATGGGCCTGTTAACTGTAATTATTGGCTTGTTAATGGTGGTAAGTCATAATTATTGGGTGATGGGTTGGCCAGTAATTGTCACCTTATTTGCCTGGATTTTTTTAATTAGTGGTTTATTCCGGGTATTTTTTCCTGATCTTGTGCGGAAATTATGGAGTAAAATGTCCATGAAGCCTGAAACACTAAGTCTAATGGGAACTTTATTACTAATTATTGGCCTTTTCTTACTCTATAAAGTTTATTTCGTGTAGTCTAGGCTTTCTTGATAGCTTTACTTTCGAAGCCTGCGCACTGTGGCTTGTACTTGTCTCTTGATCACATATCATCAAGAGACAGTTGCAAGCAACCAGGCTACTTTGTTAAATTATACTTTTAATTTTAATAGGTTTATTTATGCCATCCTTTGATATCGTCTCAGAAACTAATGAAGTTGAATTACGTAATGCCGTAGATAATGCGATTCGTGAAATGGGCACACGCTTTGATTTTCGTGGTGTTGAATCAAGTATTGAATTAAAAGAGCTAGTTGTTACCTTGCGTTCAGAATCAGATTTTCAGGTAAGGCAGCTTGAGGATCTATTTAGAAATCATTGTACTAAGCGAAATCTTGATGCAGCAGGTGCCGATATTGAGGATGAGCCTGTACATAGTGGGAAATTTTATTCGTTAAATATGACTTTTAAACAAGGTATTGATCAGCCTACAGCAAAAGACATAGTGAAATATTTGAAAGATGCTAAGTTGAAAGTACAAAGCTCCATTCAAGGGGATAAAGTCCGGGTAACAGGTAAAAAACGTGACGATTTGCAAGATGCAATCGCTATGCTGAAAAAATCAGAAATTAAATTGCCTTTACAGTATGAAAATTTTCGGGATTAACGAGATAGCGGAAAGTAGCATGGATACAGTGATAGCGTAATCCAGGATCAGTGGCACCTAATTCCCTGATTATGCTATCGCTGCATCCAGACTTATTTAAATTTAATTCATAATCTCATCAATTTTGGCAGAAATTCTTGCTTGCAAATAAGCATCATTTTTTGCGAGATCCTTGGCTACTTTTAATTGTGCCACGGCTGCTCTTTTTTGTCCTTCAAGCAATAAACACTGCGCCTGAGTAAAATAAGCATAAGCTTTTTGATTAGCATTAGCTTGGGCGCGCGCTAATTCTCTACATAGAGGTAAGTCTTGTTTGTATTGTCTGCTGCCTTTTAACAGAATACTTGTTGCTTTTTCATTTTGATTAGCAGCAGATAGAGCTTGTGAATAAGCCATTAAAATCGCATAGCTATCAGGGTAGTTTTTTTGTAGCTCACTGAGTCGGGTAATGGCTGCTTGATGTTGGTTTAGTCCAGTCTCAGTCTGTGCCATGGCGATTTGAAAATAAAGATTATTATTCTGCGCTAATAATTGATTTAAAATTGGGTAAGCTTTTGCGTAGTTATTAGCATCTATTAAAGTCAGTGCATGACCATATTGACAGGCATAAGCTGGGCTGTCTTTGCGGCATTGATGCTCATAGTAGTCCAGTGATGTTTTTTGATCTCTTGCAACAGTAGTTCGAATCAATTCTTTAAATAGTATGTAATCTAAAGAGCTTAGGTAGGTTTTTTTTGCAAAGCGTGAGGAGCGATTTTCAGCTTCGGCGATTCGGTCAGAATCTAAAGGGTGAGTACGTAAAATAGCAGGAATATTAGCCGTGTAATAATAGCGCGTATTTTCTTGCATTTTTCTGAAAAAAGCAGCCATGCTGTGCGGGTTAAAGCCTGCTTTAATCAACATGTCGATACCAATTCGGTCAGCTTCTTTTTCTTTTGCGCGTGTAAAATTAATGCTATCTTGCGAAAATCCTGATAAGGCCCCCATCATAGCCCCCATACCAACGGTAGGATTAATAACCCCTAAAGCAATAGAGGCTAGCATGGAGGCAAGCATAGGGATGCGCATTTGTTTTTGATGATCAATGGCACTGTAGAGATGGTGTAGGCGTACGTGGGAGATTTCATGCGCCATAACACCTGCTAATTCGCTTTCGTTGCTAGTGATTAAAATAAGCTGTGTATTAATGCCAATGTGCCCCCCAGGTCCTGCAAACGCATTGATTTCATTTGATTTTACTATAAAAAAATCAGGGGATTTAATTTGACCTGCATGCGCTAGATTTTTTCCTATTCGGTTGATGTACTCTCTTGCCAAAGGATTGCGCTCAACGCTTTCAGATTGGTTAATTTGTTGGACAAATTCTTTTTCTAATTCTTCTAACTCTTTGTTTGAATAGGGTGAGAGTCCTTGTGCTAAGGCAGTTGGGTTCAAGATACCCAATAATACCACTCCAAAAATATAGTTTTTGATCTTCAATTTAATCATTAGGCTACTCAAAAATTGAATAATTTGTTATCATTCACACAGTTTTTAAAGGTAACGACATTAATGCATAAAAAGTTTTTGCTCGCAGCGCTCGAACAAGCCCGTCTGGGACAGGGTCTTTGTGCACCCAATCCTTGTGTGGGAGCTGTTGCTGTGCAAAATGGAATTATTATAGCACGGGCCTGTCACAAAGGTGCAGGGACTCCTCATGCTGAACAACTATTGTTAGCACAGATTCCGCCTCAAACACCAGGGGTTAGCCTTTATATTTCTCTCGAGCCTTGTAATCACTGGGGGCGAACACCTCCTTGCGTGGATGTTATTATTCAACACGGCATTGAGCATGTTATTTTTGCATACTCTGATCCTAATCCAGTTGTGGCCAAAAATAACTCTTCAGAACGATTAAGAGCTCATGGAATAAAAGTCACTCAGGTTTTTGTGGAAGAAATTACAGAATTTTATAAAAGCTATACCTATTGGACTTTGACTAAAAAACCTCGAGTGACTGTTAAAATAGCGCAAACTCTAAATGGTAAAATCGGTCGAAGCCATGGGGAGCGGGTGATTTTATCGAATGAATTGTGCGAGGAATTCACGCATCAAAGACGTGCTGCATCGGATGTAATTTTGACGAGTGCGAAAACCATTCATTTAGATAATCCTCGGTTGAATGTAAGGCTAGGTCCTGTCGAGCAATCAAGGCCTGTAGCCATTATTGATAGACAATTAACTCTGAATCAAGACGCACGTATTTTTTCTACAGCCACTCATTGTCACATTTATCATTGCAGTGAACAGGAGAGGCCTTATACAAATAGCAGCTTTTATGTCATGCCTATGAGGCATGAAGCTATGGATTTAGGTGCACTTATTACGCATCTGGGCGAACTAGGTTATCACGACGTATGGGTTGAAGCTGGTGGTGGTGTATTTAGCGCTTTGCATCAAGCAGGACTAGTTCATCGGACTTATTTGTACCTTGCTCCAAAAATTTTAGAGCAAAGCGCAGTTTGCGCATATCAGCACAGTGAAGTATTTGATCGCGCACATACTATTTCTTGGCATCCTAAGGGTGACAATATGATAATATGTATCGATTGGCAGGAAGATCAATGTACACTAGGGTCTGTGGACGATTCGCTAGATTGAGCTGTTTCGGCCAAGATAGTAGAGTTGTCCACAGACCCTAGATTAAATGAGGTCGCATTATGAAGCATTTACTTGCAACAATTGAACAGGCAGTGGAAACACTTAAAGCTGGCAAGATGGTTATTTTAATTGATGATGAGGACAGAGAAAACGAAGGGGATCTGATTGTTGCTGCAGACTATGCAACGCCGGAGACCATTAATTTTATGTCACGTCATGGTTGTGGATTAATTTGTCTATCTATGGCTGAAGAGCTTATTGATAAATTAGAATTACCGATGATGACACAACATAATAAATCGCCTTATGGCACGGCATTTACTGTGTCCATTGAAGCTGCTGAAGGTGTCTCCACTGGTATTTCTGCTCAAGATAGATCGCACACTATCAAGGTAGCAATAAATGCTGAAAGCACGGCCTTGGATTTGATTTCTCCTGGGCATATTTTCCCACTACGTGCCAGAAAAAAAGGTGTTTTAGAACGCCCAGGGCAGACAGAGGGTAGTGTAGACTTAGCAAAACTTGCGGGTTTAACTCCTGCTGCTGTGATCTGTGAGATTATTAATGAAGATGGGACCATGAGTCGGTTTGACGAGTTGGTTGCCTTTTCAGCAAAGCATGATATCCCCTTAGTTACCATTAAAGATTTAATCGAGTACAGAATTCGTCATGAAGAGCTAGTTAGCGAAGCAGCTTCAACTCGCATTCCCTTGCAGGATAAAGGCGACTTTAATATGACCGTGTTTGCAAATGATCTAGATTCCGCAGAGCATTTTGCTTTAGTTAAGCCACCCTTGGTTATGAATCAAGTTCCTTTAGTGCGTATTCATTCAGAATGCATTACTGGAGATGTGTTTGGTTCTTGTAAATGTGATTGTGGAAAGCAATTAGAGCAATCCTTAATTCAAATCGCACAAGAGGGTGGGGTATTGATTTATTTACGCCAGGAAGGGCGTGGGATTGGTTTAGCAAATAAGCTAAAAGCGTACGCATTGCAAGAACAAGGTTTAGATACCGTCGATGCAAATAATGAGTTAGGTCTTCCTGTAGACAATCGAGATTATGCGATTGCTTATCAAATTTTAAAATATTTTGAGATGGAATCGATACGACTATTAACAAATAATCCATCAAAAATAGTAGACTTAGAGCGATATGGAATGATGGTCACTGAGCGTGTGCCTTTAGAGATAGAGGCAACAGAAGAAAGCCATCGATATTTGAAAACGAAAAAAGAGAAGATGGGACATTTATTGGCATTACAATAGGGTCAAATATGACAAATTTTATTTTTATTACAGGCGGTGTTGTCTCTTCCTTAGGGAAAGGTATTGCTGCTGCATCTTTAGCAGCTATTCTTGAGGCACGCGGCCTTAGTGTGACGTTGATTAAACTGGATCCCTATATTAATGTTGATCCCGGAACAATGAGTCCATTTCAACATGGAGAGGTTTTTGTTACCAATGATGGTGCTGAAACCGATTTGGACTTGGGCCATTATGAGCGTTTTGTTAATACCATCATGACGAAGCGTAATAATTTCACCTCCGGAAAAATTTACGAAAACGTGATTAAGAAGGAACGTAGGGGTGATTATTTAGGCGGGACTGTTCAAGTTATTCCACACATTACCAATGAAATTAAACGCTGCATTAAACTAGGTGCAGAAGGTTTTGATGTGGCGATGGTTGAAATTGGTGGAACAGTTGGAGATATAGAGTCATTACCCTTTCTTGAAGCTATTCGACAAATGCGGATGGAGTTAGGGGCACAAAGGGCTTTATTTATTCACCTTACTTTAGTGCCTTATATTGCTACGTCAGGTGAAACAAAAACTAAGCCTACACAGCATTCAGTTAAAGAATTACGTTCTATTGGGATTCAGCCGGATGTTTTAATTTGCCGTTCTGAGAAAGCCCTATCCATGGCGGATCGAGCTAAGATAGCTTTGTTTACCAATGTGGATAAAGAAGCGGTCATTTCTTTGGAAGATGCTTCTAGTATTTATTTGATTCCAATGATTTTACATGATCAAAATTTAGATGACATTGTTGTTAAAAAATTAGCACTGAATGTCAAGCCTGCTAATCTGAGTGAGTGGCAACAAGTCGTAGACATGCAAGCCATTCAAACCATGACTGTTAAAGTCGCGATGGTTGGTAAATATACCGAATTAAGTGATGCTTATAAATCAATCAATGAAGCCTTGCTGCATGCAGGAATTCATACTCAGACTAAAGTTGAAATTGTATATTTAGACGCTGAATTAATTGAAAAACATGGTACCTCACTTTTAGAATCTGTGGATGCTATTCTTGTTCCTGGTGGTTTTGGTGAACGAGGGGTGGAAGGCAAAATTAAAGCCATTCAATTTGCACGTGAACAAAAAGTTCCCTTTTTGGGAATTTGTTTAGGCATGCAAACAGCAGTTATAGAGTTTTCCAGGAATGTTATTGGGTTGACTGGAGCAAACTCTACTGAGTTTAACAAAGAGACGCCATATCCTGTTATCGGGTTAATTAGTGAATGGAGTGAAGCAGACGGCTCCAAACAGACCCGTGATGAGCAGACCGATTTAGGTGGCACCATGCGTTTAGGTGCCCAATTATGTCAGTTAGAAGACGGTACTTTGGCTCGTAATGTGTATGAGAAACCGCAAATTATTGAGCGTCACCGTCATCGTTATGAAGTGAATAATCAGTATGTTGATCGTTTGGTAGAGCATGGCTTGATTATTTCAGGTCGCTCAGCTGATAATACCTTGGTTGAAATGATCGAGCTTGCGGATCATCCCTGGTTTGTGGCTTGCCAATTCCATCCAGAGTTTACGTCGACCCCACGTGGAAGTCATCCGCTGTTTAAACAATTTGTCCTTGCTGCACGGAGCAAACATCAAGAGAAGGGTAACGCATGAAATTATGTGGATTTGAAGTCGGTTTAGATAAGCCTTTATTTTTAATCGCAGGTCCTTGTGTGATCGAAAGTGAAGAGATGGCCATAGAAACCGCGGGTTACTTGAAGGAAATATGCGCTCAATTAAGCATTTCTTTTATCTACAAATCATCCTTTGATAAAGCCAATCGTTCATCTTTATCCAGTTATAGAGGTCCTGGTTTTGAAAAGGGATTAGCTATTTTGGAAAAAGTGAAAACCCAAGTTGGTGTTCCTATCTTAACGGATGTTCATGAAGATACGCCTTTACTTGAAGTATCGAGTGTAGTGGATGTGTTGCAAACGCCTGCTTTTTTATGCAGACAGACCAATTTTATTCAAAAAGTAGCGGCAATGAATAAGCCTGTGAATATTAAAAAAGGGCAATTTTTAGCTCCTTGGGAAATGAAGCATGTTATTACCAAAGCACAAGCTGGTGGTAATCAGCAGATTATGGCTTGCGAACGAGGCGTTAGTTTCGGTTACAATAATTTAGTTTCAGACATGCGATCTTTAGCTATTATGCGCGAGACAGGGTGCCCTGTTGTTTATGATGCTACGCATTCAGTACAATTACCTGGCGGGAATAATGGCGTTTCAGGCGGCCAAAGAGAGTTTATTCCAATTCTTGCACGAGCAGCAGTAGCGGCTGGAATTTCAGGACTTTTCATGGAAACACATCCTGATCCAGACAAAGCCTTAAGTGATGGACCAAACAGCTGGCCTTTAGATAAAATGAAGCCATTATTAGAGTCTTTAAAAGCGATTGATGCGATTTATAAAAAGTCAGGTGAAATCGAGTTATATAATTAATTAAATTTTACATGAGCGTTACACGTCATCTCGAATACAGTGAGGAATCTCCGTAAGTGGCAATGTGCCTTTCTCTGGAGATCCCTCACTGTGTTCGGAATGACAGTCATTTAAATTTAATTAACTATAACTTAAATGAATATATAATACTTGGCTAATTAATGATCGCCACGTTGAGAACAACGGGCACTGAAAATCAAGCCGGCATTTCTATTTCATCTGGCTTAGAGCGTTTACCCAACCCCTATAATCTTTCTCTATTTGAGCTAGATTATGAGAATATTTGAATTCATATTCTGTATCGCCAATATTTTTTAAGGCATTAACAGAATCAAAAACCCCACAACCAATACCGGCTAAAACAGCAGCTCCTCTGGCTGTTGTTTCTATGTCTTTAGGTTTTTGGACGTTGAGTTGGCACTGATCTGCTAAAAATTGTAAAAACCATTGATTGGCTGCCATGCCACCATCAACGCGTAATGTAGTTAAATCAGAATCATTGTCTTCACGCATGCAACCTAGTATCTCACGTGTTTGATAACACACGCCTTCTAGAGCTGCTCGAGCAATATGGGCGCGGTTCGTGGTACGAGATAAACCAGAAAGTACGGCTCCTGACGCCGATAACCAATGGGGGGCGCCTAAGCCAGTAAAAGATGAAACAAAATAGACCCCTTCATTACTGGTTAAACTGTTTGCTAAGGTTTCAGTCTCTGCCACACTTGTTATTAATTTCATCTCATCACGTAACCATTTGATCGTAGTCCCTGCGTGATAAATATTTCCCTCTAAACCATAAGCTGTTTTTCCCTTAATTTTATAGGCGATAGTCGTTAACAATCGATGTTTGGAGACGACTACTTTATCTCCTGTGTTTAGTAATAAAAAACCACCTGTACCAAACGTTGCTTTGACCATTCCTTCATTAAAACAACCTTGCCCTATCAATGCAGCTTGTTGATCTCCAGCAACCCCTGTAATAGGAATTTCTAAACCCACATGTTCTTTATTAATGAAACCAAAATGACTGTCACTAGAGCATACTGTCGGTAATATGGATTCAGGAATGGCAAAGAGCTCTAATAAATCGGTGTCCCACTCTTGTTTGTTGAGATTAAAGAGCATGGTTCTTGATGCATTCGTACTATCAGTGACATGGGTTCCTTTAGTTAGGCGCCAAATTAAAAAACTATCAATGGTGCCAAAAGCTAAATGACCTTGTTCAGCTAACTCACGTGCTTGTTGATTATTAGTTAACATCCAATTTAATTTGCTAGCAGAAAAATAAGGGTCTAATAGTAATCCTGTTTTTTCTTGAATCATCGGGCCATATTCAGCTAAAGAGCGGCAATACTCTTCTGTACGTCGGTCTTGCCAAACGATGGCCCGACTAAGACATTCCCCTGTGATTTTATTCCAAATAACGGTTGTTTCACGTTGATTAGTAATACCGCAGGCTAAAATACGACTCGAATCAACCTGAGACACTACATCACGAATGGCAGTTAGAGTTTTTGTCCATATTTCTTCAGGATCATGCTCTACCCAACCTTGCTGAGGATAATACTGCGTTATAGGATATTGACTACCGAGTATTAAATTTCCCTGATCGCTATATATCATTGCGCGAGTGCTACTTGTTCCTTGATCGATAGCTAATAAATAATTCATGAATAACTTTTCCCTAAGTTAACGTCAGAAAAGCGTAGCCTGGTTGCTTGCAACCGGGTTTTTTTTTAAGGTAGGCCATCATTGTGGAGAGGAATCTCCTGGTTGCAAGCAACCAGGCTACCCGTTGTTTGTGATTACGTTAAATTACTCATCGTTGAAACAGCATGATATCCCGCATCAACATGTACCACTTCTCCAGTAATTCCTGAGGCTAGGTATGAACATAAAAATGCAGCAGTATTTCCTACTTCTTCTGCAGTGACGTTTCTTTGAAGAGGAGTAATGCTGGCATAAGCTGCTTGAATTTTACGGAAGTCTTTGATGCCTGCTGCGGCTAAAGTTTTAATAGGACCTGCTGATATGGCATTAACACGTAAACCACGTTGTCCTAAACTAGCTGCCAAATAACGCACAGAAGCTTCTAAACTGGCTTTTGCCACACCCATCACATTGTAATTAGGGACGGCTTTTTCAGCGCCGTAATAACTTAAGGTTAAAACAGAGCCTTCTGTTCCTTCCATCATAGGAAGCGCTGCCTGCGTTAACCCAATTAAACTGTATGCACTGATATCATGAGCAATTCTAAAACCTTCACGTGTGCAGGTTGTTGTAAAATCACCACTGATTTGATCAGCTGGTGCGTAAGCAACAGAATGAACCAACACATCCAATTTATTCCAGCTTTTTCCAAGATTAGCAAAAAGGGCTTGGATTTCTTCATCATGAGCTACATCGCAAGGAAAAACTAACTTTGAGTTAAATTCAGCCGCCATCGATTCTACACGTTCTTTTAAACGTTCGCCTTGATAGGTAAATGCTAACTCAGCACCTTGTTCGTGAAATGCCTTGGCAATACCATAAGCAATGGATTTATTGCTTGCTAAACCAACAATCAGTGCCTTTTTACCAGTTAAAAATCTCATGGCTTTCTCCTAGTTAGATGTCACTTCAATTCGAAGTTATTGCGTATTCATGTGCGTGGCTAGTAATTCCCGCATTTTAGCTTGAATCATTTCGATGGCAATTCGGTTTTCACCGCCGCGAGGAACAATAAGATCCGCGTAGCGACTAGATGGTTCAATAAATTGTAAATACATAGGACGAACGGTGGTTTCATATTGATGTACGACTGACTCAACAGTACGATGACGTTCTACCACATCTCTTTTTAAACGACGAAGTAAGCACACATCTAATGGTGTGGACATGAAAATTCGAATATCCATTATTTCGCGTAATTCTAGATCACTAAAAAGTAGAATACCTTCTAGGATAATAATGGCGTGCTTGCCAACTGTTCTTGTTTCTTCGGCACGCAGATGTTTTGAATGCGAATAAATTGGAATTTCAACGGATAAACCTTCTCTTAATTGACGCAAATGTTCGCAAAGCAGCGCATGGTCAAAAGAATCAGGGTGGTCGTAGTTTATTTTTTCTCGTTCAGAAAAGGGCAAATCACCATTGTCTTTATAGTAAGCATCTTCAGAAATCACCACAACGTGTTCAGAGCCTAATTCATTCACTATAGTATTTGCTAAAAGACTTTTTCCTGAAGCAGAGGGACCTGAGATCCCGATAATAATTGTTTTGTCATTCATTAGATAATATCACTAGAATTTTCGCCTGGATTTTAAAGGTTTTTTGCTTTTAATTCAATCTGGAAAGGGATTATTGTTCAATAGGATATCCAAATGATGCCCATTCCATAATACCACCATCAACAGAGTAGACCTCTTGGTAGCCAATGTCTATTAAACATTGAGCAGCATACATAGAGCGCACTCCACCTTTACAATGCAAATAGATGGCTTTTTCTTTATTAGGAAATTGCTTGGTAATAGAGAGAATATTGTCTTTAGGAATATGCAATGCTTTGGGTATATGCCCTTGTTGCCATTCATCTTGTTCTCGTACGTCAA
Organism: Legionella sp.; assembly: GCA_030158115.1. Lineage (GTDB taxonomy): Bacteria > Pseudomonadota > Gammaproteobacteria > Legionellales > Legionellaceae > Legionella. The sequence goes on from JAOATK010000006.1 coordinate 41,715, forward strand.
TTAAACATAAGTCAGGAGTGCTATCCATTTTCTTTTTTAATTCATGTACAGTAATTGTTTTAATTTTAGAGTTTGTCATAACGAACATCTCCTAGGGTGGGTCGGGTTAGCGTGGAATGGTGCAATAACCAATAGATTGTTGCAGAAAATACGCCACCAATTAATGTGGCAAAGGCCCAGGTGGGCGCACCAACTAAGACCGTTCTTCGGCCATTTCGATTGATACTGCCTGCATCACGGGCTACAGCGCCTGCAAAAATTAAATGCAATAAGCCATTAATAAGCATCATGAGGTAAAAAAAAGTTTGAATTTGCAGTGCAAATTGTTGGGCTAGTTCGTTTAACATTTATTTGCATTCCTTAGACTATACTTTTTCTTATAATAACAGAAAAGTGACAAAATTTTTTATTTCTTGTTAACATCAACCCAAAAATAATAAGAGAGAACGCATGAATGCTCAAGAGGTACCGGTTCCGCATTTAACTACGGCTCATTCAGGCCCATTATATCCTGTGGAAAAAATGGTTTTAAACAAGATTGCTGTAATTGAAGCTTGGTTTAGACAAAAATGGAAAGAAACCCCGCCTCCATTAACGTCTTCTGTGGATTTGCGTCATGCAGGGTTTAAATTAGCGCCTGTTGATACTAATTTGTTTCCTGCAGGTTTTAATAATTTAAATCCCGAATTTTTGCCTTTATGTATTCAAGCTGCCCAATCTGTATTGGTAGATTACCTCCCTGAGTGCACTAGAATTTTATTGCTTCCTGAAAGTCATACCCGTAATAAATTCTACATGCAAAGTTTACATGTATTGCGTACTATTTTTGTTAAAGCAGGGTTTGTTGTACGAATTGGTAGTTTAAATCCTGAATTAAAAGAGCCGTTGGAGGTAACCCTGGATAATGGGGAAACCTTGCTTTTAGAACCTATTGAGCGACAAGGTGATAGATTAGGGCTCCCTGATTTTAATCCTTGCCTTCTCATGCTGAACAATGATCTATCACAAGGTGTTCCTGAAATTTTACAAGGATTACAACAAAAAATTAGGCCGACTGCTCAATTAGGTTGGTCTAACCGATTAAAATCAAGTCATTTTAGTTTTTTTGATGAAGTAGCTACTGAGTTTTCTCATTTAATAGGAATGGATCCATGGCTTATTAATCCTTATTTTAAAGCGATTGATGGCATTGATTTTATGGCCCAGGAAGGCATTGATCATTTAGCTGATGAAATAGAAAAAATTCTTATTTTAATGAAAGATAAATACGCTACTTATAGCATTGAAGAAAAACCTTTTGTAGTGGTCAAAGCAGATAATGGAACTTATGGTATGAGTGTGATGATGGTGCACGATGCTGAAGAAGTCCGTCAGCTTAATCGCAAACAACGCACCAAAATGTCAGCCACTAAAGGCAGCCAAAAAGTAGACCGCTTGATTATTCAAGAGGGGGTTTATACCTTCGAAACCATGCCTAATGGTGCAGTAGCTGAGCCAGTTGTTTATATGATTGGCCAATTTGTTGTAGGAGGGTTTTATCGCGTGCACCAAGATCGGGGTATTGATGAAAATCTAAATGCACCCGGTATGCACTTTGAGCCCTTGGCTTTTGCTCAGGCGTGTAACATGCCTTCTGATGAATTAGAGATAGTTGATTGTCCTAATCGTTTTTATGTGTATGGTGTGATCGCTCGACTTGCGGCGCTTGCTGCGGCAAGAGAAATTGCAGCAGTGGGGGGTGAATGATGAAATTAGCCGTTATATTAGATCCAATACATCAATTAAAGCCTTATAAAGACACTTCTATCGCCATGATAAAAAAGGCCCAAGAAATGGGCTGGTCATGTGTATTTTTCACCCAAGATGATTTGTTTTGTAGTGAAGGCATACCTTATGCGCGGGTTTATGACATTGAAATTGGTGATGAGCACAAAAAGAATTGGGCAACAGTTCGTGAGGTAGGCGAAAAACCTTTAAGTGAATTTGATATTATTTTAATGCGCAAAGATCCACCGTTTAATAACGAATACATTTATACGACCTATCTTTTAGAGCTTGCTGAGAAAGCAGGGGTTTTAATCGCTAATAAGCCACAAGCATTACGCGACGCGAATGAGAAGTTCTTTACTCTTAACTTCCCTCAGTGTTGCCCTACGACCCTGGTTTCTCGGGATATCAATCGATTAAAATCTTTTTGGAAAGCACATCAAGAAGTCATTTTTAAGCCCGGAGAGGGTATGGGCGGAAACTCAGTTTTTCATGTGGATAAACAAGGTAGAAATTTATCCGTAATTTTAGAGATATTAACTAAAAATCAAACACAAACCATTATGGCTCAGCGTTATATTCCTGACATTGCCACAACAGGGGATAAGCGTATTTTAGTCATTCATGGGGAAGCAGTCCCTTATGCCTTAGCAAGAATACCTGCTGAGGGTGAGTTAAGAGGTAATTTGGCAGCAGGAGCGAGAGGAGAGGTAATTCCTATTACCGCAAGAGACCGATGGATTTGCGAGCAGATTTCTCCAACCCTTAAAGCCAAAGGTTTATATTTTGTGGGTATTGATGTCATAGGGGATTATTTAACTGAAATTAATGTAACAAGCCCTACCTGCTTACGAGAGATTACCGCAGAAACTGGTTTAGATATTGCAGGTGATTTTCTCCGTGGTCTGGAGAGAATTCGTTTGCGCTAGACGTAGCCTGGTTGCTTGCAACCGGGATGGTTGGGTGCACACTTTCATTTTTAGAAGAAATCCCCGGTTGCAAGCAACCAGGCTACATTTTGAATGAAATGGCCTGGTCATATGACCTACCTTATATCACTCATTCCTCCACATAATCACTACCCGTTGCAGTCGCCGCAGCTTTTTCTGCCTTGGTATCGTCTACATATAAAGCGCCATTATCTTGCTCGGCCCCTGAGATGAGATAATTTCTATGTTGTAAATAAGCATCCCTCATAAACGAATACTCATCCAAGGCTTCATCCATTAAACGCTCAGTAGCTAGCATTTGTGAGCGTAAGTCCACATATCGTAATACTAATAAACTATAGATTACCGTGTCATCACGCATATAAACATAAGGGCTATACAAGGAAAACTGGAATAACCAGCCCGCGCCATCGCGAATAGTACTAGGACCTAAGAAAGGCAGAACCAAATAAGGGGAATTCTTATCACCCCATTTAGCTAACGTCAGACCAAGATCATTAGAATGTGGTTGTAAGCCAAATGTTTGCGCAGGATCTAGTATTCCGCCTATTCCTAAGGTTGAGTTAATAAGAAAACGCCAAGTGTCTCTAATAGCCCATTTTCCCTTGGCCTGTAAGAGGTCATTACCTACGGTAGGAATAAGATCTAGGTTATTATAAAAATTATTTACCCCTTTTCGGACAGGGGAAGGAAGAATGGCTTTATATAGTTTTGCAGGAGGTTTTAAAAGTATCTTATCGAATGTGTTATTAAATTTATATATTTTACGGTTAAATTTTTCGTAAGGATCTGCGGGATTTGTTCCTTTAGTGACACAACCGGTAACTAATAAGCTGCTTGCCATAAAAAGGTTCATTAAAATTAAGCGCATGATTCTTCTAGTTATTAGACATAATAAAATCATGTTACACGAGTTTCATGTTCTTGCAAAGCAAGCAGTTTATACGCCCTCAATCTAGCCTAAAGTCTATAGGCTAGATGAGCGGTGACCGAATAAAGAAAGGGGAAGTAACTATCTACAGGGCTGAGGATCGATTCGCCAAAACCAGCTGTATAATTTGCTACAAGCTCTCCCATGATACGTTCAGTAAACCTGTAATTTATTCCTGCACTAAACGTAGGTGTACTACGCCAATCTTCTACAAGTGCATCAGTACGGTATAATGCAGCGACTCCAGCACTGGAAAAAACTCTCCAGTTGGTATTAGGAATAACCACCATGATTTTACCCATTAAGCTGATGCTTTCTGTTTCTGTAGTAAACTTTTCTGCGCCTTCATGCGTAAAACTATATATGCTCAAAGGATCAAAATAAATTGTTGCATCAGGATAGCGTGTATAATTTCCTTCAATAGCAAAATAAGGATTAAATTCAAAGCCTGCTAGCAATCCCCAAGTAGAGCCACCCTCCTTTGCCTCTATAGGCGTGGACATTGCCAGGGCGATGCTTTGATTTTGTTCGTTTGGGATTAATCCTTCCCAGGTAGTAGAACCATAACCGGCAATAAATCCCGCGTAAAAAGGATGATACCCTGGATTTTTCGTTGTGGTTTGGCTAAACGTATTGGTAAGAAATAAGAAAAGAAAAGGGAATAGAAAATAATTTGATTTATTAGCAATCACAATAAAATACTCTTCATCCTAAAAAAGGGATTATCCTAAAAAAAGTTGGGCCAAAGCCCAACTTACTCAAATACTATTGGCAGGCGTTATGTGTAGAGCTACATATTCTTCCGCGAGAATCAATACCACCTGAACGGTAGCAATTCCAATTATCCATGCAATCTTGAGTGGTAGTGTATTTTTGATATTCACAAGCTTTTCTCAAGGAGCCAAATACACTCACCATTCTAGCATAAAGTATATTCATATCCTGACACATAACAGCAGGCAAGCCTGAGGCAATGCAATGGCAACTTGCAACAGGTTTAAAAGAAGCACAAAAACCAGGGTTATCAGTAGGAAGAGCTGTATTGCACGTTGCGAATACTGAAACACTGAAAAAACAGAGAAGCACAGCAAAAAATTTCCGCATCATTGAGTAACGCCTTAATTAATTAGAGTTAGGAAGAGTAATGTATCAGAAAACAAATAAAGCTGCAAAAAGACTTTAATATCTATCAAAAGCCTGATTTTTTTCCTATCTCTTTGTCTGTACTAATTTAAAATTTTTTTAATAGAGTCTTTATGTTTTTTCCAATAATGAAAGATTGGTTTCAAAGACCTTTTTGCTCATAATCTGAATCACTTGTTGGGTGATACGCGCCCTAAATTCCGGTTTTAAATTAGCTGAAATTACCAAATAATGGGTCTTTTTATTATCATCACAGAAAAAGCATGCTTCAAAAACAGAATCAATTGCTAATAATTCTTCTTGATAGTTTTGAATGGGCTCTAATTTTAAGCCAAATGCGGGATCTTCTTTGCTTTCCTCAGAAATAAAATTACTTCTCACATTAAGATTAATAAGAAAATGATTGGTCCGTTTGAATGAAATTAACCGACCTCCGCATCGCTTTAGTATTTTACGATACACAGGCGGTATTTGTAGTAATTTTGTATAAAGAGGGGTTAATAAATCAAGTAAATATTGGTAAATTTTTCTTTTTTGATTAAAGGTACTGGCAGAGCTGAATTTAATTAAATTAGAGCACTGCTGGTAGTTACTGGTATCAATAGTGGACTGATGTATTTGTTGTGCTAATTCCGCTAAAGATAACTTATTATTTAGATTGATTTTTATAGGTTCTACTCGAAGAAAACATCCAATTGAATGATCATAAATGGGGTTTTCTCGAGTTGATTTAATGATATTCATTAGCGTGTAGGGAGTTTCATTCTGGTTGGTGTTGCAACATTCACGTAAGGCTAGGGCTAGTACGGCACATAAGCCATTATTAATACTGATGTGATTTAACTCACAAAATGACTTTAAATTATTTAAGGCGCTTTTTGGAATTTCTGCATAAGTTGAATAAGGATGTTGGGCTGCTTTCATGTCCTTGACGATGTATTCCTCTGGAAAGGCAAATAATGAGGTGTCTTTTAAATAGTCTTCCCAAAAAATAATATCCTTATCTAAGGCTGTTTCTATGGTATTACGCTCTGTAAATATATATTTCTTATAATGGCTATCTGTTTTAATTTCTTCGATGGGTTGAGAGTGATACAGAAGATAGAATTTGGATAAATCTGAAAATAAAATTTCAATAGAGGCATGATCAGATATGAGATGAGGCATGCAAATTTGTAATTCCTCTGTATCATTTTTTAAATGAAACAATCGACCAATAATTAACGGTTTATCCTTTGGCCATGGATGAAAATCAATGAGTTGATTCATCGATAATTCGAGCTCTTTTTCAATATCATGTTCTTCTGATGACAGAATGTTTTTTTCGATTAATTGAAAGAATAAGTTTTTCCGTGCTTTTTGTTCGGGTTTAAATTTTAAGATACGATAAATTAATACTTCATGTTTTTTTAAAACAGCCTGAAATGCAAATTCCAGCGCTATTATATTAAGTCGTCCTTGCAAGCGTTTTCTTGCAACAATATTTAATTTTTTAGCCCGAGGTTCAAAGGTATTCGACATCCATAATAAAAACTGAAAATCACTAAGCGGGTATGAGTTAACTTCATTGTATTTTTTTAAATTATAGGTGTTTTTTTCTTTGGTTGTTTTTTTAGTACGTTTAATGATTGGGATTAATTTTTTAATACACGCTGTTTTGTAAAAATCATACAGAGTAATGTTTTTTTGTAATTCATGGCTTATCTTTGAGACAATTCTGGCTGCAGACAGGGAGTGGCCACCTAATTCGAAAAAATTATCATTTAATCCAATACGATCAACGTTTAATTCTTCAGCCCACATTCTTACTAGTTTTTTTTCTAAGGCGGAGGAGGGCTTTATGTAGTGTTGACTCGCTTCAAATTGCGGTGAAGGTAATGCGGCTTTATCTAATTTACCGTTAGGGGTAAGGGGTAAGGAGACCACCTTCATAAAGACGTTAGGAATCATATAGTTAGGTAGATGCCGCTGTAAAAATTCTTGGATTTTATTCGAAGTAATCGTTGAGTTTAAATCGTTTAAAATGTAGTAGGCAACTAAATGCTGTTCATCGAATCGATCTTTTTGGGCAACTACTGCGACTGATTTAATCGCGGGATGCCTGGCCAAATGTTTTTCTATTTCTCCTGGCTCGATACGAAAGCCGCGTATTTTTACTTGATCATCAATGCGTCCTAGATATTCAATAATGCCATCAGCACGTTTGCGACATAAATCGCCTGTTTTATATAAGCGCAAATTATGAGATGCTTGGAATGGATCTTGAATAAATTTTTGTTGAGTTAATTCAGGTTGATTTAAGTAGCCTCGCGCAAGGCATATCCCACCGATAAATAGCTCTCCTGACTCTTCATCCGCTACAGGGTTAAGATCACTATCTAGAATGATAGTGCTCATGTTCGTGCCTGCTTTGCCTATGGGTACATTGGTTTGTAATTCAGGAAGACTCTTTAGAGATACTTTATGTACTGACACAGCTACCGTCGCTTCAGTAGGGCCATATTCATTATAAAGAATGTGTTCAGGATAAAGTTGTAGCCATTCTTTGCATTCTGCAGCAGCTAAATTTTCCCCTCCTAATACCATTCCTTTTAAATCAGGTAGAGGACGAAAATGCTGCTTTGTTTCTTGCACCAGAAGTTTAAAATAACTGGGTGTAAGTTTTAATAGGCTGATGTGAGCATTGGCTAGATGTTGAAGATATCGTTTAGGGTTTTTTTTGACTTCATCATCACATAATACGATTGTAAGTCCTAACATTAGTGCCACAATAGAAACCGATACTGTCATATCGAAAATAGGGCTAGAGGAAAAGTCAATGCGTTCTTGTGCAGATACCTTGCTGTATTGTGCAAACCATTCGCAATAATTAATGACGGATCTATGCTCAATTAATACCCCTTTAGGGGCGCCAGTTGAGCCAGAGGTATAAATTATATAAGCCAAATGCTCTGGGTTAATCAGAACTTCTAAATTTTGTATGGATTCTTTACCTATTTTTTTTTCATCTACATCAAGACAGATTAATGAGCCTTCATAAGTAATAAATTGTTTTTTTAAGACAGACTGGGTAATTAAAACTGGAGCCTGACTGTCTTTTAATAAAAACAGCAAGCGATCAGTAGGTTGAGCCACATCGAGTGGCAAATAAGCCCCTCCAGCTTTCAAAATAGCAAGAATAGTAATAAGAAAATCAACAGAGCGTTCTAAACACAGCGCGATAGGGGCATTAGGTGCTATCCCTATTTTTTTTAAATAATGCGCTAATTGATTGGCTTTTTGATTGACTTGACGATAGGTAAGGGATTGCTTCCCACACACTATGGCTTTGTGCTCAGGAAATTCCCTGGCATATAATTCAATGAACTCGGGTATTGTATTTTTGATATCCATTTTTTCTTATTTATAGTTAAGGTAATAGGCGATCTAGCCATTTAGGCAGATACCAATTCCATGTTTTAAATAGCGCCATGGTTGCGGGTACTAAAAAGCTGCGTATCAAAAAGGCATCGATAAAAATAGCAACTGCAATGCCTAATCCAAACGCTTTGACCATCAACACATCAGCGACCAAAAACGAACCACAAATCACAATAACAATCAGTGCCGCACTGGTAATAATGCGACTACTTTTTTCAATGCCGAAAATGATACTTTGATTATTATCTTGAGTTTCTTGATAAGCTTCTTTAATACGAGATAATAAAAAGACTTCATAATCCATTGAGAAGCCAAATAAGGCACAAAAGATAATCACCAGTAAACTAATATCCAACATCCCTTGCGGCTCAAAATTCAAAAGCTCAGAGAAGTACCCATCTTGAAATACAAAAACCAAGGCGCCATAGGCCGCACAAAGACTTAATAAGGTCATAATAATGGCTTTGAATGGTAAAAAAACAGATCGTAATAAAATTAAAAGTATCAGGTAAGAAAAGACCATGATCCAAACAATGGCATAGGGGAGCACCCTATAAATAGCATGCAACACGTCGATATTACTGACAGCAACCCCTGTGACTTGGAATTTTAATCCATTGATAGGATTAAGATGCTGTAACTTAGTAATTAATTTCTTTGTTTCAGGTGAGTTTGTGGAATACTTACTCACTATATTGAGTATGGTTAAATTTTCAAGAGTGGTTGTGGCTAGAAGTTGTTTGATATGCACATCATCTAGGCTCTGCTGTGTATGATAGAGGGTATAGTATTGGCTTTTCGTCATGTCTGAATCACTACTAATGATGCCAGTTATTTTTTTGATAGCCGAATTTTTCTCTAATTTTTTGACTAAATTATCTATTTTCGAAAGGTTATTGCGGGATAAAATGGGAGATGAAGTGGATCGTATCACCAATTGAATCGGGGTTAATTCTTGAATATTAAATTTTTCAGCGTAGATATCATAAAAGCTACGGCTGGGTGAGTTTTCAGGGAAAATTCGATAATCTGAAATGCTGAATTTTACTGATAAGAAGGGATAACCTAAGATTAATAATAGAGCCAGAATGATGGTAAAAAACAGGTAAGGTCTATGAACTACGCGTTCTGCTAACCAGCGCCAGCAGCTGAAATCGCAGCCGTTATTTTTTCTAACATGGATAGAAAATAAATTAATTTTTGTTTTTAGAACAGCAAGAATCGCAGGTAAAAGCATAGTAGAAATTAATACAGCAAAAAATACGGCGGCTAATCCACCCACAGCGACGGAAAATAAGATGTTAATAGGGAATAAAAATAAGGCGCTTAAGCTTACAAAAACAGCCAAGCCACTAAAGAAAATGGCTTTGCCAGCGCTAGCTTGTGTGACTGCAATGGCCTCACTACCACTTAAGCCATTTTTCAATTCATCACGAAAACGGTTGATAAAAAATAAAGAGTAATCCAAGCAAAGACAAAGCCCCAATAATAAGGCGATATTGATGGTAAATACAGAAAGGGTAACGTGTTGCCCAAAAAAGTAAAGTGTGCTCAGGATAATTAAGGCACAGCCTCCACCTAAAATAATGGGTAAGATGGCTGCTACCAATGATCCAAAAACAAAGATTAATGTGATAATGGCTATGGGTGCCGCGATGACGTCTGCTTTATATAGGTCTACTTGTGTCTGATGCGTCACGGCCTCTACAAAAAGTGGCTCACCGCCAATTTTCATGGTCATATTCGTTGGTTTTTTTATCGAGTCTTTTAATTGCGTGACTAACTCATTATTTATTGGTTTTTTGCTTTTAATAATGATCACAGCATAAGCTGTGTGTTTATCTTTAGATACCAGTTGTTTTTCATAAGGTAAAATAATGTCATGCTTAACTGGGAAATTATCTAAATCGGCTAAAGATCGTTTTATTTTTTCTAAAAACAAAGGATTTGACATTGAAAGCTTGGGGCTATAATAAAGAACCAAAAATTTATTATTACCATCGTAACCAAATTTTTTATTTAAGAAATCATTCGTTATGGCACTAGAGGAATTATTGTCTATAAAACCAGTGGTTTTAAATGGTGTCATAATGTGAGGCAAAAATGGAATACAGATTAAAATGACGGCAAGCCACAGGATAATAATTGGCCAGCGAAATTTATTAATCAATTTTCCTGCTTGGTAAAAAACCATATTTTTCTCATTCTTATTGTTAGTCGAAATTGATAAAGTCTAAACCAATAAAAAAATGATGACTCATTAAACATATTAGTATAAATTCACAATTATTGTTGGATTTAGCTTTAAAAAAGGTATTTGTGCATCATTACGAAGATTTGATAACCATTTTTGACGCATGTTTCGGCGCGGATTATAACACCAGATTAGTAAAAGGCGATAACGAACCTATTTATTTACCTGTTGATAAACAACAAGATTTTAATGCGATTATTTTTGCTCATGGTTTTTTTAGCAGCGCATTGCATGAGTGTTCTCATTGGTTGATTGCGGGTGAGGAGCGAAGAAAATTAGTTGATTTTGGTTATTGGTATATGCCCGATGGACGAAATGCAGAGCAGCAAGCCTTATTTCAACGCGTTGAAGTAAAACCTCAAGCGATGGAATGGATTCTTTCCAAAGCTTCAGGACATAAATTTTACGTGAGTGCAGATAATTTGAATGGAGATGCATCGGATACTGATGATTTTAAACGGGCTGTGTATGAGCAAGTAATTCATCATTGTCATACCGGTTTATCCTCACGTGCACAAAAATTTCGAGACGCCTTAAGTTCCTTTTATAAACAATCTCCGGCGCTTAACGAGTTTGATTTTTCTTTAGATGAATTAAACTGATTTTTGCCCATTGCCATGACTGTGGCACAGCGCCTGGATCCCGCGGAGAAGTCGCGGGACGTGTGTTGGTGTAACTTAATAGCGGTGATACTTTGAAGGTTCCTTGGCCCTCTGTGCAATAACGTCTAATATTGCTTCTCGTCGCCTCTCATCTGTTCCTGGAGCATTTGCAATGGCAAGAATTTCATTAAATATCTGAGGAGATATTTTTTCCTTCCAAATCTGAATGGTAGTTTCATGCAGAAAAATATCCGGCTTATCTAGCAAGTTATTGAATGCAGCTGGATCGTGAAAAACATCAGATACTTGATCGCATATATTGCAAAGAGCACTCATTATTTGATCGAATTGCCCAGTGAAGACAATCTCTCTTGGAGGTATTTTAAATACCTCTAAAACATGCATGAATTTTTTTTGTACTTTTTGGGCTGATTCAGGGTTTTCAGTTCCTGTTAACAAAGCTCTAATACCTACAAGCTTATCAAATAAAAATTCTGCATCTTTCGGGGATTTGTAAAAAGCCTGAAATAGTAAGAAGCCAGTTTTTTTGGAAAATAAACCTTGTAAATTGCATTGTCCTATATGGCGATCAACAAGCTTATTGGGTATTAGTTGAAATGAAAACGGTGCAGGGTATGTTTTTAGCATAGGGACTGTTGATGCACCTGATTTTATTGGTGCAACCGAATCCGTTGGTTTAGGTTGCACTTTTTTTGGATTGTTCAGCAAGCCATTCATTTGAGGAACATTATGTGTTGCAGTGGTGATAGCCGCTTCTTGAAACGCTAAGTTAATCAATGAGTTAGCAAATACACGAAGGCATGAAAAAAGCCATTTTTGGATTTTCCACGTATTATTCTCAAACGCACGGTAAACATTAACTGCATTTTCCTCTGATCGCTCCTCACTAAATTTAGTTAAATTCGCTTTGAGCAGTCTAGGGAAAAATAATTTTTTGAACCAGTTGAGCTTATCATAGCCAGCTTTTAAGGTATCAATATCTTCTATGTTCTTTAAGTCCATACGATTGTCCTATTATATGTACATCAAAAATTAGGTGACTTTATAAGGGCTTCAGCATTTGCTATTGCAACGATAGCGGCAATCTGCGTTTTAAAATAATATATAAGTATATTTTATAGGCAGCATGGTTGAAAGTAAAGAAAATCATGCGGAATGAAATAAAATTAACCATTTTAAGCAGCATTTCTTTAGTTTAATGGCAGTAAATCATCGCCTAGATGAGGCGAGAAGTTGATCCGGGATCAGTGGCGCTGAATTCCCGGATTACCTTTTCTTGCAAACAGGCTATTTGCTTATGAAATAATTTTCTTGTGATGTAATACCACACCCAAAGTCCAATCCAGATCTTTGGTTGCGGGTACATAATGTACGCTTTGACTAGGTGATAATCCATATCCATCTACCATTAATGCATAGTAAAAAGAAGGTAGGAGGCAATAGATATCAAGGTATTCATTATTAGGAAATTGATTGCTTAGATCATCCCATGATTGATGGCAAACTAGATTATTTGCTTGCTGAAGTAATTCTTGAGCCGTTAATTCATTATTTTGGAATTCAAAAGGTTTACTGTTTACCAGGTAGGACATGCCACCAATGGCATACCAGGTAGAGATAGGGTGCTCAGCAAGCAATGCTTGCACGATAATTTTGGTTTTATGTACGCCATTAATCAATGATCCAATTTCTTGAGCACATTCTAATGCATTGCCTTGGCCTGATGTGCCATCGGGAAGAGGGTAGTTATCGGAAAAACAGGCGGTTGAATCAAGGAGCTGATGGGTCATTTCATTTTGCCCCAACCCTAAAAAGCTATGAACAAATAAATGAATATCTTGGCCATAAAGATTGAGATTGACTTGTGAACCCTTAGTTGCAGATGAAGTGTTTTCTATGGGAAAGGCAATTTGTACCGAAGCCCCGCCTATATCCATTACTCCTACTGTTGGGCTAGAGGGAGATTTTAGGGTGTCTAAATGATAATTGACAGCAAGCCAATCATATAATGCCTCATGATCGCCTTGAATGGTCTTTGCTTCCATAAGCTGCCAAGGTTGGTTTAAAAACCAGTTTTTTAAGGAGTTGTAATATATTTTTTGTTTGGCTTGTGGTACTAAACGCATACCCGCTGTCGCGTAGAAATAGACCGGTATATTGTTAACTGGAGCTTTTGCAAAAAGCAGGCTCATGTAATCATTGATAGCGTTTTGTTTCGCCTCGATCGTTGCGAACCCAGGGGTGGTTTTTTTAACCCAAATTTCAGAAATATGAATAGGGGTATTGGTTTCATCTAAATCGTAGGAAAAAATATGGAGTCGTGAGCCTGTACTTCCTGCGTCGACTACAGCGATACATTGGTGTTCAGAACAGCTGTTAGTTTCCGCATAGACCTGTGTAGAAAGCAAGCAGCCAAGCAATAGCAAAAAACGAATCATAATTAACGCCTTTGAATTTTGTGCCCAAATAATACACTATGTGTCTTATATTTTCAACATATTCTTCTCGTTGAAAGAATGATACACTACTTTTGTAGTAATAATTACTCATTTTTTCTCGGTTTTTTCTGGTGGTTAGATATCATGAATCAAGAACATCGCGGCTCAGCTTATGCTATCTTATCAGGCCTTGCTTACGGTTTGGTTGGCTATTTTGGCGTTAGCGCAATTCATGGGCATCTATCGGCTGAAACCATGTTATTTTGGCGATTTTTTATTGCAAGCCTGCTCATTTTTATTGTTCTATTACCTCAGATAAAAAAAACAACAAATGATTATCCTCAAATGTTGAGTGCTTTTTTATCGGGTGTTTTTTATTATGGCATTTCTACTTGGTTGTATTTTTTAGCCTGCGCATACATTAGCTCTGGTTTGGCGATGGTGCTTCTTTTTACCTATCCTCTTTTTGTTATGTTGCTTAATTTTTTGGTTTATAAGCAGACCATCCCGAAAATATATTATCTGGCTATTAGTATAATTTTCACGGGCATGTTCTTTCTTGTTGATTTTGAGGACGTATCATTTAATTTATGGGGAATATTTTTGAGTGTGGTGTCTTCATTTTGTTATGCCGGTTATGTAGTTGTTAGCAAAAGAAACACACTATCACCTCATATGTCTACCTTAATGGTTTGCTTAGGCTGTATGGTGACTAGCCTGGTTATTTCCTTGGTGAGCAATACGTTTATTATCCCTTCATCACCCATTATTTGGATGCATTTATTCGGAATAGCGCTGATTGCAACAGTGATTCCTATTTTATTAATGTTCTATAGTTTGGAGTATATTAGCTCAGAAAAAACATCTATTTTATCTGTTTTAGAACCCGTATTTGTAGTTTTTTTTGGTATGCTTTTATTGGGCGAAACCTTACAGATGAGGAATGTGATAGGGATGGTTTTAATATTAATAGGTGCCTTAATGACACTATTTAGTGATCAAATTAAGTGGATTTATTGGCCACGAAAGGCAGCTTGAATGCAGCAAAGCGTAATCCAAGCTGCTTTTAGACTTAATACCAATTTCCTGTATAACTATTGCTACCAGAGCATTCACTGACACAAGTGCCGCAGCAGGAGTTACTCGAACAGTTGCTTAATACGGCTGAAACAGCAACCATCATAAAAACGAGAATCATTTTTTTCATGATTTATCCTTGTTATAATATCTCTCTAACTATATGCCATGTAAATCAATTTAACCAGCAATCCTAGATTTCTTCAATTTGTAACCATTGTAATTTCCATAACTCAAAGAGAAACAACTGATTCTTTTCTTGAGTTAAAAAGTCATTAAAATATGGATGCAATAAATGACGATGATTGGCAATATAACTTATTAGTTCTAGAGAAACGCCATCAACATTCCATTCGCAGCCGTTAATGTATAATTGAGAGTCGCAATAGGCGAAACGGCATGAGGCATCACGAATTAAATTAAGACCGCTTTTAAGCTCGTCAATAAAGTTAGGCAAGGGAATCAACTCCTCCTCCTCTAAGGGAAAAGGTAATTGTTGCTCTGCACCTTGATCAAGACGTGTGGCAAAACACCCAAACCAGGATTTCATTATTTTCTCATCATCAATTAATTGATGAAGTAAATTTTGAGCGCTCTTCCATGCCGGTTCAGTAATTTCGGAGGTCTCTTTTAAATGAGACCAATCCGGATCTTGGTATAAGGCTTTAAAAGCCTCTTTTTCAGATAAATAATCACCTAAACTATCCCATATTTCTTGACCCTGATAGCTTCGATAGCCAAAGGAGTAAGTCATGCATTCTTTAGACAGTGAGATGCCATAATGACCCACATGGGGTGGTAAATAAAGCATGTCACCTTCTTCAAGCACTATTTTTTCTTCAACAGCAAATCGATTCATAATGCGTAATTCAAGATCTGGAATGTGGTTGTCTTCATGGCATTCTTGGGTGGTTAATGACCATTCACGTCGTCCCTGAGCTTGATACAAGAACACATCGTAATTATCATAATGCGGACCTACGCTGCCATGAGGTGTCGCAAAGCTAATCATAATGTCATCAATACGCCATTGGGGGATAAAATTAAAAAGATCTAGCAATTCATAAACTTTAGGGACTAACCTATCCACTCCTTGTACCAATAATGTCCAATGTGTGGGTGGTAGCTGATTAAAATCTTCTTCTAAAAATGGGCCACGTTTTAAATGCCATGCAGAATTTTGATTGGGTTTTTCGTAGACTATCCGGCTTTCAATATCCTCTTCAAGGGCCAGGCCTGCTAACTCATCTGCAGATACAGGATTAATAAAATGAGGGATGGCATTCTTGATGACTAAAGGCTTTTTTTGCCAATAGTCACTGAGAAAAGTGTTTAAAGATATTTCCTGAAAATTGATCATAAATAATCCTGCTTCTTAATGTTTATTAATATTTCGCCCAAGATAGTAGAAATATTAACCAAGCCTAGTTTGAACGAAGAATTCGCTCTAACTCACCTTTGGCTTGGCGAGAAAAGTTAATAAAATCGCCTTCTTTTTCGAAGAATTCAAAGGATTGCAGCAAGGTAGCCTCGTCATGTTCTTCAAAGGCTTGGGCTTTCTTTTCAATCTCTTCGGGCTTGTAACCTAAAAATTTCATAACTTGCTTTGTCATGGTTAATGACGACTCAAAGACCTCTCTAATAAAATAATCAACCCCTAGCTTATGTAATTCATAAGCATGGCGACGATTACGAGCGCGAGCGAATATTTTTAGGTTGGGGAATTCCTTTTTGGCCAAGCGCACTATTTTTAGATTAGCCTCCGCGTTTCCTACAGTGACTATCAATAATTTGGCATGTTCTGCACCGGCACCTTTTAATAAATCCAGACGACTCGCATCCCCAAAATAACCAAAGTAACCAAATTTTCTTAGTAGCTCTACTTGCTCTGCATTATTTTCTAATACCGTTATCTTGATATTCTCACCATTAAGAAAACGACCAATAATTTGTCCAAAACGCCCATACCCTGCAAGAATAATATCATTGGATTCATTAATTGAATCGTAATTATTTTGTTCGGGTAATCGATTCATAATGCTTGGCAAAATAAGGCGATAGTAAAGCAACATTAAAAAGGGTGTAGCTAGCATAGATAAAGCAACAACTAGTGTAAAAAATCCTGCAGTGGTCTGATTAATGACTTGGGTTGCACCGGCATACTGAAACAAAACAAAAGCAAACTCACTTCCCTGGGATAGTGCAAAAGCAAGACCTATCGCTTGAAAATTAGTTAAATCAAAAAAACGGCCTAAGAAAATTAGAATGGCTGCCTTGATGATTATTAAGACAACTACAGCCGCAATAATTAAAGTGGCTTGTTGAGAGAAAAGCGAAAAATCCATCCCCATGCCGACTGAAATAAAAAATAATCCGAGTAATAATCCTTTAAAAGGCTGAATATCTGCTTCCACAGTATGTTTGTATTGAGAGTTAGCTAATACTACACCAGAAATAAAGGCACCTAAGGCTGGGGAGACACCAATTAAATTCATTAATAAGGTTGTTCCTACGACTAATGCAAGAGAAAAAGCAGTAAAGACTTCACGGAGGTTTGTTTTGGCAATCATCAAGAATAAATAACGTGATAAATAATGACCGATAAAAATAATGGAACCAATAGCGCCGGTTACTAAAAGTGCATGTGCCCATCTAGGAAGGTTAAGAATGAAGGCGCTTTCACTTAGATTGATTTCAATATGGCTATTCAATTGCAATAAAGGAATAATAATTAAAATGGGAATGACGGCAATATCCTGGAATAACAAGACAGCAAAAGATGCTTCGCCCTCAGCTGTTTTGAACAAATTTTTTTCTTGCAGCATTTGTAATACTAAGGCAGTAGAGGAAATAGCTAGGGCCATACTTATCGCCAGGGTAGGGCGCCAATCATAACCTAACATGATCCCAATACCAGCCAATAAAGAGGTGGTCAAAATAACTTGTAAACCACCTAAGCCTACAATTAATGTTCGTAGTTTCCACAGCATGGAGGGTTCGAGCTCCAAGCCAATGAGAAATAACATCATGATCACGCCAAATTCTGCAAAATGCATAATTTGCTGCGAGTTACCAATTAACTTTAAACCAAATGGACCTATAAGTATTCCTACAATAAGGTAACCCAATACGGAACCCAGTTTAAAGCGACTGGCAATTGGAACCATAATGCTGGCTGCAGCAAGAAAAATAAAAATATTGAGTAATATATTACCATTCATATAGAAATCCTAGCGTGACAGTTTTTAAATTTTTTACCACTCCCACATGGGCAGGGATTATTACGGGCTATTTTAGTGGCTTTAAGGGATTCTTGCTGATTGATGCCATTGACATAAAACCAGCAGCCATTTTCTTTTTGAAACTCACTTGTCTCATGAATTTTTTTTATTTGATCCTGCTCTATAAAACGCGCAATAAACTCTACAAAACCAATGTCGGAGTCAGTCGGCTGTGCCAGTATAACCTTTAAATCTAACCAGGTAATACTTTTAGCCCATTTTTCTGCTATTAATTCATCAAATCCAATTAATGCATTGTCTTTCATTGTCTTTTTAATGTAATCAATGCGCGCCAAACTGTAAGCAGTATATCGCGAGCGCATAAGTTGCTCGGGAGTTTGGGGGAGTTGTTTTTGCTCTAAGAATGGACCACAGCAATTTTTATAAGCTTTTTGTGAACTGCAAGGGCACAGGGACATAGGGTTATCTCTTGTCACAAACGATGAGTATTAGTTTATCTTAAAATGAGGGGATGTGTATTGGCAGTATTTGCCCCAGATAGATAACTATCTTGGGGCATGGGTGTGTTCGGTGTTTATGGAGAAGGGGGCGCGTTTTCATTATGGCCTTCATTAACCGTATCCAGCGTTGTATTTAGATCGCGTGAAGAGGTTTTTCTTAGAAACTGTGGTTTTTGAGCGGCTAATTTTTTTGCCAACTCATCATTTCCTTCAGTTTTTGGGGTGTTATTCTCTTTGTTTGGAAAAAATTTAAGCATAAAAACTCCTGGGATGGGTAAGATTTAAAATTTACTTAGGTATTCAAATTTTAAGCAATAATTAAATATTGTCAAGTTATTAATAATGCTGCTCAATATTTGGCTTTTTCAAATTAAAGGGCTTGATGAATGACCTACAGCACTATAAGGCTCACTGATTTTTTGAAACAATATTGACAAAAAAAGCAAACCATGGACAATTCATAGGAAAGTACGGTATCAGTATTTATTGATTAAGGTAAAAGAATGAACTCTTATTTATTAGCACAAAACATGGATGAAATTAATCAACAAGATTGTATTGATTTCGTAGAGGATGGGAAGGTCTTATTTTTTCCTGAGCACACTTTTTCTGATGTGGACCCTAATTTGTTATCTGAAACAATTTTAGATGGTAGTCGTAAAAACATCAGTTATGATAGATCACGCAAGGCCTTAAGCGCTTATAAAAGAGAAATCATAGGCTTGGACGCTAAACTCATCCAGATGATGCACGGTTATGCTGATTTTGCATATCAATTAATTGAACAGACACTACCTTCTTATATTCCGCATTTACAATGGGGAAGAACAAGCTTTAGACCTGCACAAATTGATGGACGGGTTAGTTCCAAACGAAAAGATGATACACGTTTGCATGTGGATTCATTTTCTGCCAGCCCTGTTAATGGATTAAGAATTTTGCGGGTTTTTTGTAATATTAATCCCAATAATGAACCACGCGTATGGAATCTTGGCGAACCTTTTCCAAAAGTCCTTGCCCGTTTTTCCCCTGAAATACCACCTTATAGCAAAATAAAGGCTCATCTTTTAAAGTTAATCAAAGCCACAAAAAAATTACGCCCACCTTATGATCACTACATGTTGCACTTGCATGATACGATGAAGCGAGATGATGCTTATCAAGCAGAGGTTGAAAAAACACAAGTAGATTTTCCTGCACAAAGTACTTGGATTGTGTTCACTGATCAGGTATCCCATGCGGCACTTAGCGGACAGCATTTACTGGAGCAGACATTTTATCTTCCTGCAGACAAAATGGCTAACCCCAAGCATTCACCTTTGAATCAATGGAGAGCCATTCATCCAAAGGTTTAGTCCAATACTCTATTATGGATTGTGTGATAGCTCTAAGACACTAGGTTCGTAACTAGTACGCCTCATTTTATTTGGATTGCCAAAGAATGTTTGATCAGTTTCAGCGCTTCTTTTACGTCTAGGAGTACTTTCTGGCATATGGTTTGTTTTTCTTGAGCCTGGTAAAGGCAGAAAACCAGCCTGCCCATGCCTAAGTTCCTCTTCTTTTGAGTTATCTTCAGACTCAAGATTAAGATCCTCAAAAAAAAGCTCATTAAAAGGTGCTTCAGTCTCAAGACGGTGAGTAGCTGGTCCGGCGCTTCTCTCGCTTTGATTAAAAATTTCAGAGAGCTCCTCGTCTTCGCTAATGTCCATGCTGTGATTCTCATCTTCACTCACGTCCATGTCATCACTTTCATCTTCCACAGTTCTAAAAATAGAGAATGCGGCTAAAAGTGGAGTGCATCGGCTTGAGGCAGAAAAAGCCAG
Source organism: Legionella sp. (assembly GCA_030158115.1). Taxonomy (GTDB): domain Bacteria; phylum Pseudomonadota; class Gammaproteobacteria; order Legionellales; family Legionellaceae; genus Legionella. The sequence continues at coordinate 61,883 of JAOATK010000006.1, forward strand.
TCCTGAATCCGACCGAGAGGTGCTTGTTGACCTGATTAAACTATTTTCCATTAAGATTCCAATTGTAAAATAAAATATAAAGACTTACTTATGATCAAACTTTAATCATTTTTGATAGGGGTGTCAAGGAATTATAATAAAAACGAGCATTATTCAATCCAATTGTTTCTAAAAAAACTTATTTTCAAAAAAAATTAAGCGGTGCTAGAGTAGAACGGTTACGCGGCCAGAGCTTGAACTTTTAAGGAAGTCGCTTCGCTCCAGCTGTTGGGTTTCGCTGCGCTTAACACCAACCTACATTGATTGATGATCACACCCAATCTCTTTTTAAATTTTTACGTAGGTTGGCGTTAAGCGCAGCGAAATCCAACAGCTGGAGCGAAGCGACCCCATTACTATTTCTTAAAAGTTCCCACTTCCCTAAGTCAGGCCATGCCCCGATTCAGGTGATTGCCCCGAGTCAGGCGAGCTTTCCTCTGACGAAGGCGCTTTAAAAAAAGCAGCGGATGAGGCACTTGCTTGAGCGCTAGGAATGGCCGCGATTTTTTTCTCCAACAACTCCATGAGAGACACCGGGATAGCGAAGCGAACGGCATGGAAAGGAGTTTCCTCATCCAACTGCAAACGAGTATGGAGTTGAATGAGAAAAGCTGGCTCTAATGCTTCACCGTATTTGGTTTGCAAGGATGCAATAAATTGTTCTTGATCTTTTTCAGGAATATTCAGCGTGGCTAAGAGTTCCCCATTTTTTTCCTCAAGAGCGCCGTCTATAAACAATTGATTACAAGCTTCCTGTAGAGCATTCGCATTGGTCTCATCAATCCGTTGTTCAAAAAAAGCACGAACAAACCCATCTAGCTCTTGATTAATGATATCGAGAGTAAGTAGTTGAAACAGGGGATGTCCCAAAACGGATTGAAATAAGCGTCGTTTGACACCAGAGTAGCAGCTAGGTTTATCGCCTTGATTGGTATTATCGTATTCTGCACCTGCTTGATTTCGCTCATCCCAATTATGCGCTCTGTTAATATGGCAAAGTTCATTAATAAAATGTTCAAATCGTGTTTCAATGGTATAACCATTTAGAGCAGGGATTTCCTCATCAATTGCGGCCAGATACATCAGCGCAATCAAAGGGTTATATTCTTCAAAGGTTGACCATCGTTCAGTATGGGCATCATTGACATAAACATAGGAGGCCTGTGCATCCATCCAATAATTAGGTTTGGATAGATAGCGAAGTGCTGTATGGTCTGGATGAACATGATAGGCTTGTTTGGCGCGTTGTTGTTCTGTTGCAGTTAAGGTTGGAAGAAGCGCTGCAAAGCCTTCTTCACCTAGCCAGTCTAGAGGTAATTCCAGCTCACTTTGGTCATCACGAACCAGCATAGCAGGGTGGTCTTTATAACGGGCCTTTAAATGCTCTAGAAGCCTCTCAATCACCACAGCACTCCCACCAAGGTCTTCAATCGCTGGTGTGTAGTGAGCAATTGCCTTTTCAAGACGCTTGCTTTCTCCGACACTCAAGGCGGTCATCGCAGACTCGCGATTTCGGGCTAGTTGTCGAAGATTTAACCCTCCCTTTGCAATACCCGCATACATGCCATTTTCCTGGGCTAGCGCAAGAACCGCAGGGACATTTAAAAGAAGACTAGCAGCCTCTTGATTACCAATGCTTAATGCCAACTGAAGTAACTCATTGGATTGACCCTCATTGACAGCGGTATGTAATAAGGCTTTTACCTGAGGGATGTTCATAAGAAAAAGTAACTCATCCCGTAATGCACCATTATTTTGACGAATTAAATTACGAATCATATAAAAACATAATTTTGCTTCATCAGGTTCTCTTATTTCAAGAACCACTTCAGGATTTGTTGCTTGAGCGGTGTGTAGCTGGGCTAATTTTTCTGTAATAAAATCACTGACAACTCTACCATACTCTTGTGTGTTGGGCTCAATGCGATTGAATACTACAGGGAAACGACAGACGTATTTTAAGAGCTCTGTGTTGCATCCAGAAAAAGCAGCAAAACCAACCTCCCTCACACTTGAGGGAATTGTTAATGAATTTAAGTTGTTGCAACCAGAAAATGCCCCATGACCAATACTGGTGACGCCCTCAGGAATGGTGATTGAGGTTAAGCTGCTGCAATCTTTAAATATCCAATCACCAATAGTGGAGACGCTCTCAGGAATAGTGATTGAGGTTAAGTCGCTGCAACCATAAAATGCCCAGTCACCAATACTAGTGACACCCTCAGGAATGGTGATTAAGGTTAAGCTGCTGCAATCAGCAAATGCCTCACGACCAATACTGGTGACGCCCTCAGGAATGGTGATTGAGGTTAAGCTGCTGCAATCAGCAAATGCCGCACAACCAATACTGGTGACGCTCCTAGGAATGGTGATTGAGGTTAAGCTGCTGCAATCAGCAAATGCCGTATCACCAATACTGGTGACGCCCTCAGGAATGGTGATTGAGGTTAAGCTGCTGCAACCAATAAACGCCCCATCACCAATGCTGGTGACCCCCTCAGGAATGGTGATTGAGGTTGAGCTCCTGTGACTCTCAAATTCACCGCCATCCACACTCTGAGAATCTGGTGTTTCCTTGTAGCTAATGAGTATGTCGTTTTGAATTTGGAACATATTGAAATCCTCGGTATCGAATTTTTTTATTCAATTATAGGTGCGGTTAGGTTAAATATCAATCAGACTATTTTTTTAAAGCACACCTATTTCAAAACAATACAAATATCAGCATATAGGTTGCTGTTAATGGAGACTACCCCATTTGATTTCCAGCTTAGGGCTTAAAAAACTCATCGCCACGTCCTTGAATTATTATCGATTGTGCATTGTTAGTACATCATTCCCGTCAATTATATCTGCTCCAGGGAAGGTTCTTCCTATATATCCTTTAATAGTCTCAAGATCGTCTTTGTTTATAAATACGCCGCTGATTTTAGAATCTTGTTCATTTGTTGTAAACCTATGATCTTGATCCAATAAATACGGCACAATAGGGTTGTTGATTTGGTTTTGTCCTGTTCCTTTATTAGAGGCAGCAAAGAATTCAGGAGCACGAGATTCATATGAGTCAGCAGAATTTCTCGAATGTGCACCAAATTCTGTGATTAAATTAATTAAAGCATTTTTAGAGGAGCATGTTAGATGAACATGTGCAACATTTTTTACAAGCCCGTTCAACGAACCAAAATCTACAGGACAGTCTGAGGCTTCAGTAATAGTAAATAGCATTATATTATACTCCAAGTTAAATTAATGCTTAATTATAGCACATTAATAGCATTAAAAAACCATCTTACAACATTAATTTCCTGATGTTGGGCTCAGAGGATATCGTCTAATTTTAATTTTTGCATTTGCGCGACGATTAAAAAGCAATCAGGGCAACCTCTATCCAGAGGTTTGATCAAATACCCTATTGTGGATTGAGTGATAGTGCTGAGTCGCTAGGTTCGTAGGTGGTGCGTCTCATTTTATTTGGATGTTCAAAAAATGTTTGATCACTTTCAGACCCTCTTTTGCGACTTGGAGCATATTCTGGTACTGGTGTTGCTTTTCTCGTGCCTTCTGGTACGACTAAAGCTGCTAGCTGTTGTTTAAGCTCTTTTTCTGTGTCTTCTGGAATAATATGAAGAGCACGAAAAAAAACATAACTTAAATGGTCATTATCAGTAGAAGAGGCGGGACTAGGAGCCTCTGTATCCATGGCATCACCAGGAAAAATTTTACCAAGCTCATTGTCATCGCTATTGTCTTTGTTTTTAGTGCTATCATCTAGTTCTAAAGCACCAAAAAATGATAAGACTTCTGGATTCCTGGGAGTCCATCGGCTTGGAGAAGGAGAAGCTAGCTCTGAATCAGGTCGAGAGAGTATTTTTAGTTGAGCAAAAGGATGGTACATAAAATTCCAAATTAGTTGATAAAATATAACCCCGCATATTATGCGCAAATTTTACCCATGCATTCGTCTGGTGTCAAATAATGTACAAGAAAACCCTGTATTTTAGTTAGATCGTTAGCCGTTTTTTTTAAATGACTAACGTTCAGTTAGTGTATTAAAGTTGAGTCTTGCAGTTCTTCAATCATAAAAGCTAATTTTTTACTCACACTTACGTTACTGTTTTTTAATGCGCTAACTAAATGTTTTTTCGCTTGCAACGGGTTTAGGTGATTGAAATAAATAGATTCTGCTATCTCAGTAAGAAAACAATCCGTATTCAATTCTTTGGATTTGCAAATGAATTGTTCTGCTTGAGGAAAATTTTCTTTAACTAAATTCACCGCTTTATCCAAATCGCCTTGATCGTGCAGCAGTTGGTTACTCACTGTCAGGCGTCCTTTTAAGTAGAGGTTGTAAAAAACTTCAACACTATAAGACCAACTTATAAAAAAGGCAAAATATTTATTTTAATCGCATTGATCTCAATAGGCCGGGCCGTATTTTCTTTTGATAAATCCAGAGGTTATGAGCTACAATTCGCCAGTTGTTTTCATTTTTGGAGGCTATATGTTGGGTTTGGTCAATGAGAAGGAGTTTGGAGAGGTTTTCGATGGTTATTCTTCTCATTTTTTAGATACTACGAAACTTATTTCTCGCAAAGGATGGAGTACTTATCGCAAACGCATGAATTTTTTTACACCTTATAAAAATGGTGCTCATCTCGCTGGAGAGCTAATAGCCCCTGTGCTTTATCCAGCATATGGACTAGTTCTAAGTGCTGTTTCTTTAATTGTTACGCCTTTCGCTGCTCTTATAGGCTTGGGATGTTTGCTGTTTGCAGGGGGAGCTACTTTGTTTGGATATAAGGGACAAGGTAATCGGGCTCTAGATTGTGCAAATTTAGCATTTGCATTTTCAGGCATTTCACTTCTTACTGCAATTATTTCCGCGATATTAGGTTTATTAAGTTTTTTTAATAGTCTTGCCTCATTGCTGACTCGTTCGATCACCACTTTGGTTAGTTTAGGTTCTCCTAACTCAGAGGTTTCTAATGATGGTATAAATGCTGAAGCACCTCTAGGAATTACTCCTTAAAAATTACATTAGGCTAAGAAAAAATCAAAAGTAGGCTGGGAGGGGGCAAAGCGTGTAATCCAGGTTGCTTTTGATACAAAATTAGGATGCTAGTCAGTGGAATAAATAATAATGAAACACATTTCTTAATAGTACTCAGGTGTCTTGCATCTTGTAATAGAGCGGAATATGCTTATTCAAGATATGTTAATAGGAATCGCTATGATCACTGCTTATTTAAACCAAGGTACGCTTAAACCGCAGGTCATTACGCTGACGAACCAAGATTTATTGCATGATGCCATTTGGATTGATTTACTTCATCCAACGAAGGCGGAAGTTCTGATGATTAAAAACTTTATTGATTTAGAGCTGCCAACACGAGAAGACATGCAAGAAATTGAGCCTTCTAGTCGCTTGTATAAGGAGGAGGGGGGCATTTTTATGACTGCAACCATGATTTCTAAGTCGGATTCGAACGATCCTAAAAGTGATGCAGTTACCTTGATTCTTAAAGGCAATAAGCTGGTTACGGTGCGTTACATCGAACCGCAGGCGTTTTCTTTGTTCATTTCTCATTTGTCCAAGCTTTCTATTGAAAGTACTCATGCTGTTTGTTTAATGATCTCATTATTGGAAGCAACCATTGATCGTTTAGCGGATATTTCTGAATTGATTGGGCGTTGCTTGGATGATTATTCACAAACCATTTTTCGAGGACAGTCACCAGATAAGATTAAATTAGATTATAAGCAGTTATTGCAACAGTTGGGTTCCAACGGGGATTTGACTGCTAAAGTCTGGGAAAGTTTGGTCAGTTTTAAGCGTTTACTGGGTTTTTTTGGGCAGGCTACTTCGTCAATGTTTGATGAGGACATGCGGTTACGACTAGCAATGCTCACAAAAGATATTCATGCCTTGAGCGATCAAGCTAACTTTCTCACCTCTAAAGTTAATTTTCTACTGGATGCCACGCTGGGAATGGTGAACATCGAACAAAATAATATCATTAAAATATTCTCTATTGCTGCGGTTATTTTTCTTCCACCCACACTCATTGCAAGTATTTATGGCATGAATTTTGTGCTTATTCCTGAGCTTAAACTTCGTTTTGGATACCCTATTGCAATAGGGCTCATGCTGTTATCAGGTTGGTTGCCTTATCAATATTTTAAAATTAAAAAGTGGTTATAGTTGGGTAACGGAGTTTTTTTATAAAAATACCTTGACAGAATTAGGTCATCTCATTAAACTTCGAACCATATTTTGGGGCTATAGCTCAGCTGGGAGAGCGCTTGCATGGCATGCAAGAGGTCGGCGGTTCGATCCCGCCTAGCTCCACCATCAACATGCGATTATGTTGATGGAGAAAATGTTCAGGGTCCCCATCGTCTAGCGGCCTAGGACACTGCCCTTTCACGGCGGTAACAGGGGTTCGAACCCCCTTGGGGACGCCATTATTGGTGTTGAAGTAAGTAGTTGTAAATGTTGTACTTGTAGTTAAGATCCAGGTCCCCATCGTCTAGCGGCCTAGGACACTGCCCTTTCACGGCGGTAACAGGGGTTCGAACCCCCTTGGGGACGCCATTTTTAGCACAATCAATAGTTGTATTTATATTGTCCATTTATGAAAAATAAAATCTTAGATTTGAAAAAAATCCAACCATCCAAAACATTATTAATATGTTCTATGCCTTGTGAAGAGCAGGCTGCACGGATACACAATGAAGCTGTAAAAAGCATACAACAGAACGATATCACGGGTACTTTCAAACGCTATGATCAAAGCCGAAGAGGCCAGCGAAATACATTGATTGAAACTTGTATATATGGGTTTTCATTATTTGTTTCTAGTGCGTTGTGGATCAACTCAAAGATAAAAACAGCCAATGCAGAGGATGAGTTAAATCATAAAAATTCAAATATTGATATGGAATGTTTTTTCTTTATCATGATGGCTATAATTAATCTTCTTCCTAACCTATCAAACACACAGCGATATAAAAATACAAAAAATTTATGTAGAGAATGGTTAGTTCAACAAACGAGCTCAAGGCAATTGATTGCTCCTCTTAGTGCTGAGAGCGCTCTATTCGCACCTAGTACTACAACTAAGATAGAAAACAATGTGCTTGATGAGGCCGAGTTCTATCAGAACTATCCATAAGGTAATAAGGCAGGTCTAGCCTCATTGCCATTAAGTTAAAGGCTATTTTTTGAAATCGCTAAAGTTCAGGTAACAGCCTAGGTTATAATCTCTCAAAAATTGTTCTTGTATTAAATCCAAACAATCTCTCATGCATTCTGTAGGCGTATTCATCAGTCATATTCGCTAAATAATCACATACAACACGGTATGCAGCTGTTTCATCCTCTGCTTGTTTGAACAGAACCCGATTCTTATTATCCAATAAACTACCAGGATTTGAGCTGATGGCATCAAATAGTCGCAAGACGACAGTTTGTCCTCCATATTCGAACGTACGCGCTTCTTGTGAGTCGATCACATTATGATAAATACATTGCATTAAGTAGGTCAGTAGGGCGGCGGCTTCTGGAATTAATGCTAAATTGTATTTTAATAAATTATTTTCAAAACCTTCATGAGTCAGAATAATTTGAGTGGAGGTAATAAAATAATTTACCATTTCACCAATTGTTTGTTTTCTTAAGCACAGATCATGAGAAAATAAAGAATTGATTAAACGATCTTGGTGATCAGCTAGTAATGTATTACTTAATAAATGTCTGAATTCTGGCGTATCGAGATGAGATGGGTTAATTAGTCTTAAGTGAATAGCATCTTCCAAATCATGTACACCATAAGCAATATCATCTGCCATATCCATAATAGAACAATCAAAACTATGATACGCAGACTTGCCTGCTTTTGTGCCTTCAGGGGCTTGAGAAAGTGATTGGAGCAATGTGCGGTCTTGTTCAGAAAATGGTGATAATAACCAATCTACTTCAGGTTGCTCACAGTCAAAATAAGCTTTAGGAGGTAGCCAGTCGTTCACTTTAATTGTTTTATGAATTGATTCATGGACTGGGGGTTGGGTGGGAGCTAAAACGTCGCTTCGTTTGACAGGGTATTTTAAAATTCCCAGAAGAGCACGGCGGGTTAAATCTAATCCAAAAGTCCCATAACTACTTTCAACCTTGGTTAAAAGACGTAGTGTTTGCCCATTGCCTTCAAAACCTCCGTAATGTCTCATCATGTAATTTAAAGCAACCTCTCCGCCGTGGCCAAAAGGAGGGTGACCAATATCATGCAAGAGGCAGATGACAGAGATTAAATCATCATTTGGTAGCAAAGCGGTTAAGGCAGTATGTTGATCCTCATTTGTTAGCAAATTGCGCACAATACTACGACCAATTGAATCGACTTCAAGAGAGTGAGTCAGTCGTGTACGATGGAAATCCCCTTCATCAGTACCTAAAATTTGAGTTTTTCGTTGCAATCTGCGAAATGCAGGGCAATGAATGACGCGCGTTCTATCTCGTTCGTAAGGATCTCGATGATCTTGAGTACCTCGTTGATTTGTTTGCCCTGAGCGTCGATGTGTCCACATAGTTCGTAACCAGATTAAAAGACTTACTTTAAGCCATAGTTTTAAGGTGCACAATATAAATTGTTAAAGTTTTTTCTAAATTGATAGATAACAGTAATAAGAGCATATCAATCAGGGGATCATAATGAATAATAAAATTAAATTCACTACCGTGGTTTTTTGTGCTTTAGGCATGTCATCTTGTATGATTATGGAAGATAGCACAAGCCGAAATCTAGTTTATCCAGCCTATGCCTCTTATGATAACCGTCAATTTTATAACCAAAATAATTTAGACATGGTGAATTATAGTGATAATTACTCATACAATGAGATCCGTGAGCCCAAAAAAACCGTTGTTGTTCCTGATTCATATCATGTGGGGGAAATGCATTCCCCTGTTTCTTTTCGCGATAGAGATCAAACTTGGGTAAGTGGTCAAAATCCTCACGCTTATACGATAGAACTAGCGAATGGAGATAAGGCATCCCAAGTTGCACAAACATTGTATAAAGCACCAAAGAATGACCGAATGGCTCAAATAAAATATCAACGTGATGGTAAAGAATATTATCGTGGAGTGTATGGTTCTTATAGTAGTCCTGAGCAAGCAAAGAAAGCCTTAGATGCCTTGCCTGCGGATCTTAAAGGTGGCGCTTCAGTCAAAAGTTGGGGTAGCGTGCAATAAAATACTGGCTACGCACTAATTAAAATCATGACATGAGCAACACCTGGTGTTGTTGTATGTTCTGCATTAAATTGTTTTAGAGTAATCGCATAACGGCGATTAAATTTCTCTAGCCAGACAATAAATAAATTAAATGCAACAGCATCAAAAGTCAGCTGAATATCTCCAGTACTTGTTTGCTGTAATTGATAGGGGAATTTCAGTGTGGTGTCGTTTTTAAGTTGGGTTGCTAAAATAGCCAACAATTGGGTGTTATCCACCACTTTTTTTGTTTTAGAAACCTGGCTTTGCTGCCTTACTTTTTGCATCCATTCTAACGTGGCTGTTTTTTCTTCTAACTGTTTAGACTTCTGAGTGACTTGATAACTGAGTGGAGAATAGAAGAATAAGTAATAGCAATAAAATATCAGACAAAGTCCTGCAGCAAGCAGCATCCATCTTTCTCTTTCATTGAGAGTACTTAGATAAGTTTTCACGTTAACTCCAATGTGGCTACAACTTGTTGTTTTTCAGTAGAAGCTTGTGTTTGTTTGACATGTAATTGCAATTTTTTTAATTGATTTTCTAATTGTTCCAAAGCAGAAAAGTCAGCACATACAAGCGTCACAGATAAAGTTTTATTTTGATAACGAAGTTGTTCTAAGCTACATTGTTTGTTATCGAGAACTTTAGAAAATTGAGTGAGCAAAAACCAAAAATGAGCTTGCTCTTCACTGTTATTGCTTTTTAATAGTTGTTCAATTCGAAATTTAGGGGTAATAACCTGTTTTGCGTTAGGAAAAAATTCACGGTAAATAACCGCTATCTTTTCATCTAAAACCGCTATATTTGTATTAATAAAATACAAATTAACGGCGTTAACTAAAATTAAAGAGAACAACCAAAAACAAAAAAATGCTCCAGCAAGCAGATAGGCTTTTTTAATCCAATCTGATTTATTCCCATGTTGAATCTCTCCTTGGCAGAGATTCATTATGTTAGTTTTTAATATTCTGCGTGCAATCCAAGTATAAGAACTCTCAGAGTTTTTAGGAATATTAGAGCAGCATTCTAGGTTACTGTCTGTAAATAATAGTGGTTGCTGATCGGGATGCATTTTAAGGTAAGTTGCAGCCAATTCCTCTGACAAAGAACCTTTAAATGAGGTTGTATTAATAAGCAAGGTAGACTCGCTCACACAGGAGTCTTCGGGCTGTAATGCGAACCAATCCAGAGTCAGAGCAGTAAATTGAATCTCATTTTCAGCAAGCAACTGTAGAATATAATGCATTCTTTGTTTGGCAATGACGCTAACAAGGTATTGGTTATTTTGGTATCTTATTTTATCAAAAGCAAAGTGTAACTCATCGAGTGATTGAGCTAATTTATCTTCCAAAGCAAAAGGAATGGCAACTCGAGCTTTTCTTTCAGGAAGCCAGGGCAAATCAATAGTAAGAAGACTGGCATTGGTACTTGTTTCAATAATTAGTGTCGAGCAGTCTTTTTGGAGATTGCGAATTTCAGCAAAAGTACGCTGTTCAGGGGCTGCATTTACCAGACCACTCTCATCGAGTCTTAAGCAAAAACAACCCTCTTCATTGAGATGCTTAGTGAATAAAAAAAGGTTGTTCACTAGGCGTAAGCCTTATTTTTTTTTATATTCATTGCAGTCCATTGTTTTTTTAATTGCTGTGATAGTAGATAAACCGCCAGAGCATATTGCGGGCTTGAATTGTATCGAGTAATCACAAAGAAATTAGGATAAGCCACCCAATATTCTTTACCTTGAGCAGTCATTAATTCAATTAGACCAGCGCGAGCAGGGTGATTGTAAGATGTTGAGATAGGCTTTACACCAAGGGCGATTAGTTGCGCGTAGTTGTAATTTGCTTTTTTAGGATTCATTTGGATGTACTTGTAACGATTTCCAACAAGTCTTGCATTTTGCGCTACACTCGCATTGGTCTGCCATCCATGAGCACGGAAATAGTTTGCAATACTGGCGATGGAGTCATCATTATTTGTCACTAAATCACGTTGACCTTTATGATTAAAATCCACTGCAAAATTTCTATAACTACTAGGCATAAATTGCGGTTGTCCAATTGCTCCAGCATAAGAACCTTTGTATTGGGTTGCAGGAACTCCATGTTCACGACAAAGCAATAAATATTCTGTTAATTCATAAGTAAAATAAGGGGAGCGTTTAGGGTAATCAAAAGCAAGCGTTGCTAAGGCATCTAAAACATTGTTATCGCCTTGTCGAGCCCCGTATAACGTTTCAACGCCTAAAATGGCAATCACAATTTCAGGTGGAACACCGTATTTTTTTTGTGCTATCTCAAGTGTTTTTCGATTGGCAGCCCAATAATCTAAACCACCTTGCAAACGTGCTGGGGTCAGGAATATGTTTCTATAAACATCCCAGTTTTTCTTTTCATAGGGTTTCTCCATAGACTCAATAATTTGCGGCTGTAACTTGACTTGATTTAACGTTGCGGTGAGTTCTTTGGCATTAAAATGATGTTCTTTTACCATTTTTTGAATGAACAGTTGGACGTCTTTGCGCTGAGTAAATGCAGTATTAGCAGCGGTTGCAAAGGAAAAAACAGATAAAATTAGTGTGAAAAAACCTAATTTAGTCATTCGAGACATAAGAGATCCAATTAAACAGAGTGATGGATGAATATTATTAAAAATGGCGAAATTTAGCAAATTTTTGTAATTACTTTAAGAGCGCGCGTATTTGAGCTAGAATGCGCTATTTGCAAAAAGGTTATTTCAGTTGAGCGATTTAAAGCGGATTCGTAATTTTTCAATTATTGCCCATATTGATCATGGTAAGTCTACCTTAGCTGATCGATTCATACAGGTATGTGGTGGATTAACAGAACGTGAGATGAGTTCTCAGGTACTTGATTCGATGGATATCGAGCGAGAGCGAGGAATCACGATTAAGGCGCAGTGCGTTTCTTTAAATTATACTGCAAAAGATGGTAAGGTTTATTTATTAAACTTCATTGATACACCAGGACATGTTGATTTTAGCTACGAAGTATCACGATCTTTAGCTGCCTGTGAAGGAGCTCTTTTAGTTGTTGATGCAGCGCAAGGCGTTGAGGCGCAAACAGTTGCGGTGTGTTATATGGCTATTGATCAATCACTTTTTGTTTTGCCAGTATTGAATAAAATTGACTTGCCTCAAGCAGAACCCGAACGAGTTATTGCTGAAATTGAAGACATTATCGGATTGGATGCGCAGGATGCTATTCGAGTTAGCGCAAAAAGTGGTATTGGCGTAGATGATGTTCTTGAAGCCTTAGTTTTAAATATTCCACCCCCAGAAGGGGATGTTACAAAACCTTTGCAAGCATTGATTATTGACTCTTGGTTTGACAGTTATCTTGGCGTTGTGTCTCTAGTACGAATAGTTAATGGTTCTATTAGCAAAGGCGATAAGATGCGAGTCATGTCTACAGGCCGTTCTTATGAAGTGGATCAGGTGGGTATTTTCACACCAAAACGCACTAAGTTAGATGTGTTACGTGCTGGTGAGGTAGGTTATGTGGTCGCCGGGATTAAAGAAATTCAAGGCGCACCTGTGGGGGATACGTTGACCCTGGAAAAAAACCAAGCAGATCAGGTACTGCCAGGATTTCAACGAGTAAAACCCCAGGTTTACGCAGGCTTATTCCCTATTAGCTCGGATGATTTTGAAACATTTAGAGAAGCGCTTGCTAAATTAAGCCTTAATGATGCCTCCTTATTTTATGAGCCAGAGTCCTCGGAGGCGCTGGGTTTTGGTTTTCGTTGCGGCTTTTTAGGCATGTTGCACATGGAAATTGTACAAGAACGATTAGAGCGTGAATACAATTTGGATTTGATTTCTACAGCACCAACAGTCGTTTATAAAATTGTTACTCAAAAGGGTGAGACCTTGCTGATTGATAATCCATCTCACCTTCCGCCATTGCCACAAATCAAAGAGATGTACGAACCAATAGTCAGAGCTAATATATTAGTTCCTCAAGATTATCTGGGTTCAATTATCAATTTATGTATTGAACGCCGAGGTGTTCAGGCTAGTATGACTTATAGTGGTCGTCAGGTTTCTGTCTCCTATGACATCCCCATGAGTGAAGTTGTTTCTGACTTTTTCGATAGATTAAAATCAGTCAGTCGTGGTTATGCTTCTCTGGATTACAATTTTTTACGTTTTGAACAAGCTGACTTAGTTAAAATGGATGTGTTAATTAATGCAGAACGTGTGGATGCGCTTTCAGTCATTGTTCATCGTTCTTCAGCTCAGCAACGTGGGAAAATAATTGCGGATAAAATGAAAGAACTTATCCCGCGTCAAATGTTTGATGTGGCAATACAGGCGGCATTAGGAGGCCACATTATTGCACGACAAACGGTTAAAGCGTTGCGTAAAAATGTGATAGCCAAATGTTATGGTGGAGATGTGTCACGTAAACGAAAGCTGTTAGATAAACAAAAAGCGGGTAAAAAGCGAATGAAGCAAGTGGGGCATGTAGAAATACCTCAGGAAGCATTTATGGCGGTCTTCCAAACAGACAAAAAGAAATAAAAGGAACTTAAACTGCTTTTGCTAGGATAATTTATTAGGATATCACATTATGAATTTTGCTTTAATCTTAGTTGTATTGTCATTTATTACAGGGTTTATTTATCTGCTGGATATTGCATTTTGGGCAAAAAAACGCAGTAAAAATCAAAAACCCAATAAAATTATCGAGTATTCTCGTTCTTTTTTCCCCGTGTTTTTTATTGTACTGATCTTACGCTCTTTTTTTATTGAGCCTTTTCGTATTCCTTCAGGTTCTTTAGAGCCTACCTTATTGGTGGGTGATTTTGTTGCAGTTAATAAATTTGCTTATGGCTTTAGGCTCCCTGTTTTAGAAAAGAAGATCATTCCTGTTGCCAATCCTAAAACAGGTCAGGTCGCGGTATTTCGTTGGCCACCAGATCCTTCTTACGATTACATTAAACGGGTTATTGGTGTTCCTGGAGACAAAGTGAGTTATCACAATAAAGTCTTAACGATTAATGGCCAGGAGGCCAAACAAACCTTTGTTAGTTATACAACCGACGAGAGTTCCGGAAAACCAGTATCTCAATATAAAGAAAATTTAAATGGGATCATTCATGATATTTTTGTGAGAACTGATGTACCCGCAGTTGACTTTGATGTTGTAGTTCCAGAAGGTAATTATTTCATGATGGGTGATAATCGGGACGACAGTGCAGACAGTCGTTACTGGGGCTATGTGCCAGATTCTTATTTTAGAGGACAGGCTTTTTTAGTTTGGATGAGCTGGAATAGTAAGGTAGATAATATTCGTTGGTCGAAAATAGGAAAGTTGATTCATTAATTACCTATCAAAAGTAGCCTGGATGAAGCGCAGCGTAATCCGGGTAAACCATGCGACGCATGGCACCTTATTATAAGATTGAACCCGCTTTGCGGGAGTTCCCGGATTACGCTGCGCTTCATCCAGGCTACTTTGATATACGGGGTAGTGAGTTATGAAAATTGATTTAGAAAGATTGTGCAGGCGCTTAAATTATTCGTTCAAAAAACAAGCGTACCTAAAACAAGCATTAACTCATTGTAGCATGGGCCCCGATAACTATGAGCGCTTTGAATTCTTGGGCGATTCTATTTTAAGCTTTATCATCGCTAATGAGCTATTTCACCGTTTCCCTGAGCAGAATGAGGGCCAGTTAAGTCGGTTACGTTCTTTTTTAGTCAGAGGAGACATGCTAGTCGAGATTGCTCGAGAAATTAGTTTGGGCGATTTTCTTTTCTTAGGTCAAGGCGAATTAAAAAGTGGTGGTTTTCGTCGATCCTCTACGCTTGCTGATGCTTTAGAAGCTGTTTTTGCTGCGGTATTTTTTGACGGTGGTATCGATGCTGTGCAAGAAGTTATTTTAAAGCTATATCGTTCCAGGCTTGAAGACCCTCATTTAAATGATTGTCTAAAAGACGCAAAGACTCAACTTCAAGAGTATCTACAGGCTGAAAAAATGCCACTACCTGAATATACTTTGACTCAAGTTGAGGGAGAGGAGCATGATCAAGTATTTTACATAACCTGTGCTGTTGAATCGATAAAGCAGGTTTCTTACGGTCAAGGCGTTAATCGTCGAAAGGCAGAGCAGCTAGCCGCAAAGGCTATGCTCGAGCAATTACGTTCCTTAAAGCGCCGTTAATTATAGGCAAGCAGGCTAGCTAAATTCTGCCGTGTTATTAGTAGTTAGAAGGACCATTTCCGCCGCCATGATCAGTGCCAACACCTAATACATTCCCGCCATTTCCTAAACTGTGATCGTTATTTAAACCCGGATTACTGTTTATGCTAGGATCAAAACTTTCAGCAGGGTTAGGTGTAAACCTATCTGTAGTATTAGGAGTTACATTGGGGTTTGTATTTGTATTAGGATTCGTGCTGATGCCAGGATTCACATTTGTACCGGAGTTATTATTTAGATTATTATAATCAGCGTACACAGAATAGGATAAGCTTACTCCAACCAACAGAGAAAATATTTTTTTCATCATCGTCTCCTTATTATTCTATTGATTTTTACTCCGTTTTAAATCAAGAGTATATAAAAGGAATAGAGCAAAAAAACAAAAAAAGCAACTTTACATTCTGTTTGTACTAAACCTAACTCTCTAAATCACTACTAATTTCTAACCATTCTTCTTCCGCTAAAATTAAAGAAGAGTTTGCTTTAGCTCGTTTTTCAATTAACAAAGTTAATTTGTCCTGTGAGCTATTGTTTTCATAAAGACAAGGATCTCCTAATTGAGTATCAAGTTGCTTCATTTCTAGTTGATATTGATCGATCAGTTGTTCTAGTTTTTTTAATCGATTTTGTAATGTTTTTTTCTCTTTATAATCATTGGCAGGGGAGGTGGTTGAGCGTTCTTTGGGTATATCTTTTGTTTGCAACCAGGAATAATAATCATCTAGATCACCATCGAATGCTTGAACTTTGTGCTGATATACCAGATAAAAATTATCAACAGTCGTTTTTAACATATGTCTATCATGTGAAATCAGAATTAATGCGCCTTCATAACTTTGCAACGCGATTTCAATGGCGGAGCGCATGCCTAGATCTAAATGGTTTGTAGGCTCATCTAGCAATAATAAATTAGGTTTAAGCCATACTAGTTTAGCCAAAGCCAAGCGTGCCTTCTCACCACCAGAAAAATAATGAATAGGTTGTACTGCCATGTCGCCAGCAAAATTAAATCCACCTAAAAAATCACGGATTTCTTGTTCACGTACCTCAGGAGATAAAACTTGAATAGTTTCGACAGGGCTTAATTTGCAATCAAGCTGTTCTAATTGATGTTGAGCATAATAACCAATTTTTAAATGAGCGGAGCGATGAATCAGTCCATTGATTACAGGTAACTCACCAGTTAATGTCTTGATTAATGTGGATTTACCTTCGCCATTAGGGCCCAGTAAGGCAATGCGATCACCAGGACTTAAAGAAAGATTGATTTTTTTCAAGATAGGCGCTTGATTAGCATAACCTGCATCGACTAAATTACATTGTATCAAAGGGTTTCCTGCACGAGGACATGGAAAAAAATCAAAAGAAAAAGGGGAGTCTGCTTGGGCCGCTGCGATAATTTCCATTTTCTCAATGGCTTTTAAACGTCCTTGCGCCTGTTTTGCTTTAGTGGCTTTTGCTTTAAAACGTGTCACAAAGGCCATCATATGATTAATTTTGGTTTGTTGCTTTTCATACATGGATTGTTGTAATGCCAGTTGTTGTGCATGTGTTATTTCAAAGCAGCTGTAATTACCGCTATAAAGCGTTAAATTTTGTTTTTCAATATGTAAAATATGAGTGACAAAGGCATCAAGAAATTCTCTATCATGAGAAATTAAAATAATAGTACTAGCGCTTTGCTTTAAAAAGCGTTCAAGCCAAAAAATAGCTTCCATATCAAGATGGTTAGTTGGCTCATCAAGTAATAGAAGATCAGCTGGTTTCATCAAACAGCGAGCCAAGCTTAAGCGCATTCGCCAGCCTCCTGAAAAACTATTCACGGAAGCATTTTGTTGTTCGCTAGAAAAACCAAGGCCTGCCATGATGGTCGCCGCTTGTGCTCGCTTGCTATAACCCCCGGTATGACTTAATTCTTCATGACATGCCAATACTTCAGCATGATCGCCTTCCTTCTCTGCTTGCGCCAAACGTTGAAGTAGCGAGATGTATTCGTCATCACCACTTAAAACAAAATCTAATGCTTTCTCATCGCTCTCCGGTAATTGTTGTGATAAATGACTAATACGTAATTGGGGATTTATTAAATATTCGCCAGTGTCGGCTACTAATTTTCCTAATAAAAAATCAAATAAAGTTGATTTACCACAACCATTATGGCCAATAAGACCTATTTTTTGTTTTTCATAAAGCGTAATACTTGCTTTATTGAGTAATACTTTATTACCGCGAGTTAATGTAATTTGACGAAGAGTAAGCATCTGATGTTCATCAGCTATAGAGTATGAGAGCTAGATTCTATCATAGGTCAACTAGGCTCTATAGTTTTTTTCTGGGCTGATTGGTAACGTGCTTGTTTTTCAATATCAATGTAACGATCCGTAGTAGCACTGGAGCTATGACCCGCATCATCACGAACATGTTCTCTTGGACGAATTTTTACATCTTCAGAAATTCCTGTATGCCTTAACCAGTGAACCGTAGCTGAAGATAAATTATCTGCTTCTTCGGCATATCCCATGCGTCTAAGCTCTTCGCCAGCTAAGTCAAAACAGTTTTGGATAATACGACGGATTGGTGCGGTATCACTCATAGGACCATTTCCCCTAATTCTAGGGATTAAGGGTGAATTATCAGCAGGAGAAGGAAGAGGGGTTAAACCTAGAAAACTACGCCAACGAATTAGGCTGTCTAACATCGACTCGCTTACTGCAATTTGTCGCTCCTTATTGCCTTTTCCAACGGTAGTAAACCACCAATGTCCATTACTGTCTTTTGCAAAGTCATTCATACTAGGTATCCAACGATCACTAGCCGCAAGCTCTGAAATACGTAAATACATACCAAACAGCATGCTTAACATAAAACGGGTTCGCTCATGCTTTTCGGGTGATTCATTGGCAAGGAACTCTGCGGCATTCAAAACTGCCTTCCATTGGATAAGGCTTAAACGACGAATGGGGGTATTTTGTTGGCGTTTGCGAATAAATTTACTTTTTTGGCGAATTAAAGCAACAGGGTTTGAAACTAAATATTCTTCAGCAATCAGAAAGTTGAAAAAAGTACTTAATATGGCAAATATTTCCTGAGTAGCACCTTGTGATAAACTAAATTTCTCAATCTCAGGTTGTTTTCCATTTTTTATCCCAGATTTACTCACGGTAACTACAAAGGGACGCCATTCTTTATTAGGTATTCGACGGCCTTCTTTTTCAATAAAACGGGGTACTTTTTTTAAACTTATCCAGGAATTAGGAGGATTTTGGCAAAAGTGGATGTATTGTTCGATATCGTCTCGTTTTAACTCATCAATAGTGACGTTCTTAATTAACCATGCCCACTGCAATAATCGTTCAGCTTCACGACGATAGCTATTAAATGTTCCTTGGCTTCCTGTGTAACTTTTAAGAAAATTTAAGCTGTAGCTAAAATCATTTTTAAACCGTGCATCTGGCAAAATAGCATGTTCATGATTTTTATGTAAATGATTTAGGTTGTCAAAAAGGGGAAGTAGCTTAAATTTCATACTATTCTTACTGAGATAAATAATCAATGATACTAGCTGAAAAACAAAGAGGATACGAGTGTTAATCTATTCATAATATTTTTTTAAAATAGGCTAGGTTTCTGCTTAACTGAAGTTTCAGTTGATAAAGGTGGAGTGTTAAACCATAGAGGTTGATAGGAAGAGCTTTTCTTTGCCTGTTGGTTAGTTTGCCAGAGCTCAAAAATATCTCTCAAGGATTTTTCAATAAATGACTCAGAAGGTGTTCTTGGAACAAAAGCCTTAGCTAATACAGCACTAGTTGTAGGAAAGGATTTTAAGATAAGTAGTGTGTTGTGGATAATTTTTGAAAGGCTTGGCATCTTCTCACATGCATTCTTTGCGTCTTCCAAAATACTAAACACGGCTTCTCTATCTGCTTGTTGTTTATCTATAAAAATTCCTAAAAAGAAAATAGCTAAAAAACCAGAGGAGGAGATCTTGGAGAGGGCTTTAGGATGATCAAGACGCATAAAATGATCATTAAAATACCTTTCACATGATTGATAAGCATCAGGTGCTATAGCGAATAAAAGCATGAATAATTTTTTATCTAAAATATAACTGATGGTTTGAGTAGTGCGTATTGGAAGACGGTTAAGCAAATACTCTAATCCAGTCATCACACCCAGTTTATGTTGGATAAAGCCCTTTGTTTCAACAGTAGCTAGTAATGAGGCATCTCGTGTTTCTGGATTGATATACTGATCTAAAAATTGTTTTATCCTGGGCTCAGGACGGATTGTCTCGAATTTGATAAGAAATTTTAAAAGCAGCCCAATATGATCAAGTGAATCAGCGAGTTCTCCATCTGGCAAATACACCAAAGAAGGCTTAGGGCAACAATTAGCTCCCGCTACTCTAGGTAGCATTACAGCATGACCATCCAGATACCAATGAACAGCACCACAAGAAAAATGCGCGCGCGCGGTGTGATTCAATTCTAGCTCAGGTGGACAGGGAATACTCGAGATAATCCAATCAACATCTAATTCATGTTGATTAGGAAAGACGACATGAATCTTTTGTATTATGTCTAATCCACGATTGTCTAGTCTGTCTTGTCTGATAGCTATCTTGGCTTTTAAACATAAATGATGAACCTCATCTGAAATTAAAGGAAGGTCTTTTTTTTCTTTAGGTAAGTGATCAGGTTTAGGTGTTATTAACAGATCCAGATCATGTGCCTTATGTGGCGCACAAAAATAACTTCCTTTTATAGCGATTTGATAGCCTCGTGATTTGCAAAATTGGTTAAGAATTTCTACGAGGTGGAGTGTTTCTATATCAAGATGAAGCTCTGGGTTTTTAAAATAGCAAAAACTTAATTCAATCAAGGAGGCTTTTATCATGGCTATGATTGCTTCTTGTTGAGGTTTTTGTGCTGTATAGCTTGTGAGTTCTGTTTGTAAGCTGGCAGAAAATCTGGCCAATACTTCATTCCAGCTTTTCTCAATCTCTAATTTTTCCTCACGAACCAACTCGGTGTAATCTATTTTTGATTTTGTGGCTGCTGCCTGAGGCTGAGCGGGCAATTCGAGGTTATCAACTAAAAGATTGAGTTGGGTACGCACCAAAGAAACACACTCTTGGAATTTTGGAGGTAATTTTATTGGCTCCATCTTATTCAATTCTTTGGTTAGATCACGTAAGTAAGGTAATTTAAAATGACTGATCTTGGGTTCCACAATCTGTTTAGGTAAAGATGGTTTAGGTATGCTAGATGCGGAGGTGTTAACTAGAGTTGTTGCATGCTGCTTAACTGGTGAGGACAAGATTGGTTTATCCCCACTTTTTTTAGGAGATTCTTTTATCGCTGAAATCTTAGGAGATGGGGTAGGATCTTGCTTTTTAATTGGAGTAGCTGCCACAGTTAAAACTGGTGCTTTTTGAGGCTTAGGCGTATTTTTTTTATTTTTAGCAGTTTCTTTCTCAAGTTCGGCAATCAATGCATCTCCACGAGCGGTTGCACTATCCACTCCAGATGGGGGAGGCTGAATGGCTGCCAAAAAAGATTTTTTATGTTCCCCAGGCAAGAAATTTTTAACATCAAGTAACTCAATAAAGCGAGAGGTTGTTTTTTCCAATAGAGAATCTTTTTCAATGATTACTATTCGGTTAACTAAGGAGAGAATCCAATTCTCCCATTTTTTTTGGTTAGGAAGTATCGGATTTACAGTCGTGCGTGATATGAACACAAGAAACATTAATAGCAATTTTATTTTCAGAATGCTCATATCACTAGACAGCGCAGCTAAAGACCTTTCCAGGGTAGGAGGGATTGTTATTTCCTTTAAATAACCAATCTCATAATGGGCTATAGTTCCATGGTCTTTTAGTTGGAGAACCTCAGATAAGGGTTCTGTACCTATAAAAAATAGTACTAACGCCCTGTTCGAACTTTCATGAGTTTCAAGCATCGCTTTGAGTAATAAGGGTAATTCTTTCGTAGGTATTAGGGCTATAAGGGATAAAAACCATCGCGAAATAAGTTCAAGATCAGTCGGATCTTTTAATACGACAGGTTGCGTGCCTTGATATCGCAAGATCAGATTATCAAAATAGGCAAAAAGTGCTGTGACTTCTTCTTTTTTATAAAAAGACACTCGTGGAAAAAAAGAAAAAAAGTGTTTTCGAATACCAAAATCCAAGTCAAATTTCCTCAATACTGCGAACCAGTTTACAACAATTCCAGCAGAGGGATTTGTAATTTGCATTACAGAATAAAATAATTGCTCTTTGTATTTTTGGGGATAGCACGCCGCTCTTGATAAACAAAAGGCAAACATAAAACCAAAATCATCAGATAGGTAAAGAAGCTCATCAGACCAAGCCGGGTCACTCAGCAAACAAAGATTCTCCTCACTCAAATAGACATTGGCTAACATTTTGAAGATAAGATTTCGGTGTTTTGATTTATCCAGGGCATAGTGATTGTAAACAAAAATTAAAAAATCCTCTCGAATTCTAGATTGAGCTTCTTCCAATGGAGGTTTTATACTGCTTATTAATAATGATAAAAAAGTATATTTTATTTTATCTGGATATTCAGATGCCATTAATCGATTAATAATATCTAAGAGAATTTGAAAAGAAAAACGAGCAATATGTAATAATGGCTTCTGTGGATTAAGGGCCAACTCGTTAATTGCAAAGACAATATCGCCATTAGGTTGGCTTAGAGTAGAGAGTAAATTAGAAATTAATTTTGCATAGATGCTAATGGGATAGCAACAAACTATATGTAAATTTTTTTTAATGACATCAAAATAGGGGTTTTGCGCAATGATTGGATTAATTTTCTCTCTGTTATTTAGAGACCTAAGTAAGACATATAAAATAAAATACTGTTCAATTTTTTGAAAAATGATAGATGGATTGCTTAAAAATAAACTACATACATCCTTTATCCGTTCTAATTTCAAAACAAGTCCTATTGTTTCAGGATCAGCTTTCACAACCTCAAGAAGCGTATCGAGCATCGCATAAGCCATTAGTGTATTAAGGAAACATTTGAAGATTGTTTCAGGCGCTTTTATTAGATAGCTGTCTATATATGCAGTCAGAGCGGTCTCATCAAGAGGGGCGTCAGGAGTGATGGTCACCAGCCCTGATAACCAACTTAAATTTCCTACCAAGTATTCAGCACATGGGCCTATGTATTCTAATTGACTGCTTTTGATTGTTCCAGCCAAGGCTGCTGGTAGAATAAAAAAGCGAGCGATAAGTTCATCTATAACAATGGGATTGTCATCGTTATCTACATTGTAATATACCCGGGAGAGTAAGGTAGCAAGCCTAAGATCTTTTATGAGGGGGGCATCTTGTTCAAGAGGAGGCCTCGTTGGCGAAGAGACGATAGGCGAAGTATCCAATGACAAAAACCAAATAGATTTATTTGTGCCCATTGTGACATGATAGAGCTCATTTGTAAATTATAAAAACTAGTGCATATAGGCTTAAATTACATAATCATAAAAAATTGTCATTTTATATATTGACCTTCACAATCGTTATTAGTATCATCTGCGCACTGTCCTCGGGACAGGTTTCGGGGTATAGCGCAGTCTGGTAGCGCGCCTGCTTTGGGAGCAGGATGTCGGGAGTTCGAATCTCTCTACCCCGACCATATTAAGCGCCCGTAGCTCATCTGGATAGAGCATCGGCCTTCTAAGCCGAGGGTAGCAGGTTCGAATCCTGCCGGGCGCACCAGCCCAAGTTAAGCCAAAACATATTTTAGTTAAAATGTTTTATGGTGAGCGTAGCTCAGTTGGTAGAGCCCCGGGTTGTGATCCCGGTTGTCGCGGGTTCGAATCCCGTCGTTCACCCCAAGTGTTAAAAAAAGTAAGTTTAAAGTAAGGTTTATCGCTAAAGATTCATCTGAGTCTTTACAAGACCGAATTACTGATTGATAATCCAACCTGATTGCGAAAGTGGCGGAATTGGTAGACGCACTGGATTTAGGTTCCAGCGGGGCAACCCGTGAGAGTTCGAGTCTCTCCTTTCGCACCATACTCATTATAAATTCCAAGAGGTGAATTAATGCAAGTTTCTGTTGAAACCTTAGAAGGTTTGGAGCGTAAATTAACAATTTCTGTACCTACAGCGAAAGTTGAGGAAGAAGTTGGTTTACGTCTTAAAAATTTGGCTCAAAAAGTTAAAGTTGATGGGTTTCGTCCTGGTAAAGTGCCTATGCACGTTGTAACAAGTCGCTATTCAGACAGCGTTCGTGAAGAAGTGGCACGTGACATGATTCAATCCACTCTTTTTGAAGCCTTACAACAAAATGAATTAGTTCCTGCCGGTTATCCTTCTGTAGAGCCTGAGCAACCTGAAAAAGGTAAAGATTTTAAATACACCGCTGTATTTGAAGTCATGCCCGTTATTGAAGTGGCTGAATTAAATCAAGCGCCTGTTGAATTATCTCGATCAGAAGTCACGGATAAAGATCTGCAGAATATGCTAGATAAATTACGCGATCAAAATAAAGAATGGCATGAAGTGTCCCGAGCTGTTAAAAAAGGTGATAAAGTAGTTATTGATTTTGAAGGCTACCTTGATGATAAACTATTTGATGGTGGCGCTGCTGCAGGCCATGAGTTAGTGATTGGTTCTGGCTCGATGATTCCAGGTTTTGAAGAGGGAATTATTGGTGGTAAAAAAGACAAGCAGTTCGATATTAAAGTCACATTCCCTGCAGATTATGGTCATAATGCATTAGCAGGTAAAGAGGCAATTTTTAAAATCACCATCCATAATATAATGGAAGGTAAACTACCTGAGCTTGATGATGCCTTTTCTTTGAAATTCAACATTAAAGAAGGTGGTGTTGAGGCGTTAAAGAAAGATATTAAAGAGAACATGACTCGTGAATTAGAGCGTCGTGTTAGCATGGCTAACAGAGAAAAACTGTTTGATAAGTTAATGGAAGTCAATAAAATTGATTTACCTTTGGCATTAATTGATAAAGAAATAGAACATTTAAAACATGACATGTACCATCGTTTATTTGGACATGAGCATCATGAAAACGAAACAATTCCTGATTTTCCTAGAGAATTATTTGAAGAGCAGGCAAAACGAAGAGTTCATCTTGGTTTGTTGTTTTCAGAATATGTTAAGAAGCATCAAATAGTTGCTGATAAGGAAAAAGTAAACGCAATGATTGAAAAATTTGCGAGTGCTTATGAGAGTCCCGATGAGTTACGGGCTTGGTACCAAAACAGTAAAGAAAATTTAGCTGAAATTGAAGCATTAGTCATGGAAGAAGTGGTTGCAGATAAGATTGCTGCAGACGCTAAAATTAAATATAAGTCTACAGATTACGATTCAGTAATGAATCCTAAACAGGCTGAAAACAATAAAGGAGAGTAATTCTATGTCAGGCTATTCAGAGAACATAATTCGCAATGCCAGTGGATTGGTGCCAATGGTGATTGAGCAGACTTCACGTGGTGAGCGCTCATATGATATTTACTCTAGATTATTGAAAGAGCGCATCATCTTTTTGTTAGGTGAAGTTGAAGATCATATGGCTAATTTAGTGGTTGCTCAATTATTGTTTCTTGAATCTGAAAATCCTGAAAAAGATATCTCTCTATACATCAACTCTCCTGGTGGGGTAGTTACTGCAGGTTTAGCAATTTATGACACCATGCAGTTTATCAAACCAGATGTGAGTACATTATGCATTGGGCAAGCAGCTAGTGCTGCTGCCTTATTGTTATGCGCCGGTGCTGACGGCAAAAGATTTTGTTTACCTAATTCTCGAGTAATGATTCATCAGCCTTTAGGTGGATACAGAGGCCAAGCAACTGATATCGAAATACATGCGCGCGAAACTCTAGCGGTAAGGTCACGACTAAATAGCATTATGGCGCATCACACTAAAAAGACTCCTGAGCAGATTATGCTTGATACAGAGCGTGATAATTTTATGAGTGCAACCCAAGCTGCTGAATACGGCCTTATTGATAAAGTAATTTACGATAGAGAATTAGTAGCTTAAGAAGGGGTTTGGATATGAGTAAATCTGGTAGTGGAAGTGAAGATAAAGTTCTTTATTGTTCATTTTGTGGCAAGAGCCAGCATGAAGTAAAGAAATTAATAGCTGGCCCTTCCGTATTTGTATGCGACGAGTGTGTTGAGTTATGTAATGATATTATTCGTGAAGAAGCTCATGAAGCACCAGAGGAAGCAGAAGTCGTCCTTCCCTCACCTAAAGAAATTGCTACCTTTCTTGATGAGTATGTGATTGGTCAACCGCATGCAAAAAAAGTATTGTCTGTGGCTGTATATAATCACTATAAAAGATTACAACACAAGAGCGAGGATGGCGTTGAACTAGGTAAAAGTAATGTGTTGCTTATTGGGCCAACAGGAAGTGGTAAAACTCTTTTAGCTCAAACATTAGCTCGCATATTAAATGTTCCTTTTGCTATGGCTGATGCAACCACACTTACTGAAGCAGGTTATGTGGGTGAAGACGTTGAAAATATTATTCAAAAACTGCTGCAAAAATGTGACTATGATGTAGATAAAGCACAACAAGGCATTGTATACATCGATGAAATCGACAAAATTTCACGCAAATCAGATAATCCTTCAATCACTCGAGATGTTTCAGGAGAGGGTGTTCAGCAAGCGTTGTTAAAACTAATTGAAGGTACTGTGGCGTCAGTTCCTCCTCAAGGCGGTCGAAAACATCCACAACAAGAATTTTTGCAAGTTGATACTTCAAATATTTTATTTATTTGTGGTGGTGCGTTTGCAGGTCTTGAGAAAGTTATCGCTGCACGCAGTGATAAATCAGGTATTGGTTTTTCAGCTCAATTAAAAAATAAAAAAGATAATCATAATGAGATCTCTAAGGTATTAAACCAGCTTGAGTCTGATGACTTAATTAAATATGGATTAATTCCAGAATTTGTTGGTAGATTGCCTGTAGTAACTACCTTACAGGAATTAGATCAAGCTGCGCTGGTTAATATTCTTACGAATCCTAAAAATGCTTTAACGAAACAGTTCCATTCTTTATTTAAGATGGAAGGGGTTGAGTTAGAGTTTCGGGAAGAGGCTTTAGTGGCTATTGCTAAAAAAGCCTTGGAAAGAAAAATGGGTGCAAGAGGTTTGCGTGCCATACTTGAAAATCTTCTTTTAGATACAATGTACGAATTGCCCTCTCTAGAAGGCGTAAGTAAAATTGTGATTGATGAAAATACGGTTATGAACCTATCTAAGCCAATATTTATTTACGAAGAAGAAGAGCTTAAAACTGCCTCTGGCGATCAAGAGTAATTCTTTAGTTTTGTCGGTAATGTAAACGCTTATTTATGTGAGCGTTTGCGTTACCAAATATATCAGTCATATCTACTCCTTCAAAAAGTTTCCTCGCAATTTAGCCTCATTCACTTTGTTCATTTCTCTAATATAGGTATACTCAGTTTTGAGTTGTAAAAATTGTTGTAAATTATAATGATAGCTTCTTGTTTGAATAAGGGTTCGTTATGTCTATTGAAAATAAAGTGACGCCTGTTGAGAGTGAAAAAACATCAATGATTCCAGTATTACCATTACGTGATGTCGTGGTTTATCCGCATATGGTTATCCCACTCTTTGTTGGTCGGGGCAAATCAATTAAGGCCCTTGAAGTGGCTATGCTTGAGAGCAAACAAATTTTCTTAGTTGCTCAAAAAAAATCATCTCACGATGATCCCTCCGCAGCTGATATTTATCAAGTAGGTACTTTATCTAGCGTTTTACAACTTTTAAAGTT
Organism: Legionella sp.; assembly: GCA_030158115.1. GTDB lineage: Bacteria > Pseudomonadota > Gammaproteobacteria > Legionellales > Legionellaceae > Legionella. Next base: position 89,249 of record JAOATK010000006.1, read on the forward strand.
GCCTGATGGCACTGTCAAAGTGTTAGTCGAGGGAGACAGACGTGCCCGAGCAACAGAATATAGACAAGATAGGGGCTATTTAGAGGCATCATTAGAAAATATAGAGGAAGTAACTGGCGTTACCAATGATCCAGAAATCGATATCTTAATGCGATCACTGATGTCGCAATTTGAGCAATATATTAAATTAAATAAAAAAATTCCTCCGGAAGTTTTATCTCCTTTAGCAGGTATAGAAGAACCTGGTCGTTTAGCCGATACAATAGCTGCTCACTTAACATTAAAAATTGATGACAAACAAGAGCTATTAGAAACATTAGATGTTGGAGTACGACTCGAACGTTTGATGGCTGCAATAGAAACTGAAATTGATTTGTTACAAGTTGAAAAGCGCGTAAGAGGACGTGTTAAACGTCAAATGGAAAAAAGTCAACGTGAGTATTATCTCAACGAACAAATGAAAGCTATTCAAAAAGAATTGGGCGAGCTGGGTGAGGAAGGCAATGAAATTGATCAGCTTGAAAGTTCGATTAATAAAGCAGGCATGCCAAAAGAGGCTAAGGAAAAGGCTTTAGCCGAGCTTCATAAATTAAAAATGATGTCACCTATGTCAGCTGAGGCCACAGTCATTCGCAACTATCTGGATTGGATGCTTCTCGTTCCATGGAAAAAAAGAAGTAAAATTCAGTTTGATTTGAAAAAAGCAGAAAAATTATTAGATAAAGAACACCATGGATTAGAACGTGTTAAAGAGCGTATTATTGAATACCTCGCAGTGCAACAACGTGTAAAGCGTCTGAAAGGGCCGATATTATGCTTGGTTGGTCCCCCAGGAGTAGGTAAAACTTCATTAGGACAATCTATAGCAAACGCGACTGGCCGAACATTTATTCGTATAGCTTTGGGTGGTGTTCGAGATGAAGCGGAAATTCGTGGGCACAGAAGAACTTACATAGGCTCCATGCCAGGTAAGATTATTCAAAAATTAGCTAAGGCTGGTGTTAAAAATCCACTAATTATGCTCGATGAAGTCGATAAAATGGCTATGGATTTTCGTGGTGACCCAGCATCTGCTTTACTTGAAGTCTTAGATCCAGAGCAAAATCATACTTTTAGCGACCATTATCTTGAAGTAGATTATGATTTAAGTGATGTCATGTTTATTGCCACAGCGAATTCTTTAGAAATACCTCCAGCACTATTAGATAGAATGGAAGTCCTACGCTTGGCAGGTTATACCGAAGATGAAAAAGTACATATTGCAGAAGAATATTTACTCCCTAAACAAATTACTCTTAATGGGTTAAATAATGAAGAAGTTCATGTAAGTGAAGGGGCTATTCGGCAGATTATTCGGCATTATACTCGTGAAGCAGGAGTTCGTAATTTAGAACGTGATATTGCTAGCATCTGTAGAAAAGTAGTTAAAGAAATTCTATCTAGTAAAAAAGTTAAAAAATCCATTGTGACTCAAACTAATATTGAAAAATATTTGGGAGTTAAGAAATTTCGTTATGGCTTAGCAGAAGAGTTTGATCAAATAGGGCAGGTCACAGGGCTTGCTTGGACAAGTGTTGGTGGGGAATTGCTAACTATTGAAGCCTCCATGATGCCGGGTAAAGGTAAGGTCACACATACTGGGCAACTAGGTGAGGTAATGCAAGAATCTATACATGCTGCGATGACAGTTGTGCGTAGCCGGGCTAAAAGCCTAGGTTTACCAGATGATTTTTATGAAAAAAATGATTTCCACATTCATGTTCCTGAAGGTGCAACACCCAAAGATGGACCAAGTGCTGGAATAGGGATGTGTACAGTCTTGGTTTCTATAGTCACAAAAATACCTGTTAAAGCAGATGTGGCGATGACAGGTGAAATTACCTTAAGAGGACAGGTTTTGCCAATCGGGGGTTTAAAAGAAAAGTTATTAGCAGCTCATCGGGGAGGTATTAAACATATTATTATTCCCGAAGAGAATGTGAAGGACCTGGAAGAAATCCCTGATAATGTACTACGTAAGCTCATAGTACACCCTGTTAAGACGATAGAAGAGGTTTTAAGACTGGCATTACAACGCAATCCATGGCTAGATGATTCAATAAATGTACAACCTGATAAGATAGCGGGTAAGCAATCAAAAAAAATTAAAAATAATGATTTACATACCCATTAATTAAGGTTATATTTCGTTTCGTAGCCCGCCACTAGCGGGCTTCTGCAAGGAAGTGCTACTTGATTGGTAGATCTAGTTTAGATTAAATTAGATTAACTTAAAGTGTGAACATTAACTGTATAGGGGAAGCAATGAATAAGAGCGAATTAGTTGATGCTATAGCAAGTGGTTCAGGTTTAACTAAAGCTGATGCCAGCAGAGTGCTTGAGACTTTTACTAGCACTATTACAGATGCTTTAAAAGGTGGTGATCAAGTTGTAATACCTGGTTTTGGATCTTTTTCAACAGGTAATCGTTCAGCACGTACAGGTAGAAACCCACAAACTGGGAAAGTTATTCAGATTAAGGCATCACGTGTTGCCAAGTTCAAAGCAGGTAAAAACCTGAAAGAAGCTGTACAAGAAGCTTAAGTTTTCAGGGTGCTTAGCTCAGCTGGGAGAGCATCGCCCTTACAAGGCGAGGGTCGTAGGTTCGATCCCTACAGCACCCACC
>JAOATK010000007.1:0-3382 GCA_030158115.1 Legionella sp.
CCTCGAGATTAAGCTTTTTCACTTACAATTTAAAGATACAAGCCTGGATGAAGCGCAGCGTAATCCGGGAATGTCCCGGATTACGCTGCGCTTCATCCAGGCTACAAGAACATCAAGTCCCCATTAGTTGCATGCAAACAGGCACCGCAAGACCTCTAGGGCCCAATAAATTGACCTATTGTGGATGAGACTCCACCTATATCAATGGGTGTAGCCGAAAAATCCGCCGTTTCGATTGCAGTTGTTGTGTTTATGCCATCTCCAAATTGAGTCACATATAAAGTTGCTCCATCTAAGGATAAACCTAACCCAAAAGCACTTTGAATATGAAGCAAAACAGAAAGCGCGAGATTATTTAGCGAAACAGCTAAAACAGAATCTGCCAGATGTTCAGCTACATATAATCTAGCTCCATCCGGAGAAACAGCTAAACCAGAAGCTCCGGTATAATCCCCTGTATCCAAAATAGTGTTCACCGATTGAACTCGCATACCATCCACCATCAAAACACTGACAGAACCCGCTAGGTAATTTCCCACATACAATTTATTTCCTGCAGGATCCATTGCCAATCCCAAATGCTCATCCTCAGGTATCGCCTCTTCGCCTAGTTTATTAGCAAAATCAATACTCGCTGCACTCACCGGCATAGCAACAATATAATTTGTGTTTGTACCAACATACACAGTCTTGCTATCTGGAGAGACAACTAAGCCCCTTGGGTCAGTGAGAACGTTTTCTGGATCTGCAATCCTGGTAACCGTATTTGCATTAGAAACAAGATTCATGCGTAAAAACACACCAGAACCAGGAGCAATATTTTTAGTATTCTGCAGACCCACAGCACCGTAAATAGAAATAAATAAAGCGGTTCCATCTGGTGTTATAGCCATTTGCATATTATATAAAGGAACAGTACGTTGAAAACCAGGTGGCAAGACAACTACACTTTGATATAGTAACAGGCCATCAGGCTCTACATTAAAAATGTATACTGAATCCCCATAAGTCGCATATACTTTACTACCATCTGGAGATATAACTACACCATTGATGCTATTATTACTGCCTAAAGAATAAAAAATCCTATCTGAAGTGTTATTAATATTAATTCCAACCAACTTGGTATTTGAAATCAATGCCGATCCAGCTACTTCCTCATAAGCTCTCGGCGGTAACCCTGCTGCAGGCTTAGTTACCGTGACTGTCACAGCACTACCCGCAACAGAACATAAAAAATCATTAAAACCACAAACTCTAGGCGTGATGGTAAAAGTAGAGGGTTGATTAGCCCCAGAAATTAAAACTCGAAAAGTGCAGCTTGCACCCGGAGAAAGTGAGCTGATGCAAGTATTAGAACTAATCTTAAGATTAGTTCCAGAGGATTGGTATCCTGGATCAATTAATGAAGGTGTAACGCCTATTGTTGCATTATTAGTGACTGTATACATCACATTTCCAGCACCATGACTGGATAAATAGATGTTTGTTATAGAAGGGGTAATAGTAAATACTGTGTTACCTAAAGGTGCTGCAATGGCCGTATTTGCCAATAAAATAAAACTGAAAAAAAAATTTTTAATCTTGCACATGGGAAAGATATCCTATCTAACTAAAGCCGAAAAGTGACGCCGCAATCAACAATATTGTTAGTGTTGTTCATTGTAATATGTTGATTTGTTGTTTGCGCAAAAGCACTGCCTAACCTAGATTGACCTAAATTAAGGTAACGATATTCAAGGTGAAGGAGGATTGCCTGATTATTTTTATATTCCTTCAAAGCATACTGCAAACCTAATCCAGCCTCATAAGCAAACTTTGTTTGAGTATGGTTAGAATAAGGCGAAGTAGAAGGTGCTGCCAAGCTTCCTGGCACCCTTCCTTCAGAAAAATTTGTCAACGTATTCCACGCGTAACCCAAACCACCCAAAACATAAGGCTGCACATCAAAAGCGGTGTAAACTAACTTCGGTTCCAGTAAAACAGTGATATTTTTTGTTTGTATTTTATAACTTAAAGTATCTTGGGGTGGTAGAAGAATATTCACACCTGGAGTTTCTATCCCGTTGATATTTCTTGGATTCATATAATATAACGACAATCCCAACCCAAATGTAATCGGTTGAGCACTGAGATGATCAAAATCATATTCTGCGCCTAAACCATAAAAAGTACGAGTTTTTACCGACTCATCTGCTGCATAAGAATTGATAAGGCCTGTGACCGGACTAACATATCGCTTATTTGAGAGTTGTGAAAAAGCAGCCCCTAATATCAAATTAAGGTTTGTGGAGTTAGCAAAAACTCCCCCTGCAACACACATCAAACTCATTACTGCCGCTTTCATCCCTTTTTTCAAACGGTTTTCCTTAACTGATCTTAGGTGTTGACTGTCGAAAAAAATCGGCTGGTCATATAAAGAAGTTGCTTCTAATGACCATACTAAAGCAGCAGATAAAGTTAATCAATTATTTCAGCAAAAAAACAAAGACACGCTCTTAAGTGCTGACAAAATCTGTGAACGGCAGACTTCGTTGAGACATTCTGAAGGAAGCAAAAATATTCCCTCAAAATCGCACCCACTTTGAATCATCGTCTCTAAGGGAAGCGCTGCTAAAATATGTGCGCGAAACATATCATTTCACGTTTAAGAAGCTGACGCCTAATCCTTGTAGGCTGGATCATCGGACCAGCCTACATTTTATACAAGATTAGCTTAACCTGTTTAGCTAATAAAATTAGCTGCATAATTTAAAAAATTTAACTTGGTTTTGGTGTGTTTAAGCTCCCATCTTTTTCATCTTCATCTACTGGCTTAAATAACCCCACGTCTGTTATTGAGCTTTTTAATTCTTGCTGAACTCTATATTGTGCAACGGTTGGATGACTTAATATCTCTGGAGGTAATTCATTCAATGATTGTTGAGGTAAAACATTTAATAGCGTATGGATTGAAACTTCGCTGCTAAGATGGTCAAAAACTGTTTTTCCTGCAGCGTCTTTATCTAAAACCATTGCTATCAGCTCAGGTTTGGGTATTTTTTCAAGCAGCATTGAAAAAAATCCTTCATCTTGTGCAGCAATATGTAAAAATGTCATCCCACACTCATCTTTTTCTTTAATTACTTGAAGGAGCTCTTCTTCTGATAAATACATTAATATGGCTTTTAAAGATTCTGGATTAAATGCAGCCTCATGTAAAGCTGTGGTGCCATATCTATCTTTTTCTTTAATTACCTCAAGACGTAATTCTTCTGGTAAGGCCATTAAGATGACTTTTAAAGATTTTGGAGACCGTGCAACCCAATGTAAAACCGTCCATCCATTTCCATCTTTTTCTTTAATTACCTCAAGACGTAATTTTTCTGGTAAGGCCATTAAG
>JAOATK010000007.1:3482-91877 GCA_030158115.1 Legionella sp.
ATGACTTTTAAAGATTCTGGAGACATTGCAACCCGATGTAAAACCGTCCATCCATCTCCATCTTTTTCTTTAATTACCTCAAGACGTAATTTTTCTGGTAAGGCCATTAAGATGACTTTTAAAGATTCTGGAGACATTGCAACCCGATGTAAAACCGTCCATCCATTTCCATCTTTTGCTTTAATTACCTCAAGACGTAATTCTTCTGGAAAGGCCATTAAGATGACTTTGAAAGATTCTGGATTTGCTACGGCTGAAGCTAACACCGTGTTTCCATATACATCTTGTTTTTTAATTGCCTCAAATCGGGCTTCTTTTGGTAAATGGTCAAGCAATAGCTTTAAAAATTCTGGAGACCTTGTAGCCCGATGTAAAGCTGTGCGCCCATCACTATCTTTTTCTTTAATTGCCTCAATGCGAGCTTCTTTTGGTAAAAGGTCAAGCAATAGCTTTAAAGATTCTGGATACATTGCAACCCAATATAAAGCTGTGGCGCCATGTTCATTCTTTTCTTTAATTGCCTCAAGACGTAATTCCTCTGGTAAGGCCATTAAGATGACTTTTAAAGATTCTGGATTATGTGCAGCTTTATTTAAAACTGTGCACCCATCTCTATCTTTTTCTTTAATTACCTCAAGGCGTAATTCTTCTGGACATTTGCCAAGTAATGCCTGCAATAAGTCAGGGTTACTGCGGGCTTGGTGTAATATTCTTCTATGAGCTTGAAAAGCGGCATAATACTGTGCTAAAGGGATATAATCGAGTGTATTTAAAAACTGCTCCGGCCCCATCACTTGCAAAACCAAACGAGCAGTTGAAATCTGACTTAATTCTTTTTTTCTATCTTCTTCTGATAAGGCTTTAAGTCTATCAAAATCAAAAGGAAGCAAATCATTTAGTGCTGGTGTTGTTGTGAAGGATAATAATCGAAAAAGGGAGTGTGGTGTTAATTTACAATGAAGGTCTGGAGTAACTGCTAGTAATTTTGTAAGCTCTGCTTCAAAATTACTGGTGTCTGATAAGTAATCACTTAAATAGTGTAATACTTCTTTAACTTCTCCATTAATATTTAGTTTTGTCATCAAAGCAGTAAATTGTTCATCAGCTATTTTTTTTTGTCTGGAAACACAAAATTGACGACTTGAATCACCGTACTGAAAGCCTAAACGTATTGTTTCTGAAAGAAAGGTATGGGCAAAATCTAAATTTTGGGGTGTTCCACCACCTACTCCTAATGTGATGCGTTTTATGGAAGGCTTCTCTGAAAGAACCGTATCTGCAAATTGTGTTAATAGTGCTTTTGCAACACTTGTCGTAACCCTTCCGATAGAACTTTCTAAGGAATCTAGGGTTAGATTTCCTGTCTTACTTATCCACGCATAGGATTGTCCAACGATTTCAAAATTAGCATCGTTTATTCTATTTCCAATATAAGGCTGGCTGGCATGATCCGCTTTGTCTTTTCTTTTTAGTAATACATAAAGCCCATTATCAGATAAGCTAATTGCATCTTTTACGCATTGTTCTGAGTGTCCACCAATGCTTTGGCAGCAAGCTGTGATTCTGCCTAAAATTAAGGCGCGTAAATCATCAGTGGGTAATTTAACCCAACAATAACCTTCAGCAGCACCAACTCCTATAATGACAGGATGAGGTAGATTATCGGAGTCTTTCATAGGCCACTTGGGTAGGCTATTAAAATAATCTAGACATTTATTAAATGAGCACTCACCAGCACTCTCGGGGATGTTGTAAGCTCGACACAGTTCTGCTAATTCTACATTTTCGGACGCTCTGGTGTAGTAACAACGTACGGCCATTGCTTTGGCTTCTCTTAGGTCTTTTGGTGCTTTATATTGTTCTGTTACTTTATGAATTTCAGTCTCTATTTGAGGGGCCATGGCAAAAAATTTTATGAATTCAACCCCATTAAAAGGTCTATTGATAAGCTCTATCCATCCAGACAAATCTTTTATTTCATCTCTTTTAGGTAATTGTATTAAGTTCAATATTACATCATGATAGGGTTTATTAAATTGTCTATGCTTCGTTTGATTTAAAAAACCCATTGTCTTTATGGCAATTTTATCAAAAGTGGGTTGGGGGTCTTGTATTGCAAATAACACCATTAATCGATAAGCATAGATATATGGCATATCTTCATCAGCAAGGTTTTTTTCAATCAACACACTCATGGCACGACATGCGTGAGCAAGTTCTGTGAATAAAGAAAGTAGGTCGTCTCCTTCAAAATAGTTTAAGGAACTATTTAATTTGCCCCATCGAATTTTGGCATCTGATTCGCTTGATTCGGGAAGAGTGATGGATCGTAATTGTTCTCCAATTGCCGCTTCACTTTCTAAACTAAAAATAACTGTCAGCGCTTGTTTTAATTCAGGGTAGGTTTCAAAGCGTTCATCTCCTTGACTCAGATCTTGAGTGATTAGCTCTTGGGTATAATCTGGAAAATAAGCAAGTTGCAGTCTTTTTCTAAATTGAATAAGTGAAGATGGAGTTTTACTCGCTACCTCGGTACTAGAAGGTTTAACCTTGCTAAAAGCTTCAACTAACCCTTTGATATTTAAGATTTCGTTATTTAGATACATGTTAATTCCCCAGGCAATTTTTAGGTGATAACAATTCCATATGATAATTATAGGTTCATTTTAACAAAATGTTTAAAAATACAACGTACGTGTCATAACTCCATAAAGATGTCCTATCACTAACCCCGGTATTTGTTAAGATAGTTGTCATGCTGATGAGGATTGACCTTATCTTCAATAAGTTCATCCCCTCATTCAGCAGTAACTTTTTAATTTAAAATTCATTAAGCTTCATAGCTCAAGCACAAGAGCAGATAAAGTTAATCAATTATTTCTGCAAAAAAACAAAGACGCATTTAAGGCTTTTTCGGAAGCGTCGTATTTTGCTGAGAGTCCTCAAATGCATTAGCCCCTCCAAAGAAACTAAGTCGGGGACTTGCAGATAGCCTTGTCTGCAAAAACCAAGGTTTTATTTTTACACTTTCTAAAATCTGTGCACGGTGCGTTTCATTGAGCAGATCAGGGGGAAGTTGAAATAACATATCAAGTTGCTCTTCATCTTCAATCACTTTATCAAGCTTAAGTGCTGACAAAATCTGTGAACGGCAGACTTCGTTAAGACATTCTGAAGGAAGCAAAAATAATCCCTCAAGATCACACCCACTTTGAATCATCGTCTCTAAGGGAAGCGCTGCTAAAATATGTGCGCGAAACATATCATTAAATGGCTCAGAAGCAATCTTGAATAATAACTCGGCGAGCTGATATCTATCTTGAATTATCGTTTTGAGCCAAACAGGTGTCACTGCATTCATAATCATTAGACGGCACGCCTCATTGAGTTGTTTAGGAGGGAACGCCATTAAATTAGCAAGCTGACTTACATTTTGAATTTTCATCCTCAAATCAGGTGCAAGTGCTACAAAAATCTCTAAGCGGCGCTCCTCATTCAACTGTTGAGGAGAAAGCTTCAATACATTAACAAGCTGATCTCCATCTTTAATTATTGTCTCAAATCTAGATGCAACTGCGTCAAAAAGGACTAAACGGCTGTCCTCATTGAAATTTTCGACGGGTAAATCCAATAAATTAGCCAGTTGATAGCCATCTTTAATTTTCATCCCAATCTCTGGTGCAACGGCCTCCCAAATCACTAAGCGGCACCTCTCACTAAGCGCTTCAAGGGGTAGCCGAAATATATTAGCAAGCTGGGCTCCATCTTTAATTTTCGCTGCAAGAGTGGGGGCCAATGCTGTCAAAATCTGAAAGCGGCGTCTTATAGAAAGATCATGGGGATCCAGGCTAAAGAAATGATAGAGCTGGGCTCCATCTTGAATTATCCTCTGAAACTCAGGCGCTGCAAAAATCTCTTGGCGACATGCTTCACTAAAACGTGTATAAGAGGCAAGATCAAATAAACTCGCGAGCTCATAGCTATTTTTAATTATCGTCGCAAGCCTAGGTGCAAGTGCTTTTAGAATCTTTATGCGCCATGCTTCACTAATCACAGTAGGGCAAATCTGAAGTAACCGTCGGAGATTACCTAAGTTATGCATTCCCATCCATTCAGGGTGAATGTTAAATAAATCCATGGCCGGACCTCCCTTTGGAATGATGATCTGATGATAATCTTGCGATATTTCCCAAATCTGCGAAAACTCTAGATGTTTGAGCGGCACACAAATCAATGCGTCAAAAAATAATAATGCTCTATAAGTAATATCAGTGATTGAAAGAGTTTCTTTTAAACACATATGTTTCAATTCACTGCTCAAGGCAGAATGACATATTAGCGCTCTAAAGCACATATTAGCTAATAGGTTTCGAGGGTATGATTTTTTGAATGTCGTCAATGCAACATCCTCTTGCCCAGGTGAGGAAGCAGCTAACCAGCTCGTTAACATAATTAAATAACGACAATATAAAGGGGTCCACTCTTTAACAGGCACCAAAAAACCATGAAGTAATAATCGATTGGCGGCATAAGGATCGACATCAAAGACTGCTTGCCCCTCATCAGATACACGTTGAGACTCTGCATGCCAGGCCAATAAGGAAGCATCATTGAGTATTAAGGGATGAGACGAACTCGCTGAGGAGCTAAGTGCCTGTAATTGTGCCCAAGCAATCTCCCACATCGGTTGATTGTCAACGGTCGAGGCAAAAAAATTACTAATCCAATTCATATGGCTAGACTTCAGAAACTCCCGTTCGCATCGACGATAACGCGAACGCAATGGCGTATACTCCCAACTCAGTTCCTCTCCAATCGCATATCCTGAAAAAAAATAAGCCAATAAATTGATTATTGAAAAACGAGCACTAATAAAATCGCTATCTCCTGCCCCAAAGAGCAACAGTATCTCGTCACGATGGCGATTGAGCATAGAGACACAATCAAGTGCCGTTAAAAAATCTCGGACTCTGCTTTGGTGCTTAGGCGAATCAATATTGATATGATCTATGTCCCACTTAAAATAAAGTAAGGCATCATTTCTAAACATGACTAATTGTACCATCGGTGTGTAAGCAGCCCCTGGCATGAAATTTAAAACAGGCAAATCTTTCATGGTGATGATGGCGACTACTAAAGAGATTGTCGAATTTTCTGATGTGGGAATAGGCACACTTTCTATTGCAGCAAGGGATTCATCAAAATGAGCGCGTAATGGATCTATTCCAAAAAATTCAAGGCGAGCAGTCACATAGCTTTTGCACAGCTCTTGCCATAGCTCATCTGGATTAGCTGATAAGGAGGGATTATTCGCTCTAAGCTGAAGAATTAATGGGCTTAAGACACCTGCATTTTCTTCATTGACTTGCCAAAGTGCCCACTGAAATAGTTGTTTTTCATTAAGTTGAGTCTTAATGAACAGAGACAGTGATTCCAACATCAAGTCCGCGATAATCATTGGAAAATGGATAGGATTTCTGCTCTCATCCAGATATTTATCCTGCAACATAAAGAGCAAATCATGCTGTAAGCCTGCAGCGCATTTATCAAGTGAACCTTTATTTTTTTGTCTTTCTAAATCTAGCAAATGCGTATAAAACATCTCGATACGAAATGTTTTATCTTGGCTTGGATGTTCCAGGTTAGGTTCGTAACGAGTGTCATCTAACAAAGCGCGGCATACTAAATTAAGTGCTTCCGCTGGTGGAGTCATTAATTGTTGTATACCCTGTTTGGTATAAAATTGATTGGTGCTCCATTGTTCATGGATAGCATCCCAGATTATTCCTGGACATGTCGATGCAATAGTAATCATTTGTTTAAAAACGAATATTTTATCGGCGGATGATAATAGTGCCTCAGGAACGCTATTGATATGATTTATCATCATTATTGTAGAACCAATAATAGCGTTTTGTGTGACCTCTTGAGGAAGCGCTGCCGGTTCTTGGCCGCTGATGAGCGAGTTCAGATGTCCTAGCAAGGAACCTTGCGCTGCCACTACTAATAATTGATTTGCTTCTATCATTTCAGGATAAACAGCATATAAAAGCTTTAGTATTCTATAAGCTGATGCTTGTATCGCCAGATCATGTGTATCAACAGCCTGCACAGGCATTATTTTTCCAAAAAAAGATAATAGTGCGCTAATTATAAGCACCTAGTCTAATTTAGTCAAAATAAAAATGGGACTTCCTCCCTCTTCTGACTCACGAAGAAAGAGGGGTCCACCCGCGTTCAGAGATTAATCGTCCAACAATCCTAATGATTTAACTGTATCACGCTCTTGTCTTAACTCATCTAGGGTTAGATCAAACATTTTACGGCCATAATCGTTGAATGTTAAATGGTCTACTACCTTTAATTCACCCTGTTCACGACGGCAAGGAACAGAGAAAATTAAGCCTTTATCAATGCCATATTCGCCTTCCGAACGGCGACACATAGAAAATGACTCACCTGCAGGGGTGTCAGTAACTAAATGATTAACACCCGTAATAATCGCATTAGCTGCAGACGCTGCAGAAGAAAGTCCGCGCGCTTTTAATATAGCAGCACCTCGTTGTTGAACTGTAGAAACAAAGGTATTCTTTAACCAAGCCTCATCACCAATCACTTGCGCGGCAGAAACCCCATTGATTTTGGCATTATAAAAATCAGGATATTGAGTAGCAGAATGATTTCCCCAAACCGTCATTTGAGTCACTGCTGTAATATCCACCCCTGCTTTTTGAGCTAGTTGCGTGCGTGCTCTTAGTTCATCCAAAGTCGTCATAGCATAAAAACGATCATTAGGGACATCTCTTGCATGGTGCATTGCGATTAAACAATTCGTATTACATGGATTCCCGACAACAAAAACTCGTACGTCATCACTGGCATTATCATTAATTGCCTGACCTTGCTTTGTAAAGATTCCACCATTAATTTGCAATAAATCAGAACGCTCCATTCCTTGCTTGCGAGGCACAGAACCTACCAATAAAGCCCAATTGACTCCAGCCATTGCTTTATTCATATCCGAAGTACAGACAATGCGCTTTAATAAAGGAAAAGCACAATCATCTAACTCCATTGCAACCCCTTCCAAGGCAGGAAGAGCAGGCTCAAGCTCTAATAAATTTAATTCAACCTCAGTATCAGCACCAAACATTTGTCCAGAAGCTATACGAAACAATAAAGCATAACCAATTTGTCCTGCTGCACCAGTCACGGCAACTCTCACGCGTTTATTCGCCATATTCTTCCCTCTCCTATTCATTTTGTGACAAAACGATTGTCATGATACTATTGCATTCCCAAACAAGCCAGTCCAAAAAGATTAATGATTCCTTTATCGTTGTATATCCATATTCCTTGGTGCATTCGCAAATGCCCTTATTGTGATTTTAATTCTCATAAAAGCCCAGAAATTTTACCTGAATTAAACTACGTTCAGGCGCTTGTTGATGATTTAAAATCCGATTTAAATCGTTTTGAAACGCGAACAATTTCTTCTATATTCATTGGCGGTGGTACTCCTAGCCTTTTTTCTGCCGAAGCTTATCACCGATTATTTGAAGAATTAAAAAAAATAATCCCTTTTGCTCAGCACATTGAAATTACCATGGAAGCTAATCCAGGAAGTGTTGAGCAACAACGCTTTACCGAATACAGACAATTAGGTATCAATCGCTTGTCTTTGGGGATTCAAAGTTTTAATCCCCATCATTTAAAACGATTGGGGCGGATTCACGATGAACATCAAGCACATGCTGCTATTGAATCGGCGCGAAAGGCGGGTTTTGATAATCTTAATTTAGATATCATGCATGGATTACCTAATCAAAGTATCGATGAAGGCATGGAGGATTTACGAACGGCCTTGTCTTATCAGCCTGAGCATTTTTCTTGGTACCAGCTTACCATTGAGCCTAATACTATTTTTTATAAAGAGAATCCACCCTTGCCATCAGAAGATGATGCCTTCTTTTTAGAACAGCAAGGATTGGAGTTATTAAAAAAAGAAGGCTTGCTGCGTTATGAAATTTCTGCTTTTTCTCGAACCGGTAAACAAGCCCAACATAATTTAAATTATTGGCTATTTGGCGATTATTTAGGGATTGGAGCGGGTGCTCATGGAAAAATAACAACGGCAGAGGGGATATTAAGAACCCGAAAACACCGCCAACCCAAAGATTATCTTGATACCGAAAAAAATTTTTTAGCTCATATTGAATCAGTAGAAACTCAAGAGCTTATTTTTGAATTCATGCTAAATACCACCCGCTTGGAACAAAATATTCCCTTAGAGCTATTTACTGAGCGAACAGGACTGGATATAAAGCATCTGATTCCCCAACTCAAGCTTGCTGAAAAGAAAAAGCTGATTAGATTGACTGCTACTCATTGGCAAGTTACTGATTTCGGCCGACGTTTTACCAATAATTTGCAGAGTTTATTTTTACCTTAAAATCAAAAAATAAAGCAACCTAGTTGCTTGCAACCAGGACTTCCTGAGCAATGATGGTGCATGTATGAAAACCCATCTCGGTTGCAAGCAACCAGGCTACTTTCACGTAAAACAATTGCCCTCTTGCTTGCAGATAAATATTCATGAATAATGGGTTACTTATCCGAAAAAAGGAGCGATCGGTAATGTTATCACTATTTTTGGTAATTCTTGCATATTTCATGGGTTCTATTTGCTCAGCGGTCATAGTTTGCAAAGCTTGTTCCCTACCTGATCCACGTATTGCCGGCTCAAAAAATCCAGGAGCAACCAACGTTCTCCGTTTGGCAGGTAAAAACTATGCCATTATGGTTTTAGTAGCTGATATCCTTAAAGGAACCATCCCGGTTCTTATCGCTAAAGTCTTTTTAACTGACCCAATGACTATAGGTTTTGTTGCTTTAGCTGCCGTGATTGGTCATATGTACCCATTCTTTTTTAATTTTAAAGGCGGTAAAGGAGTTGCAACTGCCATAGGCGCCCTATTAGGCTTCCAATTCGCCGCGGGGGCAATGGTTGCAGCAACTTGGTTAATAGTAGCTAAATTTACTCGTTACTCCTCTTTAGCTTCTATCATCTCAATTTGCTTGGCTCCATTTTATTTTCTCTTAATGGTAGGTCATATTGATATTTTCCCACCCCTGTTCCTAATGGCCCTTTTAATCTTGATTAAACACAAAGATAACATCAGCCGCCTTATTGATGGCACAGAGCCTAAAATCAAATTGAAAAAAGGGAATGTGCTTGAAGAGGCAATGAGTGATGAAGTGGTAGCAGTAGCAATCGTAGAAGAAAATATCTCGATAAAAACAACTCCACAAGCCAAAACTGTGGCTCCTAAAAAGAAAAAGGCTCCTGCCGCTAAAACTGCAAAGACAACTGCAAAGACAACCGCAAAAAAATCAACTCCAGCAACTACGAGCACTAAAAAAGTAGTAAAGACTGCTAAAAAACCTACGGTCAAAAAAGTGACCAAACCTAAAGTGGTAAAATAAATAGTAGCCTGGATTTCACATCGCGAAATCCAGGCTACTTTAATACAACCTATATTTCAGCTAAGGGCCACCGAGCCTTAACCCCAACGCCTATATCTAAATCATGCTCTCCACGCAACATCCGCAAACAACCAGCATAGGCGACCATAGCGCCATTATCAGTACAATATTCAAGAGCTGGAAAATAAATCTCCCCACCAATTTGATTAATCCATTCCTGTAAGGATAAGCGTAAGGCTTTATTGGCGCCGACACCTCCAGCAACGACTAAACGCTTACACCCTGACTCTGCTATTGCTCTTTTACACTTAATAATCAAAGTAGCAATCACTGCTTCTTGAAACGCTTTTGCTATTTCAGATCGTGCACGATCATCCTTGGCACTTTGATGCCAAGTATTTAGTGCAAAAGTTTTTAAACCACTAAAGCTAAAATCTAGACCTGGCCTATCTGTCATTGGGCGAGGAAAATGATAGGGAGTAGACTCACATTGATCAGCTAAAGCTGCAAGCACTGGTCCCCCGGGGTAAGGAATGCCCATCAATTTAGCAGTTTTATCAAAGGCTTCGCCTACGGCATCATCTAAAGTATCACCTAACAATCGATACTCCCCTAAATTGCTCACCTCAATTAATTGGCAATGTCCTCCTGATACAAGAAGTGCAATAAACGGGAAATCTAAAGAAGGGGTTTCCATTTTTGCAGCTAAAATATGTGCTTCTAAATGATGGATTCCTAACGCAGGGATATTTAGAGCATAAGCTAGGCTTTTAGCAAAACATGCTCCCACCAACAAAGCACCAATTAATCCAGGCCCTGCTGTGTATGCAATTCCATGCAGTTGTGTCTTCTTAATATTTGCTTGATCTAACACGTCATTCATTAATGGAACCAAATAGTTCACATGATCGCGAGAAGCAAGTTCAGGTACAACACCACCATGTAAACGATGCGTGTCAATTTGTGAATGCAGTGCATGAGCTAATAACCCTGCATCAGAATCATAAACGGCTATTCCTGTTTCATCACAGGAAGATTCAAGACCTAATACCAACATAACAAACCAATAAAATAAAACAATTATTGATTATAACACAGACAGAAAGGCTTAAGAAAAAAGTAAAAAACCAAACCAATAATTCGCTTTAGATCACAGCTTATCAAAATTATGCAACTATTTTGGAGTTAGAACTTGACGACTGCGTCAACTCCCACTAGAATTGCCCACCTATAAGTTTAAATTACCAGAGGATTATTTTAATGCCTACAGTTCGCGTCAAAGAAGGCGAAAACCCAGAATATGCACTGCGCCGTTTCAAGCGCTCTTGTGAGAAGGCCGGTATATTAACCGAGCTTCGCCGTCGTGAATTTTATGAAAAACCTACTGCTGAACGTAAACGCAAACAAGCTGCTGCAGTAAAGCGTCATTTAAAGAAAATTTCCCGTGATACTACTTCACGTGGTGGAAAACAAAGACGTAAATAAGTTATCTTATTCTACTTTAAACCAAGGTCACTTTAGTGGCCTTTTGGTTTTTATATCTAGGTTCTTTTAACAATTCACTAGATTAAGTTGAAACTGGTTGATTTTCGAGCACAGACAATCAACCAGTTTCTGCCCAAATAGTAGAATTGCCAACAGACCTTAACATTAAGCTCACCTAAGGATTAGATCATGACTATTAAAGAACGTCTCAATAATGATGTTAAAGACGCAATGCGTGCTAAAGATAAAAATCTATTAACCACATTACGTTTAATCACTGCTGCAGTGAAACAAATTGAAATTGATGAACGTATCGAAGTCGATGAAGAGCGTATGTTAGTTATTTTGGATAAAATGACCAAGCAACGAAAAGAATCTATCTCTCAATTTGAAAAAGCTGGTCGTAATGATTTAGTAGCTCAAGAACAATTTGAATTAACAATCTTGGCTAAATACATGCCAGAGCCTTTATCTGCTAGTGAAATTGAACGATTAGTTCAAGATGCCATTAAAGCTACAGGCGCTGAAAAAATGTCAGATATGGGCAAAGTCATGGCTCAATTAAAGCCTAGTTTACAAGGACGAGCTGACATGTCTGAAGTAAGCGCCTTAATCAAGGCCCAATTAAGCTAAGGATTAATATGTCTGGCTTAATCCCGCAGCCATTCATTGATGATCTCCTGCAGCGCACTGATCTGGTTGAATTAATTGACAGCTATGTTCCTTTAAAAAAAAGAGGAACTAGCCACATTGCCTGCTGCCCATTTCATAATGAAAAATCGCCCTCCTTTAACGTTGTAGCTAAAAAGCAATTTTATCACTGCTTTGGTTGCGGCGCTTCGGGAAATGCAATTAGTTTTATTATGAATTACCTTAATCAAGGCTTTATTGATGCCGTTGAAACACTAGCAACCCGCTTAGGTCTCTCCGTGCCTCGTGAAGGACAAACTGAAAAAAATAATGCCTCTCAAGATCTCTATAAACTCCTATCAGCAGTGAGCCTCTACTATCAGAAAAAACTAAAACATGAAGGACAAGTTGCTGTTGATTATTTGCGGCATAGAGGACTAAGTGGAGAAATAGCTAAATTATATCAATTAGGATTTGCTAATGAAGGCTGGCATCATCTAGAACAAGCTTTTCCTAAAAGCCAACGCGATTTAATTGCCACAGGAATGCTCATTAAAAATGAAGAGGGAAAAATTTATGACCGTTATCGTAACAGAGTCATGTTCCCTATTCATGATCGTCATGGACGCATTATTGGCTTTGGTGGTCGAGTATTAGATGCCCATCAAAAACCTAAATACCTTAACTCTCCTGAAACCGTTATTTTTCAAAAAAATAGAGAGTTATATGGGCTGCATCAAATTCTAAGTCAGCAAAAGACCCCAGAGTCGATTATTATTGTTGAAGGCTATATGGATGTGATTGCATTAGCTCAACATGGTATTTTGAATGCTGTAGCCACATTAGGTACGGCAACAAGCACTTATCACATCCAACTCCTTGCGAAACACACTAAAACCATCATCTTTTGTTTTGATGGGGATAATGCTGGCAAGCAAGCTGCATGGAGAGGTCTAGAAAGCAGTTTGCCTCACCTAAATCAAGGATTGGACGCGCGCTTTATGTTTCTACCAGATGGACACGATCCAGATAGTCTCGTTAGAACAGAAGGCAAAGAAAGCTTCTTAACCATGCTGCAACAAGCAACCCCTCTCCATCGATTTTTCTTCGACAGTTTAGCTAAAGACATTAACCTAAATACCCCAGCAGGCAAAACGCAACTCATTAATACGGCCAAACCCTTTTTACAAAAAATCAATGAGGGTTCTTACAAACAACTACTCATTGACGATCTGGCTCGTTTAACACACATAGAAAGCCATAGACTTAATCAATTGATAACCGATCAAGTCAAAACAACATCACCAGAAAAGATAATCAGGATCACAAGAACACCAATGCGTATTGCGATTGCACTCTTGCTTCAACACCCAGAAATTTACCTTAAAAGCAAAGAACAAATTAATCTGCAATTATTAGATATTAATGAACAAGAAATTTTATTACATCTATTGCATCAGTTAGAAACTACCCCTCAGGCAACTACAGCCACTTTAATTGAAAAATGGCGAGATCATGTCTATTTTGAATTTATCAATCAACTAGCTGCATGGGATCATCAAGTACCAGAACAAGAATTAGTTAAAGAATTTATTGATATAATTTTATTTTTACAAAAACAAAATCAAGAGGTTATTATTCGTCAATTAATTGATAAATCGCGAAAAGAAGGCTTAACTGAAATAGAGCGTTTGAATTTACAAACCATGTTACAAGAAAGACATACTTAGAAAAAATTGGTACAAAAAAATTGTTATCAGAAACTACTGGTATGTTACTTCCAGCCAGTTTATAATCGGAGCATTTTGTAATGCTTAATCGTCCTCAGAAGAAGTATCTATGACTATACATGATCAAGAACAGCAAAGCTCACAAATAGCAGAGGCCATTGCCCAAGGGAAGAAGAACGGTTATTTGACTGTCAGTCAACTCACTGACTTCTTACCTAACATAGTTGATACTGAACATTTTGATGTCATTATCAGCATGCTAGAAAGCATGAACATCAAGGTTTTTGAGCAGCCGCCTGGTGATGATGAATTAGCACTTCTACTTAACACCGAAGAAGTGCCTGATATTGAAGAAGCAGCTATGGTAATTGCTTCTGTAGACGAACATACGGGCCGTACAACAGATCCTGTGCGCATGTACATGCGTGAAATGGGTACTGTTGAATTATTAACCCGCGAGGGCGAAATAAAAATTGCTAAACGCATTGAAGAAGGTATTTACCAAGTTCTTCGCGCCTTAGCTCATTACCCAGAAACCGTACAATTAGTTCTTAATGATTACGAGCGTTTTCTAGCTCAAGAAATTCGCCTTAATGAAATTATCAGTGGTTTTGCAGATTCCGAAGAAGAAATAGCCCCTGCTACAACTATTGGTTCGATGTTAGATGAAGATCAGCAAGATGATATCGCTCTCTCTGATGAGGTGGAAGACGATGAAGACGGTGATGGTGTCATTGTTGAAGTAGATGATGGGCCTAATCCTGAAGTAGCACAGGCTTATTTTGATGAGCTAAGTGCATGTTTTGATGCGGCTAAAATCTCTCTAAAAGAGCATGGTAGAACTCATGCCAAGTCTTTGAAAGCCTTAGAAACTATGGCTGATTCTTTCCTAAAACTTAAGTTAACATCCAGACAAGTTGATCGTTTAACACGTCATTTTAGACAACTAAGAAACCATATTCGTGAATTTGAACGAAACATTATGCGCTTATGTATTGAAAAAGCGCGCATCCCAAGAAAATTATTTATAGATACATTCCCAGGACAAGAAACTGATTTAAACTGGCTCAATGAAATCACTGAAAAACACAGTAAAAAACTTGAGATGACACGTATTGAAGAGCATCGAGAAGAAATTATACGCATACAAACTCGATTAACCTCATTTGAGCTCGAATATGGCTTAACGATTAGTGAGATTAAAGACATCAACCGTAAAATGTCTATTGGTGAAGCCAAAGCACGACGAGCTAAAAAAGAAATGGTTGAGGCAAACTTACGTTTAGTTATCTCGATTGCTAAAAAATACACTAACCGTGGCTTACAATTTCTTGATTTAATTCAAGAAGGAAACATTGGTTTAATGAAGGCTGTGGATAAATTTGAATACCGTCGCGGTTATAAATTTTCTACCTATGCAACCTGGTGGATTAGACAAGCCATCACCCGTTCTATCGCAGATCAAGCGCGCACCATCCGTATTCCAGTGCATATGATTGAAACTATTAACAAGTTAAATCGTATTTCCAGACAAATTCTCCAGGAAACAGGTCGTGAAGCCACTCCTGAAGAGTTAGCTGAAAAAATGGAGTTAAGTGAAGATAAAATTCGTAAAGTGCTCAAAATAGCAAAAGAACCTATCTCCATGGAAACTCCTGTTGGTGACGATGATGACTCACATCTGGGCGATTTTATTGAAGACAACAACATCGAATCACCTATCGATATGGCCACCGCAGAAGGTTTGCGTGAAGCAACTTTGGAAATATTAGAAACACTTACTCCAAGAGAAGCAAAAGTGCTACGTATGCGTTTTGGTATCGAAATGAATACGGATCATACGCTAGAAGAAGTAGGCAAACAATTTGATGTGACTCGCGAAAGAATTCGTCAAATTGAAGCTAAAGCACTACGAAAACTTCGACATCCATCTCGTTCAGAGAAACTACGAAGTTTCCTTGAAGGTGATGAAAGTTAAATACAATTAATTTTAACTCAACTTGACTTGAGTTATTTTTAAATAGATTAAAACATGCCGTCTTTGCGAGCGACATAAAAGCAATCCAGATCCATTTTCAATTGGACTTCTGATTTTGCTTGCCTTACTGAAGCTCGCAAAAAAAAATTAATACGCATTTTTTTAAAATCGTTATTAAAAGTTATAAAAAGCTGGAACATTGATTAAATTAAGTTTAGAATTACCTCCTCTTCGGGCCTATAGCTCAGCTGGTCAGAGCAGCGGACTCATAATCCGTTGGTCCTAGGTTCAAGTCCTAGTGGGCCCACCAATTAAAACCTTTAAAATCAATAAGTTGCAACTGACTATCCCAGCCCCTCAAAAACCATTGTGGGGATTTTGTGGGGCACAGTAGACACAAGCTCATAAACTAACTACCTTACGGTTCTGTGCCACACCTTTTTCTTTCCTATTATTAGGGTTACGAAGTAATGTGAGTACCACTCCACTTTGCTGCTTTTCACAAACCTTATTACCAGCTTCATATAGATTCTGCAATTCAGCGGATGAGTAATGTGTAGTAATACGACCTGAACGATGCCCTAACAGATCTTGTCTGTCTTCAAAGCTCACACCAACAGACCGCAACCGCCTTCCAAAAGTGTGTTTCAGATCATGA
Organism: Legionella sp.; assembly: GCA_030158115.1. GTDB lineage: Bacteria > Pseudomonadota > Gammaproteobacteria > Legionellales > Legionellaceae > Legionella. The sequence goes on from JAOATK010000007.1 coordinate 19,450, forward strand.
ACACGCACAAACTCTAAACCAGCTTTCTTACGAGCCCCTTTCCAACCTGTATTATTCATACGGGTTATCGGATTGCCTTTAAAGGTAAATACAAACTGCTGATGCTTCCCTCTCTGACTTTCAACTACCGATTTTGCCGTCTGATTACAGACTATCAAGCGCTCCTCACCATTTTTAACCATTTCAGGAGGAATGATAAACACCAGCAAGTGTGGCAATTGAGGAATCTTTATTTCCCAGTCCCATTGCAAGTGACACACTTCACTTTCTCTACATCCAGTATTCACCGCAAATAGAGCCATTTGTTCTAAATGCGCTGGCAACTCAGCAAAGAGTTTATGTTGCTCATCCCAACTTAGCGGATAAGGTTTACGTAAATCATCTTCTGTCAGTAGTTTAATCTTGGGAGCATTAAGCAACCAAGTCAGCCCAAATTCATCAATCCACTCGGTTGCAGCTAGATTACAAATTCGACGGACTATTTTTAGACCATGGTTAATCGTTCTTGTTTTAACCTGATCCTTAAATCTCCCTTCAATAAACGGCTGCAAATTACCCATGTGGAGCGAATCTAAAGGCATTTTACCAATATACTGAACCAGAACACGTAAACGCCCAGCATCAGAATCAATGCTTCGCTTATGTTGGTTTTCGTCTAAAAACTTAATGGCTGCTTCCATAAACGTGCGCTTCGGTCTTACCCCAAACACACTCGCTTGCCTTACTTCTTCTATACGTTTTGTAAAGTATTTTTCTGCTTCTTCGAGGTTGCCCGTACCAGTGCTTTCTCGAATTCTGCATCCAAAGACCGCTTTGTCGATATGCCAATAGTCACCTCTTTTGAAGAGACCTGGCGATTTTTTTCGTCCCATTGTTCCAAACTCCTATGCTTGGTTACCGCAGGACGACCACTACACTGTATATAATCGTCTACCCACGCGTCTAAATCAAGTCGATCAAATGCAATTCCCTGAACTCCCATTGGAACCTCAACTAGATTTGGCCTTACATCTTTATTAAATCGATGACGATCCATACCTACATAAGTCGGGGCGTCTCTTAAACGAATTAGTCGGGGGATTAGATGAATATTGCTCATAACTTCTCAACTCCTGTAACTCATAAATCAAATATACTCGATTCGAGTATTTATTAGAGCATATCGAGCACATCACTGCAAATGTTTTTTGGGCTATACCTGTAAGAATTTTATTTGTACAATGTCTATCAAAGTTTAATATAAGGTGACATCAAATGAGTTTATTGGAAAAACTTGAATACGCTGTAGGGAATGAGTATTTGATCAACCAGAAGGATTTATTGTTAGACATAAATCAAAATAAACAGAGCCAAGCTAATGCTAATAAAATAGTTTCAATACAAAGACACTACAAACCTGATAGCAATACTATAGTGAATAGAAAACAAGTTAATGCATAAACTTATAGTAGTAGGGTCGGGAATAAAATCCATTTCCCATCTGACTGAAGAAACTAAACGAGTTATTCAAAGTGCTGATAAGGTTCTCTACCTTCTCAATGAAGATAACCTAAAACAATGGATTCAACGAGAGGCGAAAAAATCTGAGTCGTTGGATTCCATCTACTTTAGCAGCGAAAAACGGATTGAAGCGTATCAAGCACTAACAAACCATATCATTGAAGAATATAAGAAGGTTTCAATTTTATGCGTTGTTTTTTACGGCCACCCTACAGTTTTTGCAGACTCAGCACTTAATGCCGTAAGACAAATTAAAAAAGATGGTGGTGAGGCCATTATTTTACCTGCTGTTTCAACCCACGACTGCTTGTTTAGTGATCTTGCAATTGACCCAGGTGACCAGGGGTGTTTTTCAATTGAAGCTACAGAACTGGTATTATTTGAACGTTGCATTGATGTTCATGCGCATTTAATACTTTGGCAGGTAGCAAACTTTGGCAGAACTGATGGGAAGCAAACTAACAACCTATCAATTCTAAAAGAATATCTATGTAGTTACTATCCAACAGATTACCTCATCTGTCTTTATGAGGCGCCCTCCCTGCCCACTTGCTCCCCTAGAGTAGAGTGGATTCAACTCAGTGATATAGATCAAGCAGTTATTTCTTCAATAACAACAGTCTATATTCCTCCAATCGAAAAAAAGACTATTAGCAATAAATACTTGAGACTGCTCAATCTGACAGTTGATGATTTAATACTGAAATGATAAATACTCTGACCGTTTTAATCTATACAATACATGCCCGATAAGGGGGCTAGCTGATGGTACTTTGGGGTTGTCAAAATCATCTTCTGAATTAGTATGCAACCCAATCTTTTGCATCACTCGAATAGACGATTTGTTTAATACCGATGTGAACGAGACTACTTCATCCAAATTTAATTTCTTAAAAGCATACTCAAGTACTGCTTTGGCAGCCTCAGTTGCATAGCCTTGGTTCCAGTGTTTCGACGATAAACGCCAACCAATTTCAATCGCAGGGGTAAAGTGAGCTTCAAATGTTGCAGTAAACAACCCGACAAAACCTATCATCTCACCCGTTTTTTTAATTTCAGCAGCATATAGAGAGAAATTTTTTTCTTCCTGATGAGAAATAATTTTATCTATGAACACAATGGTTTCCTCCCGTGTAGGTACGGCCGGGAAAAACTGCATCACTTTTTGATCCTGGTTAATGGCAATTAATGATTCAACATCCTTTTCTTGAAAAGTGCGCAGAAATAATCGCTCTGTTTCTAATATTCTCATATACATACCTTATTGCTTTCTTAGTCTAACGCAACCTCTAAATAACTTCGCATCGCTGGCAAATTGCGTTTTGTCATTGCAATAAGAAAAAGAAAATCTGTTATCTGTACCTTCTAACTCTCCAGAACTATTAATGCTCTTATTACTAGATTTATAGTGATAAAAAGAAAATTCCGTTTGTCTGCTTACATGGTAAAGCGGACTTCCAAAAGCGGAACTATTATCTGCAGTAAACTCCGACTGATAAGCCAACAGCACATTTTTTAGCATTTCCAGTTCGCTAACCGCGCTGTTGCTTTGATTGGTTTTAAATGTATTAATCTTGGCAAAGGGGCACTGCAAGGGATAATAGACACTATCAGACTGACCATTCAAAACTGACGGCACCATTACAGTCGCTGTGTATTCTAAGTCATAACATTCATTATAAATTTTCTGAATCGTTTTAAGTGGAAAGTATTGCTCATCAATTGCCGGCTTCACACCAATACCTGACCCCATGCAAATATTAAAAATGTATTTTGCTGTATCCATGATAAATGGCGTAGGTCTGAAACGATTAATGCTTTTGGCACTGAGAAATAAATCGTTACAGGAGGCATCGTAGGTATTTTGCGTCAGCTTTTTCCTTAACGACTCCGAGAAGTATAACTTCAGCTTAAGCCATTTATCATTATGTTTGACTTCATTGATAAACTGCTCGGAGAAATAAAGAATCTCGCTATACCAGTTATCGTTAGTATTTTTATCGTTTAATATCTCTTTGAATACCTGGTAATGTTCATAAGGAGACTTGGGAGCAGGAACCGCAACATTAAAATATTTCTGAATTCTGGCATGCTTTCTTTTACAACCAATATTCGGTAATAAAAAAGATGAAAGCGCACCAGAAGAGACTGAAAGCACGTTGTTATCAACGGTCTGATCCTCATCAAAAATAACCTGCATATTAAAAATTGCACCAGGTCCCTGAACACAGTCTGGAAAGATGCGATCATCTTCTCCAAAATAATGCCACTCACAAAACTTATTCATTATTAAACCCAGAGGTAAACTATTTTTGCCATAGCCAAGATGATTGAATAACTCATTATCGGTGTGCTTGCTGTCAATCTTTACCATTTGGCCACTACTAGTTGGCAGATAGGCATGATTTTTAATACCGAAATGCTCACCAAATTTATAACGAGCTACAAAGAATGGTATTTTTAAGTCAGGTTTAATTTCTTCAATAACACGATATATCGATTCATTGACTGGTTTTATCTTATGTTTGATTTCATCCCATGAAACTCTAGTAATTTTGTTCATTCCTAAACACCCATACAGCAATTAAATATTATTTATCCTTTCTTAAAAGCCAGGATAATAGAAAAAAAGGATTAAGTTTATCCATTTTTAATGATAGAGTCACTTGCCAAAATGGTTTAGGGATAAAATATGTTGTTATCAGAAAAAATGCCGAAAGGAATCATGCCCCTGTATTTAATACAGGCTTTTTCAACCTTCTCCTATGCGATTCTATATTCCTCATTATCTCTGTTTCTCACGAAACAATTAGGATTGTCTAATACCCTTTCAAACAGCATTGTTGGGTTATTTTTAGCATTTAATTATGTACTGCATTTACTTGGCGGAGTGGTTGGCGGACGATTTCTAAGTAACCGAGCCTTGTTTTTAATCACCACAGTCGTACAAACCATCGGTATTTTACTTTTAGCAGTTTCAGTTAAGTCGCTCCTTTACCTTGGGCTGAGTTTATTTCTGGTTGGATGTGGCTTAAATACTACCGCCTACAACAGCATACTCACACAACGTTTTGCATCGGATGATAACCGCAGAGATAAAGCCTTTTTCTTCAGCTATTCCGCCATGAACGTAGGCTTTTGCGCTGGCTACATCATTAGTGGCTTTTTTGATTACTCCAATCAATATCAAACTCTGTTCTATGCCAGCATAATTCCAAACGTAATCACGCTTTTCCTCATGTGGGTTTACTGGTCAAACCTAAATGATCGTGATACCCCGTTATTCAAAGTTAAAGGCAAAGCTTCGTTGAATTACAAAAAAACCATTGGATGGGGAATTATATTATCACTTATCCCATTCACCGTGCTTTGTTTTCATAAAGCCCAGTTCAGTAATGGAGTTGTAGTAGGACTCAGCATTATTATGTTTTTTGTGATTTTATACCTTGGCTACCAACAAAAATCGACTTTAGATAAGCAAAAGATTATAACTTTTCTCATCCTGACAGTAACATCAATCTTATTCTGGATGATCTACTTCACTGGTCCAATGGGCGTAACCCTATTCATTAAAAACAATGTCGATAAAAACCTGTTTCATTATGAAATGGCAACCCAATGGATTTTGAATATCAATGCCATCGTGATCATTATTGGCGCCCCGTTATTATCAATGGTGCTAACCCGACTACAGGCAAAAGGATATAATATATCAGTAACCAAACAGTTTATCTGGGCCTTTCTAATACTGGCAGGTTCATTCTTCTTGTTATCCGCTAGTATTCTCTCTGCCAATAAGCAGGGATATATTAGTGTTTATTGGGTGATGCTCCATTTTACCACGCAAGCAATTGCTGAGTTACTTATAGGACCAGTAGGCTACGCTATGATCGGAAGAATTTCCCCACCACAATTACAAGGTGTGCTCATGGGCACTTGGATGATGGTATCCGGGGTATCAGCATCGTTATCACATTACTTCTCCAATGCTATGACCAAAAGTGAATCCACGAATCCATTGCTATCCAATGGTGATTACCAGCATGTGTTTAATCAGCTGGGTATGTGGGCACTATTGGGCGCTGTTTTCCTTTACTTGATCGCGAAAAGAATCAAGTCCGTTATTGAGCAGACAAAAGATTCAGGTATATCTGAGATTGTAACAACGGCTTAAGAGAGGAGCATCAAAAGATAATAAATTGATCAAAATTGCATTTTACCTCTGATTTTTTCCATGTAAAAAAACTAATTTTATCGACACTACAGCTATGGTTTACTGTTTTACGACTGGAATGTGTCGTAAATAATACGCAAGTGAGGATGTTTACATGGAATGTTTTATCGAGGTTTCAGAACCTGTTATTGATTTTAGGTTTCAATTAAAAAAAGATACTCAGAAATATTTGATTGATTATATCCTGTCCTACAGCGAATTGGATTGCAAAGAGCTAGCTCAAATACTTGATGCTAGCCCATTGATGGTGAGCCAGATTTTAGCCGGAAGGGAGTTCTTCGGATCAGAAAAAGCTCAACGATTGTTTCATTATTTCACCATGCTGATTGGGCATTGATATTTTTACTCAAACTCAACTTCATATAGAAGAAAAGTAAACCATTGCCATTGTATGTTAACAACCTATTATTGTGGATATTAGAGGAGCGATTTTTATTATCTTTTCTGATACATCTACAATGTCAGCAACCTTCTTTATATTTGACCATAGGTGACCAATAATAGTTTTATCTGGTTCTGGTTTTATAAGTTGATCCTTTAAGGTCTCAATGTCTGCAGCCACATCAAGCTTTTCTTTATCACTTACCCCGCTACTCACTACTATCTTTTTTAATTCTGTCAGTTCATTGTGCAAAGATTTAAATTGGGTATTGATAATATTACCATCCCCCATGGTGATGATATTACTACCAGTTGCACTTATATTAATCCCTGCATATCTTGGATTTTCCTGAAACTCAGATTCTACTTCTATTTTATCAATACCATCTGAGGAGATTTCATACCAAGTTGTTTTATTTACTCTTTCTCCTTTGTTCACATAAATTGTTTTTTTAGTTTCAGTTTCATTAATCCAATTCTTGTCTATCAGGTAAGTTAGATTTGATTGAACTTGGTTCTGTGTTAAGCCACACGTTTCCTTTAAGCTTTTTTGATATCACTGATTTTTACTGCAGAACCATTTTTTCCATATTTACTGGTAGCATTAGCATTTCTATCATAAAACCATTGAAGGATTAATGTGCGATATTTATCATTTGGATTTTGCATGAGTTAAGTCCTTTTAACCACAAAATATGTTCACATTATACCATAGAAAATATCTGATTTTACACATAATGAATAGGTTTATACCTAGTAACAAAGATCCTTAAACAATTCGTTTTTTATTTGAAATTAATATTTCCATTCACTTAATTTCACGCAACTAACCAATTGCTATGTATGAGATTGAAATCCTTAAATAATTACCCTCTTAAGCCTCGGATTAAATTAGCCCCGCATCCAATAATCTGAGCTTGCATATCACTCGAACCAACACGGATATTAGCCCAATCCTCGTTAAGTGCAATTAACTCAAACTGCTGACTTTCTTTAGAAGCCGATAACTGCTTATACTTGCGAACAATCACTTCCTGCTCCCCTTCAATCAAAGCCACTACAAAATCGCCAGGCTTAGGGATTGTATCAGGATCTACGATGATGACATCATTAATCCGAAACTCCGGCATCATACTTTCATCCTTAATCTGCAGTGCAAAAGCATTTTTTCCAATGCAATCACTGACAGCTGTACTGACAGGAACAAACTCAACTTTAGTATCAATATCCTCTTTGATGCTCTGGATGCAGGCAGCTGGATCAGTCGCTTGTTTGTAATCAAAGACAGGAATCAATGCTCCCATACCAAGGGATTTTGTCATCTTCCCTTCACGGTTATCGGTTAAGCACATCAAATAAGAGGCTGAAACCTCTAGCGCATCAGCCAGCAATTTAATTTCTGTTGGGCCAGGGGTACGGTCCCCTCTCTCATAATTATTAATACGTGAAATTTTCAATTCACCAGTTAACTCCGCCAATGCTTTTCTCGTCAATCCTTTGGCCTTTCGTTCACTTATGATTCTTTGGCCTATTTTCTCTTTGATGTTCATGTTCATTCCACGGAGTTTGGTTAATAAATTAATTCATTTACCCATTGACTATTGCTCAATACGTGTTATTTTAAGATTTAATAACTACTCGTTTCGAGTATTTAATATCATTAAGAGTTGTTTAATGCCTTAATTTCTCAAAATGGTATCACAAATTTCATTGGGCGCTAAGACTTTTGGTTAAGGAATAACGGATTACTTATGTACTTTACAGTGAATGACAATGAATTGAATGCGCTCTGCGGGCTTTCATATATCCAACAAATTACCTACTTAAGAGGAATTCGACCTTATATGGATCGTAATACATTCATAGTAGGGATTAAACGACGAATTAGTTATCAATCGCTGACGGAGGTACTTTATATTGAACCTCATCAAGGTATTAAAGAATCAGGAAGTCCTAGCCGTCAGCAAATTCGCCGAGCCGTTAAAGGGCTTGAACGATCAGGTCTTATTTCCATTCAGTCTTTCGATAAACATCTTATTTTAAAATGTCTTTTAGCGGATATCAGTTATTCCGTCCAAAATAAACCCGACACAAACCCGACACAGCAGGCCGACACAAAGCCGCACGTAAAACTCCTTGTAAATACTGGAGGTTATGAGAGAGCAGAGGTAAAAGCCGACACAGATAAAATCCTAAAAGCCGACACACCTCAAATAAAAGAAAATAATTATATTTATTTATTACAACTTTTCGACCATTTCTGGCGTATGTATCCCGAGAAAAAGTCACGTGAACGTGCCTTTGAAATGTTTAAACAAATCAATCCAGATGAGCCTCTGCTGCAAAGCATGGTGCAGGCCCTTGCTCAACAAATCAAAGCCCGTACAGAAAAGGAAGCTCATGGGGAATGGGTTCCAGCATGGAAATTTCCAGCCAACTGGTTATCTCAAAAATGCTGGGAAGATGAAGTCAAAATCGAATTAACGCAGGAGAAAAGGAATGAGAAGTGCGGCCCAAATACTAAGAACAGAGCCATTGATCCATTCTGGAATCCAGAAACAGGCGACACAGCAAGCACCGATGAATATGAATGCGAGCCAAGCAACGTCATCAACTTGCAATGCTACAGACAGCAGTAAAAAGCGTATTGAGAACCTATTTACTCGCTTTGCTGTCTTTTACGGGCATTTGTGGCGCAGCCAGTTTAAGAGCGATGGGTTTTTGGATTTTGCCAAGAAGGAGTGGCTGGAGGGATTAAATCAATTCAGTGATGAGATTGTGAATCAGGTCATTATTGATTGCCGCGATCATTGCGACATGCCTCCTACCTTGCCGCAAATGATTGGTTTTTGTCGTGACATCAAAAAGCGAAATGCTTTTTATGTCGCATCCGAAAAATATCAACCAGCCAGTCAAAAAGTGGTTGAAGAGAATATCAGGCAGTGCAAAGCCTATTTATTTAAATAACAGAAGGAGAAGCGATATGTTGGTTTTAACAAGAAAAGTTGGGGAATCTGTAGTTATCAGTGAGGACGTTTACTGCACTGTAGTGGGTTATCGTGATGGTGAAGTTCGCCTTGCTTTTGATGCCCCTCAATCGATTCCAGTTCACCGTGATGAAATCCAAAGGCGCATTTATAGGGAACGCCAAAAAGATGAATGGTTCACTGACTCACTTTCCAATAAGGAAAGCATTGTTGACCGTTTAATTAGCAAATTCAAGCACGGTTTGAAATCTGCTTAAAACCATCAGTAATTGAGGATTATATCTTATGAAGGAACAAGAAGAACAAGGAGTAACGGTTAAAGACCGTGCCCGTCAAAAGTTAAGGCGTGATTTAGGCGGTGTGATTGAACAAGCGCTAAGTGATCCTAAAACCGTTGAAATCATGCTCAATGCAGATGGCAGACTTTGGCAAGAACGCTTAGGGGAAACCATGCGTTGTATTGGTAACATCACTGAGGCAAGAGCAGAATCCATCATCAAAACAGTGGCTGGATTTCATGGTAAAGAGGTAACGCGTTTTAATCCAATATTAGAGGGTGAACTGCCACTGGATGGCTCTCGTTTTGCAGGACAGCTACCGCCAGTGGTAACAAAGCCAACCTTTGCCATTCGTAAAAAAGCCATATCGATTTTTACCCTTGATGACTATGTGCAATCCGAGATCATGACAGAAGCGCAATGTGAGGCGATTAAAAATGCTGTGGTTGCACATCGCAATATCCTAGTCATTGGGGGAACGGGTTCCGGTAAAACTACCTTGGTAAATGCCATTATCAATGAGATGGTGAAGCACGCCCCTGCTGAGCGCGTTTTTATCATTGAAGACACTGGTGAAATTCAATGCTCTGCTGAAAATTGCGTCCAATATCACACCACACTTGATGTCAGCATGACTCAACTTCTCAAAACAACACTAAGGATGAGACCTGACCGAATCTTGGTTGGTGAGGTTAGAGGTAGTGAAGCACTTGATTTACTCGATGCCTGGAATACAGGTCATGAGGGAGGTGCTGCCACCTTGCATGCAAATAATGCGCTTGCAGGACTTCATCGATTGAAGTCCCTAATTAGTCGAAATCCAGCTGCACCAGCTGAAATTGAACCTTTAATTGGTGAAGCGGTTCACTGTGTAGTGCATATCGCAAGGACCCCCGCAGGACGCCGCGTCGAAGAAATTTTATCGATTAAAGGTTATGAAAACGGTCATTACACCATCGAAAAACTCATTTAATAAGGAGAATATGAATGAATCAAACAGCTAATATAAATTACCGGAATCTATGGGCAATGGGAGCAGTTATTTTATTGCTTCTGTTCATAACACATCCCGCATGTGCATCTAGCGCAGGCGGAGGATTACCATTTGACTCCTATCTAACCAAAATACAGAAATCCATTACAGGACCATTTGCCTTTACTGCTGCAATTATTGGTCTAGTTGGCGCGGGAGCCACGCTGATTTTTGGTGGTGAAATGAATGGTTTTTTGCGAACACTTCTCTTTATTGTCCTAGTACTTTCATTCTTGGTTGCAGCACAAAACACCATGACAGCGATTACAGGCAAAGGCGCTGAAATTGCTAAACCTTCAATCACAATGATCGTTGTGGAGTAGCAGCCATGAGTCTTCGCACCATTCCTATACGAAAATGCGGTAACCGCCCAAGTCTTTTTATGGGTGGTGATCGCGAGTTAGTCATGTTTTCAGGATTGTTATCAGCCATTTTAGTATTCGCAGCTCAGGATTTGCTTGCCGCTATTTTTGGCTTTGCTCTTTGGTTTTTATCTTTAAAAGGTCTAAGGCTTATGGCCAAAGCCGACCCTTATATGAGAGCCGTTTATCTGAGACAAAGAGGTTATCAGACTTATTACCCTGCGCGTTCAACCCCTTTTCGTACTAATAAAGGGGGTATTTATGATTGAGCTCATTACCTTTTTAATCAGTATTACTGGGCTTTTGCTGTTAGGCATGCTGTTTGGTGCTACTAGAATGAAAAGCCGTAAACACCACGTCAAAAGACATCGAAGTCAATCAGCAGGACTGGTTGATTTACTAAATTACGCAGCAGTAGTCGATGATGGTGTGATTATAGGAAAAAATGGTTCGTTTATGGCCGCCTGGCTTTATCAAGGTGAAGACATTGCCAACACTACAGATAAAGCCCGTGAAATGATGGCATTTCGAATCAATCAGGCAATGTCCTCCATGGGTAATGGGTGGATGATTCATGTAGATGCCATAAGACGTGCTGCTCCTGGTTACAGTGAGCCCAGTACGTCCTACTTTCCCGATCTTGTATCAAAAGCTGTTGATGAAGAAAGAAGGCAGTACTTTGAAAGTATGGGTGCTTTGTATGAAGGCTATTTTGTTATCACATTAACCTGGTATCCACCTGTATTGGCGCAAAAGCGTTTTGTTGAATTGATGTTTGATGATTCAGGAGAAAAATTAAACCAAAAAGCCCAAACTCATCAATTGATTGAAACCTTCAAGCAATCGTGCAGAAACTTTGAGTCACGTATGAGCGCTGCATTGCACCTCGAAAGGTTAGGCTCAGAAAAATTCAGCAATGAAAACCAAGTTACTCAGGATAATTTTTTAAGACACATTCAATATTGCGTCACAGGAATTAACCATCCTGTTAATCTGCCTAAAAATCCAATTTATCTGGATGCATTGATTGGCGGTCAGGAGTTAACCCCCGGTATTACACCCAAAATTGGCCGAAAATTTATTCAATGCGTTGCTATTGAAGGATTCCCCATGGAGTCTTACCCAGGTATTTTAACGCTGTTGACTCAATTACCTGTGGAATATCGCTGGAACTCTCGTTTTATATTCATGGATGCTCATGAAGCTGTAGCTCATTTCACTAAATTCCGTAAAAAATGGAAACAAAAGGTCAGAGGCTTTTTTGACCAAATGTTTAATACCAACTCCGGTATCGTTGATGAAGATGCGCTCAGCATGGTTCAGGACGCGCAAGCAGCCATTGCCGAAACCAACTCAGGGATGGTGGGGCAAGGTTACTATACATCGGTTGTGGTATTAATGGATGAGGATAGAGCGAACGTTGAGAAAGCTGCCCTATTTATCGAAAAGAATATCAATGCCTTAGGTTTTAGTGCACGAACAGAAACCATTAATACCATGGATGCCTTTATGGGTAGTCTGCCGGGTCATGGTGTTGAAAACATCAGAAGACCTCTGGTTAATACCATGAATCTGGCGGACTTGCTGCCAACATCCAGCATTTGGACTGGTGAAAATAAAGCGCCTTCCCCCTTGTTTCCACCGCTCTCCCCTCCTTTGATGCACTGCGTTACCAGTGGTAATGCACCATTTCGTTTGAATCTTCATGTCAGAGATTTAGGCCATGGCATTATGTTTGGTCCCACACGCTCCGGTAAATCAACCCATCTTGGTTTATTGGCATTGTCTTGGCGTCGATATAAAGATGCCCGCATTTATTCTTTTGATAAAGGCATGTCCATGTATCCGACTTGCAAGGCAACAGGTGGGGAGCATTTCACCATCGCTGATAAAGACTCTCGTCTTGCATTTGCGCCCTTGCAGTTTTTAGCCACTCAAAGCGATAGAGCTTGGGCTATGGAATGGATTGATACGATTCTAGCTTTGAATGGTTTGAATACCACACCAGCTCAGCGCAATGAAATCGGCCATGCCATTCTAAGCATGCACCAAAGTGGCTCTAAAACCTTATCTGAATTTGTGATGACCATTCAGGATGAACCCATTCGAGAAACATTAAAGCAATACACGATAGATGGTTTGATGGGGCATTTATTGGATGCAGAAAGTGATGGCCTAGGTTTGTCTTCCTTTATGACCTTTGAAATCGAGCATTTAATGGGCTTGGGTGAGAAATTTGCCTTGCCTGTATTGCTATATCTTTTTAGGCGTATTGAAACCTCATTAGATGGTCGCCCCACCCTAATCTTGCTTGATGAAGCATGGTTGATGCTGGCACATCCTGTATTCAAAAACAAAATTGCTGAATGGCTTGATTCCATGGCTAAGAAAAACTGTGTGGTGTTTATGGCAACTCAACATTTATCACATGCAGCCAATTCAGGCATTTTAGACATTATTGTTGAATCAACCGCTACCAAAATATTTTTGCCGAATCTGTATGCAAGAGATCCTGAAACACGCCTCGTTTATGAGCGTATGGGTTTAAATCCTCGCCAAATTGACATCATTGCATCTGCCCAACCCAAACGAGATTACTACTATGTCAGTGAAAAGGGCCAGCGACTTTATCAGTTAGCGTTAGGCCCTTATGCCTTGGCGTTTGTAGGAGCAACAGATCCTGATTCAATTGCGCGTATGAAGCAATTGGAGTTGAAGTATAAAGATAAGTGGGTCTCTCAATGGCTTTCAGAAAAAGGAATTTCCCTAGAACAATACGGAGAAGCAGCATGAAAAAAAGTGTAACTAATAATCCCTATCTTAATGCCAGACGTGCTTGGAATGTTCATACCGCTGGGCTTATGAAATCACTACAGGTTTGGCAATTGGTGGGTTTAGGTAGCCTGTTAATCGCATTGGCTGCTGTAGGCGGCCTAATCGCGATAGGCAGCCAGTCCAAGTTTATCCCTTTGGTGTTTCAACAAGATGCCAATGGCAATACCTTATCGGTTACTCGTGCTGAGAAAGTTGGTGAGGCAAGTATCGATGATTATCGTGCTGCAGCTGCCCATTTCATTGAAAACATCCGCATGGTAAGCCTTGATGTGGAACTGCAAAAGAAAGCAGTGTTTCAAGTGTATTCCTATTTAAATGCCAATGATGCCGCACTAACCAAGGTTCAAGAGTTCTACAGCGACAAACAGCAATCCAATCCCTTTGAAAGAGCTGCCCATGAAATTGTGAGTATTGATATTCGTTCAGTGCTTCAAGAGTCGGATGAGACTTGGCAAGTCGACTGGATTGAAACGGTGAGAAATCGTGATGGCACCCTTCGTGAAAAGCCTCGCATGATGAAAGCGATGATTACGATGTATCAGGAGAATGAAGTCAAGGATGCCACCACTGAGTCCATTTTGAAAAACCCCCACCTGATTTATGTGCGTGATTTTAACTGGTCCTACGAATTAAAGCATGGAGAACAACAATGAAAAGAATAATACAGCTATTTTGTTTAGTGATGCCTCTCACAGGGTTTGCATTGGATAACACTATTCTTGCCGAACACTATTTTTCGGATACTGCGCCCAAACTATCCAGCCAGGAAAAACAAGCTTTAGATATTGCAGAGCGTACACAAAAAGGAGAAAAAACAAGTAAGCCCTTTGCTTCAGCTGATGGCTCGGTCAGTTTTATTTATGGTTCTGGGCAAATCAGGGTGGTTTGTGCGCCGTTACAAGTTTGTGATATTGCCTTGCAACCTGGTGAACAATTTAACGACATGAATGTTGGCGATCCTCGCTTTGTTGTTGAGCCATCCATCACAGGAGCTGGTGCTTTGCAGCAAATTCATCTTCTCATAAAGCCTAAAGATGTAGGGCTTGATTCCTCATTAGTTGTGACTACAGACAGAAGAACGTATCACTTTAGATTAAAGTCTGACAGAACAGAGTTTATGCCTTACATCGCGTTTATTTATCCCGATGAAGCAAAAGCCAAATGGCAGGCACTCCAACACATTCAAGCTGAAAGACGAAAAGTAGATACCTTGCCAGAAACCAATGAATATTTAGGCGATCTTAACTTTAATTATCAACTTCAAGGCAACGCGCGATTTAAGCCAGTTAGAGTTTATAACAATGGCGTCAAAACAATTATTGAGATGCCAAGAACCATGGCTCAAAGTGAAGCACCTGCGCTGTTGGTTTTAAGAAGTCGGGGACTATTTCGAAAATCAGAGTCGGTCATGGTGAATTATCGCCTTCAGGGGAGTCGCTACATCGTAGACGGTGTTTTTGATAAAGCCATGTTGATTATCGGAAGCGGTCCATCTCAAGAAAAAATTACGATTACAAGGTGCTAAATATGAAAAAAATAAGTGTTTTATTGACTGCACTCTTGTTAACAAGCTGTGCCAGCACGCGTTATGGCAATTTCACTCAGTTGTCCCAGAGCAGAGATGCTTATTTGGCAGCAGATGCAGCGACTCAATTAAGCCGGGTCTATCCACCTGCTCAAAATACATTTTGCATTGGTCAAAGGGCAACAGACGGCTTTGGCTTAAGTCTTACTCAAAGTTTGAGAAAAAAAGGGTATGGGGTAAATGAAAACCCGTGCTCCAAGAATAAGGCTAATTTGTTGTACGTGCTTGATGAGCTTGAACCTTTATATCGCGTTAGCCTTTTTGTAGGCGTGCAAACCTTGAGCCGCGTATATGCAAAAGACCATGAAAAAATCATCCCTGTCAGCGCATGGACTCATAAGGAGTAAAAGCTATGAATCAAAATAATGATTATTTGTCACCAGACAAATCACCGCAAAAACTTCACACAACTGGTGTAAAACGAGTGAATAATGTGCCGCTCATGATTGCGATTGGTATTTTAACTCTTTTTGTAGTGCTTATCGCATTTGTTGCCAATAAACGAGCTAATGCGCAAAACCAGCCGTTAGAAATAGCAAAGGTTAAAAATCCTAAGAAAAATACCATGAGCCTTGCTAATGACGTGGTAGGAGGCCATAAAACAGCAGTGATTCCGCCACAAAGTGACACCGAAGCCCGCAATGAGACAGCTACTTTGCCCATTCCTGAACATCTACTTCGTAAAGAAGATACTCTGACACATGAGGTGTCCGAGACCGAAATCGAACGTATTCGTCAGGAAAAAACTCAAGAGTTTGAAGAGGCTGTCAAAGCGAAAACCTCGGTGATGGTTGATAACACAAGATTGAATAACCGAGATAGTGTTAAAACTTCCATGAATAGTAATGAGGTGACAATGAACCTCGACTCTTCGTCAGCGTTTAAAGAGCAGCTCGCATTGTTACAGGGAAGACAGACCAAACCCATGTCGCAAACTTTGGGTGGTGAAGAAAATGAAATGCGCTGGCATTTAAATTCAACACTTCAAAATCCTAACAGCCGATTCGAGCTAAGAGCAGGCAGCGTAATTCCTGGAGTAATGATTAGTGGCATCGCTTCCGATTTGCCCGGTCAAATCATAGCTCAGGTATCACAAAACGTTTATGACACGGCTACAGGTAAATATCTTTTAATTCCTCAAGGCACTAAGATATTAGGTCTTTATTCTAGTGATGTCAGTTATGGTCAGTCTTCCGTATTGGTGGCTTGGCAACGACTGGTGTTTCCAGACAGTAAAGCCCTGGATATAGGCTCTATGCCAGGTGCTGATAGCGCAGGATATGCCGGATTTCGCGATCAAGTGGATCATCATTATGCGCGAATTTATGGCTCAGCGCTTTTAATGTCAGGCATTATCGCAGGCATTACTTATAGCCAAAATACGAATCAGTCTAACCAATTTGGTTATGCCCAACCAACAGCTGGCAGCGTCTTGAGTCAGGCGTTGGGACAACAGCTCGGCGAGGTCACTTCGCAACTGGTTTCAAAAAATCTGAATGTATCTCCCACCATCAATGTTCGCCCAGGTTATCGTTTCAATATCATCGTGGTGAAAGATTTAACATTTAAACAGCCCTATAGGCAATTTGCTTATTAATGAAGGAGCGCATTATGAAATTTAAATCCATGATTATTTATTGCTTTGTTTTACCAATATTCGCGGGTGGTGCGCCTGTGTTTGATATTGCAAATTGGATTCAAAATGGAAAGATGATTGCAACTCAGCTTAGCGAGTATAAAACGCAAGTCGATCAATACAAAAATCAGATGGATCAATACCAAAACATGTTAGACAACACCAAGTCACTGACTTCGTTTGAATGGGATAATGCTAACTCAGTTATTAATAATTTGCTTGAATCGACTGATACCATTGATTATTACAAGCAGGAAGCTGGGAGCCTCCAAGGCTACCTTGACCGATTCCAAAGTCAGGAATACTACCAAAAGACTCCTTGTTTTAATGGCAATGGTCAGTGTTCTGCTGGAGAACTTAGAAAAATCAAACAAAGCAGATTAGCGGCTTCTGTTGCTGAAAAGCGATCTAATGACGCCATGCTTAAAGGGGTTGATAAACAACAACAGAGCTTAAAAAATGATTCTGTAAAGCTGCGTACTTTGCAATCTCAAGCACAAAGTGCTGCAGGCCAAAAACAGGCTCTTCAAGCAGCTTCTCAATTAGCTAGTAATCAATCCCATCAGTTGCTTCAAATTAGAGGGGTGTTATTAGCACAACAAAATGCTCAGGCAGTTAAAGATGCAGCAAGTGCAAACAAGGAAGCCATACAGACTGCAGGCGATGAGCATTTCAAATCAGGGACATACCATAAAAGCTCAGGAAAAAAATGGTAATTCATCACAAAAAGGAGACGAAATGAAAATTTTAAGTTTATCTATGATGATATTTGCTTGCGTACTTTCTGGTTGCGATAGCGCTGAAACTAAAAGTGCGCAACACCTCGCATCGTTAACCTGTGAAGCCTCAAGAGAAGATCGCACAAAAGAAGAGCTGCAAGCAATCGGTGATGCGTGCTTCAAAGGGGGTAGTTATTCCAAAAGCTCAGGAAAAACGTGGTGATACTATGAATAAAAAAATAATCCTTTACGTAGTTACTCTCTGTTTATTTGGATTTTCTGCCTCCTGCGTTGCTGCGGGAATTGGCATCGATAGTCGGGATTTGCTAGATAATATTTTGTATCGATTTTCCAGCACATCCGCCCTGTGGAGTCAAACCCTGTTAAGTTATGCACGTTTTCTGTTTTGGTCTCTGGCCTTGATCAGTATGGTATGGACCTACGGTTTAATGGCATTACGTAAAGCTGACATTCAAGAGTTCTTAGCTGAAACGGTACGGTTTTTTGTGGTGGTCGGTTTTTTCTATTGGATTTTAGACAATGGACCGGCCATTGCAAAAGCAATCATCGACTCCATGCGACAACTTGCAGCAAAGGCTTCTGGCATTAATGGGCACGTATCGCCCTCTGCTATTGTCGATGTGGGGTTTGATATTGTTTCTAAAGCCATTGATAGTTCATCCATCTGGTCTCCTGCTGCAACGACTGTGGGCTTACTCGTTGCAGGAGTTATTCTCATTACATTAGCTTTAGTCAGCATTAATATGCTCATTATCTTAATTACAGGCTGGATTTTAACCTATGGCGGCATTGTTTTATTAGGTTTTGGTGGTGGGCGCTGGACTCAGGATATTGCGATTAATTACTACAGAGCAGTCTTAGGTATTGCATTGCAAGCGTTTGCCATGATTCTAATTATTGGTATCGGCAAGTCGTTTATAGACCAATATTATGCCGCGATGTCTGAGAACATCATGTTAAAAGAAATGTTTGTCATGCTGGTGGTTGCAGTCCTGCTATTAGTACTTATTGATAAAATTCCACCGGCTTTAGCAGGCATCGTATCAGGAGGTGGTTCTAGTGGTGGCGGTGGACTCGGTCTTGGTGGGGCTATGGGTGCTGCAGGAATAGCAGGAGCTGCGATGGCAGGTGCTGCTGGAGCCGCAATTACTCAAAGTGCTGGTGGATTATCTGCGCTCAACGCTGCGTTTAAGGCAGCCAGTCAAACGCTCAGTACTGGCGATACAACGGCTATGTCTGGTATGGATAAAAGCTCCAAAACGGGTGGTTTAGCACAAGCTATGGGACAAGCTGCTCAATTTGCTGGCTCTTTTGGTTCTCATTTGGCTTCTGGCACTATGGATGTCGCTCGTGAGAAAGCAAACAGTATCAAAGAGAATTTTTCAGAAAAAATTGCAGGCACAACGGGTGGAAAGATTGCCGATGCAATCCAAAGCAAGACGGATACATCTGCCTCTCAATCGCAAGAATCAAATGCGCAAACTATTTTATCCATGGGTGCACCAGGAGGTAGTTTTAGCTCAGGCTCAGATGAAGTCAGACAGTTTGTGAATCAAAAAGCATCTGGAGAGAGTTAATGAGTTCAAGCAAACCTAATAAAGCCATAGGCCCTCAAGTCCGACAAAAAAAACATGGCAAGATGAATAAATCATTAATCTGGTTAGTGAGTTGTGCTTCTTTAATCAGCATGCAAATAGGTACACAGTTCTTGGCGTATCAATTTCACTATACTGATGGCTTGGGGTTTTCATTTGCACATATTTATATGCCTTGGCAGATTTTCATCTGGGCCATTAAATACCAACCGTATTATCCTGATTCTTTTAATGCGGCCTTTGGTCTCATGGTTATGATGGGTTGTCTCTTTTTAATGATAATCGTATTGGCCTCCAAGTATTTTAAAAAGAGCAATGTAAGTGATTACCTCCATGGTTCAGCCAGATGGGCTAATTGGGAAGACTTAAATAATGCGAGCCTCATTGGTCACAATGAAGGAGTTTATGTTGGGGCGTTCGAGGATGACAAAGGAGAAGTTCATTATTTACGCCATAATGGACCTGAGCATGTTTTAACTTATGCACCAACACGCTCAGGAAAAGGTGTTGGCCTTGTGATCCCCACCCTTTTATCGTGGCAACATTCCTGCGTCATTACTGATTTAAAAGGTGAGCTTTGGGCAATGACCGCTGGATGGAGGCAGAAGCATGCCAGCAACAAAGTCATTCGATTTGAGCCTGCAACGTTAAAAGGAAGTGCTCGCTGGAATCCTTTGGATGAAATCAGAGTGGGTACAGAATCAGAGGTGGGTGACGTACAGAATTTGGCAACACTGGTGGTTGATCCTAATGGTAAAGGATTGGAGACGCACTGGCAGAAAACCTCACAAGCACTTTTGGTTGGTTTTATTCTGCATGCGATTTACAAATTGAAAACCCAAGGAGAACCAGCCACATTTCCCAACATTGACCGTATGCTAGTTGATCCCAATATTAATATTGCCGATCTACTTATTGTAATGACCCAATACCCACATATTGAGGGCAAAACCCATCCCGTTATTTCTGCCTCTGCACGTGACATGATAGATCGACCAGAAGAAGAAGCAGGCTCTGTATTATCTACTTTAAAATCTTATTTGGCATTATACCGAGATCCAGTGGTAGCACATAACGTATCTGCCTCTGATTTTTGTATTCGAGATTTAATGAACCATGAAAGTCCTGTGAGTCTTTATATTGTTACTCAACCTAACGACAAAGCAAGGCTTCAACCATTGGTTAGAGTCATGATTAATATGATAGTGAGGCTATTGGCTGACAAAATGGAATTTGAGCGTGCGTCTGATGGTAAAGGACAGTCCTATGTCAGAACGAAAAAAACGTATAAACATCGCCTGCTGTGCATGATTGATGAATTTCCAAGCCTTGGAAAACTCGATATTCTGCAAGAATCATTAGCCTTTGTTGCAGGCTATGGCTTGAAATTTTATTTAATTTGCCAGGACATTAATCAACTTAAAAGTCGTGAGCGTGGCTATGGGCCTGATGAAACCATCACCTCGAATTGCCATATCCAAAATGCGTATCCTCCTAACCGAGTGGAGACTGCGGAGCACCTTTCCAAACTGACAGGCCAGACCACAATTGTTAAAGAACACATCACCACTAGCGGCAAACGTTTTTCTACGTTTTTAAATCAAATATCAAAAACCATTCAGGAAATTTCAAGACCTCTTTTAACTGTTGATGAATGTCTGCGTATGCCTGGACCTACAAAGAATGCCGATGGATTGATTGTTGAAGCTGGAGATATGGTTATTTATGCGGCTGGTTTTCCAGCCATTTATGGTAAGCAGCTGCTTTATTTTAAAGATCCTGTCTTCATAGCCAGAGCATCTATAGAAGCACCTTTGGACTCAGATATTTTGCGTGCTCATTTAAGTGAAGATGAGGTCATCAGATTATGAAAAAGTTGTCAGCTTTCATGGCTACTTTTCTGTTAAGTATTATTGCTTCAGGCCTACTGTTCCACGCTATGGGCTTTAGGATAAACCTGACTGAGTCCATCCCTGTAGGCTTATATCGCATCACCAGTGTAGACGTCATCAAAAATGCTTATGTGATTTTTTGCCCTGATGATAGACAGTCCTTCAGGTTAGGCAAAGATAGAGGCTATATAGACCATGGTCTTGATTGTGGTGGGTATGGTTATTTAATGAAAAAAGTGGTGGCGATATCTAGCGATATTCTTTCTGTGACACCTGAAGGGGTTTTTGTAAATCAAACATTAATCCCCTTTTCAAAACCAAAGTTAGCAGATGGAATGAACCGTACATTACCTCAATGGCAGATATTAGATTACCCGCTTAAAGAAGATGAAGTGATGACGATGACCAATCAAAGTGAATGGTCATTTGATGGTCGATATTATGGTCTTGTTCACACAAGGCAAATCAAAGGAATGATCACGCCCATATGGGTAATTAATGAACGGAAGAACAACATATGAGCAATGAAACCGAATTAATTAATGTAATTTCAGAAAAACTAGAGGATTAAATAATCTCTGGGTTTATCGTGGAAGTCAGCCCGGTAGAGGCTGATATCATGGGAGAATATTTGAAGATGGACTTAACGAAGAAGACGCGATGTAGATACTAAAAAATAATTAACCACTTTTAGGAACTAAGTGGTTAAAAGTAATGGGAGGTTTCTCTACGGGCAAGCCCTGCTCCTTCTGCTAGCGCAGAAACAAGTTAAAAGAAGAGCAAGAACTAATAAATGAATTTTAATCTATATTTAGATGAACATCGGTAAATGGGTATTCTAATATGCAAACGGTCAGGAATAATCATTATGTCCCTGAGTGGTATCAAACAGGGTTCTGGAATAGCCAGTCTAAATTGATTTATCTTGATCTTGAGCCTGATAAAATAGAGCTATCAGATGGTAGGATCTTTACCAAGAAAGATAAAAAGTACTTGCATCCTCCGAGCTGTTTTTGTGTAAAAGACTTATATACAATCTTTTTTGGAAAATCTATCAATGATGATATCGAAAAAATGCTCTTTGGTGAAATAGATCGAGTGGGCGCAAAAGCTGTGCGAGCTTTTATTAATCTTGATACTCACCAATGGCATTTAAATTTTAAAAATTTTTATGAATTTATTGATGCTCAAAAGTTTAGAACTCCTAAAGGATTGGATTGGATCAAATCTAAATATCTTAACCTTAATCAGGAGCAATTAATGGTTGAGATGAAATCTTTACATGGATTGAATATAGCTATTTGGGCAGAAAGTGTAAGAGAGATTGTTTCAGCAAAGAACTCCAATATAAAATTTATATTAACTGATCATCCAGTCAGAATTTATAACCATGCATACACACCTGATGATGAGAAATTACAATATCCGGATGAGCCTTCAATTTTACTTAAAGGTTCGCAAACAATTTTTCCTCTAAACGACGAAAACTGTTTGATATTAACCAATCTTGAATATGCTAATGATCCAAGTGTTGATCCCACAGAAAGAAGAATAAACCCTCAACTTCTTAGACAATCATTAGTTTCTACGGATAATTTAATACGATCGAGGAATCTCAATGATTTTGAAGTATCGACTATTAACTATATTCTGAAAAGAGGAGCAAAAAGGTTTATAGCATCTCAAAATGAAGATTGGTTGTATCCTGAAAGGTTAGTTTCCTCTAATTGTATGACATTCAAAGAAACTTTATTGCCTCCACGAAATGAATTATATAAATTTAATTCTGCAGTAGTTTTAGCAATGTTTAAAGATGGTACTACCCACAGTCAAGATCCATATGGAAGAACTAATCCTGTAAATAATTTTTTTAAAAAGGAAATCATTAACGATGAGCTTAAGTCAAATGATGCATGTGGATGTGCTAGTGGTAAAAAATACAAATATTGTTGCAAATTGATACCAAAAAATAAAAGGAGAACCTGGAAGGAAAAAAGTATACGGGAAAGAAATATATTGCTTTACGAAGGAATTGCACAAATTCTTAGTTTAAAGTCTGATGGATCATGGCATGATCTTAAGGAACAACTTTCAGATAAAAAAATTTTTGAAATTTATCAGCTTTATGACTTCCTTTGGCCTATCAACACCGATATCTATTCTTTATTGCCAAAACCAGATGGCACTTCGCGGGCATTATACTCAGGTTTTCTCGATCCAAGATGTACGTTACTTTCCTCAATAAATGGGTTACTTCCTTATTTTGACGAAATTTTGGTACATCACCCTTTCATCCATCCAGCTATTATTAAACAAGAGATCAGTCCTTTAATTCATCCATACTTATATAGACAGCAAATTTTAAAAGATCTTATGATATTTCTCCATTTACAAACACCTGTTGAAGAGGGGTTAATTAATTTTGTTCCAGAGTTAATTCCATTTAATTTAAAATTGGCTAAAGAGATGTTTCGAATGGCTCGTGAGAATTCGGTTGAGGGTATAATAAGTGAGCAAGAACTTGAAAAAATGAATTTTATTATAGAAGAGGATTATCGGGTGGCTTTACCTAGACATTTTATAGAACAGGGGGTTAAGAAAAAATATCCTCATGCTTCAGAAAGCCAACGTCAAGAGTTTACAGAATATAACTATCAAGAAAATAAAAAACATCCGTTCGCCCCCTTAGAAAACACCGCAGGTTTAAAACTGTTTAACTCTTACAGTATGTTGCCTAATTTAGAAATGAGCTTATTTCTTGCTCAAGTAACTGGTTCAGTAATTGTGACCGATAGTGGTTTTAGATGGCGACAATTAGAGAAGTTGCAAGATCGAGATTGCGATGTTTCATTAAATCCGTGGGAGAAAGTTAGTAATTTAATTAATCAACTTGAGTTTGTTTCTCATATTCATCCAGAAATAGCAAATACGTACAGGGTGAAAAGAACTTTCATAAAAATTAGAAAGGATATTCGGGAAATACTATATGAAGTTTACAAAAATAAGGATTTAGTTGGTGAGGATTTTATTAATTCCCTGATAAAACGTTTTTCTATTAATTATAAAAAGATTTTGAAAATCGTAAATGCTAAAGAGAATTATAAAACTAAAATGAAATTTCTTATCCCAAAAGGAGGATTTGTGAATAATAACGTCCAGCGTTTACTAATTAAGTCAGGTGTAGAAGATTATTTGAGTTTTGTATTTATTTCTATTTTAATTGATTGTGACAGTTTAAATAAGGCAAAAGTATAACCTAGCCTCTAACTTTGAAAAATTATGGCTAAGCCGCATCTGCCTTTTGCGAGAGTGTTCATTTAACTGTAGTAGTGCAAATTTGCTCTGACAGTTACCGAAAAAGTTTTCATTTCAGCTTTAGACCAAAAATTTTCCGTCGCACATAGTTATCAGGTTTGAATCCTTCCCGCTCCAGCTGATCATGTGCATTATCCTGCAATAACACTTGACCTCCTCGGGTGAGCTGAACCAGATCGCATTTGGACAGGTTTCGCAGGCTGTTGTAATCTTTGGCTGGCGAGCCTTGTCTAATGCTGAAAGGGTTGGGCTTTGTACTGTCTCTTCCCTTTCCGCTGGATGCTCCAACAGCAGCATGGCTTCTTGAAGTTCTTCCTCGATGGTTTTTTCGATTTGATCTTGATTGTTCATGAGATTTCTCCTGTTCAAAATTTAGTTTTTGACGTTGGTTTTCCAAATCCAAATCAGCAAAAGTGATTGGCATTTGATATTGAATAACTATTTGCAAGATAATTTTTTTAAATAGTGGAGACCCGTTCACACAAATACAGTCACCATAGCGGTGCCTTGCCATTTCCAATGCTCTTTTAAGTGCAGGAATAGACCCGCCTTTAGAAATGATAATTTCTTTTCCATTGTCTCTGATGACACCGTGATCTTTTTTGTAAATCTCGGTGCCTTCTTTAGTAACAGAGTCGATTTGTCCAAAATTTAAAGAAGGAAAAACTGAGCCTGAACCTGATATGGTGTAATCATGAGTATTTTTACGATTACGATAACGCATTGCCACTAAGGCATCCTGATCGCCACCTTGTGCTCTTTGTTTCAGCCAATCGGCCCAGGTTTTATTTTGGTGGGAATCTATTAACCGGCTACGTTCTTTTACATAATTTTTCCTTATGTTATCAATACCATTAAGCAGAGTTTTGTTTATGTGCTGATATAGATACTTTTTCTGTACTTTAGAAAGGTTCATTAATTTCAAAGCCGCTCGTTTAATACGCCCTCGCTTTTTCGCCTTTTCAATAAGCCTGGCTTTAGCTTCGCGCAACTGCTTGAGCTTTTCTGAAGTAACGATTTTATTGTGGGATTTTTCGTGCTGATATTGAGCATAGAGATTAGAACTAAGTACTTTTTTGTTTAATGGTTCATAACGATAAACATTTGATGGAGGTGCATTATATTCTGAGTAGCATGGTACAAATGAACCTAGCCTGGACTCGAGATTTTTTTTAGAAAAAGTTCTGGAAATTGAACTTGCTTTAACGGTAAGTCCTTGGACATTGCAAAACACAAAACCATTGGCTTTAACACGCATCATCAATCCATGCCCTGCCAAAATACCTTGAATCTCCATCCAGCTATTGGCTGCTTCGATTTTTTCTTTACAGTAGTGCTTCATCCAATTAATCAGGCTCTCAATACCTGAGTGGTGTTCCATATCGTCAGCTAGGTTTTCTGAACGGTTTTTACGGGTTTGATGATTAGTTATTTTAAGACCTAATTCAATTTCGAGCTTGGATGCAATCTCAGCAAAAGTCTTATATGCCCTGTAAGGTTCAATCATATTAAAACTTTTGGGATGAATTTTATTAATCGCAACATGGATATGTAAATTGTCTGTGTCATGATGAACAACAGAGATTCTTTGATGCTCTTTAAATCCTATGGAAGACACCACGCTTTCTTCTATTTCCCGTAAAGCTTGGTCTGAAGGGTTTTCACCTGGCGCGAAAGAAATGAGCATATGATAGGTTTTATCACCTGTGGCTCTTTGATTTTTAGCCTGTGTTGCCAATACCTCTTGAACAGCCCAAATGGGATCGAGACTAATACAATTCGATAGTCTGACGTTGCCCACACGCTCCTGTTTGTTTTGTTTATTACAAAGGTACTGAACAAGACCTGAAAAACTGCTAAGCCTTGTTTTCTTCATAGGGATATGGCGAATAATCATAGTTTTTTCACCACTTCAAACATCGCATCCTGAGTAGTTTTAATACGGGTTAACAATGCTCTTATTGTTGGAAGATCAAAGTGAGCGACTCGTTTATCCTGAGTCAGCCATAGTTTTAACAGTCCTCCAAGCCGTCCTAAGTCTCCATTAATCCTGGCTAGCTGCAGTACATGATCCTTATCAACACTACTTTGAATTTGATAACCAAGGCTGATCCGTCTTAAGTATTCGGCAATTGAAAGGCCAGCAGTGGCTGCATTCGATTTAATTTGAATTTCTTCAGAAGGCAAAACGGGAACGCGAAGATGACGACCATTTTTTCGGGTGGGGTTTTTAAGCTTATCGTCCATAAGGATGCTGACCTCTTAATAAAGTGGTTGCAGTCCTTTGGGTATAGATTTGACCTCAAAATACAGGGTTTTCGTTGAGCACCGAAGGTGCGAATAAGACTTGTGATGTTTGGTAGCCAGCTTGCTGGTTAGCTAACTTCACCTATCTTGCCCTGCGTTTTAAGTTCATCTAATAGCATACTATCAGGTAATTTTATGTAATTTCAAGGCTATTTGTTTTAAAACCAAATTAATTTCTAATAATTACCAATTATTACGATAAATCACATATTTATACGTTTAAGAGGATGTTTAATTACGCCAGAAGGAAAGAAAATAACCTAAATAATTGCACAGCAACAAAATAGTTTGTACTATCAGAAAGAGAACAATAATAAGTTGATGGTATGACATGGGAAACTCCCTCAGCGAACGAATCGCAGCAAAGCAAATGGTAAGAAAAGCCTCTGCTAAATCTGTAAATAAAGCCGCATTTCTTGCTTTAAAAAACGATATCGCTTCAGCACTAGCTGACGGCTGGTCTATAAAACTTGTCTGGGAAACCTTAGTTGAGGAAGGTAAAATCTCATTTTCATATAAAACATTTTGTGGCTATGTAGCACGTTTGATTGCTGCAGAAAAAAAACCGTCTACGCAGGAAAACACCAAGGAAGATGAACAGGTTAAAAGTAAGGCAAAAACTGAAATTCGCGGTTTTACTTTTAATCCAAAACCCAACTTGGAGGAACTCTTGTAATGGCAAAAATACATCTCACACTGCAGGGCAAAGGTGGTGTCGGCAAATCATTTATTTCAGCAACAACTGCACAATACAAGCATCACAAAGGCCAAACCCCACTGTGTATTGACACCGATCCTATCAATTCAACCTTTCATGGCTTTAAAGCCTTAAACGTCGATCATATTCAAGTCATGAGCGGTGATGAAATCAACCCCCGTCTTTTCGATGCCCTCATCGAAAAAATTGTCTCAACAACTAATGATGTAGTCATTGACAACGGTGCCAGTTCTTTTGTACCCCTATCTCATTACCTCATCAGCAACCAAGTTCCAGCATTGTTAAAGGAATTAGGCCATGAAATGGTGATTCATACTGTCATCACCGGCGGCCAGGCCTTATTCGATACCATTAATGGCTTTGCGCAGCTGATTGACCAGTTTGCCAATGAAGCACAGTTTGTCGTCTGGCTAAATCCCTATTGGGGAGCCATAGAGCATGAAGGCAAGGCATTTGAACAACTGAAAGCCTACCGAGATAACAAAGACAGAATATCAGCATTAATTCAAATTCCAGATCTAAAAAAAGAAACCTACGGTCGGGATCTAACCGAGATGCTTCAACAAAAGCTGACCTTCAATGAAGTGCTGGGTACGCCAGAGAAAAGCATTATGACCCGTCAACGTTTAAAGATCGTTCGCGATCAACTGTTTGGGCAGCTGGATAGCGCCAGGGTGATTTAATGTCAGAGAAACTAGATAAACTCATTCAAGACATCACCGTTAAACATGGTGTACTTTTAGGTAAAGACGATCCAATCCTCATGCTTCAGACCATGAATGAACAACTGATTGAGGAAAATCGAAAAGCCCAACATGACTTGCTAATACAGTTCAGAGAGGAAATAGAAGGTATTTCCTCTCAGTGGAAAGATGATGCCAAGGAAAAAGCTGAAAAGGTTCTCAATGCAGCATTAGCTAGTAGTAAGGAAGCTATAGGCAGATTACTGCAAGAATCCACTAGAGACGCGGTTCAAGCTATGCAGAAATTGATCTCAGATTCATTAATTGAGGCTCATTCCTTAACACAAAAGACGCAAAAATTTAGTAAATTTGCATTGGTATCATCAGCCACATTGTTTGCTGCCTCTTGTATGATTCTCTTATTGTTTTGTAAATAAGTAGCTTACTACTTATTCAGATCACAAAAAGAGTCATGGATATGTCTATTGCCCCAGATTGGGGCTTCTTATTTTTATCAACTAAACTTAATAACATAAATACTTGTAGAGACAGGGATGGCAAAGCTACTAACTAAATCAAAGTTTAAGATGGCTTTAGAATGCCCAACCAAGCTTTGGTATTATGATCGACCTGATGAATATACAAATAAACTAGATGACGACTCTTTTCTAAAAGCATTGGCTGAAGGCGGTGCTCAAGTAGAAGCCTTGGCAAGATATTATTTTCCTGATGGTATATCAATTGAGGCCTCAAGTACAAAGGAGGCGCTAGACAAAACTCAAGAGATAATTCAAAGGGATTCAGTAACTGTGTTTGAGGCTTCATTTCAATATCAAAACTATTTCCTACGTGCTGATATCCTGCAAAAAAGACCAGGCCATATCAAAATAATCGAGGTTAAAGCAAAATCAATTAGCAAAAAAGATGCATCTAAGTTGGCAACTAAAAAATGGCGGCCATATATTGCTGATATCGCTTTTCAAAAATGGGTGCTAGAGCAACTTTACCCTTCCTTCAGCATAAGCGGTTATTTAATGCTTGTTGATAAAGATGCTATTTGTCCAACTGATGGCTTAAATCAAAAATTTCTGGTTCAAAAAGATAGCAACGGTAAAGCTATTGTCACAATAACATCACAAATAACTGAAGAAGATTTATCGATAAAAATCCTAAAAGAAGTAAATGTTGACAATCATATAGATTTATTTTGGCAAGAAAAAAATGACGAAGAACAAACAGTAAAAGACCAGTTTCACTATTTTAGCAAAATATATTTCAGTGGACAGAGGTTCCCGCCTAAAGTAAAAAACGAATGCGGTGATTGTCAGTTTAATACAAATGAATCAGACAAGCTCCTATCTGGTTTTAAAGAATGTTGGAGTGAAGCATTAGGGTACAAAAAAGTGGATTTTAATGATCCGACCATTCTCGATTTATGGGATTGTCGAGACAAACCGAAATATTTTCAGCAAGGGCTGATCAAGTTAAAAGACATTGACGAAACAGAGTTCAAAATAAACGAATCAGATAAATCTGGTATTTCCAGAACAGAAAGACAATGGCTGCAAATAGAAAAAGTTAAAACTCAAGATAATAGTGTCTGGATTGATAAAGAAAACCTAAAAGCTGAAATGGACTCATGGCGATATCCCTTCCACTTTATAGACTTTGAAACAGCTATGCTACCAATTCCTTTTAATAAGGGTTCTCATCCTTATCAAGGTATCGCCTTTCAATTCTCACATCATACACTCAATGAAAACGGTCAAGTTGCTCATGTTGGTCAGTATCTTAATTCTGAGCCTGGCGTTGATCCAAGCATTGAATTTGTGCGCCACCTAAAAAAAGAATTAGAAAATGATGAGGGTACAATATTTAGATATAGTAACCATGAAAATACCTATCTCAACTTTATTCGTGAACAGCTAGAGCAAATGATTGAGCCACCTACTGACAAAGAGGATTTATGCTCTTTTATTTTTTCCATCACAAAGTCACCTTCTAAAAGTAAAGTAAAATGGGAGGGAGCACGTTGTATGGTTGATATCTTGGAATTAGTCAAACGTTTTCATTATGATCCCCTTACTCATGGTTCTAACTCAATTAAACAAGTATTTCCTGCCATTATAAATCGATCAGCTTTTCTTCAAGAAAAATATAGACAACCAATTTATGGATCCGTAAATGGAATTCAAAGCCATAACTTTATCAATCAATGCTGGATAGTTGAAGAAAATAATCGAATAAACGATCCATATCATTTATTACCACCAATCAATAAAGATATCGCTGATGAAGATGCTCCTCTTCTATTTGATAGTGAAGACTTAAAAGAAGGTGGCGCCGCAACAATAGCTTATGCAAAGTTACAGTTCACCAATATGATTAATTCCGAACGAGAAGAACTTAGAAACGCTTTATTGAGATACTGTGAATTAGATACTTTAGCCATGGTTATGATCATTGAGGCATGGCAACATATGCTTCAAACTTAAATACTTGTTATTAAGCCACATATTTGGGATTCGTATTTTTTATCAACAGTTTAATTCTACAGCTCATGTCTCCTTTAAGCTCATTGGATGACAGATATTGTTTTTTCCATAAATAATTTCTCCAGTTTCGGAAAAAAAGGCCGCACTTTGCTGATAAAATCATAAGCCATGAAGAGTGCGCCCAAAGCAAAAACCACATCGCCTGGCAACCGTAACCATTGCCATAACAAAGTAGTATTATAAAATTCAAGACTTCTGGCATGAGCAAAACCATGCTCATAAACGTCCATTAATTGAGACCATCCAATAGGGAAAAAATTAAGTACAATCCATAACAAAAGGCCAAGGTTATAAAGCCAAAATGCCCAAGTGCCTAAACGATCGCTCCACGGTAGGCGATCTCCTGCGGCATAACGCAAACAAAAATAAATAAGCCCAAGACCAAGTAAACCAAACGCGCCAAATAAAGCAGTATGGGCGTGATTGAGCGTTAAGAAAGTACCGTGTTCATAATAGTTCACTAATGGCGCATTAAGCGTTCCTCCGCCAAATACTCCCGCACCAACAAAATTCCAGAATGATGCGCCTAAAACATAGAGATAAGCCAAATTATAGGTAAAATCACATTGACGTTTAATCAACTGTCGATGTTCAATCGCATCAATAATAAGAAGTACTAAAGGCAAAACCTCAAGAAAAGAAAACATCGAGCCAAGTGGCACCCAGATATCAGGCGTACCTGTCCAGTACCAATGATGTCCTGTGCCAATCACCCCGCCTAAAAAAATAAGAATGGTTTCAAAAAACATGGTTCGCTCTGCAAGAACACGAGATACTAAACCGGTTCCCATTAAAAGATAAGCGGTTGAGCACGCTGCAAAAAACTCAAACGATTGCTCGACCCAAAGATGAACGACCCACCAGCGCCAAAAATCAGTAATGGTGAAAGATTTTTCAATACCGGTTAGGGGTATCATGCCAAAGCAATACAATACTGCCACATTCGCGGTACTTGCCCAAAAAAGATGTTCCAATTGAATTCGACCAGTCCAAAACTGCACCGTTGCTTCTTTAACAGTTTTCCACTCAGGCCACATGCCTCGAAAAACAATAAAACTCCAAAGAAACAGTCCAAGACAAAACCCAATTTGCCATAAGCGGCCAAGTTGCAAATAAGAAAGCCCTTGATTACCAATCCAAAACCAATATTGGTTGACATACCCCATAATCCCTAAATAATCACCAATTAGGGCGCCGCCAACAACAAACAGAGTGACCCAAAATAAAACACTGACTAAAAAGCCTTGGCCTTTCGCCTCCTTTTTACTAATTATGGGCGCCATAAACACTGCTGCGCTAATCCAAGACAGTGCAATCCAGACAATTGGTGTTTGTATGTGAACATCACGCAGGAAGTTAAAAGGTAAATAGTCATTAATCGCGATACCATAAAAACCTTCACGATCAACATAGTAATGAGCCATAAGAGCGCCTACACCAATTTGAATAAGCAAAATGACTGCAACGACTAGGAAATACTGACCCACTTTGCGCTGGCTTGATGTAAGCGGTTCAAAACTCATGAATAGAGGTGTCCTGGGAGAGTCGTCAGGCACGCTCAGATAATGATGATAAATGTATAAAATAGCACCAAAGCCTAAGAACACAAAACAGAATGAGACCCAAGTCCAATAAAAGGTAGCTGGTGTTGGGCTATTTCCCATGCTGGGCTCATAAGGCCAGTTGTTGGTATAGGAACTGTTTTGTCCTGGTCGATGAGCAATGGTAGTCAATGAGGAGTAAATAAGAAATTCGGCCGTTTGCACCGCACTTTGCTCATCTAAGCTATAGGCTTTTGTCCAACCTTTTTTTGCATCATGATTCAATAATGTAGATGCAATTTCTTGTTTTAATTGTACTATTGAATCGGAAACTGATGTTGATAAAACACAGATGGGTGCACTTAAATCAGTGCTCTGTAATTCACGCTGCATGGTTTTTCGGGCTAAGTATTGCTCTTCTTCCGCCAAATCAGCAAACGATTTACCATATCGCACTTGTGCTATTTTTTCTTCAACAAGCCGCCCTAACCGCAGCAAATATTTTGCAGTGTAATCCTCGCCAAAATAAGAACCCATACCATACAGACTTCCATAATCCATCAAATCAGCACGTTGAAATCCTGCTTTGCCCGCTACAATATCTTCTTCAGTCATGACTACTCGACCAGATTGAGTTTGAAATTGCTGCGGTAAAGGTGGAGCAAGCTGATAGGTTTTATAAGTACCCCATACCAGCACCACAAAACAAATCAGCGCTGTGAACAATAAAATCCATTTTAAAACCAGCGCAACAGTGTCCCTTGTTGCCTGGGCATATTCCGTTATTGCTTTTGTATTTTGAGGCATTGTTTCACTCCATGAATCATCGTGTCACTTATCGAAGAATAATGCTCATAAAAATACATCACTTAAGATGGCCTGAGAAGGCACACCAGCAAGAAAGATCTGTTTTTTCAACTTATCGGTAGTTTCTTTAGGACCGCAGACATAAACTCGTGTTTCTTTCGGGTGATTTAAATGCATTAATGTTCGTTTTTCTATAGAAGCTTCAGGAAATAGCCCCTGACTTTGAAACACACAAGGGTCATAAACAAAAGATGGGAACAACATGGATAACATTTCCAGCTCTTCTTTATAGTAAATATCTTCATCAGAAAGACCTCCATGAACTAAAGTAATAGTGCCTTGATGATTTTGACTTAGCGCGCTTTTAATAATGGCAATAAGTGGAGCAAGTCCTGTGCCTGTTCCGGCCAGTAACATATTAAAAGCCAATTGCTCTGGGTTATAGTAAAAACAACGGCCAAAGGGACCTCTTAGTTTCACTTCAATATTTTTTGTTGCTTTGCTCACTAACCATTGCCCCATGTTCCCGTCTGGATAAATTTTAATGTGTAGTTCAATAAATCCTTCTTGTATAGGTATGTTGGCGATTGAATAACTACGTATCGTGCCTTCAGGATTAATTAGGCTAAGGTATTGACCAGGAACCCAATGTTCTAAATTATCCATTCTAAGTTTCACTTGCATTACATTGTAATTAAGTGATTTTATATCGATTAGTTTCGCGCTTACTTCGCATTCAGCACTTTCAGGAGTTGAGACTTCAAGCGCTGCCTCGGGCTTTGCAAGACAGGATAGAAAATAACCTTGCGCTTTAAGCGTTTCAGGCAATCCTTCTTGCCAGACAGGGTTAACAACCCCGTCTTTGATTTTAATTAAGCAAGATTGGCAGACGCCCACCTGACACGAGTTAGGATAATCAACCTCATGACGGAGCAGGCACTGCAATACGCTTTCTTGTGGATCTAAAGTATACAATTGATTTTTAAATGATACGGTACTCATGTACGCCCCAATACGTCATTTCGAACGCTATTGGCAATTGCGGCAACTTGATTAATATCCCCTGCTGTTGCTCCCAATTCCGCAAGTGTTGCGCCGAGATGCTCAATAACAATGTCCACATGCGTATCATTTAACCCACGTTTCAGTAAATGGGCATGTCCTTCGCGCATATTTTTTCCGTTGTACTTATTAGGCCCACCAAATACCATGGTTAAAAATCCTTTTTGCTTTAGGATCTGTTGCTCCATATCAACATCATCAAAAAAATGACTTACTCGTTCATCCGTTAACATTTTACGATAAAAAATATCAACCGCAGCATTTACCGCATTTTGACCGCCCAGCCGCTCAAATAATGACTCTGACATAATGACCCCCTTAAAGATGTATTTGCAATATATCTTATAAAAAGAAATAATCACAGTCAACAACCAATTAGGAATTAATAATGCAACTTACACAATTTACCGATTATTCATTACGCGCCTTGATTTACATCACGCTTAGAAAGGAATCCTGTACCATTAAAGACATAACTGAAGCCTATGGCATATCAAACAATCATATGGTTAAAATCATTCATAATTTAGCCAAACTTGGATTGATTAAAACGATTCGAGGTAAAAATGGCGGCATCGTCATGGCATCGCAACCTGAAACCATTAATTTAGGTCGAATAATAACTCAATTGGAGCCTCATTTTGATTTAGTACCTTGCTTTAATAAGGAAAAGGCCAATTGTTGTATTGCTCCTGTATGTAAGTTAAAAGGGGTGTTGCATGAGGCTCAAGCTGCTTTTATGGAGGTTTTGGATCGTTATACTTTAGCTGATGTTTTGCATAACAAAAGTGATCTGTCTGTTCTATTGAACATCAACCCATTAGAGAAGTAATTTTTTATCAGGTTTTTGGGGCCAGGAATACAAAACCGCTTGCAGAATGAGTGCATGATTATGTTTTAGGTCTTTTGCAGCATAAAACAAAGTAATAGAAGTGCGCTCTGCTTGTTCCAAAATGTGTTTTATTAAATCGTCTTTATGATTTAATTCTTCAATGTAACATTCAACAAATTCGCTCCAGCGCTCATCACTATTTTCATGAAACCACTGCCTTAAAGTAGCACTCGGAGTGATGTCTTTTAGCCAAAAATCAAAAGCAAGTGCTTCTTTTTTAATACCTCGGGGCCAAAGCCTATCGATCAAAATCCAGACCCCCTCTTTAACTTTTGGAGGAGTGTAAACACGACAAATGTGGATCTTGTTTCGATAAGTAGTGTTCATCACCCTCCTTGCTTAGGCCATGCATCATCCGATTTTTTGTGCAAGCAAAATACCAAACAAACCAGAAATTTGTCTTCCTAATGAATCTTGTTTATGCAAATGACCTACTGATTCTTTATATTCAAGTATAGACCAGCCATTATCTTGGTATCGATGATAAATTTCCTCTTTTTGTGGTAGATACGTGAAAAAATCAGGTAATGGATAAAGCTCTGATTGGACAGGAAAGACTAAAAAATGATATCCACTTGTTTTAGTCAGCTCTTGAAGTTCAGTGAGCAGGTCCGGAATACGCATTGGGTTTAAAAATTGCAATGTTACTGTTGAGAGTACAAAATCAAAACGCTCTCCGTCTAGATTTAAAGGTTGATTTAAATCATGTAATTGGGCAACCACCTCAGGCAGAGCTTCTTTTTGAGCAATATCCTGAATCGTATCTACTGCCGATTGACTGAAATCAAGTCCTTTTACACGATGCCCCATTTTTGCTAGATACAGTAAATTTCTACCCGAACCGCAGCCTACATCGAGGATGGATGCGTTTTGCAAATGATACAAATAAGTCTGGTAGACATACATCAAATCACTATGTACTGGACTTAAACCGTGTTTTTTATTGAAGTAACGCTGGGGTATGCAATAAAACTCAAGGGTTGCTTTAAATGATTCACTGACGGGAATAATTTTATGCCATGCAGCAGGAGGAATCATTATTTGGGAATGCTCTTCATTAATACTATCACGTGACAGTTCTTTTCCCTGACCGTTTAAAAATACAAAATCAATAGCTCCTTCATGCAGACAAAGCTTACCCCAGGTTCCTTCTTTAGTGCTGTGTTTTTCCAGGAAAAATTTCAGTTTTCCATGGCTGTCAATCTCGGTTTTTTTGTAGCACAGTAACTTATTAGGTTCCAATCTCATATCGTATCCTTATTCTGTTATCAAAGACTCTTTGATTCCTTGTTATTTGCACTATCGGTAGATTCCAATTCTAATTGGGTCAATAAGGTACCCTCGTTTGCCAGCTTGTCCGCTAATTGATGATTTACATCCCTATGCTCCACCTCATCGTCACGCACCACCAAAAGTACATCACGTAATCGTGCATCTTGAGCGAGCCCCCAATACTGTTTAGCAATATCAGGAGCAGGGACATTTTCAATGCGGCCATCATCTAACTCCTGTAAATAATGGGTGTAGCTAACGACCGCTTCTTCTTCAAGATAACCAACAAAGCGATGCGCAGTTTTTGAAGAAAAAACATACATCAACAGGTACAACACCACAAAAATAGCTTGCGCGGTAAAAATAATAAAGCGCTCAAACCAATTAGGCTTGGCAATGTACATAAACGTAATCAAATGCATTCGTTCATTATCTGCTTCATCCAATAAAATTTTAATCCAACCTTCATCGTTTTTAATCTTTCTTAAGCAGCGTAAATGCAGTAAAGCAGCACCTACCATGCCAGGCACGGCAGCTACTGTTTCCAATACAATGGCCCTGTTGCCATAGCGCTTCTGAAAAAAAGTATCTGCAAAAAAGCGGAAAAATTTCACTAAGCCAAAGGCAATTTTATCACTGATGGTTTTGGCGGGTTTATGAGTTACTGGCATGATATATTCCTTTGCAGTAAGTAATATAGAATATATTATATTAAAGATGTATTTTAAATGCAACTTTAAGATCTTGATTTAAGGTCTATGATTATACGGATAAACCCATAATTGTAGTTTATACGTTTTGCGTATGTGTACACTTAGACCGGCAGTTATGTTAAGAAAGTACAGATAGTGGACTTGTTCGGAGGGCTTTTTTTCAAAGGTGACTGATAAGCGAGGGTATTACGCCCCTTTGTTTAAATCAATTTCAACCTTGTTTCCCCAAGTCATCCGTAGCGCGTTGGCAATTGCAATAACGTCAATCAATTCCTGCATTAATGCTGCTTGTACGGGCGATATATAACCCGACGCCGCAAACCCCATTCCGATTATTGAAACCAATATTCCGCCAACTGCGCTTTGCATGGCAATACGACGCAGCTTGGTACTTATGTGGAATAGTTCATCAACCTTTTCTAGCGAATTCTCCATAATTACTGCACCCGCCGCTTCAGCCGTTACGCTACTATGCTGGCCAAAAGCAATGCCAACAGTAGCTGACGCTAGAGCTGGCGCATCATTTATTCCGTCTCCCATAAATAACGTTGGTGCTTTTAAAGTTTCTGCTCGAACAACGGCTACTTTTTGCTCTGGGCTTTGCGATGCCAGCATTTCCTTAATCCCAAGTAAGTCTGCCAGGTAAGTCACTTCTGATTCCCTATCGCCCGAAACCAGCATCACTTTGTTGAACTGGTGCGCTGGCCCTAAATGACCGATAAAGGGTTTTCCGTCGGAACGCGGAGCATCACGGAAGCGAAACGTTGCAGCATATTTGCCACCTTGCATGATGATGCATTCCAGTCCTTCGGACGTTGGCGGCAATTTGATATCCGGCTGCGTTTGCAACAGTTTTTTACGGCTGGTTACAAAAATACTTTGCCCCATAACCATGCCAGTTAAGCCTTGACCTGGCTTTTCAGTGACGCTTTCAGCTTCAACCATTGAGAGTTTCTTTTTTTCAGCTGCTTGCAAAATTGCGTTAGCAAGAGGATGTTTTGAATATCGCTCTAAGCTAGCGGCACATTGTAAAATATCATTCGCGACTAAACCTTCTGCAGGAATAATTTCAGTCAGCCTTGGTTTGCCGTAAGTTAATGTTCCCGTTTTATCAAAAATTGCTGTACGGCAGGTTGGTAGACGCTCCAAGACGGCTGGGTCTTTGATAATTATTCCACGCTTCGCCGCCATTGATATTGCGCTGATTATGGTTATCGGAATCGCGATAATTAACGGGCATGGAGTTGCCACCACGAGGACCGCTAATGCAGTTAATGAGTTGCCTGTTGTATACCAAACAACACCTGTGATAACTAATGCTAAAGCTGAAAACCAGCCGCCCAGTTCATCAGCGATGCGTCGCATAGAGGGGCGTTTTTGCTCCGCCTCTTGCATCACGCCCATTATTTGCGCATAGCGGGAGTCCTTGGCAATTTTTCCTGCTCGAATCACAAGCACTGCCTCACCATTTATTGCGCCTGAAAGAACATCAGCACCTATTGTTTTTGAAACTTGGTAAGGCTCGCCAGTTAAATAGGACTCATCCATTGAGCCATGGCCTTCGACCACCTCACCATCTACAGGCGCAGTTTCATGTGGGAATACAACAATATTATCACCAATAGCAATATTGACGAGAGCAATGTCTTCAATCTCATCGCCTTTTTTTCGGTGGGCTAAAGACGGCATTCTATCGGCAAGTGCTCTCAAAACCGCCGATGCTCTGCGCATCGCATAGCGTTCCAAAGCCTGCCCACCTGCCAGCATAAGCACAATTAACACAGCCGCCAAATATTGCGCAAGCACAGTACCTGCAACCAGCTCAATCGCGCCCAGAAAATCTGCGCCAATGCTACCTTTAAAAAATTTGAGCATAATTTGAATTAGCAGCGGTACACCACCAACTGCAATAAGTACCAGCAAGGGGATATCACTGCTCAACGCAAAATGCAAAGCAATCGCTACTATCGAACCTAGTGCAATTATCATCTGCCATTTAGCAAGTAATCGACTTAGCTTATCCATTGCTCTTCATTCTCCATCGCAGACTCCAGAAATACCAGTATGGACCATCAGCTTAGTTTAGCTTACTTTACACAACTTGACGGAAAGGAATATTGTTACAGCGGAACAAGAAGGACACGCTAGAGCAGCATATGGAAGCCAATTACTTCAAGAACCATCTAATCGACTTACAAAAAAATATGGTAAAAGGTTAGTATCTGTACGCTCCGAGATATCAGACAGTTCTATCTGGTTTATCCTGACATTTAAATTCACCACGCAGTGAGTGGTGAATCTTCTAATGAATTATCATTAAGCTCTAATCTAGGCTGAACTCTATCGCTTGTTAATTGAATTGAGCCCAAGCTCTAGGAGACTTTGAAATTTAAATTGAAATCCTACGCAAAACTCAAGGCATGACATCTTATTTTTCTAAAAAGCTGTCAAATTATTGATAACCAATGATTGAGTTCATCAATGATTACCTCTATCTTTTCTGGCAGACCAAGCATCTGAACTCGATGAGCACCTAAAACACGTAAATGCCCAGACCAAAGAAGCTGCATCCGTTCCAATTCATCGGATTGAAATTGCACTGGAAGAGAAAATACTGTTCCCCGATTTTGGAATGTTTGGATGATATTGTCTTTTAATAGGATTTTATCAATGAGCTTATTCTCCCGACATAACAGCAGCAGATCATGATAATCTTTCATACGACTATTGGCTGCGCCACGAGAAATGAGGGTTTCCAGTTTTTCGGCAAAAATAGCTTCCACTGGATATACTTCCAGCGAAATAGGATCCTCAAACAACGGCTTTTCTTTGTAATTAAAGGATGGCCAATCTAGTAATACTGGGTCAACAACATCCCCCACACCAATGTCTACAAAAAATTTATCGCTCATCACCCCAAATTGAACGGCAATCCCTATTTGAAACCCAGGGTAATTCATATGTTGGTGATCTAAATCGTCAAGATTGATGAACTGCATCTGAAACCCATCATCCAGATTAAGTAAACAGATTTCCCGCATGATTAATTCCACATTAGATTTTTCTGCATTTAACCGTCTGGCCAGTAGATCAATATCAGTGGTTTCTCTGCCAATAGTCAGGTAATAGGATAATAGCAACCCGCCTTTGAATATGAATTTATCAGAATATTCAGAACGAGAAAGCCTGGCTAAAAATCGCTCTAGAACTAATAGCTTCCAGACTTCATTAAAACTCTTACCTTTTTCTTTGCCAATATGTTTTAATCGTGCTTTTAAAGCTTGTTCATTCATGTTGTCACCGTCAAAATATAAGGCTCAAGATTAAGTCCAAATTGTCTCGCATACTGCTGAAGCTTTTTAATATCCAATTTTTTGGGCGTTCTACTACTCACCGCTGCTTTAAGCGCTTTAATGGCAATTTCTTTACTGAGATAGCGAAAAGCGTCTACTATCGTTCTTTCTCTGTCAAAAATAGCGACCTGTTCCCGCCCTATTGTGTACATTGTTTTACCTGTTTCCATATCACGCATTCTAACAGTACGAGTATGAGCTCGTTTTGGTGCCGTAGTAGAATGAGAAACGGCAATCCAATGATCTCTTGGCATTTCATCCGTCAGTTCATAGAGAGCCAACGCTGAGACTAGGCAGACTATGCCTTGCGGAATACTTTTGGCGATGATAATCAGATCTTCCCATTGAAAATCTGCATCAACAGTGGATTCAACACCACGGTAAACACCATGACCAATACGTTCAATCCGATTAGTTTTAACATAATAGCTAAGCCGGCTAGGATGGATGCCCGCTTCACGCGCCTCTGCGGCATAAAAGACTGGTCTTGCAAACAGATCTTTCAATGTATGTTCATTACTTAGTTTCATACCTGTAATTTTAATATTAAAACCCAGGAGCGTCAAATGGGTTTCAATATTAAAACAACCCCGTAAAAATCCATTGTGGGGAATTTGCGTATTTGAGTACGACACTGTTATACTTCGTACGACAATTGTAGTGGTTTCCTGCGATTAAAATTATAATAAAATCAATTGCTTATTTTTGAATTGAAGGGCTCATAATCCGTTGGTCCTAGGTTCAAATCCTAGTGGGCCCACCAACATTTCCAGTAAAATCAAGGTAGTAACGTAATTCATTAATATTTAAAAGGTAAAATAACAGCTATTTCAGTTTTATCGGGATTATTAGATATGGCTAACATAAAAGTACATGTTTTAAATTTTCATAGCATTTTTTCTCATATTGAAATTGTACTAGAAAATACATCAACTGATCATCATACATATTATGGTATTAATCAATGGGTTCCACCTGCGGATAAATGGCATAAATCTTGGTCTAAAGACCGTATTAAACAGGCTAGTTCCACATATAGTTTCGATATTGATGCTAATCCTGATGAAATTAAAAATGAGTGGGAAAATTATTGGCATAATACAGAAAAGGAAGCTAGTATTTTAGGTAAAAACTGCGCCGTTGCAGCACAATGGTTTTTAACAAAATATGCAGGTATTCCAAAACCGAATTTATCTAATGTCAGTTGGAATCATCTTGCTTTAGGTATCATTTGGCCAAGTTTTATCCCATGCCCAATAACACTTCCTGGGCGTATAATGTCTAATACTAAATTTCATATAGAGGCTAGAACTAATCCTAAAGTAACAAACCGATATATTCAATTGCTTCTATATACAAGTATGGCTCTTGCAACATTGGTGTTTGCAGCTTCGATTTTTGCAATAGCTGTTGCTGCTACGATTTTAAGTAGCGGAATTGCAGCAGCTGTTATAGCGGGATGTGTTGCCGTAGGTATAGCCAGTACATATGGTTTTTTTAGAGCTCACAACAACTTATCAGCAAAAAATATTTCGGCTGAAATGAAGAAAAACGATGAACCACATCCATTAATCCCGGATGTTGTGAATGGAAATTTTGCGATGGGTTAAAAATAGTATTTAATTAGATTTTTAGAAGCACGTTTGAAAAAAGAAAAGTTCTTTTGATTTAATTAAAAAGGCAGCAATGCGCTGCATCGGCTTTCCTAATGCTCAACGTCTCGCATGATATATCCTGCTGTCAGGTTATTATTCATTTTATGATTTAACAAATGTTTTAAAGCATAAGCAGAAAGATCTAGCCTCTCAGCTATCATAGTCCGATGCAGGTCGTGAAAGGTAAAGGGATCTCCTGATAGATCTACCACTTTCAACACTACTTTTTAGGCTCATAAATATAGATAGTTTTGCTTGACGCCAGGTTCCTATGGCTATTCGTTTAAATGCCATCGGGCTTTGACTAGGTATGATGCTTGGAATATTATATGGCTGCATCCAACTCATAAATCGTCTGGTTAAAATGACCAGAACTGTTTTTCTACACAGACTATAGCACACGGAGTATTTAATGTTTGAGATAATTACTGAGCACCTGTCAAACCTGTTCAATAAAAGCGCTTTAATTGAACAAGATAAGAGCAATCACTATGATCAAACAATTAATGGCTCCTACAAGGCAAATGATATTCAAATTAACATGAATCTATGTGTCAATGGTCAGGCTGTATTAGGCAAAAACGTTCAGGTACAAAAAAACATACTCGTTAATGGCAGTTTCAAAGCCTATCAATCAAGACTTATGTCTAATATCACAGTAAACGGCTCATCTTCATTAGATGATAGTCAAGTACACGGCGTAGCAAAATTCAGAGGAAGCCTTATAGCCACATCAACTCACTTCTCAAATAAACTTGAAATTCTATCCAGCCTTGCTGAATTTGAAAACTGCAAATCACAACAGATTACATTTAAAGAGCTACCAAGAAAAGATCTTGTGCAACGCATCAAATTAAGCAAAAACACCGAGGTTCAAGGTGATATCATATTTGATGCTGGCAATGGAGAAGTAATATGCGATGAAACATCAAAAATTCATGGCCAGATTATTGGGGGAACACTCATACATAATAATGGATAAAAATGCACACAAAATTGAGTGTGAAAAATTTGTG
This sequence comes from Legionella sp., assembly GCA_030158115.1. Lineage (GTDB taxonomy): Bacteria > Pseudomonadota > Gammaproteobacteria > Legionellales > Legionellaceae > Legionella. The sequence goes on from JAOATK010000007.1 coordinate 62,397, forward strand.
TGCTTGAGTACAACACAGTGATACATCGCATGACACTTGTAGTGGTTTTTTCGATAAAATTATAATTAAATCAATCAGTTATTTTTAATTGACGAGCTCTTAATCCGTTTATCCTAAGTTTAAATCCTAATTGGCATACCAATAAATCAAGTGGTTACGTGGTATTAATGATATGGTTAATATTTCCTTAATAGTTAACTGATAGACTACGCAAGCTTTTATCATCTCCGTCATTTTATGAGGATCCCTATTGATGAAAAAACAATTTTTAGGATTAATCGTAGCCTCTCTTTTGTTTAACACTGCGTTTTCAGCGTCTAATACCAGGGTTCCCGATGAATTTTATGTCAGCCAACATTGGGTTAGTTATACAACCAGTTATGATATTAACTCAAAAACTCAGAAACTTGGTACGCTCTATCGTCACGTGTTGAGTTTATTATTAACCTATGATTTTTACGACAATACGGGTGAAAAATTAGCCTATGCTCGATCTAAATTCTTTTCTGCAACAGCACAATTTACTGTTCGTGATCAAGAAGATGAGTTGATTGGAACTACTGAAGAACAATTATTCTCCTTTTTCCCTTCTTTCTCAATTTATGGTAACGATGGTACAAGCAAATTAGCATATGCAGCCATGAATTTTTGGGGAACTAAATTCACCATTTATGATCCTGCAACTGATCAGGAAATGGCTGTCATGTCTCGTACATTTTTTAGAGTAAAAAATAACTGGACTGTTAAAATTACAAATAAATCACTTTTTAATCAAAAAAATATTGATTCTCGATTGTTAATGACTGTACTAGCATTTCAAGGTGAACGAGAATATTGGGAACAACAAAATAAGAATAGAAACAAGTCAGTAAAATCTTCAACCAGATACAGTGCGTTAGGAACTAAAGCTGCCGTTTTAGCTGAAGAAGTTGAACCAACCATTAATGTATTATTAGCAAACATTAAAAAACTTGAAAGTGAACAAGGATTGAATCAACAATCCTCGCAAGTTGATCCTACCGTGTTAGAGACAGTTGCAAATGAGCTACAAACCAATTTTGATGCCACGCATTTTCGAAACGATCTCAATTTGACGACTCAGGAAAAAATACAACAATTTACAAACTACTGTTTCGATCAAATTAAATCTCAATCTATCTCAGCTGATCAAAAACGGGTCATAATTGCATTGTTAAAAATGCGGTTGGAAACAGGTGCTGTTTAAAGTTTAATTATAATGATCATTGATACAATACAACACAATGACACACAAACAATCTTCGTTAGTTAATTTGGAGTATTTAAATGAGTAAAGTAAAAAGTACTAATGAATTTTATACTGGCGTTTATACCAAATTAGGGATGTTTGCATCTTCACCATATACTTGGTCTATTATTAACAATAAAAATGATCAATCTGATGCTAGTTGGCTAATATGGCTTATGACTGAACTTCCACTTAAAGTGGTCTTAAGTCCAGTTTTGTTACCCGCTACTGCAATAACATGCGCATTAGCTGTCATATCAGCAGTGATTGTTGGGCTGGCATACCTTGCAACATTGGCAGGTGCTGCAATGATCGATACAATTACTCATGATGCACCGTCACCACAGGGTAAGAACAGCAAAAGCTTTTAATGAATAGTTATTTATGATCAAATAGCTCCTTATTTTGAATAAGGGGCTATTTGATGTCTTCAAGAATTATTGATCCTTTATCTAAGATCCGTAGTCAAAAAATATACCTTGTTAACTATCAGTATCCAAGAATAGATCAAGATTTTAGTGCTTCAGCTGCATGAGCCGGCCCCATAGGCTGCTAGAGAGTTTTATTGCCGGCTTGGTTGACGATAAAGTAATTTCTCCTTTTTGTTATCAAGGGACTTGCGATACCAATCTTTTCAATTTATGGTTGGGGTTCTGTCTATTGTCTGCATTAGGCCCAGGTTATGTGATTATTATGGATAATGCTGCATTCCATAAGTCAGAGCAAACCCAAAAAATAATAGCAGATGCCTAATGTTCTCTGTTATTTCTTCCGCCTTATTCTCCAGATTTAAATCCAATCGAAAAATTCTGGGCTAACTTAAAAGCTTATATAAAAAAAATAATAGGGCAATTTAGCACCCTTGCTGGAGCTCTTGATTATGCGTTTCAATCGATCATTTAAAAATCAAACCACTATATATCACCGGATAACCTGAAAGCCCCAGGATTTTATAAGAAGAATTGATTTGTCTTTATTAGTGAAGAGAAGTCACTAGCTAGCCATCCCAATATTGGAGGCTTTGCTTTTCTATCAGGCGCTTAATTCTTACACTGCTGCTCGAAGGTAGATCGGTCGTTAACAGCATCGTTCATTTTTTCTAGCAGACAGACTGTGTTCGATTGGAAAAATAAGTGTTTGCACCCTGTTTGATGATAATGAATCAGCAGTGGTATTCCTATTAGAGGAATGCTTAACAACACCAATGCTAAATTTTTTAAAAAAGTGCTCCAATCGTTGAATGGCCCAAGCTCTTCCTTAGCCACCCTGATGCCCTCATGCCATTTAGATTGTAATTTAGAGAACGCATCAGGATGCTTTTCATTCTCAAAGTAATGATGAAGTGAGGTGATAAGAGTGGTTTGTAGAAGGCTAGCTGCTTCATAAGCTTTTGTTTCTTCAGGGCGTCCGGCTAGAGAATTAACCTTTAAGTTTAATTCTAATAACGCCTTAAAGAAGTGGCGCTTACTATGGCGTATCTTTGAATTTAAAAGACAGGCTTGTGAATAATTGTCTTGGGTTTCATGGCTCGCGGTGAACATTAAATTCAGGATTAATGGTACTGCAGGAGCGCAGTGTATAATTGCTAACACTAAGGCAATATTGTGTCTGCCACGATGCAAGAGGCTTTGTTCAATATCATGCTGGGGCAAGGTTGCAATCAAACTAATAATATTGGCTGCAGCACCCGGGTGCTTTTTACTTAAAATTAACGTTTGTGATAAAAGATTGATTCCATCGGGGCCTGTTTGACATAGGACTTTTGCAAGCGTTGGTGGATTTAACTTAGAGATAAGTTGAATCAGCTTACTCATTAGATCTGGACTATTGAGGCTATTGAATAAAATATATTGAAAACCATTAGGGTTTAAAACATTGTCCTCTGCTAAAATGTGATTTAGGCTATCTGTGGAGAGCATGTTTAATTTCATTATTAAACTTGGCAATGAGCTTTTTGCAAGGTCACGGAGTTTCCAAGGATTGACGAGCAAATCTTCCTCAAAACCAGCTAATTTCTCGGGGTATTTTTCAGCATATTGTTGTTGGAAATCCTCTGATATCGTCATGTTTTCAGCTGCGAATTGCCAAAATGCATGGTCGATATAATCGATATTTTTTGCATGGAGTTTATCTAGCATTAGAAAAAGTATATCTATTTTAGCATTGCGAGATAGTTCTCGATGACAGTTAAGATAAGCAAGGCACTCTTTCTCCGATGTAAAAAGGGAAAAAAGTTGCGCCAGATCCTCTGGAGTTGAATCACTGGGATCCTTAAATAATCTACTCACGCTTTGTGTCACTGTAATAAAATCGGCTTTAGTTGTGTTACTTAACCAACGTGGGAGCAATGATTTTAAAAAAGATAGCCCTATCAGGTTGAAATCAAAATAATGCTCACTGATCAATATGTTCCATAATTTGTCTAATATAAGATTCCAATTGATATCATGAACAATGCTTGTCTCGTCATTTGTGATTAAATAATCATAATTAAGCTCTGTTTCTTGAAAAATACTTTTAAGGAAGTTAAGACCCGGTTCATAGGTTTCCAACATATACCCTTCTTCTTTTCGTCCAACATATTGATCGAAAGAGGAGCTCACCATTTCTTTAAGTTTAAGTAATATTGTGAAGGGCTGATATTGTTCATGAAAGGATTGTTTTAAATGAGCTCTAATTTGAAAAATAAAAATTTCTGGTGAATATGGATCCGTTTTTAATTTAGGTCGAACGCCATAACCCGACTGTTCTGCAATCATAAAATATCGATTATTGGTATGAACTTCATCTGTATGTTCGTTTGCTGTTCGTTCTACGATGTCGTAACGAATTGATGATAATAACCCATTAATGGTCGGCAAAAAATAATTTTGGAGCAAACCATCTACTCGCGCATGAAATCCAACTGTGCAGGCATTAATGCCCTCTATAATTTTATATATAATTGCTTTTTTTTGATCCGCAGTAATATCATAAGCCGGATCAACCTTCTTAAGTAAATCCGATAAAACCGCATAATGAAATTTTAGAGTATTCAGTAACATCGGCTTTGAGCAATAAGTACTATTCGTTCCAAGATGTACATCAAAATTTGTTAGTGTTGCAGGTAAACATAACAAAACAAACTTCTTGAACCACTGAGCATCATTTACATAGCTATCAATGTCTATGTTTTGATGTGGTTGAGGCAAACTAGCGTAACCTTTGTGGCTTACTTTTAAACTTGGCATATTAAACTCCAACCACCCTAAAATTTGACACGTGGGGACGAACTTGAACTCATGCAGCAGCTTAATGCGGCCTTATATTACCACATAATGCCACAAAAGAAATCATATGCGCATTTTCATAGCCAAATAACAAGTGATTTTACCAAAAATAGAGGGGGTAAATGCATTACCTCATCACTATGTTCTGTGAACCTAAGAAAAATCATAATACTCCAGGTAATAATGCAACCAAAGCAACATGACAAGAAATAGGCCACTTGCTTTGAAATGAATATCAATGGCAATAATATTAGTGAGATCAGACTGATTTAGATAAGTTAACTCATAAAAATAAAGAATTGAAAAAACGGTTCAGGGTTTGATCATGAAAAAGAAATTTTAAAAAAGGCAGCCACGTATACTTTATCGTCGCATGTTATACCGCTATACCTGCGCTGACAAGCATTGCTATTGTTTCCCATATCAGCACACGCAATGATCCCCATACTATTCGAGCTCCGCCAACTGTTGCAGCCACTGCTCCGAGTAATGCCAAAAATAGAACCGCTATTATTGATACTGATGGAATAATGAATATATCAATTGATACGCTTGTTTAATACTGGCATATATCTTAATCTAAAAAATGGCTGGAAATTAAAAAATTAGTTAGAAAGGAGCTGTCATGGATAGGAATAAAAACTGGCATTATGATGTTATTGCTAGATTGCTTCATTGGGTTATAGCCCTTCTTTTGATAGGGTTAATCAGTATCGGTTGGTATATGATGTACATTGAAGATCAACCTAATAGTGGTTGGTATTTTAACCTTCATAAATCATTTGGCCTCACCGCTGCTATCCTGATTTTTTTTAGAGTGATATGGAGGTTTGCTCATAAACCCGCCCCACTTCCATCAAGTGTTCCACATTGGCAACAGATTATATCAAAGGGAATTCATTTTTTACTTTATTTTTGCATGATCATCATGCCTATTACTGGCTTTATCGGAGCTTCATTTAGCAAATATGGGATTATTTTTTTTGGAGTGGAATTACCACATTGGGTTAATCAAAGTCATGCTATATCAGAACAGTTTTTCCAAATACATGGGGTAGTTGCATGGATTTTAGTCGGATTAATCGCTCTTCATCTTCTTGCTGCAATTAAACATCTTGTTATTAACAAAGATAACGTTTTTCAACGTATGTGGCTATAAAACACAGCCTCGGGAACAAAAAGAACAAGGGGAGAAAAAGTAAGTAATGTCAGGCCATGGGCCTGACCTACTCTTGTTAAGCAAACTCAGATTTTCCTAAAAATTCTGATTTACGATGTTTTGGGCGGACTTTTACATGCCAGAGTGGTAGCATCATAAAAAATGGAATCAAGCAGCAAATAAACAAGGTAAGGAAAAAATTATCCCAGCCGTAATTTTTGATAATTGCACCCAAAGGAGCACCAGCAAGAACAGCACCTAAACAATAAGCAAAAAACCCGGCAAAGCCAGTTGCAGTAGCCGCTGCTTTTTTATGTGATAACTCCGCACAGGCTAAACCAATCATCATTTGTGGTCCAAAGATAAAAAAACCAAAGAAAAAAAGAAACAAAGAATCAAGGAATGGTGTATATCCCTTAGTTAACGTAAATAGCAACAAAGTGACAAATACACCTGCTGTAAACAGAATATTGATTGGGTTGCGTTTACCCTGAAATATTTTATCTGAAAGCCAGCCTGCAAAAAGACTGCCAAAAAAACCACCCACCTCAAACCATATGATACAACTACCTGCAGTGATTAAGGAATAATCCTTCACTTCCGTTAAGTAGAGCATACTCCAATCATTAATAGCTGTTCGGACAATGTAAATAAACAAATAAGAAATGGATAGTATCCAAACATATGGGTTACTTAAGACATAATTCCAAAGAATTTCTTTGACTGAAAGCTCTGTTTTTTCTTGATGATGAGTTGATAAATCAGAAAAATCTTCTCGATACTGCTCTATGGCAGGTAAACCAAGGGATTGAGGAGTATCCCTTAACCGATTAATTAAAAAAATACCCCCTAAAATGCAGATAATTCCAGGCACAAACATAGCTGAACGCCAGCCGAAATATTGGGCGCACATAGCAACAACCAATGGAATTAATGCACCTCCAACGTTATGTGATGTATTCCAAATACTCCACCAACGACCACGTTCGGATTGAGAATACCAATGGGTTAATAATTTAGTACATCCAGGCCATCCCCACCCTTGAAACCAACCATTCAATCCCCAAAAAATAGCAAATAACCACCAGGTGGAAGATAATCCGAACAAAATATTAAAAATACCTGTTAAAATTAGCCCGATCGCTATTAAATAACGCGGATTTGACTTATCGCCTAAAATGCCACTCAAAAATTTGCTGATGCCATAACTTAAACTCAAAATACTAGCAATGAGTCCTAATTCCGTTTTGGTCATCCCAAAGGCGCTTTGTAATGCTGGCATCGCGAAGATAAAGCTTTTTCGCGAAAAATAAAACAAAGCATAACCTAAATACATTGCATAAAAGGTGCGAATACGCCAATAACGATATTGCTGCTTAACAATGGTTTTATCCTGAATTTCATTAAGATAAGGAGCAGGTTTTAAAAAACTCAATAATGCCATGATTGTCCATTATCAGGATAAAAAAAAATAAGATTAAATGTAACATGCAACATATGTCAATTCTTTCTAACCAATAAAAATGTTGACGGTATCACACCTATTGAGAATTAATCAAAAATTTAAATGGAATTCTTGTGAAATTATAAATAAGCTACATGATTTGTATTAGGACGGGATTTGTCGAAATGAAAGAAATAATCAGTTTATTAGAACAAGATCCAATCGATGATGCTAGTCATCACCGCCATGACATTATAATGGTTTTAAAAAGAAAGTTTCGTACTCAAAAAGATTGGATTATTGCTTCTTTCAACCAATATCAATTTACAGAAGAAGAATCGCAAAAAGTCCAACAAGCGATTCTAAATGGCGATCTTCGAATAACAGATCTCTTAAAACGTCGGTTTTCTCACTCTTTTTGGAGTTTCTTAACTTTTAAGTGGGGAGAAATACTTTCTGGTGGAAAAAGATTATCCAAGAAAGACGTTATACAGATTGCTACTTACTCTAGCAATGGCCAAGAATTTGCAAGAACTGCGATTCAAAATAGAAATAGACTTCTAAAAGGAGTGCCCTTAGTCACTGGCAAAGTCCTTACCTCCATGGCGCTTTGTATGGTATTTTGCCTGGGATTATTAAGTACTTTAGGCGCCCCCTTTGGCGTTGGCCTCGCCTTGGCAATAGTCCTTTCCTTATGTAACGGAATAGTTTGCTTATTAAGTCGTGGAGAAGCCATGCTTAATAGCGCTGGTTTCCAGCCTAAAAAACAAAAAACCTCTCAAATCCTGGAAGAAAATCTAAAAGAAAAAACAACATTCGATAAAGGCGAAAAATTATTTTTTGGTATCGTGACCTTGTTAGCCTGTATTTCTGCGGGCATTTCTGGATATGCAGGTCTCGTAGGACTTCTTACTTTTTTAGGTGTGGGATTGCTTGCCTCTAACCCTCTAATTTTAGCAGTCACAATTGGCTTATCTTTAATTGCAGCTATCTCTTTTTATTCGTTTCAAGCTGTAGGCATACGTGAAAATTATGCAAAATTTAAAAATCTTTTTATTGAAAGTTACAAAAAAAACTACGGTCTTTTGCGATGTGTCTTATTAGGCATCATCAGCACAGTCTTTTTATCTGTTTATGCAACGCTAACTTGGTTTACCACTGTCTCAGGGGTCAATAAACTTTTTAATGCCTTAGGTGCGACTCCTGGCACTCTTTTAGCACATGTTATTGCGATGATATGTACTTCAACAACCATGGTTGTTAATACTTTTTCACAAGTATATAAAGTCTTTAACCCAAAAACTTATGTTGACCTAAAAGAAAAATTTGCATCAATACATCAACCGCCGGAAGAAAACCAAACAACAGTACAAAAGATAAAGCATGCAGCCATCAATATACTCAAATTATTTGCTTTAATAGGTGATTCTCTTGCTTATTCTGTTGCCGGTGGAATCCGAAGCGGAATTCATGTCGGTGAAACGGTGGGAGAGGCAATAGGGGCAAAACTTGCATTAACCATTACAATGGCTATATTGTCACCAGTGGTTTTAGTATTCGTATCAATAGCTTTTACTTGGCCTAGCGTTTTCCATAGAAAAAAATCAACTCCATCTTTTTCACAGATGGAAAAGCCCTTGGTAGAAAAAATGGAGCCAACTCATACTCTAGATACACTTCAAGATACTAATCCATTACCAGCATCAGAAAAATCCTCCGAACTCAATAAAGCTGAACCCCGATTTTTTAATAACCGGTTGAGAGACAAAGATATTTTCACATCAAATTGTAATGATATTTTATCTTCTGAAGGGCAGACAACAATGGCAACTATTTAAAGAATAACATCATGTAATATAAACAGAACATCAGTTTTCAATGACAAGCTTCATCATTGAAACAAATAGAGAATGTCAAAAATATTAACTTTAATTTTTTCAATTAGATCTAGTTAAAAATGACCCTTAGAGAGAAAAACACTTTGGCAAGTTCGAGCGCATGTTAAATCAGATTGGCTATACATACAGATTGACATCATGTACACAGCTTTATCCACAGATTTTGTGGATAAATATTTTTTTATTTAAAAATCCAAAAACGTGCTAACCTCTTATAAAATAAGGCTTTTTTAGTAAATAAAAACGATTTTTTAAATTTTGTTGATCTAGGAGGTTTTAAGAGATATCCACAAAGGATTTTGGAGTGCTATAGAAATAGCAGTAATCATCTTAACAAATATAAAAATAAACAACAATCTTGATTTCCTATTTTTTAAAAATATTTTATCCTGCATCAATTATTTAAATTTCTGCTGCCATGAGCCCACAATCTAGTCCCAAAAGCAATAGCAAATATTGCATGTTTCAGGTAGAATATATTTTGGCTTATTTTACTCATTAAATGATTCTCTGCGTGCTCTAAGGAATAATAATGGCTACTCGTGAGGCAGATGTTTTTCCAAATTTTACCTTCTTTCCCAAAACTCAAACTGACTTTTCAAAAATACCCTTATCTTTTTATACATCAAACATGCCTTCCTTTGCAGTCATGTTAAACGAACTCAATAAAGAAAGTATTTTTTTAGGCAAAGAATGTATTTCATACACAATGGAAGATTTTTTAAAAGCCTATTTTAAAGACTCAAGAAGCCCTCTTGAAGAAGCACCTATTACTCTGTTAACCAAGCCTCTTAAGCTTGTCGATATTGCCAGCGAATTGTCTCCTACACTTTGTCCCAAGCCTTTTTTAAAATTAGTGCCCACTATTAATCTTTATATTGAAATGATTTGTGATGTATTAAACAATGAATTAGCACAAAAACCTTATGAGAAATTAGCTGATCGGGAATATGTCACGGAGAAAGTTCATGCCCTACAAGCTGGAAAAATTAGTCATCATTTAACGATGGCTGAGGATGATGTATTAGCCCTATTATTCCATGATATTGCCCGTCCATCGATTAACGATCCGGAACATGGGCACTCAAAACATGCCCAAGAAGGCAGTATCATTTTAGCGCCATTAGGACTTAATACTGATTATGCTGGTCATCATACTTTTGCCAAATTTTTACTTTTTAGCTTCTGCCCAGATTACAAAGCTCTTATCAGTACAACCTCTAAACATACTCTTAAAATTCAATGTAAAGATCTATCATCACAACTAAGTGAGTTAAATAGCCTTACTTCACCAGAACTCGCTTTTGAACTATACAAGATCATGTTTATGCGACTAATTGATGATATGAGCAAAATCCCGTTTTCTTCTGCCTTGTCTGAGAAAGAAGCTCCTGAATATTTTAATAATGAACACATTAAATCTATGTTACATCAACAAATTTATCTTTACCTATACACTATCGTTGATGACAGCGCTTCCCTTTTTGCTTTTGAAAAAAAACTCACTAGTGCCTTGTCATTACTACAGCGAGCGGAAAAATATTCGCTCAACCCTGGACTCTATGCAGAGCAACAACCGCATTTGAATTTGTCATCAGCTAATTAGCAAGAATAATAAATAGGGACTAACTTGATTATGAAAATAAAATTATTCTTGAGAAATAGTAAGACAGCTCGCACCGGATACCGCAGGCAAGCTCCCGAACGTCGAGATCTAGCATGTCAAAAGCCCCTAACTCACTGCTTATTTATTTTTGCTGCGCTTTTATTTTCAATCAATATTTACGCCGCTAAAAATGATGCTGAACTGATAAAAAAAATTAATGCCATCGAAAAAAAATCGAATGTGGTTATTGGGCTGTCTGCGATTCTTATTGAGAGCAATAAAGTCATTGCTCATAATAGCAATCAACGCTTCTTTATGGCTAGCACCATTAAATTACCAATAGCACTTGCTTTTTTACACCGTGTTGATGAAAAAAAAGAGTCATTAAATCGGATGATTAAGCTGGATTTTAATAATTCTGTCCCCGGCTCAGGATCCTTATATCATTCGTTTGAAAGAAAAAAAATGAGCATGTCTTCTCAGCAAATACTTCAGTATATGTTAGTGAATAGTGATAACAGTGCCAGTGATACCATATTAGACGCTGTAAACGGCCCCTTATACGTCACTCAACGTATGAATGGTCTTGGATTCAAAAATATTTCCATTAATCGTTCTATTCTTGAAATGCTCATGGATACTAATCATGTAAATCATGCCTATTTGCAACAACCACGCACAGTGTATTCTTGGAAAAAAATATTTAATAAAACACCCCTAAGTCAAAAAATAGTGGCTTGGCAAAAATTTCAAAATGATAAAAGAGACTCCACCACACCTGATGAAATGGCAAAATTGTTAATGAAGGTTTACAGAAACCAAGCCCTATCTGCATCAAGTACAAAACTTCTTCTCAGTATTATGGAGAAATGCAGAACAGGCAGAAGCCGAATAAAAGGTTTATTACCCGCTCATGTCAAGGTAGCGCATAAAACCGGAACTTGGTCAATTGACGAACAAAACTATATAAGGTACCCTGGCGCCCAAAAGCTGTTTCGTTTTGCTAGTGATGTTGGCATTATTACCCTACCCAATAATAAAGGGCATATAGCCATTGCGGTGTATGTAAAGTCTAAGTCTGAAAGTGATTACCCTCGAAGTCGAGCCATAGCCTTAGCTAGTCGCGCCATTTATGATCATTTTATGCAAACACCAACAAAAAAATAACCGATTTAGAGGTATAATTTGATAAGCGAGATAAAAAAAAATATCCCGGATGATTCTATTAAATCAACCAAAGAAAAAGTAGTCATTATTATTCCTACTTACAATGAAGCTGCCATTATAGAAAATACACTCTCTTGTATTTTCAACATGAGCGCTTTAGTTGAAAAATACAACCTGCATGTTTTGATTTTTGACAGTGCTTCTAAAGACAATACGCAACAAATTATTATTGAGTTGCAAAAAAAATATCCCTGTTTACACCTACAAAGTGAAGATAAAAAAACTGGTCTTGGTTCAGCCTATAAACAAGCAATGAATTTTGCGTTGAACTCATTATCTGCTGATATCATTATTGAGTTTGATGCGGATCTTTCTCACCAGCCCAAATACATTGGCCCTATGCTGGCCCAATTAAAAAATTATGATTGTGTTGTAGGTAGTCGCTACATTGCTGGTGGGAGTATTCCAAAAAATTGGGCCATGCATCGCAAGCTATTTTCCATAATGGGTAACTGGGTTGCACGTACCGTACTGACAAGAAAATACAAGGATTTTACTAGCGGCTTTCGTGCCACACGTGCCTCAACACTAAGAAAAAGTCTTCCTCAATCTTTTCTAAGCGATCATTATGCTTATAAGCTTCAACTAATGTGGTTGCTTCATCAAAACAAAGCTAAAGTTTGCGAATATCCTATAGAGTTTATTGACCGAACAGAGGGTGAAAGTAAATTACCAAAAAATAGTATTTTAGACTCATTGCGTGTGATTTTTACTCTGCGTTATCAGGCATTGAAACAATATTTTAAATAATAAATGGGGTTAGACTCTTCACCTGATAAAACTCTAAAAAAATGAAGAAAACCATGCTAAATCAACGTGTTATCTACATCGCTCTCATCAGCTATTTTATAGCCCTATTTTTATTAGCGCCTATTAATTTGCTAGCGTTTGATACTTACTACTATTGGGATTGGAGTAGACATTTAGCATTATCCTATTATGACGGCTCTCCGATGATTGCTTATTTTATTAAGCTTTCTACCTTATTATTTGGAGATACTTTATTTGCTTTAAGCTTCGTTGCTATTTTAATAACTGGCTTAACTAGCTTCATTCTTTATAAAACAGCGCGACTGTTTCTAGAAAAAGAGGCCTGTTATGTTGCCTTATTATTGTGGCTATTCTCCCCTCTGGTTTTTTTAGATATATTAAAACAAACAACATATGACACGCCCCTTACACTCTTTTGGGCCTTAACTATTTATTTTACAGTAAGATTCATAAAATATAATCAAATTAAAGAGTTATATTTTATTGGTGCAAGTATTGGGTTAATGCTGTTATCTAAATATTCGGGTATTGTATTAATTCTTGCGTTGTTGTTTTTTTTAATTACCACCCGATACCGCTCTCTTTTTAAAAGTGTTCATTTATATTGTGCTCTTATGCTTTCTGTGGCTATTTTTAGCCCTGTTCTCATCTGGAATTATCAACATGAATGGCAATCATTTATTTACCAATTAACAACGCATCAATTAAATAATACCATGACTCCTTTGATGCGGGTCAGCACTTCCTTCCTAACAAGATTTATTCCTTCTTTGAATTTTATGTTGCTTCCTCCCTTCATTTGTTTGCTAAAACGTGTTGATAAAAAGAATTTGCCGGTGACTTTATGCCGCATCATTTGTGTTACATTTTTATGTTTTTATTTATACACAGCACACAAAGCAGAAATTCGAGTCTATTGGTTAACGCCCTATTTACTAACCAGTGCACTTTTGGGTGGGTTTTGTTTTCAAACATTTCATTACCGTAAGTCCATCTTGTTGATAATAATATGTTATGGCCTAACAAGCTTTGGTTTACTTTTTAATAATACAACTAAATTTAGCTTGGCCGACAAGAAATTGATTTATTACAATTTGCTACAACAGTTTAATAATGACTATCCTCAAACACCTCAAGTTATTCTTACTTCAGGTTGGTTTCAAGCGCGTATGTTGTTTTTTCTCAAAAATAAGCCAATGATCTACACGATTGACTGTGGCATGCCACAAAATCAATATGCATTGTGGAGTGAGTCAATTAATCAACAAATTAAAAATAACTCGCTAAAAGAATTTTGGTATGTGGACAGATATGATCGGAGCCAATGCTTAGCAAAATACTTTAATCACTGTGAAAAATTAAAAACAACAAGTCATCAGTATCACAATAAAAAATATTCTATTTATGCTTATAAATGTACTAATAACGAGACGTTACTATTACAATAAAGTTTATATTTTTTATCAGTTAATATACGATAGATGAGAATAAAAAAATTTTCGGCTAATTGTAACTTATTTAAGGTGGCTTTTTATGAACAATATTTTAAGGCTTTTAGGGCGGGTTGCTGAAGGTACTATTGGCAGTTTAGCTACTAATGTTGCTGCCGATAGAATTCAAAAATCAATTAAACACGGAGTTATTTTTTGGCAATCATCTGAATCTAAAGAACCAATCTACAATAATAACCCATCTCCAACACCTAAATGACATTAATAAATCCTCACTGCGCTAGCAATGCGCTCCAAGATGGCCGATTAAGACAAGCTCAACTAAAAATGTTGCGTATGCTTGAAGTGGTTGATGCCATATGCACAAAGCATTGTCTAGATTATTGGTTAGATGCGGGCACACTGTTAGGTGCCGTACGTCATCAAGGATTTATACCATGGGATGACGACATGGATATTGCTATGCCACGCAAAAGTTATGAAACCTTCCTTCGTGTGGCCCCTCAAGAACTTCCCGATTTTATGTGGTTGCAAACCAGCCATACCGATCCCGGTTATTTTAATATGGCTACTCCTTTAAAAATTCGAGATCGCTCCAGCCGCTATATAGAAAAGCATGAGCGAGGCGATGAACCCTATGTTCAAGGAATATTCATCGATGTCTTTGTGTATGACACGATGCCTGAAAAGTCAAAACAAAGAAAACGTTATAAATTCCTAGCCAAAAAAATTTCCCGCCTATTAAACGCTAAATATAGTGCTGTTAATACAGGTCATCATGCGAATTTCTATAAAATCATCGCACAATTTTTACCTAAGTCTCTTTTAGAATTTTTATTACAACAAATTATTACTAGTGCCAATAACAGTGGAAGTCCCTATTTAGGTCGTGGTTATAACTGTGTTGGTAAAAACTTTTTGAAACAGGAGGATATTTATCCAATTCAACGAGCTGCATTTGAAACGGGATTGTTCAATATACCCAACAATGCCCCAGAAATTTTAACGCAACAATTTAATGAATACCTTATAATTCCGCCAGTAAATCAACAAGTAATGAGGCATTGTAAAGAATTAATTCCACACCTGATAGAGTAAATATTACACAAAAACGCCCTCTCTCTCGCCCTTATTAAGTAATTTCATATTTATTAGCAATCACTTTGAATAATTTAAAAACAATAAACTATACTAAAAATGTATGTCTTCATTTATTGAACCACTTAGACGACAAAACAGAGCAATAAAAAGGAGTGATGTATGAAATTTAAACTTTTAGTCAGCTCCCTGATTTTATTTCCTCTTTATGCGTTTAGTCATCCTCAAGATGATTTTAAAGATATTTCATTATCAGAAGCAGAAACAACACCTAATACAAGTGTTGTAAACTATTTCAATGAAACTGCCGATCCAGAACTAATAAAAACCACTAATCGAAGCAACGATTTTCCCACCCAAATTATTCGTATGAATACTAATATATCAAACCAAGAAGTAAGCTGTGCGGAAGTGCACGCACAAATCAATAAAGTATTAGAAAATATCAGAACGAACCAATTTATTGGTGCTATGGCTATTACATGTCACTATGATTCAACCACATACCTTGCTACACATTTTACTATTGATGGCTATTTTGATCCCATTGATGATGATGCGATTGTTTATTTGAAATCATATCTTAATCAATATAATGGTTCTGATTTACTAGGAACTCAATTAAGAATTGAATCCGCCAAAGGGCTTATTGTTTCATTAAGTGTTGCTGTGGGAATGAAAAAAAATATGAACACCCCTCCATTTAACGAACATAGACGTGATCGCAGTAATTTTTATTTCAAAAATAATTATGAAATGAAAAATACATTATTGGTTGATGTGAAAGAAAATTTCTATTCAAATAACCCCGAAAAACTCTTACCATTCATAGAAAGATGGACCTTTTCTCATGCGGGATCACTGTATAAAGTAATATTAAAAGACGCTAACTACATAGAGCTGCAACCAGAGCGGATTTTTCTTATGGAAAATGGTGAGAAGATTTTTGTATCAAGCCTCAAGCAGTATTTTATGCATCATTGCGGTGAGTATGAAAATCATCGCTGTTTAAGTCCAACTTAACTTCTTGCATCCAGGTGCCACACCCAAATATGGTAGTCCGGTTGCTATCAACCGGATACTCCTTGAATAAAATAGCGATGGCTACCCAAGTTCCGGCTCAAACGAGTGGTTGCGTTTTCTGACCTTTGTGCCTTCTATTTCACCTGCCACGGCTTTATCATTCACAACCTTGGTCACGCAAGCATCAGACCACACATTTAAAGCTGTTTCTAGCATATCGATTAAGCCATAAAAAGGTAAAATAACCCCCATCAGCACAATCGGAACATTCATACTAGATAACAAACTAACACTTAAGAAAAAACACCCCATTGGGACACCAGCATTACCAATTGCTGCCACGGTTGAAACTAAAACCCATAATCCCATGGTGGCATAAGAAATCGGCATTCCATGATTTTGCATCAGATAAATTACTGTAGCGAAAATAAAAGCCGCACAACCATTCATATTAATACTGGTGCATAAAGGCAAAACAAAACGACTAACCTCTGGCTTAACACCTAAATTCTTTTCTATCGTATTCATGGTGAGAGGCAAAGTACCTACTGAAGACTTAGAAAAAAAGGCCACTGATAAAGCAGGCAACATCGCTCGCATTGCAGCAAATGGCTTCAATTTATTTTTTTTCAACCAGAAAGGCAATACAATGAAGCCTTGGATTAAATTTGCTAAAACAATAAGTAGCAAATACTGCCCAATCCCTTTAATGTCCATACCAGAGCGTAACTGAACTACCGTTGATGTAATAAAACCAAATAACCCCAAAGGAATAATCGCAATAATCCAACGAGTCATCACGATAAACATCCCATGTGCCCCACGGAAAAAGCGTGTGATCGTTTCGCGTGAGTCCACATCAGGAATTTGACGAACTGCAATACCAATAATAATGCTTAAAAATAAAACCCCCATAACCTGTTGCTTTAAGAAAGGAGCTAATAAATTGGCTGGTATAATATTGGCCAAATAACCTAAATAGCCCAGGCTATTAGGTGATTGAACTACCGAGTTATCTAAATGAACCTGTACTGAGCTGGGTTGAATCACTATGTATAACAAACAACTAATAGCAGCAGCTACAAGAGTCGTTGCAAAAGTATAGGTAATTGTTCGTTTCCAAATATTTTTCATTAATCCATCAGTAGTGTAATTTGCTAGAGTGACAATAATGGACAAAGAAATGATGGGTAAACTAATGCATTTAAATATTTTAATAAATAAATCAGATACCAATAATCCGATATCTTTTAAAAAAGGTATATTAGACATGCCGCTGGCAATGCCTAAACCAATCATTAAAACATAAAGTACTGGGGTACTGAAAATGAATTTTTTCTGAACTTGATGTGCTGCACACATAGCTAACTCCTTAATAAATACAAATCGATAAAAGTATGGAATTATAAGCAGCAACAACAAGAAAATGGTTTTATAGTCAATTGATAAAGCATGATCTGATCTGCATGAGTAACCATAAAAACCCTTTTTTGACAAAAAAATATACAATAAGGCCTTATTTTAACATAACTATAATCTGCGTCAATAGAAATTATCGAACTGAATCCAGGTTGCTCTTGGTTAATCAACCAATTCAAGGCAGTTTATTTGCTGCTTTAAACGAACGATTCTCTTATATGCTTCATCTATTCGCAAGGGATCTATCTTATTGTCACGAACAAGTTTCTCAATACAATCTATCACTTCAGTTGCAGTAATATCACCTAGCTGATTTCCAAAAATCACCATATCAGCTCCGGCATTAATAGTAAGGTGCAACGCATCCTCTAGAGAATAATGATTCGCTATAGCCTGCATTTGCAAATCATCACTAATAATGACCCCATCATATTTCATTGTTTCACGTAATATGCCTGTTAAAATTTCATGAGATAACGTTGCTGGTAGGCCTTGACTATCTAACTGCTTATTAATGACGTGCGCTGTCATAATCATTGCGGGTTGATTCGCATCCTGCACTAATTGCGTATAAGGCGCCAATTCAGCAGAAATAAACGTATCCGTCACGTCCACAAATCCTTCATGAGTATCACCCAATGCGCTACCATGACCAGGAAAGTGCTTGTAACATGAGGCAATACCATAACGACTAAAGACGCTAACAAATTTCCTAGCAAGAGCAATAATTTTTTCAGGATCTGCAGAAAAACTACGTTGCAGAGCACCAATGATACCTTGTTGATCGCGCATATGCAGATCCACTACCGGCGCGAAATTCAAGTTAAAGCCTAAATTTTTTAATGTCTTTGCCATGGAGGAAAACTCTTTATCTAAGGCATCTATAGATAATTTTGCCATCTCTAACGCACTGATTGTAGGTCTACACCCTGCTATTTGGCTTAGTCTATCAACAGCTCCTCCTTCATAATCAATAGCAATGAATAGAGGTAAATTATTTTTTCTAGAATAATGAGTTAATTGGTGAGTTAATTGCTGAATTTGTGTTTGATTTTTTAAATTTTTACCATACATATTGGTAGACAAGTCTTTATCAAATAATAAAACGCCACCCAAACCATCTTGGGTTAACCACTGGGTCACGGGACTTGTATCATTTATCTCACAACCTGAAAATCCCATAATCAGCATTTGAGCAATTTTATTTCTTAAAGTAATCAATCTTTATGTCTCCTCACCATTCATGATAAGAATAATACACAAAGATAAAAGTGAATGCTATTAGAGAATTTATTGCGGTTTAATAATAGGTATACTTTTAAAATCACAAGCACATGAGTTCGTCGCCTCAGGAGTCATAGGCACTTCAGAAAAGTCAGACGAATAACATACTGAAACATTCCAAGCGGTATCACCAGGATGCACGGCATTAGGTAAAGACCAGTAATTTTTAGCCTCATACACTTTATGCTTTTCACTTTCCCAAATAAAAGGGGTAAATTGAGCATGATATGTTAGTTTTTGTCCTATCTCGCAAGGAAAAGTCACTCTCGCCCAAGATTGACCTGCCGGAACTGTTACTGTGGTTAATACCTTTGTAGTTAAAGCATCTATCACCTGAACAGACACATTATATTTAAGCCAACAGTTATCCTTAGCTAAAGTGTAATAACACGTAATCGCCCAAAGAGGGCTAGTTATCAAACTACTTAAAGATAAAATGCAAAGCCTAAGTAACATATCGAATCCTTTTAAATTAGCTACTTTATTAGTATATACGATATAAGCCATAAACTCCGAATAAAGGTTGATTTTATTGACTAACATGTATAAGCTTGCCCCAATGGAGAGGTGGCCGAGTGGTTGAAGGCGCACGCCTGGAAAGTGTGTATACGGCAACGTATCGAGGGTTCGAATCCCTCTCTCTCCGCCAAAATTAATATTCCCAACTTATATGAACCAATTCATTTAGGGATAATGTAATGAAGAGATACTGTACGCGACTATTTATTATCATTAGCGTTTTATTATCATGCAATACATCTGCTGACAGATACTTACCAAAGCTCACGTCTCAAGACCAACCTTGGTCAATTACTGCTAGTGCTGGAAGTGCACATTATCAAGTTTCATCTGATGATAAAAATCCTGCCCTAGGGCGTTTAGCCCTGGGTAATGAAATGTTACTCGCGGGTGATATTGCTCTTGGTATGGAGCTAGGCGTTCAAACAGGGAATAAAATGGTTCTAAACATTCCCCAAGCGACCTTAGATGCACTCAAATGGTTCCCCATTCAAACAACCCTTGCGCCTACACTTGATTTATTAATCACCACAAAAACTGATCCTTTATGGGATAGTTCTTTTTTTGCGCAACTTAAGGGGGGGATTGCCTACAGACATTGGCGCATTGACAATATCCCAATTAACGAAATATCTCAGTTAGCCGGTGAAATACAGGCTGGGCTTGGTTATCCCATTACTGCTTTGGCTAGTTTAAACCTCTTATATCAGGGGATCTACAGTAACACGCCAAATTTTCAATTAAGCCCCTATTCTAGAAAAGAACAATTGACTAATATCCCGGCATTACATGCCATTTTATTTGGACTATCTCTAAATCTTTAATTCGGTAAATCTTGACCTAATCTCCTTCAAATACTGGACAAATGATCTTTTTTTAGACACCATTCGCTTTGAACTAAACTATAAAGGTATTTATTCATGAGTTTTAAAAAAATCCAATTTATTATTTTAGCCGCCCTACTTTTTACTTTACCCACTGCCTATGCAACCATGCATACTCACAATAATACAGCCATGCAAAATGAAATATTGCACTATATTAATGAATACAGACAACATCATGGATTATCTAGACTTACCATGAACGATGATATGGTGAGAGAAGCAAGACAACACTCCATGGATATGGCAACCCATAAAATGTCTTTTGGTCATCAGTACTTTGAACAACGTATTGCAAGATTACACACTCACGTTAAAAATTCAGGGGCTGGCTCAGAAAATGTAGCTTACAACTACAAAGATGCACGGACTGTAGTGCAACAATGGTTACTGAGTCCAGGACATAAGCGAAATATAGTGGGAAATTATAATATGACGGGTATTGGCGTTGCTCAAGACCAACAAGGTAGGTTCTATTATACGCAAATATTCCTACGAACAGGCGAAGAAAGTAGGCACCATGCTCACGCAAGAGCTTCCTTTAATTTACCATTTGTTCATCGACATAGTTAAACCTTACAAAATCTTTGCAATAAATCAGCTGTATTGATTGGAATTCTCATAAAACATGGCCTATGATTAAATCATAGACAGTATGCATTGGTCAGCCAACGTCACGGCATTGGGAGCCAGATTGAGAGTGCGGTGTGCAAGCTTAGCTTGACTAAGAAGCCAAAAACACTCCAGAGGAGTCCACTTTAGTGAGTAGGACTGTACTCAATCTACTGTCTAGAACTTTTTGAGCATGAAGGTACAGGATTTGAATCCGAAAGATCGCCCTCGTTCGCAAATATTTTGCTTAGAGCTGCCGTTCCTAATACATTAATTGTTGTTCCGACTACAGTGGTACCGACTACAGATGCTGTTATTTGCAAGACTTCCTTAACAGCAGGCTTTGTAAAAAATCCAAAAAAAGCTTTTGGCATTTTGTTTGTTCCTTTTTCTAGTGTAGAAAAATATCCATGAGAAGTCATAAAACTCTTCATTAAACATCAATTTCAAATTATCTTGATTACCGTCATGCAACGGTAATATACCCTATTTTTTATGGTGTTAAGCCATTAACAGGTTCTTCCCATCTTTCTGTAATGGCAGGATCACTTTCAGCCGTAAAAAAACGATGAGTAGCATTTCTTCTACTTGGCTGCGATGCCACATGAATAATTTTTTGCCATGGTTCATTACCTAAAGTTTCTCCAACTCCAGCAACAATTCCAAATACCGCCCCAGTAAGAGCTACTCGCATTGGAAGTTGTTTGGCACTTATCCGAGCAAAATCTTTGAGAGAAGCTACTGGATCTGCTTTAAAAGAAAAACAAATATCCTTTGCTGCTATAAGAGATTGTTTATTATATAGCAAACCATCTTTTACTGTGGATTTAACTAATACATAATCTTTAAATAATGCAAATGGGAAAGAAAAAAATGCCGCCGTCATACCACTTAATACACCTGCAGTGAAGTGGCTTACTCTCTTGTCGCTAAATGATATCTTCTTTTCTATTTTTTCTTCTAATATACATAAAGATCCAAAGTTAATTATTCCTGCAAGGTATCTTGGGGTAATACCTGCTGTCATCAATTTAGATGCATTATAAAAAGTATTCGATTTAAAGTTAGCGGGAAGAAGACCTGGCACTTTTTGCAGTGTAGCACGTGATTCAAAGATATTTGTTACAAGAATTTCACCAAAAGACATAGATGCAACATATCCAAAATCGACGAGTGTTATTTTTCTATCTTTATTTTTGGACCCCACCTCATCGGCCACTATAGTTTCCTCAATGGGTTTAGCACCATTTTTTGCAGTTGTGACATAAACTGTTCTTGCCGCAGATCCACCCAAAGAACTCATTGTTCCTGCATATAAAGCTTTGGCTAATCCCATAACACCTCCCGTGTAAAGAGGAATCATGGTCCCGTTCATGGTTAAACTCACCAATACCGTTTTAAGAGGACTTTGGACCGCAACAATACTCATGCTAGTAATTGCAGAAACCGTTATCAAATTAGCTCCTTTCCACACACAGTCTTTTACAACTGAAGATGAACTTGTCTTTTCAGCCAATGACTCGGTTTGCATAGTCTTAGACAAATCAATTGGAACTTGTTTCTCAATCTTGTCATTCATGAGCTCACCTTATTCTAATTGTAAAATATGTGAACATTATAGTGGTCGATTATTAAGCTAATATTAACTGATATAGGTTTTAATACTTTACTCAATATTTGAAAAACGCCAAAGGGGGCAAGAAGAAATGTATTCTAAAAGATATGTCTATCCATTAATAACTACGATTATAGAATAGGGAGTTATGTTATATTTTAAAAAAAGCTAAAGTTTTTTTAAATAGTGCCGATACATTACGTGTTAATGTTTTTTTTGACTATATCTTTTTAAAACCTACTTGAGGTGAAGTGTATGTTTAATCAACTTAGTGACTCCACTCATATAAAATCCACCGAAGCAGATGATTTAAAAAGCACTCAGCTTGAAATTAATAAAATTTTAACAGAAGGTGCATTGTCCTATGATGAGAATATCAACAATGCAGCCAAGCAATTTGAAGCCATAAAAAAATCACTGCAAGAAATACCAGAAATCAATGAGGCCCGGGTTTTATATTTTAAAGCTGAGATTGAATTAGGCAATTACCAAATTAACAGTGAAAAAATTGCAGCTAGCCTGTTGAATAATCAAAAATAAGGACTCCATCAGGTTTTAATCTCCCTCTCCCATTAATGAGAAAGGGTAGAGCAACACCACCTATTCAGCGCATACGCAAAGCACCATCTAGGCGGACCACCTCGCCGTTTATTAACTGATTTTCAATCATAAATCCTACTAAAGACGCAAACTCT
Source organism: Legionella sp. (assembly GCA_030158115.1). Lineage (GTDB taxonomy): Bacteria > Pseudomonadota > Gammaproteobacteria > Legionellales > Legionellaceae > Legionella. The sequence continues at coordinate 85,638 of JAOATK010000007.1, forward strand.
TCCGGTCGACCTAAACGTTTAGGAAAAGTCACCGTGGCAGCCAAACTATCCTGCACTTCTTGAGGCATGCTAAGCAGTAAAGGCGTGGCAATTAATCCAGGCGCTATCGTATTCACACGAATAGCGAATTGTGCCAATTCACGAGCGGCGGGAAGAGTCATAGAAACAATGCCTCCTTTGGAGGCGCTGTATGCAGCCTGCCCTATCTGCCCTTCATATGCGGCGATTGAGGCAGTGTTAATAATCACTCCTCGCTCCTGAGTCCTTGACTCTAACTCTAAATGAGACATTGCCTCTGCCGCAACACGCATCACATTGAAGGTGCCAATAAGATTTACCTCAATCACTTGTTTAAAGGCCGACAAAGGCATAGCCCCCTCTTTACCTACAATGCGCTTTGCTGGGGCTATTCCTGCACAATTAACGCATACGCGTGGAGTACCGAGTGCTTGAATGGTTTGCTGCATAGCCTTTTCTACTGACTCATCACTGGTTACATCACATTGGATAAATAACTCAACGTCTTCGTCACTTGCCTGCTTATCCCAAATAACAACACGCATACCACGTTGTTGTAAGTATTTAGCACAGGCCTTGCCCATACCTGAGGCGCCGCCTGTAATTAATGCAATTTGGTTTTCAAAATTCACACGAAGTCTCCCTGACTATAAAAATTGCTTACTTAATTCTTTAAATTCTTGTGTTCCAGCCTTTCTTATCCATTCAAAAAATACCATTTCAGAAGTAATAAGGTGCACGCCTTCTTGCTTCATTCTTTTCAAAGCATATTTTAAGTTCTGTTCGCCCCGGCTACTGACAGCATCGACCACCACAAAGACATCAAAGCCCTGCTGTTTCATCTCAAGGGCTGTCTGTAAGACGCATACATGAGCTTCAATGCCAATAAGTATGACTTGATTTTTATGAGATTGTTTCAAGCGCTGGACATACTGAGTATCCCCCATGCAAGAGAAATGCACTTTCTCCAAGCAATCATCCTGATTGACATAAGCACGGAGTGATTCAATCGTTAGGCCTAAGCCTTTAGGATATTGTTCACTTAGTAAAATAGGAACTCTCATTTGACAAGCTAATTTTAAAAGCCATTCGCAATGAGCAATTAATGCTTTATGATCCAAAACAGCAGGAGTTAATTTTTCTTGTACATCAATCAATAATAAAATTGAGTCATCCTTATTCAGCAACATCCTTATCTCCTTAAAAAATTATACACCTGCAATATCAATAGTCCTCATTGCTATATCTATTTGTCGATGATCACGCTGTACCGACACAGTTATTTTTTCACCCACTTTTATTTCACTTAATAAATTATAAAGTGCGTCATAATTATCAATGGAATGACCATTAAGGGCAACAATAACATCACCTAACACAATATGTCCCCAAGCATTTCTGTGGGTTGGTCGTAAGTGTGATTCAGCTGCGGGAGTATGAGGCAATACATCCGCAACTAAAACTCCTTTTTGCACCCCTAGTTTTTGAGCTAAATTAGGGGCCATACTTTGAATACCAATGCCTGATAATACCACACGACCATGCTGAATAATCTGGGTGACTATTCGCTGAATATCATCTGCAGGAACAGCAAAACCAACGCCGGCTGAGGCACCTGATTGAGAGTAAATCATTGTATTTAAACCAATTAATTGACCGGCACTATTCAATAGAGGTCCGCCTGAATTGCCTGGATTAATTGGTGTGTCAGTTTGAATCATATCATGAATAGTAACCCCACCAATGCCTGGAACCTGTCTGCCTAATGCTGAAATAACCCCTTTCGATAAACTGTGATCTAAACCATAGGGATTGCCAATAGCAATTGCTTTTTGACCCACCATTAAATCGTTTAAGTGCACAATTTCAAAAGGTTTAAATGATTTCAAAAATGACAATGCATAAGGTGATTTAATTTGCAGTACCGCAATGTCTTTACGTGGTTCGGCACCTACTACCCGTGCTGGAACAGTCATATTACCTAAAGTAATAGCTAATTTATCAGCCTCGTGAATCACATGATAATTAGTGACGATATGGCCTTTATCATCCCAAATAATCCCCGAACCGGCACCATCTGGAACCTGAATTTTTTTAAAGGATATTTTATTAGTTACGGTAGCCAAACGATGGACATAAACCACCTTGGGTGAAGCCTGTTGAAATACTAAAACTGTATTTTGCTCATCAGGAAGAAGTGAACCAACATCCATACTGTAACTTGGCAAAACGAAAACCATACTTAAAAGAAAAGCGCGCCGTATCATCATCATACTCCTAAGCAAAGCAACCTTGATTATGCGACACATAGTCAAGGCTACTTTTTGTAACATACATAAAACAGAAGAGCTGATTGTAATATATGGCGACATAAAAGTCATCAATTGATTCAAAAGAATAAATTTAGGTCATTTAATTCAGGAAAAGACAGCGTATTCGTTTGTACAACCTGTTCAAGTTTATAATAATAGTGTGCTAACCATATCATGCCAATGAGGATCTAAAAATAACATTGCAAATGAAATTTTTATTTACTATAATTTCATTTGCAATGGAGTATTTAAATGAAAACTTCGAATGATATGCTTCATCAAGAAGACATTGTTTTAACTAAAGCCGTAAGCAATTTGTCAAAATTTTATTCTTTGACTGGTAAAGATCTTAGTAAAATAATTGGCATAAGTGAATCTAGCGCTTCCCGTCTTAGTCAAGGAACTAAATTAATTTCACCTCGTACTAAAGAGGGTGAAATGGCTCTATTACTGCTAAGAGTATACCGAAGCCTAAATGCAATGGTTGGAAATAATCATGCAAAGGCTAAATTATGGCTCAATAGTCAAAATAAATACTTTAGAAACAAACCAATTGAAGAAATGAAAACTATTCCTGGTTTAATTAGTGTACTTAACTATCTAGATGCAATGCGCGGTAAATTATGAGTATTTGGACTGAATCTGAAGGAGTAAGATTATCTAAAAGCTTTGATTTGGAACCATGGAGAATGGTTGAAGCCCAACATATTTCAAGTTCTAGAGACTTGGTTGAAAGGAGGGAAGAACACGATATTTTAGAAAAGTTACTAGAGAATTCAAAGCCGCAAGTAGCTAATAATAAACACTATTTAATTTTTACTCCTTTCAGATACCCTCCTCTTAAATATGGCTCTCGATTTGGCAGTACTTATGAACCATCACTGTGGTATGGATCTATAAATCTTCATACTGCATTAGCTGAAGTAGCCTTTTACCGTTTAAAATTTTTTGATGATACTTCGGCTGATCTAGATTACATTGAAATTCCAATGACTGCTTTCAAAGCTTATATAAAAACAGAAAATGGTATTGATTTAACGAATCTTTATTTTGAAAAATACCAAGATAAAATTTCTAATAAAACAAGTTATGAGTATAGTCAGAGGTTAGGTACAGAAATGAGAGAAGCAAATATAGATGCTTTTATTTTTACCTCAGCAAGAGATAATAAGCTTGGAAAAAATGTGGCTGCATTTACACCTGATGTGTTTAAGATGAAGGATAAGCAATATATAACTAATATGCAAAATTGGCGCTGTATAGCAAACAAAAACATTATTGAATTTACTCGAGACGAAATTATGTCTAAAAAACATCAAGAATTCTCTAAAGAAGATTTTAAATGAGCGTTACACGTCATCCCGAACACAGTGCTTCCAATTAGCTCTACTATATTTTACCAGAAATAGGATATTCTTAATTTGTTCTGACAGTTTTTATTTTGATTATAAAACAATCAAACTGATGCTATAGTTATAACATAGATTGAATTATTCTATTTAGGGTTGTAGTACTTTATGAAAGAGCGCAAAGAACAACAGGAATTATTAATGAGTCAACTGCTTCGTGATTCGAATATTCCTGCATTATCATTAGGTTGGTATCAAAAAGAAAAAGACGTACCCCATAGCGTGGCTTATGGGGAAACAGACACATTAGCGCCAAGTCCTGTCAATACAAATACGCTATTTCAAGCAGCATCTCTAAGTAAACCCGTATCAGCAGCTATTGTTTTAGATTTGGTTGCTCAAGGTAAGTGGGATTTAGACGTACCATTAGCGGATATTGCTGACTATGGTCCTCCAGAACTTAGGCAAGATCCTCATTATCGAGCCCTTACAACTCGCATGGTTATTGGACAATGTTCTGGGCTAGCAAACTATGGCCAAGATGGCGATGATGGAAAAAAATTTATCGCATCACCTAATACTCGATTTACCTATTCAGGAGTAGCACTTGATTTTTTAAAGCAGGTTATCGAACAAAAAACTGGTAAAGAATGGGAAGAAATCGCTCAAGATTTTTTTAAAACAGCGTGTATGAAGAGCTCTACTTTTCAGAAAAATTTGCCAGGCAGTAATCTGCATGGTACTCATCGAGATATTGCTAAAGCACACATGGCCGATCCTCCTCCTGATGGCCCTCTTACCCCTTTACCGTCTTTGCCTGACTATGGACATGGAGTTCTCGCTGGGTCGATGCTGACAAATGCTGAAGACTACATCGCTTTTTTACAGTATTGCTTTAAAAACGATTATCTTAAATCAACACTGCTAACAGGCTCTTTATCAACACTACCTCCCACGACCTCACCTGAAACTTCACAAATCGAATGGGGTTTGGGGATGGGAATTTATCATAGTAGTGACCCAGAGCAGACTATTGCTTTTCATTGGGGAAATAATACAGGCTCTATTGCATTTTGTGCCATGGATATGATAACAGGTGATTGTGTTGTAAATTTTTCAAACTCAATGAATGGCCCAACTGTATTTCAACAGGTGGCAGAACCTATTGTTGGTGATATAACCCCTTTGTTTCAATGGCTATCTAAGTATTGTGGTTTTAATGATGTGAATCAACCCGAAAAATCAATTGGTAAAACAGTGCAGTCGATTCATTTATTAGCAGATGTTGAATCTCAAAAACTGACGGACAGCATGCAGAAAATGCTCTTACTCATGCCTTCTAAACCTGAATTAAAACCAGTTGAATTACAAGAGCAAATTATTGCCACCAATACATCTGTTCCACAACAAATTAGAGAAGATAATGAAAAACAAAAAACTAACGAATTTAAACCTACGCCATTTTCCACATCTCCCAATCCTCATAAGTGATTCTGGCGTTAATAATAATTTTTCGTAAAAAAATTGTAAAATTTTTACCAAAAAGAACAAAAATACGATGATTTTATGTACAATTTTATGATTATTACAGATTTAATTATGAGACCCCTCATGAAAAAAAACAAAGAAAAACAGCAACCTGTTCCTCAACCAACCACAACAGGTGAGCCACAAAACTCTTCAGCCTCAATAACATTACAGCTATTAAACAAAGAAAAACAACAAATTAAAGAAGCAGAAAAAAAAGAAGCTGCTGCTGAAGCTGCAAAAGTACGTTGTCGCACTTGTTTTAAAGAAATCGCACCTAAGCGTCTTTGCTCGGGACATGGCGGAGGTAATGGAGGTGGTGATAGTGCTACCTCTGATAAGACATCTGAAGAAAAACCAACTTCCGGTGTAGATCAGTCTTTAACTATATCGAACAAAGTAGATGAAACATCGGATGGAATTTTAGATGGATTTGGGTCAGAAGAACTCGATTTAGAGTCTAGTTTTGATCCCAAAATAATTGAAGAGTTGATCGCCAAAGGACTATTGCTGGTTGAAAATGATCGCGCATCAATGACCCTCACCATTAAATTACTCTGTGAGCCTAATGTATTAACTGAAGAGCAAAGAAAAGAATTCAAAAAATTCATGGAGGCAATTATAAAAGAATTCTATGAATTCAAAGATGAAAATAATCTTTCCAATGATTGCATGAGTATTATTCAAGATGCGGAAGGCAACATACTTTCTCTTCGTATTAATATGCCTACATTAGCTCTATATGATGCATTTATCCAACGACTAGCAAATAATTTAGTGCCCGTCCCTAACCCTAAAGCACAAGAAAGGGAGGAAGTCATAAAAGATCAGCGTGTTGCTCCAAATCCATTTTCAATGCAGCCTAAACCCTCTTCCTCTGCACACGAGGAAGTTGAAGGCAATGAAATAAATGAAAACAAAGAACAAGAATTTAATCCTTCTCCTTTCAAAATGAAACCATGGTAAAAAACACAATTCAAAAAGGTAGTGTTTAAATAACTGTGTCATCTCTCATAAATTGTTATAATTTGGAC
>JAOATK010000008.1 GCA_030158115.1 Legionella sp.
ACCAGGAAATGTTAAGTATTTTCCTTCGGAATTTATTTTTTTCGTCATAAAAAAGGCCATGTTGGTTAATATTTTAATTATATCACTTCGTTCAATGGGTTAACAGGTGTGGACGGGATCACGAGTGGCACACTTTGGAGCAACAAAATCTGGGGTATAGCGCATTATCTTGCCTCAAAATCTCTCGAAAAAAAACCCGCTCTACGCTGAAAGAGATGAAGAAAAGCGACGATTATTTATAGTAGAGCGCTCAAAATATACTGCTAAACAATGCGTATATATCGATGAGTCTGGCATTGATAAGTAACACATAGACTATGGGGTCAGGGCTCTAAGTGTGAATTTATCAATATTCACACTTAGAGCCCTGACCCCATAAGTTAATCTAAATAAATATAAATAAATGAGTTACATAAAACGATTAAAATGGTATATTATAGATCACCTAGAATATATTGAGATCAAATTATTTTATTGGAGGTTTCATGGCCCTAACAACACAACAATCCTATAATGCTTTGTTTCGCTACTCAGAAGCATTAAAAAATACCAGATTATCCTACTTGCGCCTACTTGAAAATCCTGGTGTTTCTGAGGAAGATAAAAACAAAATCTGGGCGGTGAGTCTTATATTGCAATACATGATAGATAACCATAAAAAATATAACACTCTGTTGGCATCCTTAAATAAAGATAAACAAGCACTAGTGATTATAGAAAGCTTATTTAAAGGAGTAACCATTGATCCAGCAATAAATCTTCAGGGATTCATCGATCAAGTACAAACCACCATGCAAAGTGAAAAATTCAAATCTGATCTTACTGAATTAGTCCATCAAACCGAAGAAAACAGTAATGTGGCATTGTATTCGATTCTTGGTGGCATTAGTATATTTTTATTGTTTATTTCATGTACTGTATTGATGCCCTTTGTAGGTCCCTGGGCACTTTGCGCTGTAGGTATCCTTTTCATAGCTGCTTGCATTTTCCTAGGCATGGCCGGTTTTAAAAATCAACAAACAAAAATTATAAAGGATCCAATCTTTATGTATTCCTTGGAAGCTACAGAGCCACCAGCTTATGGCCTCACTGAAGAATATTGTTATCAAAAAGAGAATTCTGATAGTGGTTCGATCATTCAAATTAAAAAAACCCATCAGCCAGAATCAAAAGGAGAGCTGAGACAACGTTTTTTTCAAGCACAGATGAATCATATGCAAACTTTGAGTGAAGAAGTTCAAATGCAATTTTCTCAGCAAACGATTCTTAATTGATTAATCCTGTAATGCTCCAATGAGGCTAGACCCCATAGGTTCTCTTCATAGTTTTCTGTATTTAACGCCGCTATATATTGTATATGTTGAAATGGTAATTAAGACTTATGGCCGTTGGATACCGGATAGTTCAACCCAATCAGATTATCGTCCGATTCATGATTGGAGTCGTCATTTAGGGTAAATGGTGCTTTTATCGTGCCGCGGTTTGAACGGGTTGTAATTTCACCCTTATAAATCAAACACCTAATTGGTGGAGGCGGCGGGAATCGAACCCGCGTCCGCAGATCCTCTGCCTTCAGTTCTACATGCGTAGCCTTGTCATTTGATTTAACTGTGAACACTCCGACGGGCAGGATGGTACACAGCGATTCCCTGAATTTCGCATCATAATCCGGGATGGGTTATGACACTAGCTTATCTTCTATGACCGTTGATTCGATACCGGTAAGCGAGCTCGGTCAACGGGGCACCGGGGTTAAGGCCGGTACACGTTGCAGTAAAACCAAAGCTTATGCAGCTATAGCTTGTCCTGCGAAGTTTTCATCGTTTGCATTTATATTTTTTGAGTCTGATTTACGAGCGTTCTCATGCTCGGCATGCACCTCTGGTTTTGCAACCCACGTCGAAGCCAGGTCGCCCCCCAATACTGTACACTTTAAGTATAACATAAAATAAACAGTTAAAAGCATCTTCTTTTTAAAAAAGACACCTGTCTTTGTGAGCATTAGCCAGGCAAAGACGGGCTTGGGATCTGTTTTTACACCACTTGTTTTAGCCTTCTAAAAAGACACTTAACCTTTAATGTCATTATGGCGTAGTAGCGCATCAATCGTTGCTGGGCGTCCCCTAAACTCTTTATAAGCTTCTGCAGCAGGCTTAGATCCACCAATCTCTAAAATGGAACGAAGAAAATCTTGTCCGGTTTTAGAATTAAGCACCCCTTCTTCTTCAAAACGAGAAAACGCATCACTAGAAAGAACCTCAGCCCAACTATAACTGTAATATCCCGCAGCATAACCACCGCCAAAAATATGGCTAAAACTATGTTGAAAACGATTATAAGGAGCTAGTGGTGTCACACAGGTTGTAGACCTTACGTCGGTTAAAATATCATTCACTAGAGTCAAATTGTCTGCCGAGTATTCTTGATGAAGTCGGAAATCAAATAAAGAAAACTCCATCTGCCGTAGCATTGCCATAGCTGACTGAAAATTCTTAGCGGCAATTAGGCGTTTATAAAGCGCTTCAGGTAATGGTTTTCCTGTTTCTACGTGGGCTGTTAATACCGCTAAAGCGCCTTGCTCCCAACACCAGTTTTCAAAAAATTGGCTGGGTAATTCTACCGCATCCCACTCAACACCATTGATACCGGATGCGCTAAGATAATCAACCTGAGTTAAAAGATGATGTAGGCAATGACCAAATTCATGGAATAGTGTGACTACTTCCTCATGAGAAAGTCTTGCCGGTTGATTCGCGGATGCTTTGGCAAAATTACAAGTCAATGTAGCAATAGGTAACTGCACTGTTCCATCTTCTAATTTTCTTCTACTTTGCAAAGAATCCATCCAAGCCCCACCACGCTTATTGGGTCTGGCAAATAAGTCCGTATAAACATATCCTCGCACTTGGTTGTGCGCATCAATCACGGCATAGCACTGCACGTCTTTATGCCAAATATCAACGCCTTTAATTTCCTCAATAGTCATGCCATAGAGCGTTTTTACCAGATTAAATAGCCCTTGCATTACTTTAGGTTGCGGGAAATAAGGACGTAAATCTTCTTGAGAAAGAGCAAATAAATCTAATCTTCTTTTTTCTGATAAATAGCCCATATCCCAAGGCTGAATCGAATTAATATTCCATTTATCTGCTGCAAATTGCTTTAACTGCTTAAACTCTTCTTCAGCCTGATGACGGGCGCGGCGGACTAAGTCATTCATGAAATCAATGACCTGCTTTGTGGAGTCAGCCATTTTGGTAGCTAAAGACAATTCTGCATAGTTATTAAATCCTAGAAGGATGGCTTTTTCATGCCGTAAGGCCAGGATTTCCTTCATGAGAGGCGTATTATCAAAACGACCCGCATAAGGACCTTCATCCGATGCTCGGGTTACATAAGCCTGATAGATTTGTTCGCGTAATGCACGGTCTTCTGCGTAAGTCATTACGGCTTGATAACATGGATATTCCAAGGTCAAAACATAACCTTTAAGACCTTTTTCAGTAGCCAGTTCTTTAGCCGTATTTAATGCATGGTCTGGTAATCCAGCTAAACGGGTGGCATCTTCCAAATGAATTGTAAACGCTTGCGCTGCATCTAATATATGGTGTTCAAATTGGTTGCCTAATTCGTCTAGTCGCGCTTGAATTGCTTCAAAGCGTTTTTTATTTTTTTTATCTAAAGCAACGCCTGATAATTTAAAATCACGTAAACAATCTTCTATCAATTTTTTTTGTATAGCATTTAGTTTGTGCGTATCTATGGATTGAATCGCTTCGTATAATTCATGATTTTGTCCCATCGCCGCTTCATAGGCTGAAAGCGAAGGCAAACAAGACTCATAACATGCTCGTAATTTAGGGGAATCCATCACGGAATGTAAATGCGACATGGGTGACCAAAAACGCTCGAGTTCATCGGACATGTCTTCTAGGGGGTACATTAAATTTTCCCAGGTATAAGCATGGTTTTCTTTTAATAAATGCTCGACCTGTTCCAAATGATTTTTTAGCATGGCATCAAGATGTGCCTTAAATCCCTCGATATGAATATGGCTAAATTGTGGTAACCCAACTAACACAGACATGATACGCCTTAAAGAATGAATATAAGGTAAAGCATAGCATTCAATTGAAAAAGCCTCTACCTCAAACTGGTGTCAATGCAGGCAAGTTATTGTCGGGTTCTGGTGTCACCTCTTGCGGAGCAAAAAAACCCAATTTAGTAATACCGGAAGGAATAGCATCCTTGGGTCTGTAATGATTCAGAATAGGTACCAAAGCAAAATTGATAAGGCAAATAAGCACCAGGATACTTGCGCCAATTAAAGGAATAATAGGATTCCCTGCAAAAAGGGGCGCAAAACAGCACATGGCTAAAAAAATACACGTGGTTAACGTGATATGTGCACCTAAACGTAATTTTTCAAAATTTATCTGCCGCCTAAGTACGTCTAAATGCTCTTGAATCTCTTCTTTATTTTCAGAGCGATTGTATAGATTCTGGTAATATTTTTGCAAATCATAAAGTCGCTTTAATTCGATGCAGGTACGCCCTACTGAGAGAAGGATATCGTACCCAAAAAATGCTATCCCCAAATAGGCAGCAACTGGTGCTAAAAGCCCAACTAATACAAAACAATTAATGGTGTTAACAGAAATCCAGGCTAAATCATTGGCCAGCTCAAACCAACGACGTTGCAATTGGGCTTGAAGACGAATAAAAAAACCCAATGATTTTTCTTTATCAGAGGTCATCCATGGCCCAATCACTGTATGTTTTATCAATAAGGAAAGATTAACGAATAAGCGCGGCACAAAGAAAATCCACATTAAATGTGGGAGCACCGGATCGGTATATTTGTCCAAATTTCTTATAATCGTACGATACCAAGAGGCACTTGAATCTAGTCTCGCAATCAAATCTAAACATCTTTTCGTGCGGGTAAACAATAAACGATATAAATTACTTTGAATGGTTTTATTACGCACTTCTTGTGAAAAAGAAAGACCATTATTAATTGCGCCTATGCTAGCTGGTAAGCCTAAGATATTTCGGTAAAGTTCTTGTTGTTCTCGTAAACGCCTTACCTCGCGTGGCACTATTAAATAGTAGTGATATATATGCTCTAATAAACCCGCCAATAAAAGTGCTGAACGAATTTGCTCTTCTTTGAGCAATTTTTCAGATAATACTTGAGAGCGTATCTGTTGACTGAGGAGATTGTACTCCATGGTGATGACAAGATGAGAAGAAACCATTTTTTGATAGACATCAAGACGAATAGTCTCAGGAAATCTTAATAGCTCAAGAACCTCTAAATCAGAAGATTGATTAAAAAAAATTTCTTGTAGCCGTTTAATAACTGGTGTCATGAGGTCCTAAAGTGATTTTTGGATATCACCCTAATTTATTGGTCACAAATTGATTTATGAGACAAAAATAAGATCTGATTATACATAAATCATCAAAAAAGTAAATCACAGATCTCACTTTTTAGCATACATTATGCTAAAAATATACTCATAAGATGCTTAAATTAGCTCTTAAAGAACCTCATTTTGCAAGGAATTTTTAAAAACAAGGATGTTTTCTTGATGATTCATGTCTTCTGAGCGACAATAGCACACCCAATTCAGCATACAAGAGAGCGCATGAATCTTTCTAAAGAATTAGCCAATGCCATTCGTATTTTAAGTATAGACGCCGTAGAGAAAGCTCAATCAGGACATCCCGGTATGCCTTTAGGCATGGCAGATATAGCGACCGTTTTGTGGAAAAAATTTTTAAAGCACAACCCCAAAAATCCCCATTGGTTTAATCGAGATAGATTTGTATTGTCTAATGGCCATGGTTCTATGCTGCTTTATTCTTTATTGCATTTAACTGGATATAAACTATCTCTTGAAGAGCTCAAAAATTTCCGTCAATTAAACTCTCAAACCCCCGGTCATCCTGAGTTGGATCATACCCCTGGCGTAGAGACCACAACCGGACCACTAGGACAAGGATTAGCAAACTCTGTAGGAATGGCCATTGCCGAACGTCTTCTTGCAAACCAGTATAATCATCCGAAATTTGAACTCATTGATCATCATACTTATACCTTTGTGGGTGATGGATGCTTGATGGAAGGCATCTCCCATGAGGCTTGCTCCCTAGCTGGCACCTTAGGCTTAGGAAAATTGATTGTTTTTTACGACAGCAATGGCATTTCGATTGATGGCCACATAAAATCCTGGTTCACTGACGATACCGCCATGCGTTTTAAAGCCTACAATTGGCAAGTGATAGAAGCGGTTGATGGCCATGACATGGTGGCTATTGAAGAAGCCATAATAAAAGCTCGCGCTAATACGACGCAACCGACCTTGATTATCTGCAATACCGTTATTGGGTTAGGTTCATCAGTAGCCGGAAGTGAAAAATCACACGGAGCTCCACTCGGTGCTAAAGACATTCAAGCAGTGCGTGAATTTTTTAACTGGCCTCATGCTCCTTTTGACATTCCAGACTCTCTTTATCAACAATGGAATCATGTTGAACAAGGCGAATATGACGAACAACAATGGTTATTATTATTGCAGCAATACAAACAATATTACCCATTAGAACAGGCTGAGTTGCTACGTCGAATGAACGGTGATCTACCAGATAACTGGCATACTCAAGCACAGGTATTTTTAGAACAATGCCGTCGTAATGAAAAAGCAATCGCTACGCGTAAAGCATCCCAACAATGCATTGAATTTTTCGCCCACTCCTTGCCAGAAATGCTGGGGGGATCAGCCGATTTAACAGGCTCAAATAATACAGATTGGTCAGGAAGTAAAGTCATCACTTCTGAGGATTTTTCGGGTAATTATTTACATTATGGTGTTCGTGAATTTGCTATGGCTGCCTTGATGAATGGTATGGCAGTGCATGGCGGATTTGTTCCTTATGCAGGCACTTTCCTTGTCTTTGCAGACTATGCCCGAAATGCTGTGCGATTAAGCGCCTTAATGAAGCAGCGCGTCATTTATGTATTTACACATGATTCAATAGGCTTAGGCGAAGACGGCCCGACACATCAGCCTGTAGAGCACGCCTCCATGTTACGTATGACCCCTAATATGACTGTTTGGCGCCCTGCTGATTTAATGGAAACCGCTGTGGCATGGCAGCAGGCTTTAGAGCGCCATAATGGACCCACCTCTTTATTGCTTTCAAGACAAAATTTGCCAGCTCTACCGCATGGTAATGAGGCTGCTGAGGTAATTAAAAAAGGCGGTTATATTCTGCTAGATTGCGAGGGAGTTCCTGATGCCATTCTAATTGCCACAGGCTCAGAAGTCCAATTAGCACTACAGGCTGCGGAGCATGTGAAAACAAATGGTTTAAAGATACGAGTAATTTCTATGCCTTGTGCTGAGCGATTCCTTGAGCAAGATTTACACTACAAAAATCACATACTCCCCAGAGAAGTAACAACACGTATCGCCATTGAAGCAGCCAGCTCTGCTTATTGGTATCAATTTGTTGGTCTGGATGGTGCGGTGATTGGTCTAGATCGTTTTGGAGTCTCAGCTCCAGCAGCCCAAGCTTATGAATTCCTTGATATTACAGTAGAACGAATCATCAACACTTTAAAAACATTAACAAATAAACTATAGATAGCAAAACACATTAAATTGGAGAAGTAGTATGACAATACGCGTTGCGATTAATGGCTATGGCCGCATTGGTCGTTGCATTTTAAGGTCCATTTTTGAATCCAACAGACAAAATGAGTTTGAAGTGGTTGCCATTAATGATTTATCCGGTATCACCACTACCGCCCATCTAACGCGTTATGATACCACTCATGGCCGCTTTGCCGCTGAAGTATCTACAGAAGGCAATACGCTGATTGTTGATGGTCATGCTATTCAAATTATTGGTGAGCGAAATCCTCTTAATTTACCTTGGAAAGAATTAAATATTGATATTGTCTTTGAATGTACTGGATATTTCACTGAACGTTCTGAAGCAATCAAGCATCTTACTGCCGGAGCTAAAAAAGTATTAATTTCAGCCCCTGGAAAAAATGTCGACGCAACCATCGTATATGGCGTTAACGAGCATTTACTTAAAGCATCTGATCTGATTGTATCAAATGCATCCTGTACTACGAATTGCTTGGCCCCTGTTGTTAAGCCTTTAAATGATGTGTTAGGTATTGAAAATGGCTTGCTAAATACCGTTCATGCTTACACTAATGATCAAATGCTTTTAGATGGAAGTCATAACGATTTACACCGTGCACGCGCTGCGGCACATAACATCATTCCAACTAAAACAGGCGCTGCTGCTGCTGTAGGACTTGTGTTACCTGAATTAGCGGGCAAGCTAGATGGTTTTGCAATGCGTGTGCCAGTAATCAATGTCTCAGTCATTGACCTGACATTTACTGCCGGTCGTGAAACAACAGTAGATGAAGTTAATGATATTGTGCGACGAGCAAAAAGCCGAATTTTACACATTAATGATGAGCCATTAGTATCCTCCGACTTTAATCATAATCCGGCTTCCGCAATCTTTGATACCACACAAACTAAAGTATTTGGTAAATTAGTCAAAGTAGTCGCATGGTATGATAATGAGTGGGGCTTTTCTAACCGTATGTTAGACACAGCACATCAAATGACGAACTGCTAAAAACCCCGAGCGGAGATAATGATGAGTCTGATAAAAATGAGTGATATAGATCTTGCTGGAAAAAGAGTTCTCATTCGCGAAGATTTAAATGTTCCAATCAAAGAAGGCATGATCACCAGTGATCAACGTTTACAAGCCTCTCTGCCGACTATAGAAGCTGCTTTGTCAGCTGGTGCTGCAGTCATGGTTTTATCCCATCTTGGCCGACCAGAAGAAGGTAAATTTGAAAAACGCTTTTCTTTACAACCTGTCGCAGATTATCTAAAAAAACATTTAAACTATCCTGTGCGCTTCGTTACCGATTATCTTAATGGAGTTGAGGTCCATGCTGGGGAATTGGTGATTTGTGAAAACGTGCGCTTTAATCACGGTGAAAAAAGCAATGATGTGGAATTAGCAAAAAAACTGGCTAAGCTCTGTGACGTCTTTGTGATGGATGCTTTTGGAACAGCTCATCGTGCACACGCGTCAACCTATGGTGTTGCACAATTTGCTCCAGTTGCTGTTGCAGGCCCCTTGTTAGTAAGAGAACTTGATGCATTGAAAAAAGCATTAGCTGCCCCCGAAAAACCTATTGTTGCAATTGTTGGTGGAGCAAAAGTTTCTTCTAAATTGAGTTTATTAAGACAATTGATAGGCATGGTAGATTATCTCATTCCCGGTGGAGGCATTGCTAACACTTTTTTGAAAGCACAAGGATTTGAAATTGGTCTTTCTCTGTATGAGCCTGATTTACTGGATGAAGCACGAGAAATTCTTCAACTAGCCAAAGAAAAAGGCTGCCATATTCCACTACCTACAGATGTTGTCGTCGGTAAAACATTTAGTGAACATTGCCCCGCCTATAATAAGTCGCTGCAAAATGTTGCAGCAGACGACATGATTCTTGATATTGGCCCAGTCACTGTCAGTGATTATGTGGATACAATTAACAAAGGCAAAACCATTATTTGGAATGGCCCGGTAGGTGTTTTTGAGTTTGCACAATTTGCTTATGGAACTCGTGCATTAGCCATTGCTATAGCCGAAAGCGATGCTTTTTCAATTGCTGGTGGTGGTGATACTCTGGCAGCTATTGATTTATATGATCTTAACCAACAAATCTCTTATGTTTCTACAGGAGGTGGGGCATTCCTTGAGTGTCTGGAAGGAAAAACCTTGCCAGCAGTTGCCATTTTGCAGGAGCGAGCCCAAGATGTTACGTCAGACTAAAATCGTTGCCACCCTAGGGCCATCCAGTAACTCAGCAGCGACACTTCGAGCCATGTTAACAGCAGGGGTTGATGTAGTACGTGTTAATTTTTCTCATGCGGATGCCTCAGCCATAAAGCTTATTGCTCTCGTAAGAGAACTTGCTGAAGAGCTTAATAAGCCTGTGGCTGTCATGGCTGATTTACAAGGTCCTAAAATACGTATAGGTCGTTTTAAAGAAAAATCAGCTCTTTTAGTAGAAGGCAAAAAATTTACTTTGGATTGTAATTCAGCAGAGAAATTAGGAGATGCTAATGAGGTTTCTGTGGCCTATCCTAATTTAGCTGCAGAATTAAATCCTGGCGATTACTTACTGTTAAACGATGGCTTAATCGAGCTAAAAGTTAACTCCATTTCTGGTTCTAAAATTCATTGCATAGTCATTGAAGGTGGTATTTTAACGGACCTAAAGGGTTTAAATAGAAAAGGTGGTGGTTTAGCAGCAAGAACACTAACTGACAAAGACAAGCGTGATTTAAAAACTGCCATTGATGCAGAGGTCGATTATATTAGTTTATCTTTTGTGAAAGATGCTGAAGATATCCGACGTACCCGCGCTTTGCTAGAAGAATTTGGCGCTAAAAAAACCTATATTATAGCCAAAATTGAGCGAACTGAAGCGCTAGAACATTTAACCTCAATTATCCAAGAAGCGGATGCAGTCATGGTGGCTCGTGGTGATTTAGGCGTAGAAGTGGGGGCGGCAGAAGTTCCTGCCATTCAAAAACATATTATTGGTCAAACCCGTCGTTTGAATAAAGTAGTAATCACCGCAACACAAATGATGGAATCAATGATCACATGCCCCCAGCCTACACGTGCTGAAGTATCTGATGTAGCAAATGCGATATTAGATGGAACCGATGCAGTCATGTTGTCTGCAGAAACAGCCAGTGGCCAATTTCCTGTGAAAGTGCTCACTATGGTCAATAAAATTTGCTTAAGTGCTGAAAAGCATGCCAGCTTTTATTATCACGAGACGTTAGAATCCTGTCATAATCAACAAACGAATCAAGCGATTGCCATGGCAACCATGCATACGGCAAATCATTTTCCCATCCAAGCCATTATTACCTTAACTGAATCAGGCGATACCGCGCTGTGGATTTCCAGACAACATAGCACCGTACCTATTTTCGCGGTTTCTGCTAATAAACGCACTATTGGTCGATTAAGTCTAATTCATAATGTTTTTCCTATCTTTATGAATTACCATCAATTTGCACCAAATAATTTGAATCAGCAAGTGTTGGACGAGTTGATAAAAGCTAACTATATCGTTAAAAAGGGGTTTATTTTATTAACTCGTGGTAGAACTATTGGAAATACTGGAGGAACGAACAGTATGGAAATTATTCATCTGGATAGTTGAAATTCGCGCACGCAGGTGGGGGGTATTTGTTTTTTGACACCGTATTCAAGTTGAGTATGGCTCCCCGACTTTGCGGGGATCACCAATAAAAGGTGTCTATACCTCAGGAGCAGTATCTTACTCGACCAACTCTTTTTTTTCTTCTAGCGAGCGAGAAATCCCTAATTTTTCTTTTAGACGAGCAACAGCATCTGGATCGTATTGTCTTGTAGTTTTATGCTTTACTACTATGGCAGCGGAGCGTACAGCTTGCACTGGAGTAGTAGGCGCATTATAAGAACGCACAGGGTAAGTCGGTAAATAATCCTCTGTTGTTGTCGAAGAAGTCACCGTGGCTTTAGGCCGAGAACTTAAGGGCATGAATTTTTGAGTTGTTTTTTCTGCCAACAGTTTACGAGCATTCCTTACGCCTTTTTCGACTCGTTTTTTAATTTTTGCCGCAGCATATCCTGCTTCTTCTTCTGTTACCTCAGCCACTTCATTGCCCTGTAAATCAATACGCTTTTCACGTAATTTTAAACAAGCTAAATAATCAAGCCTACGAGTAAATAGAACTACGGCTTCACGTAATTTACTTTTTGAAATACCAACATTAGCTGCTTCATCAGCGTGCAACAAAATATCATCCATGATTCCCGTTTTTAATGGGTGTATGCGCAATGAATTATCGAAAGCCTTGGGGAAATTTGCAGTAAGCCACAATAGTGCGTCAGTCCGTGCTTTTTTAGACTGTTTTTTCTGGATTTTATTAATGGCAGCGGTGCAGGGGTGCAGCTCCTGTTTTCTCATCAGTGTACCTTTGGTTTGATATGGGTTGCTTTATACGGAAATAAGTAAGATCATTCGCATAATGAATGAGCGCGCAATGTACAATGTTTAATGCCAGTTTGCAAGCATTCTTCATTATATTTAAAGACAAAACCATTATTTGGAGTAGAAAATTACTGAATTATCAGCCTATAATTACTACTAGATCTATCATATAAAAAACAAATTATGAAACAATTATTTATCGCATTTCTTTCTGTAGTGGCGCCTTGGCTTGTGATGTTAATGAATGATAATCCAGGCGGGGCTTTTGTTGCTTTAATCATGCAGGTTACTATCATTGGATGGCCTTTTGCAACCCTATGGGCATGGAGAACAGAGTATCCTGGACCTAAGAAGAAAAAATAATCAAGGAACGTTATGTTAACTCGCGTTATAGTCAATGGTGCTCGTGGTAAAATGGGGGCATTAGCATGCCATACACTACAAAACCATCCGGAATTTGAATTAGTAGCGCAGTTAACTAAAGAGGATGATTTAGGACAGGCCATCCTAAATACCAAGGCTGAAATCGTAGTAGACCTTACCCGTGCGGATGTTGCTTATCAAAATAGTCTAACCATCATTGAACATGGCGCAAATCCTGTGATTGGCACAACAGGGTTACTCCCTGATCAGATTCAAAAATTATCTTCACTTTGTGAAACAAAACATCTTGGTGGACTTATTGTCCCTAATTTTTCAATTAGTGCTGTATTAATGATGCTATTTGCCGCTAAAGCAGCTGAATATTTCTCGGAAGTTGAAATTATTGAAGCTCATCATCAACAAAAACTGGATGCCCCTTCAGGCACTGCTTTAAAAACTGCAGAAATGATTGCTTCAGCAAGGAAAAATCCTAAAAACAAATTAAATCTTAAGGAATTAATTCCCGGTGTACGTGGCGGCATGCATAATGAGGTCCCTATTCATTCTTTACGCCTACCTGGTATTCTTGCTCGCCAAGAGGTTATTTTTGGCAGTACAGGTGAGACCCTTTCCATTATCGATAATAGTATCGATCGAAGTTGTTTTATGCCCGGCATCGTTTTAGCCTGCCAAAAAGTTGGAAGCCTTAATAAGCTAATCTATGGTCTAGAACATTTAATTTAACATGGCATTGTGCCGAGACTGGCAATTAGCCTTCTTAGATTGCTCAAATAAAATTGTCCATTTACTTACCATTTCATCGACCAAAAAAGATTGATCTTTTTCATTAAAGCTCAATAAGCACCGCAGATCGTTATAAAGAGATTGTGTTGCTAAAGAACGGGACCTAAGCATTTCACTGCGCTGTAATACAATAGTGAATATATCAGCCACACGCATTACCATTGTTCTTGCATCCTTTGCTTCCATCAAGCTTATAATTTGCTGTATGCCATAAGGAAGCGAGGGTTTTAAAGGTTTTAACCACCAACCAGCACCCCAAGAACTCATAGCAGGAGTAAACAAGCTTTGTTGGCCAACGATTAAAAACAAAATTTGATAAAGTTTTTTGCATTGCTTATCGCCCAATTGACTGGCTACTAGTTGGCACAACAACGTATCTTCGTCAGGGAACTGACTTCCTCTGCAAATAACACGAATTTCATTATTACTAGCTAATTTATCAGACCTCTTCAAACCACTAGCATTTTTCAAGCGCCTGTTAATCTCTTCAGCAATATCAGCAGGGAAATAAGTATCAGGCGTTTTAATTCCCTCTGAACCAGGAGCATTTGAACCTGCTAACTCTTCGTGATGATGTGTTATAAAAAAATCAGCTACTATGGAAATAAAACGTGATCGATTAGACTCTGTGTCTCTAAATTTAGGCCAAGCACCGTACATTTCATAATAAACCCGCATAGCATCTGTATGCATCAATTCAATGGCTTTTCTGTCCTTCCCACTCACACATGACCCATAGGAATAACCTCCAACGGCCACAATTAGTAATTGCTCTAATGAGCTTAAAAATAATTCTCTGCCTGAATAATCAAAAAATGTGGCTGTAAATACACCAGAATGTAATACGTCATCATAATCGTTTATTAGCTCATTTAAGCCTGGCACAGAGGGAATATATTTTCTAAGAGCGAGAATAAAGGCCATACTATTAGCATCTTCTGCCCCAGTATAAAGAGGGTACTTGGCTATATTGAGCGGATGATTTGTTCGAATGATTTGTAAAGCAGCTCTTGAGTCATCAATTACAGCGCGAGCCATTTTATCTAGGTGAGAATCAGGTAGTTCAGAAAAAAAACTTAAGAAATAAGGAATCTCAATTGGACTAACTAATGTTTGAAACAAAACCAGTTGAGAGGGTTTTGCAAACTCCATCACTTTGGAGAGATTAGCAAGAACATGCCTAGATTGTACTGCTCTTGGTAAATGATTCAGATCATCTCGTGTTGCAATATGACTTGAACGATATTTCCCTGAGTATATTGGCTGTAACTCTGGCTCTGATTCTTCAGTTTTTTTTAGCCACCACAAAGAATGCACACCCCAATTTGCCGGCAAGGGTAACCTACGGTTACGACTGGATAAAACAGAGACAGCTTTTTCAATACTGTCTTTATTTTTAAGTAAATGCTCTAAAAAATACTGTTGATGTTCAGATAAAACCCAGTACCACTGAGGTATTTTAATAAACTGGGCCAGAGATTCTTGATACTCTCCATGGCTAATCATGCTCTGAAAATCACCTAAATTTCTATCTATTGCTGAAATAGTCCATTCATTGGATAACAGCTTAAGCATCTCTTGATGATGAATTGGCAATGCTTGAAACCAAGCCGGGAGTGGTGAAGAGCCTGTATCGATTTGTTGTAAATCACTTTTTAAATCCAGCGCTGTTTCTTTGATCCGCCCCCAAGCCGATAAAAATTCTGCAAAATCCCGTTTAATATCCACATGTTCAGAGGGTAAATTGCAAAAATAAGCCTGCTTATAATGATGCTCTGTTGTTTCAAAATGACGAAACCAGTCTGGTGTTTTCGGATAATTTTCTGCCTGTATGATCGCTAATTCATCTAGAATTTCTTTGTTATAAGGAGCAAGATATTCATCCACTTGTAAAAAATATTTTATTTCAGGGTGACTTTCCATATGAACCGGAGTCACTGTAACCAAATCATTACGACCTACTGTCATCAAAGCATATTGTTCTGCTTGATTTAATAGTTCAATCGCATTACTACTGGATTTATTATAGGCTAAACAGATGATACCAATTACCTTGCTCGTAAACAGTTGCAATTCATCTTGTAGACCACGTAAGGACTCACTAGCTCCATTGTAAGCTGCTTTATACTCATCAACCGCTCTTTTTA
The DNA here is from genome assembly GCA_030158115.1 of Legionella sp. Taxonomy (GTDB): domain Bacteria; phylum Pseudomonadota; class Gammaproteobacteria; order Legionellales; family Legionellaceae; genus Legionella. Next base: position 15,430 of record JAOATK010000008.1, read on the forward strand.
GCGTCGCTTGTGTTAAAGGGGTATGTGCTCTGGGCAATGGATAGGCATCAAGAAGATATTGAAAAGCAGAATAGATACTATCGACCCGCTTTTGATAACTATGCTTATAATCAGGTACTTCAGAAAAATTTTCTAGAATATAATTCGGAAAACGGCGGCCTAAAACGGCTAAGAATTCAGCTGATAATTCGATACCCTCAGGTACGCGTAAAGTAGTTCCTGCTCTCATTATTTAGTATCCTTACCGCATTTAAGCTTATTGTTCTATCACTTATCTATTATTGTATAAATAGTTCTATGAAACAATTACAATGAACAACTTAATTGATAAAAATCATGAAAGGGAGTTTGATGATGACATATCTTGTGCCTCACTATATAGGCGGCCAATTAATTAATGAAACAAGCACCGCTAGCCATTCTATTTATAACCCTGCCCTGGGCAATGTGATTGGCCAAGTCCATTTTGCCTCCAAAGCATTATGCGATAAAACCATAGCTAGCGCCAAAACAGCAGGTATTGAATGGGCGCAAACTCCCCCGATTAAAAGAGCTCGGATACTTTTTAAATTCAGAGAGTTAATGGAAAAATATCAACTGGATTTAGCTCGATTAGTCACTCGTGAACATGGAAAAACAATTGATGATGCGAAAGGTTCTATTGCGCGCGCCATTGAGGTCGTTGAATTGCATTGCGGGATTGTTAATCAACTAATGGGCGATTTTTCTGCTGACGTAGCCAATGGGGTTGATTGCCACACTTTCAGACAACCTCTTGGTGTTTGTGTAGGTATTTCGCCATTCAATTTTCCCATTATGATCCCCGTCTGGACGATGATACCTGCTATAGCTTGCGGCAATACTTTTATATTAAAACCCTCAGAACAAGACCCCTCTGCACCCATCCGCTTATTGGAATTATTGACTGAGGCCGGTTTGCCTGCAGGTGTCGCCAATTGCTTACAAGGCAATAAAGAAACCGTCGATTACTTATTGAAACACCCGGATATTGCTGCAGTTACTGCCGTAGCTTCTACCCCAGTGGCCGAATCTATTTATACAACCGCCACAGCACATGGCAAACGAGCCCATACCTTTGGTGGTGCGAAAAACCATTGTGTGGTTATGCCAGATGCTGATCTCGATCAAGCTGCCGCCGCTATTGTCGGAGCTGCTTATGGTTCGGCTGGTGAGCGCTGTATGGCAATTTCTGTAATAGTTGCCATAGGCGATGAGGTAGCTGAAGCGCTAATTGCTAAAATGATGCCTCAAATTCAAAACATGCGAATTGATACAGGGGATGATCCAAAGACTGATATGGGGCCTTTAATCACTAATGCGCACAGACAAAAAATTCTTGCGGCAATTGAGCAAGGAATCAATGAAGGCGCTCATTTAGTTCTTGATGGGCGAGGATTTAAGCATCCTAAACACCCTGCAGGATTTTTCTTAGGCCCATGCTTATTTGATAAAGTGACGGAGAAAATGTCCGTGTATCAAAATGAAATTTTTGGCCCTGTTTTAGTTATTATTCGCGTCAATAATTTGGAAGAAGCGCTCGATTTAGTCAATAGACATCAATATGGCAATGGTACTGCTATTTTCACGCGGGATGGATTTAGTGCTCGCGAATACAGTCAACGCGTGCAAGTCGGTATGGTGGGAGTCAATATTCCTATTCCTGTACCCATAGCAAATCATCCCTTTGGTGGATGGAAGCGCTCGAGTTTTGGCGACATTAATATGCATGGTGAGGAAAATATTCATTTTTATACGCGATTGAAAACAATCACCAGCAAATGGCCTGTTAGCGACATAAAAGAAAATGCGTTTATTATGCCAACACATGATTAAGTAAGGAGAAAAAATGGCGCACATTGGATTTATCGGTTTAGGTCATATGGGCTTACCCATGGCCATTAATCTTCTTAAAGCAGGTCATCAGGTGACAGGCTATGACTTACAACAAACTGCCCTAGATGATTTTTCTAAATCAGGGGGTTCTATCGCTCCGAGCGTTAAAGAAATCGCTAAAAAAAATGACGTCATCATCACCATGTTACAAACAGGCCAACAAGTATTAGGTATTTGCCAGGGGAAAGAAGGTCTTTTTGAAAATTTAAAAGCGGGATCTTTATTTATTGATTGCTCAACTATTGATGTCCCTAGTGCTCGCGAACTCCATCATCTAGCCGAAACCAAGCGCATCTGCTCAGTGGACTCCCCAGTGTCTGGAGGTACTGCTGGAGCAGCACTTGGAACATTGACCTTTATGGTAGGAGGCACTGACGCCGCCTTTCAAACAGCCTATCCTATCTTAACTGCGATGGGACAAAAGATTATTCATGCCGGTATAGCAGGAAATGGGCAAGCAGCCAAAATCTGCAATAATATGATTCTTGGTGTTTCAATGATTGCGATATCTGAAGCCTTTGTCCTTGCCAAACAATTACATCTCTCCCCAGAAAAACTATTTGAAGTGGTCAGCAACGCATCAGGACAATGTTGGGCAATGACTAAATATGTTCCCGTGCCTGGGATCCTTGAAAACGCCCCCGCTAATCATGATTATAAGCCTGGTTTTGCCGCTGCCATGATGTTGAAAGATTTGTTACTCAGCCAAGACTCAGCCCATTCCGTACAGGTCAACACACCCCTAGCGGCTAAAGCCACCCACTTATATCAACAGTTTATTGATCAAGGTCTGGGTGGAACTGATTTTTCAGCCATTATTCAATTAATCGAACAAAGTAGTGAGGTATAAACATGCATGTGGCATCTCCAATGAAGCTGACCCCGACTGAAGACTCTTTAAGCGAATTTTGGTCAGAAATTGCAGAGCAAACCATAACGTGGTTAAGCCCTTGGAAGACCGTTCTTGAGGGGGATTTTAATCATGGCAATGTGACCTGGTTCAAGGGTGCCACACTGAATGTCAGCATGAATTGTTTAGACCGCCATTTACCGCATAAGGCAAATCAGCCAGCTATTATTTGGGAAGGTGATAGTGCTCAACACCAAACATTAACCTTTGCCCAATTGCATGCTGAAGTATGCCGCATGAGCAATGTCTTAAAACATTTAAACATAAAAAAAGGAGATAAAGTGGCTATTTATCTTCCCATGATCCCTGAAGCGGCAATTAGCATGCTCGCTTGTGCACGAATAGGTGCTGTACACACGGTCGTTTTTGCCGGGTTTTCTGCACAAGCCTTAAGACAAGCCTGATTGCAGCAGATTGTGTCTGCCTTATCACAACAGACAGCTTCCATCGCGGGGGAAAATTAGTCGACTTAAAAGAGACTGTTCATAAAGCCTGCAATCAATTATCACTTCAGCGCCTTCATATTAAAAATGAAAATGCGCCGCTAACTTTTGATAAAATGACAGATCATTATTGGCATGAATTAAAAGCACAAGTCAGTGATCATTGTGATCCTGAGCCTATGGCTGCAGAAGATCCATTATTTATTTTATACACTTCTGGCAGCACAGGAAAACCTAAGGGTGTAGTCCATACGACGGGAGGTTATCTAGTACAAACTGCTTATACTCATCAACTCATATTTGATTGCAAAGAAAATGAAATATTCTGGTGCACCGCGGATGTAGGCTGGATTACAGGCCATAGTTATGTGGTCTATGGTCCACTGTGTAATGGCATAACCAGTCTAATGTACGAGGGAGTGCCTACTTGGCCAACGTCTTCTCGTAACTGGGAAATTATTGATAAATATCAAGTCAATGTATTTTATACTGCACCTACAGCGATACGTGCCCTAATGCGCGCGGGTGATGAATGGTTAGAATCTAGCTCCAGAGACTCTTTAAGATTATTAGGATCCGTGGGTGAGCCTATTAACCCTGAAGCATGGCAATGGTTTTATGAAAAGGTAGGGCAAAACAGATGCCCGATTGTTGATACCTGGTGGCAAACAGAAACCGGCTCTATCATGATAAGCCCTCGTTGTGATGAGGCACCATTTAAGCCTGGAGCTGCTAGACATCCAATCCCTGGAGTGGTTCCCGTCTTACTAAATGAAAAAGGCAAAGAAATAACAGGTGCCGGTGAAGGGTTTCTTGCTATTAAATATCCTTGGCCTGCCATGGCAAGAACTATTGCGGGTGATCATGCTCGATATTGTCAGACTTATTTCCAAAATGGGTACTACATCACCGGTGATGGAGCCAAACGTGATGAGGAAGGTGATTATTGGATTACGGGGCGTGTCGATGATGTGATAAATGTATCTGGGCACCGTTTAGGGACCGCGGAAATTGAAAGTGCTTTAGTCAGTCATCCAGCAATTGCTGAAGCGGCTGTTGTTGGTATTCCTCACGATCTGAAAGGCCAAGGGATTTATGCCTATGTTACTTTAAAACAAAATATGCTCGCATCAAACACGCTTGAGACTGAATTAATCGAACAAGTAAAAAAAGAAATCGGCGCTATTGCTAAGCCGGATAAAATTCATTTTGCCAATGAATTGCCTAAAACCCGCTCTGGAAAAATCATGCGTCGGATTTTACGTAAAATAGCCTGCAAAGAAGTTCAGAGTCTTGAGGAGTTAGGTGATTTATCAACCTTAGCAAATCCACAGATTGTTGAAGAGTTAATAGCGATCAACGCCTAAATTTGGAGAGCCGCATATCAGCGGCTTTACTTAATTTGGATTTGATCTTGTTTAACTCATCTCAAACCACTGATTCAATAAAGCAATAAACTCATCAAGCCCTTCTTTTTTTAAAGAAGAAAATGATTGGACACTGATTAGATGAGCGGCTAGCTCATAATGCTTGCGAACTTTAAGGACTGTGTTTTTAACCTCACTGCGACTTAATTTATCCGATTTAGTTAATAAGATATGAACAGGAAGATCTCGATTCAAAGCCCAATCAATCATCATTTGATCCAGGTCTTTTAGAGGATGGCGCACATCCATTAATAAGACTAAGCCTTTTAAACTTTGACGTGTCTCTAAATAGTGCGCTAAATTTTTTTGCCATTCCATTTTCACTTGCAAAGCTACTTTGGCATAGCCATAGCCTGGCAAATCTACTAAACGACGTTCATCATCGAGGGTAAATAAATTGATTAATTGAGTTCGTCCAGGCGTTTTACTAGTTCGAGCTAAGCCTTTAATTCTTGTTAAGCAATTGAGAGCACTGGATTTACCTGCGTTAGAACGACCAGCAAAAGCAACTTCATAACCAGTATCTTCTGGCAACTGGCTAACTTTGGCCGCACTTTTTAAAAAAACTGCTTTAGAATATGGATTTTCAAACATGATATAATATTTTGGAATTAGACTAAGGCAGTGTACCATTACTTCAGCCATTTATTATGAGAAATCGATGAAAAAATTTGTATCTTACTTCATCTTGTGGTTCCCAATCATTATGTACGCGCAAGAAAATGCGCTCCCTATCGCTAATAAGGCAATTATTTGTGCGGCCTGTCATGGTCAAAAAGGCATTAGTAGCAATCCCCAATGGCCTAATTTAGCAGGCCAACATGCAAGCTATTTTCTAAAACAGCTTCATGACATGAAAGACAGCAGCCTACGTGATGCGCCTACAATGAGTGCTCTGATTGCTACATTAAGTGCACAGGACATGGATGACTTAGCATCGTATTATGCTAAAATCCCGGCAGCGCAAGGAAAGACTCCCAAAAAATTTCTGCTTCGTGGAGAACAACTCTATCGTGGCGGAGACTTTACAAAAAGGATAGCGGCTTGCATCGCATGTCATGGCCCCCAGGGGACAGGTAATGCTTCTGCAAAATTTCCAGTGGTTTCAGGCCAACACGCAGCTTATACAGTGCAACAATTACTGGCTTTTAAAACCGGGAAGAGAACCAATGATTTAAATCATATCATGCAAGACATCAGCAGAAAAATGAGTCAAGAGGATATGGAAGCGGTAGCACATTATATTGAAGGCTTACACTAACCCCCCGATGGGCTTAACAGGAAATTAAAATGCTAAAAAAATTAATTTGTTTTTTCTTACTATTCCCTACAATGGTTTTGGCCGATACATTTGTGGAGGGTAAAGATTACCAAGTAGTGACAAACGTCCAAGCCTTAAAAAGTAAAACACCTCTGATTCAGGAATTTTTTAGTTATGGCTGTCCTTGGTGTTATAAAATTGAAATGCCTCTTCAGGCCTGGATTGGTAAAATGGGAAAAAGCGTTGAATTTGAGCGAGTACCTGTTGTTTTCAAACCCAGCTGGGAACTATATGCCAAAGCTTATTACACTGCTAAAACCCTAGCTCTTTCTGAAAAATTAAACCCTGCTTTGTTTAAAGCCATTCAAATAGATAAAAAATCTCTAGACACTAAACAAACCATGATTAATTTCTTTGTAGCATATGGTGTTGATAAAGAAATTGCTAAAAGTGCTTTTGAAAGCTCACCAACCATTGATATGAAAGTGCAAACTGGAATGGCATTGATGGCAACATATCAGATTAATGCGGTTCCTGCTTTTGTAGTCAACAACAAATACAAAACCGATTTGCAAATGGCGGGCAGCCCGGCGCGTTTGATCGAAATATTAGATTATTTGCTTAGAAAATAAATCATAATATAACTGCAAGAAGATGTAGGTTGGTGCTAAACGGTAACGAAGCCAACCTACTGCATTTGGCTTAAAGGAGCCTGAAAGACATCTCCTGCTGCACTTTTCAATGCTTTTTCTATCGGCTCTCTTAAACTAGTCGCTGCATTTGGGTGCCCCTCTAGATAGGTTTTGGCCAACTTGTTGAGATCATGGTCTTGAGGATTTCTTTGTAGAGCCTGGGCAAGAGTATCTACTTTATCTTGTCGCATATGTTTGGTGAATTTTTTAAAATCTTTTTTTACAGAATCTAAATCAGCTTCTGTCAACTTATCAAACCCGCCCTTTTCTTTAGCCTTTTGGCATGCAAGGATGCCATGAATATTAGATCGCGTATTAGCAATAGTACAATTATCACTTTTTTGATCTTTTTGCTTTATCGCATGAATAGGGGGCTGATTTTCAGTGATTTCATGAATTTTCGCCATTATCTCTGCATGTGATGCACCATTGGCATGTCCATTTATTGAGGCATTAATAAAATTCGCGTCTATTTTACCTAAATCATCGATTCGATAAATCTGTGTACCCTCTTCACTCGGAGATTTTCCAAGACCGCGATTTGTTACCACCATATAACCTGATTTAGAGGGAGGATCATCAGGCACTACGGATAAACCCATAGCATGCCCAGCACAACTAAAAGGAATAGTTGTAATCTCCCCTTTCTGAATACGAGCAGCTATCTCTCTTCCCGCTGCTGGATCATTTTGTGAAGTACTTTGACTAAATGCTGCCGCTTTATGAGAGAAATCAAAAGCTTGCGCTATTTTATCAAAGTGAGGATTATCAAGCTCATTTTTTGCGTAATTACTCACCGCATCTGCCATTATTTTATAGGTAGGAGCAATGTGACCAAATTGAGAAAAAGTCCCATCTTTAGCTGTCATCACAATGCCTAAGACTAACCCAAAATCTTTTACTGGATGAAGTTTCTCTGCAGGCAAATATTCTGGTGTAAAACCAAATTTTTTAGCAGCCTTACTGTCCAAAGCTATCTCAAAAGCCGCACTTTCAACAGGGCCAGCAACTGCACCAAAACTCAATAATTGCTGCGCCAAATCAAATTTTTGCGTTTGAAACGCTTGCTGCAACGGACTTTGACCAGCAGAATTTCTGGCCAAATTTAAAGCTTCTTCTGTATTAGAAAAACCACTTTTCTTTGCTGCATCTAACCACTGAGATGGATCGAAATTTTTTCTTTGCCAAAATTCAAGTATCCAATTAAAAAATTGTTTGCGTTGCTCTGCTAGTTCCGCAAGAACTATTTCATCAAGTAAATTCTTTTGAGCCTCATCTCTTTTTTGGATAAAGACTAACTTATCATTATGATTGATAGCTGCTTGAACATCACCGAACAGTTTAAACGCTTCTTCCCTAGACATAAATCACCATTGTGTTCTATCTCATTACGTTTAATATAGCACACAATTTAATCTGATTGGACTTAAAAAGCGTATTTGACTTAAATATGTTTCCCTGGATTTTCTAAGCTTAAAATCCCGGTATTAAAATCATAAGCAAAAATCTCTGCGTAACGACCCCAGTCAATCATGGTGCGCAACACACGTTCGGCCTCTTTTTCACTTAAATAATCTTCAAGCTTACTTAAGAAGCGCTCCTCAGAGACTCTATGCCCTACTTTGTCATCTAAAATACGCCGAATATACCGCGCTAAAGGGACTTTTTCTAAAAGTCGTTGGGCAAATAATTGCTTACGCTCTTGCAAATCGGCCTCGGAAAATTGCTTACCTAAATCGCTTAATTGAATATCCCCTGCAGACACTTTAGCAAAACCTAAGATTTCTAAAGTTTCTAATATAGGGAACAGATCATCAATGTTCATCATGAGCTCATCTGCCAGCTCGGGCAAATCAATACGCTCTTCAAACGAAGTCATTGTTTCAATTAAACCCGTTAATTCAGAAGGCTCCACCTCAGGCAATCGATAACCTAAACCAATTTGTCGTTCTCGTTGAGCACGCTTTGCCTTTTCTTTGGGGCCTGTTGTCATTAAAGTATAAATTTTATCAACTAAGGCACGAAACTCTGGCGACTCAGAATCTCTAGGTTGTGGTAAAGTGACTGGTAATTCAGCTCGGATGTAACCAGGATCATTACCAAAAATAACTATTCTATCAGCCAAAGTTGCGGCCTCTTCAATGTTATGAGTCACTAATAAAATGCCATTTGTATTGGTTTTTTTCTCTTTCCATAATTCCAATAAATCTGACTTTAAGTTTTCGGCCGTTAACACATCCAAGGCAGAAAAAGGTTCATCCATTAATAACACATCGGGATTAATCACCAAAGCACGAGCAAAACCAACTCGTTGACGCATTCCTCCAGACAATTCTTTGGGAAAAGCCGATTCAAAACCATCCAGCCCAATGATGTCGATGGCTTCAATCGCTCGATGCCGACGCTCTTCACGCCCCACCCCTTGTGCTTCAAGCCCAAGCTCGACATTTTCTAAAACGGTCAACCATGGCATTAATGCAAAGGATTGAAAAACCATAGCAATGCCAGGGACAGGGCGAGTCACTGGCTTGCCTCTATAAGTGACTGAGCCGCTAGTGGGTGGAATAAGTCCTGCAATAATTCGCAACAAGGTCGATTTACCTGAGCCTGACTTACCCAATAAGGCGACGATTTCGCCTTTTTCTAATTTAAAGTTAACATCCTCAAGCACCAACAAATCTTGGGTGGAGGCTTTTTTAAATGATTTTCGTAAGCTTTCTATGGCAATAATAGTTTCAGACATAAGTGTCTCATTGATAATTAATTGAAATTAAAACGTTCTTCCGCTAATCGATACAGCGGACGCCAAATAAGATGGTTAAACGTCAATACATATAAACACATCATGGCTGTACCAAGTGCAATTTGAGGGAAATTCCCTGTTGCGGTACTGGCCTGGATATAAGCACCAAGCCCTGTTGCTTTTAAAGTCACATCACCCCAACTAACCCATTCCGCCACAATACTGGCGTTCCATGCGCCCCCAGCAGCAGTAATCGCGCCCGTAATATAAAAGGGGAAAATTCCGGGTAAAGCCAGTCTTTTCCACCAAAGCCATCCTTTAAGCCCAAAGTTATCTGCAGCAAGATATAATTCCCGGGGAATCGTAGAGGCGCCGGCAATAACATTAAATAAAATATACCATTGAGTGCCTAGAATCATCAGCGGTGTTACCCATATTTCTACATTTAAATGAAAGGCTACAATGGCAATGACAAATAAAGGATAAAATAAATTAGCAGGAAAGGCTGCAACAAATTGAATAACCGGTTGGATTTTTTGTGCCAAACGAGGCCGTAAACCAATCCATACGCCTAAAGGAATCCAAATTAAAGAACTTAATATAATTAAAATAATAACCCGGCTGCCAGTTGCAGCTCCCAGCAAAAACACATGTAAAATATCGCCAACTTTTAGTTCAGCCAAAATAAAGCGTAATAAAAACCAGCTTCCACTAAAAACACAAAATAAGACTAAAGCACTCCAAAAACGATCCGTACGTCGCTGCTTTTTAAGGTCGACTTCTTTAATGGCTTTAGGTTCCCCAAGACGCAACCAACGCGCATTAACGAAATTATCTGCCAATATATTTAAAATCTCCGTTACTTGCTTCATTAACCGGCTACGACGCATCCAATCAATTAACCAAGATTGATATTCTGAATCATCCGGTGATTGTTCTACTTTAAATTTTTCTGACCATGCAATTAAAGGGCGAAATAAAATTTGATCATATAAAAAAATAACTACCATCATGGTCAAAATAGCATACCCCACTGCATGCAGGTCTCTTTGCTGGATTGCTACGGCAATATAAGAGCCCACACCCGGCAATCTAATATTTTGATGAGCGACCGAAATGGCTTCAGATAACACGACGAAAAACCAACTTGCTGACATCGAAATCATCATATTCCATAATAACCCCGACATAGAAAAAGGCACCTCCAATTTCCAAAAACGTTGCCACGCAGAAAGCTGAAACATAGCAGAAACTTCTTGTAAATCATGGGGCATTGTCTTTAATGATTGATAAAATCCAAACGTCATATTCCATACTTGCGCACAAAAAATTGCGAAAATGGAAGCACATTCAGGCCCTAAAAGGCTGTCTGGAAAAAGATGAATAAAACCAGTCACGGTAATGGATAAAAAACTTAAAACAGGAATGGATTGTAAAATATCAATAGCAGGAATGATGACTTGTTCTGCGCGTCGGTTTTTTGCAGCCAGCAGCCCTATAGTAAAGGTAAATAAAATAGAGATAATCAAAGCAATAAACATGCGTGATACGGTTCGTAAGGCATAAAATGGAAGATTAGCAGGCGCTAAAGAAATAGGTATTTGATCACCTAATTGATAGGGAGTCGCCATTTGCGAGCCAGCCCAACCAAAAAAGAATAATACAGCAAAAATAAGAACAAGTAGCAATAAATCCCAACGATTTATAAATCGACCCACGCTATCAGGGTTAGTAAAGTAAAACTGACTGTTACGCACTATGCCCCCATATCATTTATCAATAATAAGTCAATAAAATACCACAAATACAGTCTAATCGATAGATAGAGACCGCTGAATGAGGTCATCGTCACAGGGTTTTTTTATTGATAAAAAATGAGTACACTGAATTATATGAATATTCCTGCGATCGAGAGTCTCTATGAACAATAAATTTCTGTCACTAATTTTTACAATGTTATGCTTAAGTTTACAAATTAGCCATGCAGGTCCTGAGCAAGCTCCCATGGCAGTTTGGGTTAATGAAGCCATTGTTGCAACCTATAGTTATAATTATAAAGATTATTTACAAGATCAAAAACAAATTGCCAAGTACTTCACAGCAAGCGGTTGGATGGCTTACACCAAAGCATTAAATGATTCTAAACTGCCTGATGCCGTACAAAAAAACCTTTATCAGGTTAGCGCCGTGGCCACACATCCCCCAATAATTACGCAGGTTGATCAAAACAACTGGAAAGCAAGCATGGAGCTTTTAGTTGTTTATCAAAATCCTCAATATCAACAAAAACAAACGCTGAATGTTACAATAGGGCTCGCTACTGCACCAGCAGGCCAGGGTGTCAGAGGTTATAGTATTACCAGCTTGCAATCTGCGGTAATCAAACCATCTTGCCAATGCCCAATGCCCTAACCTAAGGGCAGCATAGCGCTACGCTCTGGATGACCTGCTACAAATTAAATAAACGCCAGACAATAAATCCTGCCTGAAAAACAAGCAAGATACTGATTAACAGTATAATAAACGTTAATTTCTTCGGCATGGTCACATCTAAAGCCGATTGTTCAGGATGGTTAGGATTATAATACACATCTACTTCCTCACCCTCTTTAAAAGCCATCGCCGCTTTATAGGCGATATGCCGGGCATATTTACTATTAGGATTATTATGAGCTGTATCTAAAAACAAATACTCCCCCACCAGCTCTTTATCATACACCTGATAAGAATATTCAAGCTTAGGCCAAACACTGTGCCCTACCTTCATCAACTCACAAGATGTAATACGGCCCTTCACTTGCAACCAAGTGCGCGCTTGTGCCAAAGCCTGCCTTTGACGCCAAAAATGTCTTAATAGAACCAATAGGATGAATAACCATCCTAAATCTAAGATCCATCGCCATATATCAAACCAAATCATTCCTTTATCCTAATGTAAGAAGCTGTCTCTCTAAACAGTATAGTGTGTTAAAAAAAATCTAGCATGAATCTCGCAAAATTAATCGCAATCGGTATAATCATCCCCATCATGATGACAAAAAGGATTCAAGCAATGATTGCTAAAACCCCACTTCACCCAGCGCATCTAGCCTGTGGTGCTAAAATGGTTGATTTTCATGGATGGGAAATGCCACTGCATTATGGCTCCCAACTCAATGAGCATCACCATGTTCGTAACGATGCAGGCATGTTTGATGTCTCACATATGACCGTTGTTGATGTTCTTGGTGCCGGAGGCCGTCAATTCTTACGTAAACTACTTACTAATGACGTTGACCAGCTAGAGCATAATGGAAAAGCATTATATAGCTGCATGTGCAATGAGCACGGTGGTATTATCGATGATCTCATTGTTTATCAACGTTCCTCAGACAATTATCGAGTTATTCTAAACTCCGCAACACGCGAAAATGATCTGGCTTGGATTCGCCAAAAAAGTGAGGGTTTTGCCGTAGGCTTACAAGAAAGAACTGAATTGGCAATGATCGCGGTTCAAGGCCCTCAAGCCATCGCTAAAACATGCAAAATACTGAATCCTGCTCAGGTCGATGCCGTGTCTACTCTCACCCCTTTTGAATGTGTGGATGTTGATCAATGGTTCTTCGCACGCACAGGTTATACCGGTGAAGATGGCCTGGAAATTATTGTACCTCAAGCCCTTATAACAACCTTATGGACCGATTTATTAAATGCCGGCATACAACCTTGTGGTTTAGCTGCTCGAGATACATTAAGACTTGAAGCCGGTATGATGCTTTATGGGCAAGACATGGATACAAGCACCAGCCCATTAGAATCAGGGCTTGCCTGGACCATTAAATGGACCCCTGAAGAGCGTGATTTTATCGGTATGGGGGCATTATTTGCTCAAAAACAATTGGGAATTAAACTTAAGATGGTCGGCCTCACCCTATTGGATAAAGGCGTAATGCGACATGGGCAACGCGTTGTGGTCGAAGGTTATCCTGATGGCATTATCACCAGCGGCAGTTATTCTCCCACATTAGAAAACTCCATCGCTTTGGCTCGTGTTCCCATAGAAACTGGCGATGAGGTGATGATTGATATTCGCGGCAAGTTAATTCCCGCTAAAGTTGGTAAACCCCGTTTTATAAAACATGGGCAAGCGATTTAAAAAACAGAGCTGATTAAAATTAAGGATAACTAGAATGAATCAATTAAAATTTACCTCCACCCATGAATGGTTAAGAGAAGAACAAAATGAAGTCACGGTAGGAATTACTGATCACGCACAGCAACTTTTAGGCGATATGGTTTTTGTTGAATTGCCTGAAATTGGAGATGAAGTCAACGTAGGTGATGAGCTCGGCGTTGTTGAATCAGTCAAAGCGGCATCTGATTTTTATGCGCCAATAAGTGGTGTAGTCACGGCTGTTAATAAAGACGTAGTTGAAAACCCTGCCCTGGTTAATACCGACCCCTACAGCGCAGGCTGGCTAGTTAAACTAAAACCCTATCATGCTCATGAGCTTGAAAGCTTATTAAGCGCCGAACAATATCAAAATGAGACTGCTGAGGAACATTAATTATGCCTTATATTCCACACACAGAGGAAGATACCCAAGAAATGCTTCACGCCATTGGCGTGAAAGACACTCAGGCTTTATTTGATGAAATTCCAGCATCTTTGCAATATGCAGGTTTTCAAAATATGCCTGCTGGCATCAATGAAATGGACCTATTGAAAGAAGCGCAGCAACTAGCCAATACAAACCGTAATGGCATTTGCTTTTTAGGAGCTGGTTGCTATGAGCATCACATTCCTGCTGCAGTCTGGGATATTACCTCCCGCGGTGAGTTTTTAACCGCCTATACCCCATACCAAGCTGAAGCCAGCCAAGGAACGCTGCAATTATTGTATGAATTCCAAACCATGATTTGTGAATTAACCGGCATGGATGTCGCAAACGCATCCATGTACGATGGTGCGACTTCCATGGCAGAAGCTATTTTAATGGCCGTGAGAGTCAACAAACACAGTAAGACTAATCGCATCTTAGTTGCAGGGACAATCCACCCTCTTTATAGAGAAACAATTGACACTATTTTAACAAGTCAACATATTGAAATCATCACCTTACCCTTTGACGCTCAACAAGGGATCACGTCCTTATCGGCCTTAGATAGCTATACAGGTGAAGACATTACAGCCTTAGTGATTGCCCAGCCTAATTTCTTTGGTTGCCTCGAGTCAGTGGATCAACTAAGTGATTGGGCGCATGCAAATAAAATCATTAGCATAGGCTGTGTTAATCCAGTTTCCCTAGCCTTAATCAAGCCACCCGGATTATGGGGTGAACATGGCGTGGACATAGCTTGTGGTGAAGGGCAACCTTTAGGTTCACCAATGGCATCGGGAGGTCCTTATTTTGGTTTTTTAAGTACTCGAATGGCTCACGTCCGGCAAATGCCCGGCCGCATTATTGGATGTACAGTAGATAAAGAAGGCAAACGAGGATTCTCTTTAACCCTACAGGCTCGCGAACAACACATTCGCCGCGCCAAAGCCACTTCAAACATTTGCACTAACCAGGGGTTATTGGTGACGGCAGCAGCCATTCACATGAGTCTTTTGGGAGCAGAAGGTCTACGCCAAGTAGCCAGCCAATGTCACCAAAATACACATGAATTAGTGGAAATGCTCACTCAAATTGATGGGGTAAGCCAAGTATTTAGCGCCCCCTATTTCCATGAGGCCTTACTCAAATTAAATAAACCCGTAGAGGATGTACTAAAGCAGTTAGCTCAGGCCGGAATTACTGGCGGTTATGCTGTTGGTACTTTTTACCCTCAATTACAAGATACTTTGTTAGTTTGTGCTACAGAAATGCGTACTTTGGAAGATCTGAAATTGTATGCAAACACCTTAAAATCTATTCTGAGTGAACGAGGTGCCTCATGTTTGTAGTTCAATTAACTTATCTAGTAGACGATACTGAAGTAGATAAATACTTAAGTGCGCATCGGGAGTTTCTTGATTATTACTACAAACAAGGTTTATTGGTGATGTCAGGACCGATGAAACCACGCACAGGGGGCATTATCATTGCAGCCACGAATGATCGGGATTATTTAGAATCCATCTTTAAACAAGATCCCTATTATTTAGCTGATATTGCAAGTTATCAATTGATTGAATTCGTTCCAGTAAAACATTGCAACGAACTCAAAGACCTTATTCAAAAAATGGAAGGCAAATTATGTTGATTTTTGAATTATCCCAAAAAAACCGCCAAGCCAGGGCACAAGCTCCCAAAATTTCGCATAGCAACTACGCAGTTCCTGAAGAGTTTCAGCGTAAAATGCCGCCTAGAATGCCTGCTTGCTCAGAGTTACAGGTCGTTCGTCATTTTACGCGTTTGTCCCATAAAAATTTTGCGATCGACAGTAATTTTTATCCTTTAGGCTCTTGCACGATGAAATACAATCCTCGTGGCGTGCATAAAGCCGCATCAATGCCTAATTTCTTGAATCGACATCCATTAGCGGCAGAACAAGACAGTCAAGGTGTCTTAGAGCCCTTGTATCATCTACAGGAAAAAATCGCGGAAATTACAGGGATGGCCGGCGTTTCCTTAACCCCAATGGCCGGTTCACAAGGTGAATTTGCTGGGGTAGCAATGATCAAAGCCTACCATCAATCACGCGGTGATACGACGCGTGATGAAATGCTAATTCCTGATGCAGCACACGGAACTAATCCTGCCTCTGCAGCCATGTGTGGATTTAAAATCGTTGAGATTGCGACCGCAGCAGACGGTGACATTAATCTTGAAGAATTAAAAAATAAATTGGGTCCAAAAACTGCAGGGATTATGCTCACCAACCCCTCAACATTAGGGTTGTTTATGCGTCAAATAAAAGAAATTGCTGCCTTAGTTCATGAAGCTGGCGGTTTATTATATTATGATGGTGCGAATTTAAATGCGATTCTGGGTAAAGTAAGGCCTGGGGATATGGGTTTTGATGTCATGCATTTGAATCTGCATAAAACCTTTGCAACACCTCATGGTGGTGGCGGTCCGGGTGCAGGTCCCGTAGCAGTTGGAAAACGTCTTCTGCCTTTTATGCCTTTGCCAATCGTCAAAAAAACCGAATCAGGCTACCAATGGGCCACTCGACACGATTACCCTCATAGTATTGGCCGTTTATCTTGTTTTATGGGTAATGCCGGTATTTTATTACGTGCTTATTTTTACATGTGCGTCTTAGGGAAAGAAGGTTTACTAAGAGTCTCCGAATATGCAACACTTAATGCGAATTACTTACTTAAAGAATTAACTAAAGCAGGTTATACAGCAGCCTATCCAAGCCGCCGTGCTTCTCATGAATTTATCATTACTTTAAGTCCTGAGAAAAAAGCTTATGGCATTAACGCCATGGATCTGGCTAAGCGATTACTAGACTATGGAATTCATGCGCCAACCACTTACTTTCCTTTACTGGTCGCTGAATGTTTACTGATTGAGCCAACTGAAACAGAAAGTAAACAAGAGCTGGATAATTTTGTTCAGGTTATGAAACGCATTAGAGAGGAAGCTATGGAAGATCCTAATCTTTTGAAAGAAGCGCCTCACACCCTGCCCGTGAAACGGTTGGATGATGTCAAAGCGGCACGTGAACTTAATTTAAATTATTTTGCGCATCAAGATATGCTGCGCAAGTAGCCTCCTTACAGCGCACCCTACGTCATCCAGAGCGTAGGGTGTACTTCATCCAGGCTACTTTACAAGGTAGATTCCCATGCAAACAGCCATTATTATTCCAGCCCGTTACGCCTCTACGCGCTTACCAGGAAAGCCTTTAGCATTGATTAAAGGCCAAACTATGCTGCAGCGAGTGGTAGGCGTGTCTTTAGCCGCTGCAAAAGGACTAAAAAATGTCTCTGTTGTCGTAGCAACCGATGATGAACGTATTGTTCAACATTGTAATAAGCTGGGTGTCATGGCAGTAATGACTCCTATAGAGGCGAATACAGGTACCGATCGTGTTGCACAGGCAGTACGCCAAATGACAAATAAGCCAGATTTTATTTTAAACATGCAAGGGGATGCCCCCTTAACCCCTCCTGATTTTTTACGCGCCATGATTGATACCTTTGCAGCCTCTCCTTGTGATGCTGTCACTCCAGTGACCCAATTAACATGGGAACAATTAGATAATTTACGCCAAAATAAGTTAACGACCCCATTCAGTGGAACTACCGTTACTTTTAATGAAACCACAGGCAATGCGTTTTGGTTCAGTAAAAATATTATTCCGGCGATACGTCAAGAGAAAGAATTACGGAAAAAAAGCGTTAAAAGTCCTGTATTTCGTCATATTGGTCTGTACGGTTATTCATTAGAGATGCTAGAGCGATACGTAAAGTTACCTGAAAGTCACTTTGAGCAGCTTGAAGGACTGGAACAATTACGTCTTTTAGAAAATAATTATACCATCCGTTGTGTGCTTGTTGATTATAAGGGTAGAGCTAATATGTCTGGTGTAGATAGTCCTGAAGATATTGTTCGCGCAGAAGAACTAATTGCAAAACATGGTGAGTTATTATGATCACACGATTACTCGTTGCACGCCATGGCAATACCTTTGCACCGGGTGAGGTCCTAAGAAGAGTTGGGATTACTGATTTACCACTGGTTGAAAGTGGTTTAGCTCAAGGAAGCCTGCTGGGGACTTATTTGAAACAAAATAATCTTATCCCTGATCTTATTTTTACCTCAAAATTAAAGCGCGCCATCCAAACCGCAGAACTTGCTCAGCAAGCTATGGGCACTAACTTACCTATTGAAACACTGTCTATTTTTAATGAAATTGATTATGGCCCAGATGAAAATCAGCCTGAAGAAAAGGTTTTAGCTCGATTAGGGAAAGAAACACTTAGTTCTTGGGAGACTCAAGCCATTGTTCCCAAGGGCTGGGATGTAGATCCTAATGATATTATCAATAATTGGATGCATTTTGCCGAACGTATTCGAACTGACTTTGCAGGAAAAACCTGTTTAGTCGTGACCAGCAATGGCATTGCGCGTTTTGCGCCTTATCTTACGGGTGATTTTTCGACCTTCAGTGTGCAACATGGGATTAAAATTTCCACCGGTTCCTTATGCTTATTTGAGAATAAAGAGCCAAGTAATGTTTGGGATTGTGTAGAGTGGAATAGAAAGCCAACGTAGCCTGGTTGCAGCACACTCCCTCATTTCTGGAATGCACCCCCGGTTGCAAGCAACCAGGCTACGGCTTAATAGAAATTAAATCAACCTACGTGGGCAAAACGGCGATCACTTTTGTGTATGGCCTGTTTTACTATTTCATCTAATTCTGGCTCAGGCTCGCATCCTTGGAATGCATTTTTTAATTTGGAAATATCGACTGTTGCAGAACTGATATCACTTTGAAAATAACCATGCAGGCCTTTAAAAATTGCATATCTATCTACCGCAAATTCTTGGCAGTTAGCTAAAGTTTCATCTTGGCAGATAGAAAATTTAATTAAATGATCTTCATGAAATGGGGTGTGATTTTTTGGTGAATGATACTGATTATAGTACACCGTTTGATTAGCTCCTACACAAGAGTATTGGCCTAATCTAAATTTATCATTGACGTATTCTGTGCGTAGAATATAACGTCCTTCCCCAGATTGTAATCCAGTAAGGGTCACATCATGCTTGGCAAACTGCGTAGGGACTACGTTATTGGAAATTGCAACTTGAGCGACAATTAAACCCAGTATCAATAAGGCAACTTTCTTCATTCGTTCCTGGCTCCTAAACGTTAAATTCCTAGAGATAATTTACAATAAATTTTCTCGCTAAACAAATTTCGTCCAGCATTATACCCTATTTTGTCTTAATAAAGTTTAAAAATTAAAAAATATTGCCATTTTGAGTTAAAATAATCTAAATAGAGAGGATTTTGATGTGTTATTAAGGCAAACTAGCAAATAAATGGATTTGCAGATTAAGTATGAACCCATACCTCATACAATACTCTGCAACATATTCATGATTACGTTGGTTTTTCTTTAAATCCAAAAGTCCAGGCTCCCAAAAACTAATGACCTCATTAATTTCAGAACGTTCTTTCAGGGTAAGAGTATCCTCTTGATCTTGAATCGCTTTAACCCGTTGCGGTTCCTTTTTATAAATGTTCATCGGACTGATAAAAATTTGTTTTTTTGTTGTTTCGGCCCAATCATGTGCCCAAGAAGGTATTTTGCTGTAAGCTAAATACCTTGGGTTTTCTGGAGAAGACATCACAAATTTCAAACAATCGGCGCGTTTTAAGACGGATGGATTTGGTTTGAGGTAACGAACAACCTCACCCTCTCTTTCCAAACATTTAGGGCTAACAACTAGGGTAGTACTTTCAGGAAGATTGGGTATGAGAGAGGTGCCATTCGATTCAATTTGCGTGGTTTGAAAATATTGTTGCGCCTCTTCTAAAAAAGAACCTAAATTATTCTGCAATGAAGGCTCTCCCCCAGTAATCACGAGGACCATTTTTTTTGAACGGCCTTGAGCCCATGAAGGAACTGGCATATCACGCTGATTAAAAAACTCACTAATCACTGCATCTGCTTCTTCTAACAAAAAAGAAAAACTTTGCCAATCACCTGAATCAAAATAGGTATCACAAAATGAACAGGCCAAATTACATTTGGCCAAACGAATAAAATAAGCAGGATATCCTCGATAAGGACCTTCACCTTGAAGGGTAAAAAAACGACTCGTCACTAATAGCTCATTTTTTTTTGCCTCTTTAAAAAAAGATTTTCCTACCTGCTTATTTTTTCCAAACATAAGTATCTATTCACCAGGTTTCAGTTGTGATGATGGAATTTCTGCATCATGCGCTAGGACTTCTTTCACAATTGCCTTTAATGTCCCTGGAAGGCTATCGATCTCTTTTTTATGCGCCTTAAGATAGTCAACTACACCTTCGTGCGTCAGCGACTGCAGTTGCGAAGCTAAAGACACCGCTTTATTTTTAAATAACCCATAACCTTTAGCGTCACGATTTGTATTCCACTCGTGTAATGATGTTTTTAATTGATCAACATAACTATCACGTGTCTCACGGTAGCTTTCAACAAAATGCTCTGACGTTTCCACTTTTTGGTGCGCCTCCGCAACCCACGCTTTTAATACCATGTCCTCAATATTATTCATAGTTCTGTATAAACGACTTTGTCCAAAAAAATGCAATCGGGGCAATCGTTGTTTAGATGCTTTTTCAACATCATTCCGCATCAATTCCATTTTAATGTCTCGGATCCCTTTCATCATCTCAGCATAACTTTTACCTGTTGCATTTTCTAAATCATGAATTTTTGCAGCCATTGCGATATATCGCTTATGATCTTTTAACTTAATTTTTTCATACAGGGTGATAGAGTCTTTCATGTTAATCATTAACTCTTTTTTCACACTACCTGTGATCTCTTGAAGCATAGGTGCTTTTCCAATGGTATTTAATTCACTCATTACTTGAAGCAAACTTCCTTGCTGTGCACGTGACAAGCCTCGTGAGTGAGATATAGATTGAGAAGAGCGAAGTATTTGTTGAACCTGCGCTTGATAAGCATTTAGACCACATTGAAATAACTTATTATTGTCTATTTCAGAAAACACGGGACATCCCGCCGATTGATCCTGCAGAATAAACGCACCCTGTTTTAAAAGATTCATTAAGTACAATCTATCATTAACAGGCATGCCCATTAGATTTTTTTGAATCCATAGTGGTTTTTCCGTTAGATGCTTATAAAAGTCAAAAATGACATGATACTCTTGTGGCGTCAAATTTTCAGCAGTCACAGAAACTAATGAATTAAACAATATTTCTACTTCATTTCCACTTTGCTCAGAACAAATATCTAACAATCGCCACAATTCTTTTGGCGTAAAGGTCAGTAATCTTTCTTTTACTGATTTCAGTGGTGTATTGTACTGCTTAATATTTTCCATTAAATGTTTAATTGATGCTATCGTTGATTCCTTAGTCTCTTTATTTTCTATTTGACTTATCATAGCAACTAATGGTTCACAGGCTAATAAAGTCTCTATATGTTCTGGGTATAAATGACTTAAATAGACGAAAGTCCCCATTTTTTGTGTATTTTCAAACAATGGAAATAAATCTTTCGCACCAATCTTTCTGAGAGCTATTTGATGAATACCATCAAATAAAGCCTTCTTATCTGGAAAGCTTTCAAAGACATCGCTGATTAAATAATTATTAAAGGTGTTAAATATTTTCCCCAATTGATAGGGGCTACTTGTTTCTTTCTTAAACACCTCTTTTAACAAGCCTAGCGTCTCTTCATATTCTGCAATTTTCTCAGTTTTTTTCAATAGTGGATTTTTAGGAAAATAATCCTTCAAAAATAATCGCAGGTCTATCATTATCTCAGGATCTAGCCGCGAAATAATATTTAAACGAGTGATAAATTCTTTTCCCTCTAAGGCAATATGAGACTCTAGTACCGGTAAAATACTTAAAAGATTAGGCCCTAATTTTAAAAGATTATCCAAAAGACTATCCAGCTCTGCAACTGTTACTCGTGGCTGCTCATATTCTTTTTTCATCTTTTCCGTCAAATTTTTCAGAATATTTAAATTCTCTGGGGCTTTAAAATATTCGCTTAATTGCGCTAATTGCTTTAATACATCAACCGGCGCATTATTTGATCTATTGATAATGATTTCATACTGAGAAAATAAGCGTTTACGATGTTCTGGTTGATATTCCATGCTACGTACGAATTGCTTAAATAATTCCACATACTCTTTTTCTTGCTTACCTGAATCGACAAATCGATCTAGGAATTTTTTAATACCCACTAAAACACCTGCATTGAGATACACTTTTTCATCAAAACAATCAACCGGTAAGCTCAGTAAATCATCCCGCACTATCGGATTCTCCCAATAGGACAGACTGACCTCATTGTTTTTTGCACTGTACATAAGCATGTTAAATATTCTGTCCACATGTTGAGGGTAATTATTATGCTCAGGCGATAAAAGGTAGTCTAAAGCTAAATTACTTGCTCGTGAAGGCAAAGTCGCTAAAGCCAGTCTAATTTGTTTCTGGTGTTGGACACTTAAAGAGGTCTTGACGAAAAATTCGGTAATGTTCTCCAATTTCAGATGCTCAACATACGCTGTAGTCTGCTCAGTAATTAAATGCTCCCCTTTAATTGCATTAATCTTTCCGTTCAACTCGTTAAATAAGATCTGAGGGGCAGCCTGATAAACCTCTAATAACAATCTAAATTTAGGTAAAGACTCCTCTTCGAGTTCAATAATATCCGCTACAAGCTCATCCCAGGAGTTAGCATCTTCCGGTAAATCAGACAACTTCAGAAGTAATCCTTGCGCCGCAGAGCGTAATAAAACGTCCTCGCTTTGCACAACAGGATTATCTAAAATAAATTGCGATTCTTTAGGCAATGAAGGGCTAAATTTAAATTCACTATACCCCCTAAATAGCCCAGCAAGATACCCATTAGTAGCATGACAACTGTCTTGAATAAATGCATTTAATAAACGAATACTCTCTTCGGTATTGTCTGTATGAGCTGCTCGTATTTCCATCCATTTTTTTTCTAACTCATTCAAGAAAAAGGCAAATCCTCTAATTAATTTTTCTTTGTCTTCAACACTCGCCATGCCTATTTTATTAATTCCTTCAGAAGAAACACTGGCTTTAGTCTCATGAAAGATAAGTGATAAATAATTATCTTTTGCAGCAATATATTCTCTAAGACGCAATAAAAAAGAAAATTTGATATTTGAATCGCATCGAGTTAATGACCCTTTCTGACTAGGGCTTTCAACATAACCGGTTAATGGATGCTCCTTATTAGTAAGCTCTGCCAATATCTCTTGTTTAAAACCAGATTGATTTAAAGCACTAATCAATCGAGCAAGTTCTGTATTAATCTCGCGAATAAGATAATATTGAAGAACCTCTCCTTCCTCACCATTCCTTGCTGTTCGCCCACCTTTTTGGCCTAAATCATTTTCATCATGGACTGAACCTAACATGACAGTTTCTACATCGACGTTATCACCTCGTCCAAAGCCTGCCGCTATCAAAACAACTCCTTGCTGCTTCTGACCTAAATAATCACCTTCCATATCTTTTTTACGACGTAAAATATCGGCCGATGACTCATGCGATTCATTGGTATAAGAAATAAAATATTGATTATAATCCTCTGGGGTAAAATAATGTTTAATCTTTTCTACCATTTCGTTTACTTCAGCATCAGTTGCGCAACAAAATAAAATCGATTTTTTTTGATGAAGTCTTGACCTAATATCCCCAGCCATTCTGCTTAAGCAATCTTGTGGGTTTTCAAAAAACTTTGGTGCAGGCCATTTACGTAGATCTTTTTGATTCGTTGGAACACGCAAAACGGCCGTCTTATGTTCCTCATATAATTCATTGGCTTGAGAGGTTGAAACAGTTCCTGTAAATCCTTCCCAATGTCCCCATAAAGTTTTTAATCGTTGTGAAAACACTTGTGAACTAATGATATGGCTTTCTGGATGCACATGATGATTTTGTGCCTCACCTTTCTTCTGAGCCTCGGTATTCAAACGCTCTGCCAATAGTTGGTGAACCCCATGGCTAAACGTGGAACCAACCGCTGCTTGCATGTCTTTCGTTAAAGGGTAAATTTCTCGTAAAGGAAACTCTTCTTCACCGATTTTTACTTGTTCTAAACGAACAGTATAATTCACCCCATGTTTCAGGCTAGCTGCTTCATGAGTCGATTGTAACCAACCCAGTAGAACCATAGGAGTAATGCTTTCTAAATAAAGCAGGCCATCTTCATTGGCACGTGTTGTCAAAAATTCAAAGCATTGCTGTAAATTCTCACGCGTCATCGTGCGATTGCCTTTAATCGCTTGATCATAAAATCCATTCAAACCGCGATAAAACCAAGCCATTTCTTTAGGCGTGATTCCCGTATGACGTGCGTAGTTAAATTGAATTTTCTGACCTTCATAATACAAAAAGTCAAATTCATCCCCTAATCCAACTCGCGAAGTGGGATCCACAGGAATTGGTATTCCTTGACTGGCTTGTTCATCAAGAAATAGCGATAAATCTCCTGGTGTTGTATAAATAACATCCGCATTAATATAAATTTCTCTCGGAGAACGAGCTTGAATATTTGCAGTTTTAATGTCTAAAAAATTAAAAAATTGTTGATAATCTAATAAATCACGTTCCGCCAAGCTCCATTTTGCCGTACACACATCCACTTTTTTGCCTAAGCCTGCATGTCGCGCTGCCCGCATAGCCACAAAATGGCTTTTCCCTTCGCCTGTCTTTAATTGCAGAATGCTAGAGTGATCGTTAGCTAGCAATAAGTCATTAGCAATTAAAGCAAATTGCTGCGCTAAATGGGGATATTTTCCAGTAGTTCGGCCTAAAACTTCAAATAAAATAGCCCACACTTGTGTTTTGAGTCGCTCATCAGTAGGGTACTCACGAGAAGCTTCCGAGCATACGCGGAATGCTTCTTGTAATTCCTGCTGAGTCATTTTGCTAAGTGGCTTATTATCCTGACTCACTGTAGCATGACCTTGCTCAAGTTGTTTTAAATACTGGAACATGAGCATTAATTTAAATCCAGCTTCTGAATTAAGTGAATTGTTTTCAAGCCCACGAGTGACATGGGTCAGCTCCAACATCCTTAACAAATCAGCTTCTCGAGCACTGGATAAGCCCTGATAATCCTGGCGGAATGCAGATTGCTTTTCTGTTAAAAACGCCCCAAGTGCCTCATCAATGGATTGAGCCTCTTTATGTTTAATAAAGGCTAATAGATCTCGAGTATCAGGCGCAGGCCTTCCTGGGTAGCATTGATGAAGCTGGGTCAGCTCTTCTTCTGAGAGTGTAGATAATCGCTCAACCAATTTAAGTGCCTTGCGACCCTCCCCTTTCAAATAATTGGCGCGAGGAACGGTAGGGTATTGATGCGAGGGAAAACTACTCCAAGCCGTAATGTGTAAAATTTGCACTTTTTTCTGATTGTCATTGTGAGAAGCGCTTAGAGTGAAATTAATTAATTGCTCTTCTAAATTAGGATGATTAGTGAGTGTTTCAATCCATAATTGACAGGTTGCGGTCCAATCAGCATCGACTATGCCTTCATGGGGCAATGCCACCAACGCCTCAGACTGTTTAAGAATCACCTCAAATTTTTCAGAATCATTTTTTAATAAGCGGGTTAAAATAACATCACGCAAGCCATGATACTGTTTTTGAGCTAAATTCAACACAAGACCCATAATAAAATTAGGATCTTCACTGGTCCTGATAGCCAATTTAGCTAAATCGGCCTGTTGCATCCGGGTAAAGCTCTCATCCTTAGCTAAAATAGCATTAAAAATACCACCCCATGTGCCCTCTTTATCAAAATCAGGTTGTACTTCATCAATCGCTAACGGAGCAAATGGGCTTTGTGGCTCCTTCAAGAGAGCTTCTAATATTCCCATAGGAAAACCAGCTGCACTATCTTGGGGCTGCAAAGCACGTAATAACCCATTAAAATAAGAAGCAGTCCAACATTTTTGAGGATATTGTTCTAATACGCGCTCAAGTGTGGCGAGCAAAGGCTCCACTTCATTAATATAGGTCTTATTAAGCTGTAATCGTTTGAAAAATTCGATCAATGGTATTAATGACCTTTCATCTTCTGGTGCAATAGAAATGGCAATATGTGTTTTTAAAAATACTCTTAAGCGATCAGCATGTTGTTCAAAAAACTGAGCTAATGCTAAGGATTGTAGATCGTCATCAGTTATCTGACGATAAGCTCCGGAAAGAGAACTTTTAAACACTAAATTTAAATTATCCCTCAAATGGTACATCAGCTCTTTACGAGATTCTGCGACTGTTAAAGGATGTTTATCCATGCTCTGAATGCCATTCAAAATAGCATCCCAAATTAATTTTCTTTCTGCTAGATCTTGTGGCAACGTGGTTGTATCCAAAGACAACAGCTGGCGAATTAAAATAACCAGCTCATTGCTAGTGACCCGTTTTAACGCTTTATTTTTTAAATAGAACTCTTCTAATTCACTCGCGCTCACACCAAATAAAGTGGCTAAAAACAAACCTTGGTCCAAGTGCTTATGTGATAAAGGAGCTTGTGTAAATAAAGAAAAAATGCGATCTAATTCTTGCAGTTTTTGCTCTTGGGGCAAGCTACTTAGGCATTCAAAAAAAGTAGTACTATCAGGGTACTTAGCTAAAACAGCCCGAAGATCAGTGCTTCTGGTACTTAATAAACTAAATAGGTTGAGTGGAAAGCATCTATCAAGCTGCACCTCCTCATAAAAAACATGATAAAAATGAGCTGCAATATCCAGTAAAAAGGCCGCTTCTTCTGTGCTGCAAAAATCTATAAGATTCTGAGCACTATCCCACTTGGTATGCAACGCCCAGATCAAGCTCTCTTTTGATAAAGAGGCCTGACTCAAAATCTTGTAATCAGCTGGTTTAATATGACTTTTTGAGGCTAAAGCACGTAAGGCGTGTAAAGGTTGCCATTGATCAGTATACAACTTCGTCATCGGGGGAGCATAGCTTGGGCTACCGTCTTTAAAATTGGTCAGTTCAAGAGAAGGATCAACCAGAATAAACCCCTCATGGCACACAGCATAGGGGGCGCCGCCTTCCGTTAAATCAAGACCGCGGAGCTCTTTAATATACGCTTTACGTAAATCTTGGTTAGGAATCTTTTCCAAAGAATTTAAAATACGCTCAAAACAGGGAAATAAATTTTGTTTTGCTGGCATTATGCTGACTAAGAGCTCTGGTTTGAACTCTGTCACCAAATCCATGTCTTTTATTTGGTTATAAAAATATCGGAATCCTTTCCATAAAGACACCCAATTTTCCCATTCAATCGCTTGCATGTGCAACTCAATAAATTGCTGGAAAAACTCTTTTTCTAAAAGATCATTAGCTAATTCTTTTAGCATTTCTTCCATAGCATTTAAACTACTTTCTTGCAGTAAGGGAGTAAATGAATCGCAGTAAGCTAGATAATTCGTGAAAAAATGCTCTAAAAATTCAGGAGATAAATGATCTGCGATAGTTAATAGAAGATTTGCAAATCGCTCCAGTCCATAATTACCATATCGAGAATAGATTTGTCCTAAGGCTTTTGAATAATCTTTTCCTTCCTGGCTGATTAATAAACTCAAAATACGTTGATGTTGAGCGCTCTTGGATTCGTCTTTATAAATGTCTTTTAATAACAAAGCATACATGTCTTCCGAAGTTAATTGGATAGGTTTTGTTGCAAAAAGATCTAGTATTAAATCCTCAGGTAGGGTCGATCTATAAGCAGAATAAACTAATTCCCAATTATCTAAAATCCATTGTTTATTCTCTAGATGCTTAAAAAAATCAGCCCATCTTTTTGTCATCTTAGTTTGGGATAGCTCATGGAAGCGTTCTTGTCTTTCCTCAAGAGGTAACTCGGGCTGCAACTGGGCTAGTAATCTCAAATGAGTCATATCTGGTCCAAACTGCAAATAATTTCCGAGTATTCTTTCAAGCTGGGGTTGTTGATAAGTTAATTGCAGGGTCAATGGATTATGATTAGTGGTATAACCCAATGTCGACTTATAGCCTAATACCAACTGACCGGTGGACAGGCGTTGCGTATAAAATCCTCGAGGTAAATTATGAACATTTAATCCACCAGAAAATTGGCGATGATGCTTAAGCAACATTTCTGCAGCGGCTTTTGTCATTTTTTGAATGATATGTTTGGTTGCAACCAAAGGATTAGCATTGATCCAAGTGTGAAAGAAACTTTGTAACTCGGTATCCCCACTCAAAGTTGCTTTTTCAGTATCGATAAGATGCTTTTGAGTCAATTTTTGATAATGTTCGCCAAGCACCTCATCAATATTTTGATAGTCTACCAATAAAGAAGGCAATATGTCTTCATAAGCGGTTCCCTGCTCCATCTCTTTTTCTAAGGCACGGCTTCTTTCCTGCTGTATTTGTTGTTGTTGCTGCATTTGCAATGAAATACCACCAGAGCGCTCTAGAGAAAGCGCTTCTGTTAAGAGTTGCACAGAATCTTGGAATTTTTTAACTACAGAAGAACTGGATTGGCTTATTTTAGCTGGTGTTCCGGTAATATTCTCATGAGCATCCTCCTGAGCATCCTCAAAAACCTCATTCTCATCATCTACAAGTTGACCAGCCGACGCGTCTTTAAAAGGGATAATGGTCAACAAGCCTTTAGCACATTTTTCCCGTGCTCTGTAAATTAAAAGATTATTAAGTTCATTATAAAGTTTAACTATTTCAGCAAAACGAGGATGATTAGAGGGCTGTTCTAACTCCGGAATATCCAGAGGGCTAGTCCAATTTGTATTGGACCTTGCATGCACAAGTAAGGCCTGCAGAAAAGATTCCAATGCAGCGAAAGTTTCAACCGAGGCAGAGCAATCTGTTAAGCTGATTTTTTCAAAGGACTCCAACTGACTCAGCTCGTCTAAAAGAGCAATAAGGTCATCATTCACACCAAGGATAAAAGAAATGCTTAATTGTTTAAATGGAAAATAGTTGCCTGCTTTGAGATGTTTAATTAAAGCTTGTGTATATGGCTTGACCTCTTTCGCCTGAAACCCTGCATAAAAAGCAAGGGGTTTATCATTTCTTCTGAGCAAAGGGGTAAAAAGTGATTTTAATTCACTCTCTTTCTCATGCAAATAAGCTAATAATGGCACTAATCCATGATAGCCCATTTCGTTAATACAGCGCTTAAACTCAACCACCTCATCTTCTTTTGAAAACAAATCAGGTGAATCTTTTAAATAAGCGACCCAATATTCAGCGGCTACAGTCCAAAACTCGGCTAAAAGCGGGGGCAAGTAATGATTTGCTGATAACCATCGATTACGTGCAAAAATATGTTTCAAATCCGCTTTAATCGTAGCCAACGAAACATTCCCTGACACGTTTTCAAATTCGCACACAAAAGGATTATTCCTCATCAAATAACAAATTAAAGCCTGTTCTGTCGGATCTAATTGATATTTCGACGGTAAGGTAATCCTTAATATTTTTTCTTTAGCGCAGGCACGAAATACGTTAATCACGAATGCTGTGCCCATATTCTCTACGCAACTTCCTACACCAGGTTTAAGTTTGCTTTGTAAGATAGGCGCAGAAAAGCCATATCTGACTTTAGCGCCATATGGCAGGTAAGCTAATTCCACTTGCGACACATCAATGAGCTCAGGCACATTAAGACTTATTCTATTTCTCTTAGGATCAGCCTGTAATAAACCCAATTTCGGATCCGCTAAAGCTTGATCTAAACCCAGATAATAAGAGCGGCTTTGTATATGATCATTAACCTGAAGATTTTCATCTGGGATTGCTGAAGAGTAAAAATCTAACAAACGAAAAGGAATCATCTCTTTCGGTTGAGGCGAATACCTAAGCACATGCTGTCTAAAATATCCCCAACTAAAATTAAATGTAGATGGAACTTTAAATGTCAATGGGGATTGACCAGCAGTAAACCAAACCCATTCAATCAATAATGAAAAATAATCCCCTAAACTGGATAATCCAGCACCACCTGCAGCCTCTATATAGCGAGCAACTGTCCGCATACCAGAAGACATCGATAAGGCCGCACTACCCCCTTCGATTGAGGGAGATTTTTTGAAAAAAGAATTGAGGGTAATTTTATCTTCTTCGGATATGGGAGACTCGCTGTAAAGAAAGGGGCACCCGCCTTTATAATAAAGTAAAATCCATTGAGAAAGTCCTTTTTGATCACCCGAATCACTGCGAATATAGTAAGGTTTTTGTGACGAAGAAAGATTCAAGTCTTTTAAAAAACTAATATGACTTAACTCTAATACAGTCGGAGCTACCTTGCTTGCTGCCGCCGTTCGACGCATATCTAACGGCGTGAATGCATAATTATTTAAGACCGTATTTTGAGTTAAATCGGCACCTAATTTCTTTGCTTCAAATTTTTCAACAAAACCTATTTCTTGAGTGCAGCCCTTAGGAACAGTAAAATCAGCCAAACTCCATCCATGCTGGTTTATCGTCAAATGAATAAAGGGAAATAATGTGGTGCAAATTTCCTCTTCGGTGTACTCCTCTTGTTTACTGCTTTTAATACAATTATCAAAAAATGTTAAATAGGGACTCTTACTTTCCAATTCTTCTGGAGACAGCCGGTCAAGTTCCTCCAGATTGAAATAATGACTAGCATGTTTCTCAAGCGTTTCTAAGATAATACCAATGTTATCATATTGGTCTTTGTATTTTTTAGAAAGTTTAGAATATTTAATCTCATATGCATGAGTCATGGCAGCAACCTATTTTATATTAAAATTATACAAATATACCATGATAAGGACACTGAGTAAAATTAATAAGATCAGCGCTTATTTTATTTTCATATTTTACAGATGGCTCACAAAACTAATGATTTCTAAAGAGAGGTCGCGTTGATTAGCAGTAACCTAAATTGATTTAAATCCCATATTTGCCCAAGTACTTGCCAATCTGCCAATTTGATAGTAACCAATTGATTCCAATTTAAAAAAAACTTTGCTATTAAAAAAAAATGGGTTATAACATCATTGATGTAATTTTTAATAAGTTGCTCATCACTTATTGTGAAATTACTCTTTTGTCTGATTCAAGGATTAATCAGTCTCAGGGCAGCATTTGCTTTGCGTGGTGCTGAATATTGTTTTTTTCACGGAGTGAAAAAATGAACAGTAAAGTATTTTCGCAACGTTTTAATCGCGAACTAGCTACATTAGGTTTTCCCGAGGAATTAGCTGAAAAAACAAAGGCGGTATCTAAAGTATTTGGGGTTTCGCGTCATTTAGCAAACTCAATGATCTTTGGACACCTGCTCCCAGATAAAGATCAGCTTCATAAAATAGCTGATATTCTAGAAGTCTGCCCTCAATGGCTAGGCGGCGCTACGGATAAGAAAAAAACTTATACGACCCGAGAAACTGCCGATAGCGAAATGTAGGTTTGATGTCTTTCCTTTCTCCCTTTGTGAGAGGACAAGGGAAAGACATCAACGCACCGCTACAATCACTAAATTTGGAATAATCACTAAAATAGCATATAATTACCATTATATACTTGTATCTGTATCACAGACGGGTTTATTATTTTTTATATGTCACTCACTGCAAATACCGTAGGTTATCAATATCATGGAATGTTTAAGCTTTTGTATCGCTAAATCAATTGATTTGTCACGCATAGACACTTACTTTAAGAACAGTGCTACCGAATTTAGTTCATTGAAAACTCGTGATGTTTTAAAATTAACGCCTCACAATAATCCCGAGCATACAATCTATCTGTTTAAAAATGGAACCGTGGTTTCTTGGGGCGTCAAGCGGCACCAAATTAATGACTATTTAAATACCATTAAATTACTTATCGATAAGCCTGTAACTCGTTTAGTGCATGATGAATTCCATTTTCAATATGGTGATAAAACAACCATTGAACCGCATGATTTCTTCGAAGTAGATTGCTTAACCATAGAAGATCACAGTGATGAAATAAAACTTAGTTTGTCTTATGGATTTTCACAATCTGTCAAATTACAATATTTTGAAACTATCATTGATGGGCTCATAGAAAAATACAACCCCATGATTCAAACCTTATCACATACAGGCGCCATGGCGATTAGCCGGACTCACATACAACAAATCATTGGCGAAATTCTGGGTGCTAAAAGCGAAATGAATCTCATTAGTAATTTTTTCTATCATCCTAAGTTCTTTTGGCAGCACCCCACGCTAGAACAGCACTTTGCCATGCTAGAACGCTACTTGCATATCCAAAGACGGGTCAATGCAATTAACCACCGTTTAGATACTTTAAATGAAATTTTTGAGATGTTTAATGGCTATTTGGACAATCGTCATGGGCATCACTTAGAAATCATTATTATTGTATTGATTATTTTAGAGATAATAGTGGCGGTTTTAAATCTTCATTTTTAAGCAAGATACTTGAAAACCAGCTATTCTTAATATAATCAAATAAACCCATGAACCCTCATGAAGCTTACTAAAATAAATCAGCTCAATGAATCCCAACTCGCAGATCTCGAGCAGTTAAAAATAAATTGTAAAAAAATCGATGGTGGTAGCCCCAATTTATATACTCACTTGCTCGTGCAACCCAGAGCCTTACCTACCATTGCTTTGCATTATAAAAAACAACAATTAATCGGCTTTTTGAACATCTATTTTTTTTACGAAAATGCAGTTGAAGTCGCTCTTCTCGTCGCTCCACAAGCACGACGAAAAGGCGTTGCAAAACAAATGCTTCAGGACATGCTGTCATTCATTCAAGAATATAATTACTCAAAATTAATTTTTTCAAGTCCCGCCCATCTCAATGAGTCTTGGTTACCCCGTCATGGATTGACCTACCGACATAGTGAATACTATATGGAACGGAATAATTTAAATCCTTTATTAGAGCAATATAGACCTCTGGTGTTTCGTATCGCAACCAATGAGGATATCCCTCAGCTTTGTTTATTAGATGAAGCTTGTTTTCATAAAGAACATGCTGAATTAGAGGCGCGCTTTCATCACATTTTAAATGATCGAAACTATCAAATAGTCCTGGCTTTTCATAACAATCAATTAATTGGTAAAAGTCATATTCGCTGGCAAAAACAAGGGGTCACTTTGTCAGACATTGCTATTGCTCCAAAGCTACAGGGCCAAGGTTTAGGCACCGCATTGATTGCCCACTGTATCAATTATGCTTTGGGTGAAGGTAAGCCCCATCTCAATCTTGATGTAGAAACACACAATCAAAAAGCACTTAACCTTTATACTCGTTTAGGTTTTGTGACCAAAAACTCCTGTGATTATTGGGAAATTGATGTGTCTCGACTTCAAAAATTATTAACAAGACCTTAGGCATTTTTGTCAGCTATTTTAAAAATAACTCACATCCAAATTAAGTTAATATTTTTTTATCCCTATAATAGCACTTGACAGAATTTAAAAGCCGCCCTTAGTATATGCGCTGCCACAAAATGACATTTTGGCCTGGGAAATGCGCTACTAATAAGGGACTATGAATGAAAAAAAGGGTTGTAATAACCGGAATGGAAATAACGTCTTCCATAGGAACAGGATTAACTAAATTCTGGAATGCAGCAAGTCAAGGTCAATGTGGAATAAGACGTATTCAATGCTACGACCCATCCCCTTATACAACACAAATAGGCGGTGAAGTTAGCGATCTCAGCTTAGATCAACTGCCCCAATTTAATAAAGAAAAACGCTACTCACGTGCAGCACAGTATGCTTTTTATTGCGCCCACCACGCCATACAACAATCCGGTATTACCGCAGATGAGTTAAGCCTTGCAGGGACTTACATAGGAACCAGCATGGGCGGTTACTCTGAATCAGAAGCCGTATTTGATGTGATTCATAAAGAAGGCTGGAAAAAAATACCACCCCTTAGCGTCATTCGAACCATGCCGAATTCTATTGCCAATCATATCGCGATAGCCTTTGGTATGGGAGGACCCAATTCCACGGTTTCTAATGCCTGTATTTCTTCGGCTGAGGCCATTGGCACAGCTTATCAACAAATTGCCTACGGCAGGTTATCTACAGCCCTTTGCGGTGGTACCGATTCGTTGCTCTGGGAATCTGTGATGGCCACCTGGTGTAAACTAAAAGTTATGTCTACAAATAATGAAAATCCAGAAAAAGCATCCCGTCCTTTTGACCTGGATCGTGATGGAATGGTGATTGCAGATGGTGCCGCCATTTTAATTCTAGAAGAATTAGAACAAGCCCGAGCACGAGGTGCCAAAATCTATGCAGAGATCACCGGTTTTGGTGCCAGCTGTGATGCCTTTCATGTAACTGCACCTAGTTCACAGGGACAAGCACGAGCCATTCTTGCTGCACTGGATGATGCGAGGGTATCTAGCAATGACATTCACTATATTAATGCGCACGGTACTGGCACCCAATTAAATGACAGTACCGAAACTGCGACAATTAAGTCCGTTTTTGGCGCCCGTGCTTATGAAATCCCCATTACAGCGCAAAAAGCCATGACAGGACATGCTATTGGAGCTGCAGGTGCTATGGAGATTGTAGCGACTGCCTTATGTTTACAAAATGATCTGGTATTACCTACAATCAATTTAGATAATCCTGATCCTGCCTGCGATTTGGATTATGTGCCCAATATAGCCCGTAAAAAAACCATTGATATTGCCTTGTCGAATCATTTTGCTTTTGGTGGTGCTAACGCGGCTTTAGTATTAAATAAATACATTAAGTAACCTAAGAGAGTGCCATTTGAAAACACCCTCATCCGTCGCTTTGTGCCACCTCCTCCCCTGAGGAAGAAGAGATAATTAGTTATTTTATTGGGATAGCCAACTTAAGCTCGAAAATGAGGTATAAGGGGTATATAATCAGCCTATTTTGCAGAATTTAGAGGCTAACAAATGAGTGCATCACTGGGCGATATAGCAGATTTAGTAGAGGGAACCATTGTAGGAGACCATTCAATCAGAGTCTCTTCCTTATCCCCCATTGATGATATCAAAGCTGGCACGCTCGTGTTTGCAGACAGTGAAAGCAATTTAAAATTAGCGGAGGCCTCTGATGCGGTTGCCATTTTAGTGAATCAATCGACTACTGTTTCTGTAAAACCATTAATTCAGGTAGAACATCCTTTTAAGGCATTTATAAAAATACTGCATCATTTTAATCCACCAGTCAAAGTGGCCACAGGCATTCATCCCACAGCCTGTATTGCTGAAGGAGTCGAGCTAGGGGAACAAATTTCTATTGGACCTTATGTGGTGATTGAAGCAGGCAGTCGCATTGGCAACCATAGCGTGCTTAAAAGTCATATTCATATCGGTCAGCATGTCACGGTGGGGGAGCAAACTACCATTCACCCCCATGTCACTATCTATGATAATTGTCAGATTGGTTCTAGAGTAACTATTCATGCATCCACTGTGATTGGCTCCGATGGATTTGGATACAATTTTGTGGATGGAAAACATCTTAAAGTGCCTCATGTAGGTCATGTGGTCATTCATGATGAGGTTGAAATTGGCGCAAACACAGCTATCGATCGAGCCACCATGGGTGCTACCGTAATCGGCGAAGGGACTAAAATCGATAACTTGGTGCAAGTAGCTCATTCTGTTAAGCTTGGAAAACACAATATTTTATGTGGATTTACTGGTATCTCTGGAAGCTGTACCACAGGAAATCATGTGATTTTTGCAGCGAATGTTGGGGTGAGTGATCATGTGCGTATTGATAGTGGTGTTGTCTTAGGTGCCCGGACTGGTGTCCCACCTAATAAGCACTTAAAGGAAGGGACCGTTTATTTTGGTAACCCTGCGCGTCCTAAAGAAATTGCCTTAAAACATGAGTTGGCGGTAAATCGAATTCCCTTAATTCGCAAAAATATTAAATCGCTGACAGAGCAGGTCGCTTTATTACGCAAGCAATTGTCTCAAGCTGAGGTCGAATAGTCATGAAGGCACCATTACTTCTCATCGATGGTTCTTCTTATTTTTTTCGCGCCTTTCATGCGCTCCCTCCGCTCACGAACTCAAAAGGTCAGGCTACTGGTGCCATTTATGGCGTAGCCAACATGATCAAAAAACTCATTAAAGATTATCAAGCAAAAGAAATAGCCGTGGTTTTTGATGCCAAAGGCAAAACTTTTCGAGACGAGTGGTATCCTGAATATAAAGCTCACAGACCACCAATGCCACAGGAGTTAAGCTCGCAATTTGCACCTCTAATCCAACTATTGCAATGCATGGGATTGCCTCTACTGATTGTTGAAGGTGTTGAAGCGGATGATGTGATTGGAACACTTGCAAGGCAAGCTACAGAGCAAGGCGTTTCAGTCGTTATCTCTACAGGAGATAAAGACATGGCTCAGTTGGTTAACGAGCATATCACGCTGATTAACACCATGAGTAATTACACGATGGATATTGCAGGAGTCCAAGAAAAATTTGGCGTCAAACCTGAGCAAATTATTGATTACTTAACACTAGTTGGAGACACTTCAGACAATATCCCTGGAGTGACTAAATGTGGCCCCAAAACGGCAGTTAAATGGCTAGAGGAATATAAAACTCTTGATACGCTCATTGAGAATGCGCATCAGATTAGTGGCAAAATAGGAGAGCATTTACGCGCTTGTATTCCTCATCTTGCTTTATCCAAAAAACTAGTCACGATTAAAACAGATTTGGATCTACCTTTAGATTTACATGAATTAATCCCCGCGCCCGTAGATAAAAAGCAACTGATCGAACTAGTTCGCGATCTTGAATTCAAAAATTGGCTTAAGGATTTATTAGACCCAGAAAAAAACACCGAAAATACAGGGCAAACAGCCTCAGCACATAGCTCTTATGAGCTAATTACCACAACACAACAATTAAACCATTGGCTAAATCAACTCGAAAAATGCACCCAATTTTGCATTGATACTGAAACCACGAGCTTAGATGTCATGGTAGCTGAAATTGTAGGCATCTCTTTAGCTATTGAAGAAAAAAAAGCCGCTTATATTCCTCTGGCTCATACCGATGGCACAGTCCAGTTAGTCCGAGAAGAGGTACTTGCCTCTTTGAAACCTATTTTAGAAAATCCCATCATCAAAAAAATCGGTCAAAATATTAAATATGATTATTCTGTATTAAAAAATCATGGCGTGCAGCTACAAGGTATCGCTTACGATACCATGCTAGAGTCTTATGTGCTCGATAGCACTGCCAATCGTCATGATATGGATACCTTGTCTTTAAAGTATCTAGGGCATAAAACCGTTACTTTTGAAGAAGTAGCCGGCAAAGGAGCTAAGCAACTTCGCTTTGATGAAATCCCAGTGGATAAGGCGGCTTTCTATGCGGCTGAAGATGCAGACATCACCTTGCAATTACATCACAAATTATTTCCCATGATGTCAGAATCGTTGCAAAGCGTATTTAATGAGATTGAAATGCCTCTCGTTCCTGTGCTCGCGGAAATGGAACTTAGTGGCGTTCTGATTGACCCTATTGTTCTGGAAAAACATGGTGTTCGATTAAAAGAACGTATTAAAGCCTTGGAAGAAGAAGCTTTAATATTAGCTGGAAAAGAATTTAATCTGAATTCGCCCAAACAATTACAAGAAATACTGTTTGAAGAGCAAAAGCTTCCTGTTATTGCAAAAACACCAAAAGGGCAGCCTTCCACTGCAGAATCAGTATTACAAGAGTTGGCTTTTGATTATCGGATTGCAGCAGTTATCCTCGAATACCGTGGTTTAACAAAGCTCGTTTCAACCTACATTGATGCCTTGCCGAAAAAAATCACACCAAGCACGCAGCGAGTTCATAGTTCTTATAATCAAGCCGTTGCAGCGACTGGACGCTTATCCTCAAGTGAGCCTAATTTACAAAACATCCCCATCCGTAGTGAAGAAGGCCGATTAATTCGCACAGCCTTCATTGCACCACCAAAGCATCTCCTGCTGGCAGCGGATTATTCTCAAATTGAATTACGCATCATGGCGCATTTATCTCAAGATGATAATTTGCTTACCGCCTTTGCTAATGGCTGGGATATTCACACCGCAACTGCCAGTGAAATTTTCCATACAGTACGTGAAGAGGTGAGCTTAGAACAAAGAAGACGCGCTAAAGCGGTTAATTTTGGCTTAATTTATGGGATGTCAGCCTTTGGATTAGCCAAGCAGATAGGAGTAGAACGCCAAGATGCTCAACATTATATTGATACCTATTTTCAACGCTATCCTAAAGTACTAGAGTACATGAACCGCACACGCCAACAAGCCCACGAACAAGGTTATGTGGAAACTTTATTTGGACGCCGTTTATATTTGCCTGAAATTAATGCTCGCAATTTCATGCGTCAAAAAGCAGCCGAACGCACTGCTATCAATGCACCGATGCAAGGTACAGCGGCAGATATCATTAAAAAAGCCATGCTTTCTATTGCACAGTGGCAAAATACTCAAGAAAAGCCGATTGCAAAAATGATCATGCAAGTACATGACGAATTAGTTTTTGAAGTGAAAGAAGAAGAAATCGAATCCAGCAAGGCCATGATCCGCCAAATCATGGAGCATACTGTTTCTCTATCCGTACCTTTACTAGTCTCTATTGGCACGGGACTTAACTGGGATGCGGCTCATTAGTCGCCTCAATGCCATTAAGTTAAGGAAATACCGCTGAAAAGTAGATGGTTCGAGACCCAACATCAAGGCCAGGCATGCTCTGGAGCATTGTTGGGTCACGGCAAAATCTATAATAATGTCTTAGCTTGATGGCAGTGCGACTTTGCGTGGAGAACGGAATGGATCAAATTGATCCAACCTATTCTAAACATCCAAGTCATGGGCAAGCAATCTTCTATTTGCTCGGAAATAGCTGATAGGAGAACACTCCAAGAGATCCGATAGTTTTTCCATATAAATACATGCAAAACGATCGACTTGATAAGCAAAATAGCTTTCTTCTGCCCCTGCACGAAATATCCGCTCCCATTTGGGATTAAAAAAAGCCTGTTGTTCTTTAAGTAATTTAGCCAGTTGAGCATCAATTTTGTTGATTTTTGATTGCAGCTTTTGAATTTCATTCGTATATTGAGTTGACCCCTCATCAATGCTTTGGGTGTTCAGCTCCACATAGTGTTGCTCCAAATCCTTTTTAGACAACATCAACTCATTAATTTGCTTTTCAATAGGTAATGCACGAGCTTGAGCGGCTATTTCTTCACCTAGCTCTTCAACAACTAAAGCGGTCCGCCAATTACAATCTTTTTTTAATCTTAAAATATCACCGTAAATATGATCACCAATATAAAGAATTTCATCACCACGCACATGCAAAGCTTCGGTGAATTTTTTAGCATTTCCCCCTTGATAAATGCCAGGGGTAATAGGTCCAACGATATTGGTCATCGTGCCGTTCAATGGATTTATGGCTAGAAAACGCAAGTTATCATAAAAAAATCGGGGTTTATTCGCTAATGTAATCACAAATTCAAATAAATCATTCCAGGATTCTCCTTTCTTTAAAAAAGGTGTAATCGCATAGTCTAATAGGGCTTTTGTATAGGAATATTCAGAGTTGGTTAAAATAAATATTTTTTTACCATGATGAATAAAATGCTTTAATCCCTCAACCAATTCTTTGTCTTTAATCACATAAGTAGATAAATTTTCACTAATAATTAGCTTCAAACTGCCATCAGAATGAACCTTGTCAACACAGAACTGAACGTCTTGAGCAATATTTTGATAGCTTGGAAGCTCATCACCTAATGAGTCTTTTAGATCTATTAGTTGACTATATAAAACACAAAAAGCGATGGAAAAAGAGGTATCTATGGCCATGTAATTAGGGTCATTCAAATCCACATAGATGCTACGATAAATTTTCTGTTGCTCTGCGTAATCAATTAATTGTGTACCATGATAACTTTGTCTTATTCCACCATAACGACTGAGCTTTAAAATGTTGCCGTTTTTGCAATCCACAACCAAGCCTCGAATAGCATCCTTATAATGAAAACTTAATTTATTAATGGCATCAGGATACGCTTTGACTGCAACCAATTGTTCTTTCACCAATTGGTATACCAAGGATTCAAACTTCTCTGAATTATAGCGAATTAAGGTGTGATCCATGTCGAGACCAATCAGCTTGATTTTTTTCATATTGAGAATTCGATTGACAAAAACCTTGCATTTGCTCATTGTTTATCTCCAACTTCCCCTGATTACGCCATGAAATATCCCTTTTACGGCTTGCGGTAAAAGGGAAAATACTTAAGCGTTACTTTAATTGTCTTACACCATCTTTAGAGGCCACTAAAACGATATCAGCCAAACGATGTGCAAACAGACCATTCTCCACGACACCTGGCAGTGTATTGATTCGATCTTCTAAGGCTTTTGGCTCTGTTAGTGTTAAATTAAATACATCAAGAATAATATTGCCATTATCAGTAACAAACCCATCACGATATTCTGGGTCACCACCTAATTGAACTAATTGCCGAGCAACAAGGCTACGCGCCAAAGGAAGTACTTCCACCGCTACAGGAAAAGCGCCCAGATGCCCTACCACTTTTGATTCATCAACAATACAGATAAATTGCTTTGCTACCTGAGCCACAATTTTCTCACGGGTGTGCGCACCACCCCCACCTTTAATCATTTGACCTTCTGCAGTGACTTCATCCGCACCATCAATATAGATAGACAAGTCGGATACAGAGTTTAAATCAAGAACCGGTATTCCTTGAGCGCGCAATAAAATCTCTGTTGCTTTGGAGCTTGCAACACAAGCATCTATACGATGCTTTATCGTAGCAAGTTCTTTAATAAAGAAATTAACGGTGGAACCTGTTCCTACACCGACGACCATATTGTCTTCAATGTAAGCTAAGGCGGCTTTGGCTGCTTTGATTTTTAAATCGCTCATCAAGGCTTCTCCTTTTTTCTTTGCCTTAATACTTCATACAAAGAAACTCCGGTGGCTACAGAGACATTTAAACTATCGACGGTTCCTAACATGGGTAGTGAGAATAAGCCGTCACAATGCTCACGCGTCAACCGACGAAGTCCATCGCCTTCAGCACCCATAACAATAGCAACAGTGCCCTTACAATCAGTTTGATAGATTGAATGGTCGGCCTCACCTGCAGCACCATAAATCCATACGCCTTGCTCTTTTAAAATCTCCATGCTACGAACTAAATTAGTGACCCGCACTAAAGGAATTGATTCAGCAGCCCCACAAGCTACTTTACTCACTGCTGGAGTGATACTGGCACTTTTATCTTTAGGGATCACTACAAAATCAACACTTGTGGCATCCGCCGTACGCAGGCAAGCACCCAAATTATGTGGATCTGTAATTCCATCTAGAATCAAAATTAACCCTGGATTTTTACTTGCCTCTAATAGGGCAAGAAGATGTGATTCATTATAATCCGGTAACACAGAAGCACAGGCCACAACACCTTGATGAGTAAAGTCTGCAAAACGTTGATTCATCTGTTGCGGACTTAATTTTTCAACACTCACCTTGGCCTGATTTGCTTTTTCTAAAATTTCTTGTAGACGGTTATCTATTCTATCCTGACTTACAAAAAGCTTTTTTGTCATACGATGAGGGTTGGACAGCAAAGCAGAAACCGCATGAACCCCATAAACAAACTGATCACTCATGACTACCCGCATCCTCTACTACTGGTTCAAAATCCATTTTTCGCTCATCTAAATCCACACGAGCAACTAAAATAGTCATTTTGTCACCTAAACGATACACTTGACCACCACGGGTTCCTATCAGTCGATGTTTTGCAGCATCAAACGTATAGTAGTCATTTTTTAAGGAAGTAATATGCACCAAACCTTCTACATAAACCTCATCTAATTCCACAAAAATACCAAAACTAGTGACAGCAGAAATGCGACCGCTAAATACTTGGCCTAATTTATCCTGCATGTATTCACATTTTAACCAAGAAACCACTTCTCGCGTAGCATCATCTGCACGACGCTCAGTCATGGATGAATGCTTGCCTAAACGGCTCATGTCATCATGAGTGTAACCAAATTTATCAAGAGGCTGGTTATCTAATAGATAACCTACAGCACGATGAATCAACAAATCAGGATAACGACGAATAGGTGAGGTAAAATGTGTATAGGCCGAATAGGCTAAACCAAAGTGGCCTTCATTAACCTCTACATATTGTGCTTGTTTTAAAGAACGCAGCATGACGGTTTCAATCAAATGTTTTTCAGGCCGATCTCCTATGGTGCTCATCGTGCGCTGAAAATCTTTCGGACCAGGTTTTTTACCGCCCCCTAACTGTAATCCCAATTCACCTAAAAATTGCCTTAACGCAGTAATTTTTTCTGCCTCAGGAGCCGCATGGACTCGATATAAAGTAGGAATTTCTGCCCTTTCTAGAAATCGTGCTGTAGCGACGTTAGCGGCTAACATGCATTCTTCAATTAATTTATGGGCATCATTGCGAATCACCGGAACAATGCATTGAATTTTTTTATTGTCGTCAAACTCAATACGTGTCTCTGTTGTTTCAAAATCCATAGCACCACGCGTTTTACGTGTGGTTAATAACACATGATATAGCTCATAAAGAGATTCCAGCACCGGCCATAATGGAAGATGTTTTTCATCACTAGCCCCCTGCTCAAGCCAGGTTCCCACTTGAGTATAGGTTAAACGAGCATGTGAATGGATAACTCCTCTGTAAAAGCGTGAGCGGGTAATTTTTCCATCCTGATCAATGGCCATTTCTGCCACCATGCATAGACGATCTACATGGGGATTAAGAGAACAT
Organism: Legionella sp.; assembly: GCA_030158115.1. Classification (GTDB taxonomy): domain Bacteria; phylum Pseudomonadota; class Gammaproteobacteria; order Legionellales; family Legionellaceae; genus Legionella. The sequence goes on from JAOATK010000008.1 coordinate 58,341, forward strand.
AAGCCATTAGATAATGCCTCTGGCAACATAGGAACAACTTTCCCTGGAAAATACACTGAATTTCCGCGTCGAGCCGCTTCTTTATCTAAAGCAGAATTTTGTGAGACATAATGGCTTACATCTGCAATTGCCACATAAAGTTGAAAACCACCTTTAGGCTTTTTATAGCAATACACTGCATCATCAAAATCTTTAGCATCCTCACCATCGATAGTAACAAAAGGAAGATTACGCAAGTCTGTGCGACCATGAATTTGATCTTCTGTGACTTGTTGAGGAATTTTAGCAACTTCAATGCTAACGTCTTCAGGCCATTCAAAGGGAATTCCATGTGCATGGATAGCCACCTGAATTTCCATACCAGGTGCCATATGCTCACCTAGAACATGGATGATTTTTCCTATGGCTTGTGCCCGTTTATTAGGAAAAGAAATCAATTCAACTAAAACCATTTGCCCATTTTTAGCACCATCGACACTTTCCTGAGGAATCGAGATGTCTTGAGTCAAGCGTTTGCTATCAGGTCTAACAAAGCTGACCCCATGCTCAGTAAAGAAACGGCCTACAATAGTAGCATTGGCATGTTCTAAGACTTCATGGATTGTCGCCTCTGATCTACCGCGCTTATCTACACTTGTTTTATACGCTAATACAACATCACCATGCATCACTGCACGCATTTCTTTAGCGGACAAAAACATATCTTCCGCACCGTCATCGGGTATAAAAAAACCAAAGCCATCAGGATGGCCCTGCACTGTACCCCGAGATAAATTGATTTTTTTCAGAAGACAAAAACGCCCTCTTCGGTCTTGCATGATTTGCCCATCACGCAACATTGCCTTTAATCTAAAACCCATCGCATCTTGCTTGCTTTCATCAAGATTTAATTTATCAAATAGATGATTACGCGACATCGGCTTACCGTATTCATTAAGAATTTCCATAACGAATTCGCGACTAGGAATTGGATCGGCGTATTTTTCACTTTCCCTTTCATAGAAAGGATCTTTTGGTTTTTTACTCACCGTTCACCACATTGTGTTTTGTTGTCATAGGATATTTACACTTCTTTTAGTCTGTTCTACCACTTATCCTTACAAGTAGCAAGATTAGGGAATTACAAATCCCCGCGCACCCACTGCTGCAATTAATCCAGATAAAGACATATCTTCTGAAGCCCAGAAATTACCTTGTGCATTGGATGGAAACTTCACCCGCTTCCATGTACAGACTGCAACAGCCCCTTCACAAGGAATCTGCTGCTCATGCCCAGGTCTAGATTCAATACAGTTTAAAACAAAAGAACCTTTCTCTAAAGCTAATGCAGACCAATTTCCACTTTGCACGCGACTAGTCCACCCAGCGCTCGCCCCTGCATCCTCCACTGGATGCGTAATCCATAAATCAGCTGAGCTAAGATTATGAATAAAGGCCAAGCTATTTTTTTTAGTCTGTACTGTGACGATATCACCTTGAACTGTAACCGCCTGACACCCTTTGGGTAAAGTAGACTCATCTGCAATGGCATAGAAGGACAACAGGAATAAATAACAAACAGACCAAAATCTCATATTTTTCTCCAACAGTAATACAAAATTATATACCCAGTGTTACTTTACTTGCTAGAATTCTTTAACCACGTCGTGACAAGGTAATAATAATGCATATCTGGGTAGATGCCGATGCATGTCCCAAAATGATTAAAGAGATTTTATTTCGTGCTGCAATAAGAACCAAAACTTCTCTTACTCTGGTAGCGAATTCTTTTCTTACTTACCCAAACTCTCCTTTTATTCGGTCTGTGCAAGTACAAAAAGGGTTTGATAGTGCGGATCATTATATTGTCGAACACTTGGAACCACACGACTTGGTGATTACGGCTGACATCCCTCTTGCTGCGGATGTCGTTGCTAAACAAGGGCGTGCTATTAATCCCAGAGGGGAACTGTATACTGAAAATAATATCCGTCAACGTTTAAACATACGCGATATCAATGAACAATTACGCGCTACAGGACAACAAACTGGTGGACCTGCCGCCTTAAGCATTAAAGAGAAAACCGCTTTTGCCAATACATTAGACCGTTGTCTGGCTAAAAAAATATAACCTAACTGTAGGATAAAATATGCCTCATACTATTCAATCGTCAGAAATAACCAAATTACATAAACAATGCATCATCCAATGGAAATCTTCTGGGGTCACACATCAGCACAAAGAGTTTTATCGTTTGGTAGAAGAAAATCATGCCTTTAATTATCAACTCTGGCATGCTGAAGACCGAGCTCGTCGTGATGATATGGGATATCAATTTGTCCATGCTGCAAAACGCGAAATTGATCAATGCAATCAATCTCGTAATAACCGTATGGAAGCGATGGATACGTGGTTATTTAATTTATTAAAGCCCGCTGAATTCACAAAATGCCCTGTTAATTCGGAATCTCCCGGCATGATGATAGATAGACTGTCTATCTTAGCACTTAAATTCTACCATATGGCGCTACAAACTGAACGCCAGGATGTGGACGAATCCCATAGAACAACTTGTCTTAACAAATTAGCGGTGATCGATCAGCAATTAACGCAACTTGCACTTTGTTTCGATCAACTTGTTGATGAGGTATTAATAAAAAAACGCACGTTTCGAGTGTATCACCAATTTAAAATGTACAACGATCCTGCGCTAAACCCGGAATTGTATTCTCAGTGATTTTATTAGGGGGAGATGATGGGTTTTGGGGAGGAAAAAATCTTAGGAAATTATCATAAAAAACAGAGGGGGTTTGTGATTGGGGCTCGGGCACTTTTTCAGCAGGAAATTCGCCTGACGCCCCAGAAGCCTGGGTTACTTTAATCTCATTAGATGGCTCTACTTCCGTAGCAGCCTTCTCTTTTCCAAAGCCCCGAGCAAGGGCTCTAAGAGCCAAAATGATCGAGAATAAAACCGTACTTGCTATTTGTAACATCAACATAGTTGATGGGGCATGATGATCATGTCCATGAGAATCAACATCTTGTAAAGGTGTGCCCACAAAAGTGGCAAAATTATTACCCTTCGATAAACCAGAGAAAAAACAACGCAATACTTCAAGCCACTCTTGAAAAGTAAATTTCGGCGATGCTTTAGGCTTTGCAACCTCCTTCAAATCACCATGAAATAATTCCGACTTTACTACCACCTCACTGGAAGCAAATTGCTCTTGCATCTCAAGCAGCCGATTGTAAGACGCATTGGATTCCTGTTTCTGACTCTGCAAATGAGAGTAATGAGTTTTTAAAGCATATGCGGCAACAATTAACAGAAAGGCTGCACCAGATACAATAAAAGCAATTAATAATGCTGGAGGAAAAGCAACTGCAGTAATTAAAAAGACCGAGGAAATCATAAACAAGAAAGCAGAAATCACACCATACACAGCCAACCCATACTTTACCCCTAAAAGAAATGAGGTAGTATAGCTATGAGTGATTTGAGATTTTAATTCATTATGTAATTTTAAAAGCGCCTTAATTGATTCGCTCACTTTCCCCCTCAAAAGCGGATCATCTTGATTTAAGAAAAATTGAGTATAAGCAATGTCTGCTCTTTTGCACTCTAGTGCCAATTGACATCGAGTTTGTGAGGCTTGCAATTGTAATTGTGCATCGTACTCTTCATAAACTCTTGAAATAACACAAACTACGGTATAAAACACACTAAATATAGCCATCGCTAGAAAAACAGGGGGAGCAAATACCGCTAAACTAACAACACCCATATAAAGATATAGCCCATCAATCAACCCACCTGCGGTCACTGACATAAACGCTTTAATACGCTCTACTTCTGTCCGTGATTTAATATCCTTAAGATAGATTTGGTAACTAGCCTCAGTTAAAGAAGAGAGTTTTTCAATAGAGCCTAACAGGTCTTCATTCGCTTTTTTCTTTTTCTTATGGTCTGCTTTCATCTTATGCAGCCAAAATCGATTGGCTGCAGCCAGCACACCTAAAACCAACCCAAGAGGAATAACTAAAAATTTGAGGTCCATCCCGCCTACCAAACCTAAAACTTGAGTTGCAACCTTCCATCCCTTGTAGGCATTTTTTACCGCTTTCATTACATCACGAAAGTAAGGCCAGGCCATAGCAATTCGCATTTTATGTATATTCTGTTTTTCCTTGTCAAAACAACTCGCAAGAAATGAAAAAGCAACTAAGAAAAGTGCTTCCGCAACAATAGCAACGATGCCTCCCGGAGAAGTAAGAATCTGGTGCATTAACTTAGGGTCATTATTATGAGAGATAAATACTTCAAAAAAGTATTTAAACATACTGTAGGAAGAGCTTAGGGAATCTACAATAGAGAAGGCGTGATAAATGTAGCGGTCATTATCTAATTTGATTGCGGTAAGATGGACTTGCGCGTCGATACGTCCGGCAATCGCCAGGAGAAATACTAACTCCTTAGTATCTATCGATGAATCTTCTGCTTCACTATTGGGAGGCATGCTCATTCGCAAGGGCATCAGTTAAGATGAGCGCATTATATTGATTATTGGCTTCGATGTCAATTTAAATTCATCCTGGATTAAAAAAACACAATCGAATCAGCCATCAACGATCATATCACAATCAATGTCTACAAAAAATATTTCTCGAAACTCATTTACAGGCTGTGCCTTGGGATACAAACCTGCTACGATATTGCATCACCACATAAAATCCATATACAGTATGTATATATAACTCAGGAAAGAGAATTAAATGAGACTGATACCCACTCTCTTTATTTTTTTGTCACTAATGACTGGACCCTTTATGACAACAAATGCAACCCAAATTTACGGTTATGTAGAAAAAATTTCGTTATTAGATAAAAATCTTATTTTATCTGCCAAATTAGATACTGGCGCAAAATCCGCTTCATTGCATGCAATCAATATTACTGAAATCAATGTAAAAGGCGTTCCTTACCTTCGTTTTACTGTTCCAACTAAAACAGGCGATTACACGTTTGAATGCGAATATAAAGGTCGGGTAAAAATAAAAGTCCGTGCCGGGGAAAACAGCTCTGAACTATTACCTCACGCACCGATTAAACGACCTGTCGTATTACTAAAAATTCAACTTGGAAATCAAGTCAAAACAATTAAAGTTAATTTAACGAATCGCAAGCGTTTTCTTTATCCCTTATTATTAGGCAGAGATGCAATAATTCAATTTAATGGCGCCATCGATCCGGCCCTTACTTTTACTGTAAAATCCCAGGGCATTAAAAAATAATGAAAAACAATACGCGTCATGTTTATGGTCTTATTATCACCTTATTTATAGTTGGAACCTCTTTTTTTCTCTATCGACATCTGGTACTGGATGTACCTTTAACCGATACGGAAACGATTAACAGCTGGATGATTGAATCCAATTTACGTTTTGTTGCTGATCATAATACGCCAATCAAAGCAAGCTTTAACATTCCTTATTTACCCCCCCACTTCGCGATTCTCGATGAATATTTTGTATCGCGAAACTATGGAGTCACTACGAATTTAAATGGTGATAATCGTGAAACCGTATGGTCAATCAGGCGTGCTCATGGCGATCAGTCCTTATACTATAGAGCTATTTTTCGTCAAGCAGACAGCAATGAATCTTTATTAAGTACACCTCCAACAGTAAAATCACAGCCCTTAAATGAAAGCCAAAATTCTGCGGTTGAGACCATTACCAATCAAGTAAGGCAATCCTCTGCAGACATAAAAACTTTTGCACAAAGCACCATTAAAGAATTAAACAAAAAAGATGGGAACGCCAAATTATTAACAAGCAATGACTTTGATGACGCACACCTGGTTAATGCAGCAATCCTCATTCTTAATCAATCTAAAATTTTTGCGATGCCTGTCAAAGGAATTTATTTATCACAACAAAGCAAAGCAGAACTACAACTTCTTTTGGCAGTTTTTAATGGTAAAAATTGGATTTATATTAATCCTAAAACAGGTGGTGCAGGCTTACCTAAAAATTTCTTAATCTGGCAATATGGCAATGAACCAGTTTATGAAGTCATAGGAGGGAAGAAATCCTCATTTAGTTTAACGGTATCGCCCACACCTATTAATGCATTAAGCGTTGCTAAATCCCGTGGCTTGCAATCAGACTCCCAACTGTTACGTTTTTCCCTGCTTCAGCTTCCGGTCAATGTTCAAGCGATTTATAAAATACTATTAACAGTACCTATTGGCGCCTTTATTATCTTAATTCTGCGCAATTTTATTGGCATTAAGACCTTTGGTACTTTTATGCCCGTACTGATTGCTTTGGCATTTAGAGAAACTCATGTCATTTGGGGAATTTGTCTTTTTGTCACCATCGTGTCTTTTGGACTTTTAGCCCGTTTTTATTTGGATCAATTGCGATTACTGCTCGTGCCAAGATTAGGCGCTATTCTTACCATTGTGATTTTACTAATGATATTTATCAGTGTGATCGGGCAAAATCTTGGTTTGGACGCGGGTCTATCTGTTGCTTTATTCCCTATGGTCATTTTAACCATGACCATCGAGCGCATGTGCATTACCTGGGATGAGCGAGGCGCTTCAGAAGCTATTAAATCAGGGGTTGGCAGTTTAGTGGCTGCGGTTATTTCTTACTGGGCTATGAGTTATGAGCCCCTGCAATATTTAATCTTCGCCTTCCCTGAATTGCTTTTAATCCTCTTAGCACTTATCTTGTGGTTTGGCCAATACCGTGGCTATCGCCTCTTTGAGTTAAAACGATTTAAGGCCTTTGCGAGACATGTAGAATGATCAATTTGTTTCATCGTTTAAAAAACCATGGGATATTAAGTATTAATCAGCGCAATACTGATTTTGTATTGCGTTACAATCCACGAAAATTATTTCCTCTAGTAGATGATAAACTTAAAACGAAACAATTGGCATTAAAAGCCGGTATTGCGGTTCCTCCTTTGTATGAAATTATTGAAACAGAACAGCAAATCAAGACCATCGAAACGCTGTTAGCCCCATATAATGACTTTGTAGTCAAACCTGCGCGCGGCTCTGGCGGAGATGGTATTTTAGTATTCAAAGATAAAGTATATGGCCGCTACCGACAAATTAACGGCAAGTTAACGACCACACAAGAACTCAGTTATCACTTATCCTGCCTACTTTCAGGAGCATACAGCCTGGGAGGTAATGCAGATTATGCAATTATTGAAAAAAGAGTCGTTGTTGATTCTGTTTTTGCTGAAGTCAGTTACGAGGGCATACCCGATATTCGTATTATTTCATTATTAGGATATCCTGCAATGGCCATGGTCCGACTACCCACCCGGCTATCTGGAGGCAAAGCCAATTTACATCAGGGTGCTATAGGCGTTGGTGTTGATATGGCCACAGGAAAAACCTTGGGTGGCGTCTTTCATAATGACATGATTGATTACCATCCTGATACCTTAAGTTCCATTGTAGGAATTGAAGTCCCTTACTGGAACCAGATCCTAGAAATTGCCTCCAGCTGTTACGACCTAACGGGATTAGGTTATCTAGGCGTGGATATCGTATTAGATAAAGATCAAGGCCCATTAATGCTTGAGCTAAACGCACGTCCTGGATTAAATATTCAAATTGCTAATCGTGAAGGCGGCTTAAAACGTTATCGAGCGATCGAAGCCCATCATCAAGAACATCCCAATGAATCAGTCGCTGAAAAAGTCGCTTTTAGCAGAAAAAATTTTGCTCGATCGTAGCCTGGAGACAAAAAACATTGTCATTTAAGTAAAGGGCTCCCAACTTTCGTATGTTGTTCTAGTCCATAAAATCTTTTGTATGACGCGAGGTCTAGCAGGAATCTCAGGCTTAAACAAAGAAGAGGAACAAAGTCTGTAAGGGCTTAATTTAGATCTATTGCATACTTCACCAGCTAACAGGACTAATACCAAGGAGATCCTTCGCCGCGCTCTAGATGACGGGCATCACACCCGTCAAAGTGGTCCGTTTATAATAAGGTACAGTAACTCCTTCTTTGATGCCTTTGAAGAAGCTCTGCGCACTCTTCATCCCTATTGTCCCTTGCGTAATCTAACGCTGTGCTGCCATTAATTGCTTTTAAATTAATATCAATTAATGGATGAGCAAGCAACATTTCTAAAATGTTACTATGTCCTTTTTCAACCGCCGCAATAAGGGGGGTGACTCTAAGTAAGTTAGACAGATTAACATCTGCTCCCGCCATAAGTAATATGGCAGCAATTTCCTCAAAGCCTTTTGCACAGGCCTCTCGAAGCGGTGTACTGTCGTGGTCATTCCTTGAATTAATATTAATTCCGAGAGAGGTAACTAAATAACTGACTAACTCTTTATGGCCATGCCTAGTTGCAGTATATAACAGCGTTTCTGAATAATCATAAGGGGTATTTACATCTAGTCCATTTGATAAATAAATTTTAATAATATCAAGATGACCACAAATCGCGGCTAACTGAACTGGTGTATGCCGAGATGAATTGGCTTCATTGCCTAATCTATCTGAGAGTGAACTTAAAATTTCAACCTGATTACAAAAAGCTAGCCAATGAAAAATAGAGTTTCCAAACAGGTCTTTTTTGGAAGTATCGTAGTTGCCATGTTCATCTAAATAGTATTTGCTTGCCGATTGGAATAATTGTTGCGCTAAGGCCAAATTCATTTCTGGTGAGAAGGTATATCGGTTATGATAAATTTTTTCCGCTAATGCAACATGTCCGCTACAAGCAGGATTAGCTAATAACATAATCGCCAATACAGGACGTTTTCGGGTAAGTGCTGTTTCTAAAGCACAATCCTTAGAGGAGGACATAAAAACCACATTTCCCGACTGCTGAGGAATACTTTCTCGCGCATTTACATCATAATCGTTTTTTAAAAGAAATTGCAGACTAATCGTATTGTTGCAATCAATACTGGCAGCAAATAAAGTAACCGTATCGTCTTTTGTTATCTCGCATTTGGATAAAACATATTCTAATATTTCAGCATTCCCGTGAGCAGCAGCATAATGTAATGGTTTGCGGCCATTGATAGATGCCGATAAATCAAGACCACGTTCCTCAAATAAATAGCGAATTAAATCAATATGGCAGCAAGAAACTGCTACCGCAAGGATAGGATTGGCTCCTAAATTAAGCGTTTGTAATTCCTCATCAGATAATTGTTTGATAATACCCATTTGATTACACATAACGGCCAATTGATGGTAGGTAAACCCGCTAATTTCTATGGTATGGTCCATACCGCTTTCAACCGTAAAGAAAGTACTTATATTTTCAAAAATACAATCTAAGATGCGTTGACTAGCAAAGTAGCCAGCCCAATGAAACAATGCCCGTTGTGTCTTGTCGGCTAAACTGAAAAGCTGTCCTAGCTTTTTGGGATTATCATAAGCTACTAATAATTTTGAGAATGAGTCTAATGCATCTAATTTAGCAGCATTAAACATTGCAGCCTCTTCTTTGCTAAAGGGTTCATCAATATATTCAAAATCGACTTGACGAGTAGATTGGTAATCCGATGCCATCGCATTATAAAAAATTTTCCTGTAATCAACCCCTTTTTCATTAGCAAGCGGTGGAAAGTAATGAGGAAAATATTTTTTTACATGGTTTTTCCATAGCCAGTTATCAGTAGCGACTCGATGAAAAAAAGTAGAAAGGCAACGAATAGATGATAAATCACTTGGTGGTAAGTATAAAAAAATATGCAGCAATAAATCTTCAGGCAATTCATTAAGTAATTTAGGCATTATTCTCTCCCTTAAAGAGGTAATTATCTCTTTTCAGAGAGATATATTATAAAAACAATATGCTTAAAATAACGCTATAATAGCATGAACATATTACATGGATGGTGCTTTAATAAGATATTTTAATCGCCGCGTGCATGCTGAATAAATAAACGTTTAATTGAGGTGAATTGATTGCAAAATTTAAGTCCCATACCACGTAAAAACGCGGTGGGTGCAAAAGAATGGCCAAATACTTGTTTCAAACCTTGCATCAATATGATGACTTGCCATACCGCATGCTTTCTTTCACGCTGATAAGCACCTAATGCCTTAGTAGAGGTAAGACTACCTCGAGTTGTCCCCAAACAGCGAATCCAAGAAGACACATCAGCCAATCCCACATTTAAACCCAACCCAGCCAAAGGATGAATGGTATGAGCTGCATCGCCAAGCAGTAACCAACGAGCACCTACATACTGTTTAACATGCCGCATGTGCAAGGGAAACTGGTAGCGCGTTCCGATCAATTTTACCTCGCCTAATTTCTTGGCGAAAGCCTGCGTTAAAGCCTGATTAAACTCTTGCTCAGGTAAAGCCATCAATTGCTTGATGTGTAAAGGATCTGACGACCAAACAATAGAACATTGATGCGGATCAGACAAAGGTAAAAATGCGAGTGGACCATCTGGATTAAATACCTGATAAGCGGTGTGTTGATGTGTTTTTTCTACAGCGACAGTTGCCACTAATGCATGTTGTTTATAAGGCCAGGTAGTCCAATCCACTTTAAGCATCTCGCGTACTGGGGAGTTGGCCCCATCAGCAACCATCAATAACTGCCCTTCCCAAACCTGTTCTTGATTAAAAACTTTAACACCCTGTGCATCATGATAGACCTTATCCACTACGCACTCGGAAAATAATGTAATGGTTGGATGTAGTGCTACTTGCTGTAATAAGGCCTGCTTCAGTACAGATTCCTCAATAATGGCACCTAAATTCTTTGCTGCAATGTCTCGTGAATCAAAATCGATAGAGGCCCCATTCACAGCATCCCAAACATGCATATGGTGATAAAGAGAAACTCTTTTCTCATCTAAATGCGGCCAGACTTCCAACTGCTGTAACAAACGTTCAGAAGCAAAATTTATAGCATAAACACGGGCATCGGTCTTAGAAGTATCTGCTTGTAACCTGCTAGCATCAATCACCGCTACGGTATAACCACGCTGCGCCATTGCCAATGCCGCACTTAACCCTACAATACCACCACCAATTACCAAGATATCCTGTTGTAGGCTCATTTGATCTCCTTTAACGCCATCTCACAAACCAAATCAGGAACCACTCCTCCAAACCCCCGAGCATATCGTGCTAACAGATTTTTTAAAGCGGGAATGTTATCTAAGGCAATCAGACCTAAACCACGCATTACACCTAACCCTGGTAAACGGCTAGTAAAAAGACCAACTAAACTATCGGTAAAGCTAGTAATCATTTTTTGATCATGGGCTCTTAAATTCAAGTAATGATTTAACATCTCTTGATTAAGGCCTTCCTTTGCAATACATTGCGCTAAGGTTGCAACATCTCTAAGTCCTAAATTAAATCCCTGCCCTGCCACAGGATGTAATGTGTGGGCTGCATTCCCTACAAAAACAACCATCCCTTTAACCTGCTGCGGCATTAAAACTTGTTGTAATGGAAAAGAAGAACGGGTTCCAGCTTTGATAAAACGCCCTAAGCGATAACCAAAGGCTCGTTGTAATTCTGCTAAAAATTCAACGTCTGACAAGGCTATTATTTGTTCTGCATTCTTAGGTGGCATGGCCCAAACTAAAGACATTCGCTGCTCATTCAAAGGCAATAGGGCTAAAGGTCCCTGGGTGGTAAAGCGCTCATAAGCTCGTCCACCATGTGGTTTGGCCAAACCAATATTGGCAACAATTGCATGCTGTGCATAAAGTTTCGTTTGAGAAGATAAACCACACAATTGACGTACAGCTGAATGTGCTCCATCAGCCGCAACAATCAATCGGGCAACTACCTTCACCTTACCCGATTCAGTACTAATTATTGCAGTACGATTGTCACAATCTAATGCGCTTATTGTTGCCGGCGCTAAAATTTGTTTGGGATCTAACAGTTGATGTAATGCTTGATTGATATGATGTATTTCTACCACATAGCCTAATGGCTCATTGAACGAGCCTTGCAAACGCGAGGCTCCAAAATGGTGTTGATCAGACACATGTATTGTTTCAATAGGCAGCGCATGCTCTTGAAGATAGGTCCAAACACCAAGCATATTTAAAATACGTTGACTGGCAGGAGAAAGAGCCAAAGAACGCGCGTCAAAATCAGGATTTAATTTGTCTTTAAATGATTGAGCCTCTACCAATAAAGTACTATAACCTAATTTTTGCAATGCCAGCATCAGTGCAGCACCTGCTAGGCCACCACCTACAATTAATATATCGATCTCTTGATTAATCACGCATTAAAGCCTCTATATCTGCCACATCAACAGGCAATGCTGCGGTCAATACTTCATGCCCAGTCTTTGTGACAGCAACATCATCTTCTATCCGAACACCAATACCCCACCAACGCTTGTCTACACCTGCAATGCCCGAACTAATATATAAACCGGGCTCAACAGTTAATACCATTCCCGGCTCTAAAAGCCGCCATTCATTATTAACTTTATAAGCCCCGCAGTCATGAACATCTAATCCTAACCAATGCCCTGAATTATGCATGTAAAAAGGTCTGTAAGCCTCATTAGTAATTAAAGTCTCTACCTCTCCTTGTAAAAGGCCTAACTCCACTAAACCTGTAGTCAAAATTCGTAATATGACTTGCTGTACTGCATTCCATGGCAATCCAGGCTTAATCGCTGCAATGCCTGCTTTTTGAGCCTTTAAAACAAGCTCGTAAATACTTTTTTGTTCCGGACTAAATTGGCCATTGACAGGAAAAGTTCGGGTGATATCCGCAGCATAATTCTCATATTCGCCCCCTGCATCAATTAAAACTAACTCGTTTTTTTGTAAGGGTTGATTATTCTCGGTGTAATGCAAAATACACGCATTTTCACCAGAGCCAACGATAGAGTCATAAGCAACACTACGACAACCTTGTCGGTTAAATTCATAAGTTAATTCTGCTTCTAATTCATATTCATGTTGAAGCCGTTTGCATTGACGCATCGCTCGGACGTGTGCTCCAACTGAAATTCGAGCAGCCTGGCGCATTAAATCCAACTCCGCATCGCTTTTAAATAGGCGCATTTCACCTAATATGGGCTCAATATCACACAAATTTTCTGGTGCTTTAATTCCACGCCGCACTTGACTTTTAAGTACCTTAAAGGCCTGCATGATTATTTCTTCTAGCTCTGGGTTTTTAGCAACCGCATAATAAATAGTTGTTTTTCCCTCTAATAATTTAGGTAATTCTTCAGCAAGACTACTAATGGCGAAAGCTGCGCTCATCCCTAATTCATTCACAGCACCTTCTTGCCCTAAACGCCTACCAGTCCACTGCTCTTGAGCAGGATTACGAGGACGATTAAATAAAATACTTACGCCTTCTTTTCCAGCAATTAGAATCAACAAGGCTTTTGGTTCATTAAAACCCGTCAAATAATAAAAATTACTGTCTTGACGAAAGCGATAATGCGAATCCCCGTTACGCAAAACTTCTTGGGCTGCAGAAATAATCGCGATGCTGCCTTCGGGTAAATGTTGTGCTAACCGGCTTCTTCTTGTTGCATATTCTTGCTGTGTAATCATAGAACATCCCTTTAATGAGTTAGATCTGAATCACCACGTTCCCTTTCATTTAGCTTTAAATCGCCATGCAAACGAATAACCGCCATACGTGCAAATTCACTGACTTCCATCAAAGCACGTTCATCTTCTTCATCTATATCTAAACTCTCATAATCTAATTCAGCAAATTCAATTAGATGCTGCAAAGCCTCTTGAGCTTCTTCTTCATAGAATTGATCTGCACCTACACCAGCTAAGGTTAATGCCTGAGTAAAGCCCTCACACCACTCACTAAAGGCTTGTGCTCTTGCAAAAAGAGTATCTTGCTCATCAGGCAGCAACATTTGAAATTCAAAACTAAAATGGCTAATTTGTTGCTGGCTGATTGAAAATATTTCAAACATAGCCAAAAGCGCCTGACGACTGTGTTCGTCTTTTTTATTATTTAACAAGGCGCGAATATAGGCCTCTCCTTGACTGTCAGCACCAGCACAAAGATAACCACACATCGTTCCATGTAAAAAACTGGCCGATATAGGCAAGGCTAAAAAAGAAATGATATTCACAAACCCATCATAATCAGGTAACGCCATATCTTTATTTTCTACGGACATATTCCACTCAATTAATAAAAATGACCCATAATAACCGATTTAATGACGTTGTTCATCTCACTATTTGCTGCTTGCATGCAAAATTGTTATTATTTAGTCAGATCTATGAGAAATGTAAAGGCTTATCATGACACAAATGAAATCATGCAATATTAAAATATTAAATAAATCTTATGACATTAAATGTCCGGAACATGAAGCAGCAAATCTATTACTTGCGGCTCAAAAACTAGAGCATCACATCCAGCTTAATAAAAAGAAAGCCAAACAATTAGATAATTTCCATATCTTGTTGCTGGCTGCCTTGGACGTAAGTCATGAACTAGTATTATCTAAAAGCCAACAAGCACACCAAAACCATCAAGTCACTCAATTTATTACCTCTTTGGAAAATAAAATTAACAAAATGGTGCATGGTGAATTAGAGCAAACTGCTGATTAATTAGTTCAGCATGACATAAAAAGGAATTTAAACAATGAGACGCCAATGGTATATAGGCTTTGGGATAGTATTACTGCTTGGGCTTGCTTTTTTTGCCATGCTGCACGACATCAGGTGGTTTATTGCACTCCTTATTCCGATCTTTCTTCTTGGCGTCTATGATTTAATTCAAAAAAAACACACCATTTTGCGTAATTTTCCGGTGCTGGGGCATGTGCGCTTTTTTTTAGAGTTCTTGCGCCCGGAAATTCAACAATATTTCATTGCTAGTGATGAAGAGGAGCTACCATTTAACCGCGAGTCGCGTTCTTTGATTTATGAACGAGCGAAAAATACACGCGATACCATTCCTTTTGGCACAGAGCGCGATATTTCAAGCGTGGGCTATACCTGGGCACTTCACTCAGTGCTTCCCAAACATGCCTCGGAAGTAGAGCCGCGAATTATGATCGGTGGGGATGATTGCTTGCAGCCTTATAATGCCTCTCGACTGAATATTTCTGGCATGAGTTTTGGTGCCTTGTCGGGAAAAGCTATTATGGCGATGAATAAAGGCGCAAAAATAGGGGGTTTTGCACAAAATACCGGTGAAGGCGGCATCAGCTCTTACCATTTACAAGGTGGGGACATCGTATTCCAACTGGGTACAGCTTATTTTGGTTGCCGTAATGCAGAAGGTCATTTTGATGACAACGAATTTGCCATTGAATCCAATCGTAAAGAAGTAAAAATGATAGAAATTAAACTATCACAAGGTGCAAAACCCTCGCATGGGGGTATTTTACCTGCTGCGAAACTCACTGAAGAAATTGCCCAAGTAAGAAAAGTACCAATGGGACAAGATGTCTTATCCCCTATTGCTCATACTGCCTTTGATAGCCCAATTACTCTTTTGTATTTTATAAAAAAATTGCGCAATCTTTCAAACGGTAAACCGATAGGATTTAAATTATGCGTGGGTCGACATGATGAGTTTTTAGCTATTTGTAAAGCCATGTTACAGACCAAAATTCTCCCCGATTTTATCACTGTAGACGGTGCCGAAGGTGGCACAGGAGCTGCCCCCATCGAATACGCCAATTTCATCGGTACCCCATTAGAAGCAGGTTTGGTGTTTGTTCACAATGCACTAATTGGCGTTAACTTACGCGATAAAATTCGGATTATTTGTAGTGGCAAAGTAACTAATGGCTTTGATTTAGTAACCAACATCGCCCTTGGAGCTGACATATGCAATGCTGCACGAGCCATGATGATGGCCTCGGGATGCTTGCAAACCAAACAATGTAACGCCAATACCTGCCCAACAGGAGTTGCCACCCAAAATAAACGCTTGCAGTATGGTTTAGTGGTTGATGAAAAAAAATACCGCGTTGCCAATTTTCATAAAAACACACTGAAAAGCTTTTTAGAAATGGTGGGAGCATTAGGACTATCTAACCCAAGCGATTTAAAACCGTCTCATATCATGAGACGTGTCAGCGTCGAAGAGGTAAAAACATTTGATAAAATTTATGTCTATCTCTCACCAGGACAATTTTTAGGACCTAATATTCCAGAAAACTATAAGTCTTGTTGGGAAATGGCTAATCCAGAAAAGTTTTAAACGCGGCCTTGATTAGGCTGCGTCTATTTTTCTCTTCGCCCAAAAGGCAGAAGAGAAAATGCTATCTTGACTTAAGCCAATATACGAATGATATAATCACCTCCACCCGATAGCGAGTGATTTTCGAACCAATGCTAACAGCATAGGGAGCATCTTGAAATTGGCGTTGTGCATGCCCACTAAGGTGGGAAGCCTGAACCAATTCATTCGCTGCCCACTTGAACCTCAGGGTTCAAAATCGATGTCTGTCGGGCTTCCTTTTATTAACAGATCTTTTAACACAAGATACTGATCTCTCACCTTAGCCGCTGCTTCAAATTCCATGTTTTTTGCATGCAAATACATTTGCTTTTCCAATGTGTTAATGTGTTTTACTAACTCCTGGGTTGACCAATGCAGGTAGTCTGGAACAGTTTCTGCAACGACCGTTTTGCGTTTGCCAATGTAAGCGCCTTCCATGATGTCTTCGATTGATTTCTTAATCCCTTTTGGTCTGATGCCATGCTCTGCGTTAAACGCTTTCTGCTTATCGCGCCTTCTGGTTGTTTCATCTAAAGCTCTTTGCATTGAGCCTGTTATTTTATCAGCATACAAAATAGCACGACCGTTAACATTCCGCGCTGCACGACCAATCGTTTGAATCAGTGAACGATCGGAGCGTAAAAACCCTTCCTTGTCTGCATCAAGAATAGCCACTAAAGAAACTTCTGGCATGTCCAACCCTTCGCGTAACAAATTAATTCCCACCAATACATCAAAAACACCCAAACGCAAATCACGAATAATTTCAACCCGCTCAACCGTATCAACGTCTGAATGTAAATAGCGTACTTTCACACCATGCTCAGTTAAATAATCAGTTAAATCCTCAGCCATCCGTTTGGTTAAAGTAGTCACTAAAACACGCTCCCCTTGTTGGACTACTTTGCGAATTTCAGACATTAGGTCATCAACCTGAGTTTGCACTGGACGAATTTCCACTTCGGGATCAACTAAGCCTGTGGGACGAACTACTTGCTCTGCGACATTATCTGCATGTTCCTTCTCATACGATCCTGGTGTTGCAGAAACATAGATGGTTTGCGGTGATCGACCTTCAAACTCTTCGAAACGTAAAGGTCGGTTATCTAACGCTGAAGGCAATCTAAATCCGTATTGTACTAAGGTTTCTTTACGTGACCGATCACCTTTATACATCCCCCCAATTTGTGGAACAGTCACATGTGACTCATCAAGAATTAATAAGGCTTCAGCCGGCAAGTAATCAAATAAAGTGGGAGGGGCTTCTCCAGCATTTCGGGCAGACAAATAACGTGAATAATTTTCAATACCCGAGCAATAACCTAACTCCAGCATCATCTCAATATCAAAATAGGTACGTTGCTCCAAGCGTTGGGCCTCAACTAATTTATTTTGTGCATTAAATTCAGCTAACCGCTCCTGTAACTCCTCTTTAACCCACTCCACCGTTTGTAAAATACGTTCGCGCGGAGTGACATAATGCGTCTTGGGGAAAATCGTTACTCGCGGCAGTTTCTGGGCAATTTCCCCAGTTAAAGGATCAAATTGCGCAATGTTTTCTACTTCATCATCAAATAATTCTATGCGTATCGCTTCTTTTTCGGAGTCTGCTGGAAAAATATCAATTACATCCCCATGCACACGAAACTGCCCCCGCTCCAGGACCATCATGCTGCGCGTATACTGCATTTCAGCAAGGCGTTTTAAAATTTTGCGCTGCCCAGTGTGTTCTCCGCGTGAAAGATGTAATACCATACGCAAATAAGAATCAGGATCACCCAAACCATAAATGGCCGAAACAGTAGCAACAATAATTGCATCTTTGCGCTCGATGAGGGCCTTAGTAGCAGACAAACGCATTTGCTCGATGTGTTCGTTAATGGATGAATCTTTTTCAATGAATGTATCAGAAGAAGGTACGTAGGCCTCAGGCTGATAATAATCATAGTAAGACACGAAATACTCTACTGCATTATCAGGAAAGTAAGCCTTAAATTCGCCATAAAGCTGAGCAGCGAGCGTTTTATTGGGCGCCATGATTAATGTGGGGCGTCGCATGGCCTTAATGACATGCGCAATCGTAAAGGTTTTACCTGATCCAGTAACCCCTAAAAGGGTTTGCTTGGCCAGGCCAGATTTTAAGCCATCAATTAATGAGGCAATGGCCGCTGGCTGATCGCCAGCAGGCTGATAACTAGAATACAATTTAAATAAATCTTTCATGTCTTAAGTATATCTCATAGGAGCAATAAATGAGCATCGCATTAGCAAAACGCTTAGAACAAGTTAAACCATCACCTACTCTTGCGGTAGCTGCAAAAGCAATACAAATGCGAGCTCAAGGACGCGACGTTATTAACTTAGGCACAGGCGAACCTGATTTTGACACACCAAACTACATCAAGGAAGCAGCGATTACTGCCATCAACCAAGGTTTTACCAAATACACTGCTGTGGATGGGATTCCTGAGTTAAAAGAGGCGATTAAAAACAAATTTAAACGCGATAATGGCTTTGACTACCAAACCAATCAAATTTTAGTGTCTGTAGGTGGCAAACAAAGCTGTTACAACCTTTGCCAAGCCCTTCTAAACCCTGGCGATGAAGTCATTATCCCAGCACCTTATTGGGTCTCTTACCCTGATATGGTTTTATTAGCTGAAGGCATTCCGGTGATTATTTCGACCACCTCTGCCCAACACTACAAAATTAATGCTCAACAACTTGAAAAAGCCATTACGCCTAAAACACGAATGATCTTCTTAAATAGTCCTTCTAATCCCTCCGGAGTGGCTTACACTTTAGAAGAATTAAAGGGATTAGCCGCGGTATTAAAAAAACATCCGCAAATTATTATTGCTACAGATGATATGTATGAACACATTCTTTGGAGCCAATCATTCGTTAACATCCTCAATGCCTGCCCAGAATTATATGACCAGACCATCGTATTAAATGGGGTATCAAAAGCTTATTCCATGACCGGCTGGCGCATAGGTTATGCCGCAGGCCCAGCACCTCTCATCAATGCAATGAAAACCATTCAGTCTCAATCTACCTCTAATCCTTGCTCTATTGCTCAAAAAGCCGCAGTTGCTGCATTAAATGGCGGTAATGAAAGTGTTTTAGCAATGGTAGAAGCCTTTCACCAACGACATGATTATGTGGCTGAAAGATTAATGAACATCCAGGGCATCGAAGTTATTCCTGCTGATGGTACTTTTTACATTTTCCCTAATGTTCAGGCGATTATAGACAACCGTGGTTATGCAAATGATATTGAATTTTCAGAAAAGCTCCTAAATGAAACCGGAGTCGCTTTAGTCCCAGGCTCAGCTTTTGGTAGTGAAGGCTGTATCCGCTTGTCTTTTGCCACTAGCATGGAGGTTTTAAAAGATGCATTGGATAGACTGCAACGTTTTTGTAGCTAAGCCTACAACCCCTATCTCTACGTCCCGCGACTTCTTCGCGGGATTCACAGACGCAACTGACCAGGGGTAACAGTAACCCAATCCTACTATTGGAAAAATAATTACTAAATATACTTGACCCTCAATAAAAATCGTTTTAAGATTCGCCCTTATTCCCCGGTAGCTCAGTCGGTAGAGCGGATGACTGTTAATCATTAGGTCGGCGGTTCGAGCCCGTCCCGGGGAGCCACACCACATAAGGGTTGTGGCGATTCACACCGAAGTTCTGAAATTCTCATGTAGAAGCAATGTAGAAAGTTAAATAAATTTTGTAACTAAACATTTAAATTTTTGAAGTAGGGATAGCGAATGCATGACCGATTAAAAGCAATTATTCGATCCAGTTTTAGTTGTTTTTTTATAGTGGCGTGCTATGCTAATTCATCACTACCTGAACAAGACCCACCGATACCTCAAGCGGTTATTTCATCTATTGTTAACCAAACCCTAGCGATTACAAGCCCAGCCAACAGCCAACAGCCAACAGCCAGAGATTGTTACCTTACGGACTCAGCAAGTAAATGAGTACCTTTCTTCTGTAGGTGGAAATATTTGGTACAAGAATTATGTTTATGAATTCAATACGCCTCAAGAAGAAATTTCTTCTAATCCGGCTGAGTTTCAGACTCACTCATTTGCGCTTTCATACGTTGCGGAACAACAGGGTGTTTCAGAGCCAATACTGGGATATTATTATATACATAGACCCGGAACATCTGGAGATAATTTTATAAAATTCAACTGCATGGCCGATCATCCGATAGTAATTAATCCAACGTTAACTATTACAAAGAGCCCTACCTTGGATGCTTTCTGTGGCTTAGCAAATTTCAATGCCTTTTATCTAACCAAACAAAAAAAAATATTCTGCTTCATTTCTTGAGTGGGCTAATTTTTTTGTGCGCACTCAAAAAAATGGTAGATGGGAGTGGGATATAGATGTTGACGCGCGAGGAATAAAAGCACCATGGATATCCGGGTTAACCCAAAGTCTGGGTATATCTTTGTTGCTTCGAGCATACCAAACGACACATAACAAAGCATATTTAAACACCGCCCAAAAAGCCTTGCAATGGTTTAAGTTGCCAATTTCCAAAAATGGAGTAGCTTTTCAAACCAACAAGGGTACATGGTATGAAGAGTATCCAAATGTAAAAGAACCAAGCCATGTTCTAAATGGTCATATGTGGGCTCTTTTTGGTCTTTGGGATTATTATCGTGTTACTGGCGACAAAACTGTAAAAAAAATGTTTTTTGATGGTATTTCTGTAATCAAAGAAAATATTAAAAACTATGATCTGGGTTACTGGGTTGTTTATGCTGGCACCAATCGGCTTGATGCAATGAAAGGTAATTATATGGCCTTTGTTATTGAGCAAATGAAAGTCCTTTATGCTATTACCGGAGATCAATTTTTTAATACATACTCAAATAAATGGGCCGATTATCAAAAAAATGATGCTTATTTTGTACATATGGCTGTTGAAAATTTCCTCAAGTCTGATTTTATATCGAAAGAACCAAAAAACCTTGCCGAAACAAAAACTTCATAATCTAAAAACATCCCCGCAAAAATTATCTACCATCTTTAGTAGAGTTCAATCCAAATGAGAGTTTTTGAGTACAGGAAAACTTGCTCTCTCATGATGAACAATAAAAATTAATTAACAATTTTCGTGAACTAATGTGCGAATAAACTCTCCAACTCTTTAAACAACAGTTTAACGGCTTTTTTAATAAGCTTGATCTCGTAAGTATTGAAACCGTGTTTTAATGCATTTTGAGAACCGATAGGGGCGCCGCTACCATTTGACCCTCCATGCATTCTGCATCTCTTTCTCTTACTAATAGCAGGTGATTGACATGCTGTTCCTTTTCGAGTTTTAGCACCACATCGAGGCGAATTAAGAAATGCATAGGCTTTTAGGTTACTGTGCATGGGGTTAATTTCATTTTTCATTAGCTACCCCCCCTTGCGTACATTCACATGACCGACAATAGCTTGTCCACCTTCATTAATGTGCAAATGTTCAACCACAACCTTTTGCTGGCTATTCCCCTGCAACTTATGTAATAAAGAAGCTTGGTGGATAAATAAATTTGATAGTTTCGTGATCGAATTAATATAATACTTTCCATGCTCGGGGTAATTCATAGAGCGATTTGCATATGGCAAAAGTTTTTGTTGAAGTTCATGCACCCCTAATAATTGGGTTACCAGCATGTTTTGCAACAAGCCTTGTGCTCCCAGGGAATCAGCAAAGACTTTAAGAGCTTGTTCCAAATCATGTTCTTTTTTCTTCTTGTCCTCCTTACTTAATTTTGAGAGATCAACAAGCTGAGTAGCATAGCTAGATAATATTGCATCAATTGCCCTCTGATCATTATTATTTTCTGGATTCAACGATCGTGGAATCTGTTTTGTTGTGAATATTTTTGATTTTTTATTTTTTGACATTTCGGTCCTCTTTTTTAAATTTGATGTTTTATCAGACTAATAAGATACATCCGCAGTTTTCCGCAAAAAATCCGCAATATAGAAGCTTTTTCCTCGTGATTCTCCGCAGATCCGCAATTTCCGCAGCATTGCTTCCTCAAATATTTACCATTTGAGCGTAATTTTTGATAAATGCCTTCTGCGGAAATTGCGGATCCTGCGGATGTATTGGGAAATAAGCATTTTTTCTTGCGGAATTGGCGCGGATCACTTGCGGATTATTTTTAGAAAAATTATGAAATCGTTTTTTTAATTTTACTTCACTAATAATTAGCTCACGCATGATCAATCTCCCAAACATTAGGTTGGCCAGTGCGGTTGTTGTATTCAGCTATGCGTAAATTGCCGGACTCAACAAGAAAATTCAGTATCTTTCGTGCTTTTTTGGCTGGTCTTGTAGATGGGGGACTTAAACGTTTAAAATCATTAGATGTTAATCTCCCACCATTGGTTTTAATCCATTCAAATAAATCTCGAGCAAGCAATGCTTCCGCATCATGTAGCGCCTCCTTTGTGCGAATCGCCATTGACTCTAAATAATACATAATTAATTTTTCAGCACTCTCAATATGTTCTAGACTTGGTTGTTCATATCTTTCAATGAAAGCAAGTACTGAAGCAATACGAGCCGCATTTTCTGCTGCTTTAGACGCGAATGGTTTTATGTCAGTAAAACGGCCTCCAGAGGCGATTTGCTTTTCTATCTTATCATGCAGTGTAGACCATGCATTTAAGGCATCTCCTTTAATCTCCATTGTAGTAAGTTCTAGCTCACCGCTTTCGTGATCAATTTTAATAGGGAGCTGTAATAACTCCGTTATTCTTTTCCAATATTTACCAATTGCAGAATCATTGTTAGCCCCCTGAGATAAATCTCTATTTGCTAAAAATCGCGTTCCAGCAATACTTGGCTCATTACAAATTAAAAAACGAGCCAAGATACCCTGGCCTTGTAAAATTGGATCAGCGAGGGTTTGAGTAGCAATAATGGGCTGAACCATGAGATGCGCAGATAAGCGGCAACCAGCTAAAATACCTGATTCACCATCGGCCCCACGAGTACGAGAGATTGGCTTACCATCCCAAAAATGGGAGATCATTCCTATGGTTCGGCCCTTTGATTCATCGTTCATACCATGACCACCAAAAAATGAAATTCCTTCATCGCTAAACAGTCCAGCACTGGGATCTCCTTGACGGTAATGTTTCCAAATTCCTTCAGGGGTTGGTTCTCCAAATATGATATTTGGACGAAGTGGACTTTTAGGCTTGGTGGCTTCTAAATTGAATAATTTGTCTTCAAGATCTTTTTGTTTTTGTTCTGTGATTTCACCTTTCAATTGATGATAAACCTTTATGATGGAGTCTTTGCGCATTTTCCATGCTTCTATGGCTGTTTCATAACGGACAATATCCTCTTGTAATTGTTGACGCCGTTTGGCCTCAAAAGCACTAACTGGGGCGAGAGCTAGGCTATCAACGCTACTCTTACGATCTCCTGACTCAGCTATACTTAAGAAATATAACGATACAGGTTTATTCCCAATAATGTTTTGTAATCCAACATTAATATGAGCTTGTGCAATCAGCGCTGCAACGGCTAATACAGATTGACCAGCAATACCTTCAGGTACTTGTACATGATAAGCCATACGCTTCGCTGCATTGCCTAAGATTTCTCCTAACGCATCCAATGGAAATTTAGGTAGGTTATATCGTTCAGGAAGTGGATCGGCCAAACCAACCCTAACAGGGGGTGATTCAGCTGGGGTGCTCTCTATAAGATTTTTAATATCTTCAGCGCTCATTACGCCCCCCTCATTAACATGTCAGCAAAGTCATCACCAACATTAGGCGGTATTACACGCTTAACGGTTCGTCCTTGACTTAATAACCTTTTTGCAAGTTTGTTAGCGGCCTCTTGACCTCGACCTGATTGATCATTATCCATAGCAATAATGACTTCTCTGATATTTTGAGGTAAATCGATTTTTTCCATTCCTCCTGCGCTTATTGTTGCCCAAATAGGTATTTGAGTTGCCATATTGAAGGCTAGCGCTGTCTCGATTCCCTCTGCAACAGCTAATACGCCATCATTTGGCTTGTATAGCCTAATCGCCGCACCATGCAATATACCAGGCATAATAGTTGGCATAAGCTTTTTAGGTTGCGAGATATTAGCTTTACAACCATCCCCTAAAAATGTGCGATGGATGGTAATTCCTTTGCCATATGGATCTTGAACCAAAGCAATCATAGCTGGAAATTTACCTATCACTTTCTTTTTTTCGTCATCGTAATAGGGTAGTTGAGGGTGATAACGTAAGTTTTTTGACCAAGTTTGAAGTACGATTCCACGTGCTCGCAGATATAGATCAACTGGATCTCCAAAAGTGATCATTTCAGACTGAGACCAAACATAATTTAATTTATTACGCTTGCTCTCTAAGTTTTCCTGCTTGTTAAAATTGTTCTTTACCAACAAGGTTTTTTTCAAGATATCGCCAATATGTTCAGGCCCAACCCCAAGCAGGTTCTCAAGAAACTCAAACACTTCTTTTGAAGTCCATCCATGATAACGTTGCAACAATTGAAAACCGTCACCCGCGCCGCATCCTGAACCGTCTGGATTGCAAATATAAGTTCCTCGACCGTCTAGATCATCAAATCTGAAACGATCCTTTCCTCCACATATAGGACAGGGGCCATGTTTGTTTTTAAGAAATGATGAATCAATGCCGGATGATTTTAAAATGTAAGTCCATCGATATGCAGCTTTTTCAAGAATCCTATTTCCTGTATAATTTACTTGGAAATTGCTTTTATTTGGCGTCGTTTGCAGCGGCGCCTGATAGTTGTCAGCCATGTTTTACCTCCTTTTTATACTCACTTGTGGAGGTAACCAATTCATGACTTTCCAACCATTCAATAACATCTTGCTTTTGATACAGAACACGACCACCTATCTTGCGATAAGGAATTCCAAACCCTCGCCACCGGTTGCATTCTAATGTTTTAATGCTTTTGTTAGTGACTGAGGCTATTGTTTCTTGTCCAAAAAAAGCTTCCATAGGCGCAGCCCAGAAAATTTGAACAAGTTCACTATCTGACTTCTGTTGATGAATTGAACGACGTTTTTTTAAGTTAACTTTACTTAAATTTAGAGGATCATTTTTATTATTATCGATTGACATAGAGCTCTCCATAAAAAATTAGAGGTGTTAAGGCTCCAATCGTATTATTAAGAAAGCATTAGGGTCTGCGGGGCTAACTACACCTATTTTTAGTGAGTTAGCCGCGAATTAGGGATAGGATGTATAACTAAAAAGCATTTCTTTTGCAGTCATTTCTAATGAATTTATTTTCAGCATACACAGCGTCAAATATTTTTTCAGCTTCTCTTTCAGCATCTCTCTTGTTCATGTTATCAATAAAGAAAATATCCGTAATTTCTAAAGCAATATTTACTGCCAATTCGGGTTTAACTTTTTCATAAGTCCGAGTTAACCCCTGTAAAAAAATTTTTATAAATGCCTGACGTAACAAATTTTCGTGACCTCTTTTTGAGCTAAATACGTTATGGCTCGGATTTTTTAGCAATTGTTTTAACAATGCATGGAAAACTAACTGCGTTGCCCCATTCGAAAAATATAGCCCACCATGATTTAATGCGAAGTTTATTTTTTCCATCGCATTCATAACGGGTTTTCTTTCTTTTTCAGAAACGACAATCTGATCTAACATATGCCTATGCCCTGCAAAAAGATGGATCTGTAAAGCACAAAGCCTCACTAACGCTAGCTTTTCCATATATAACAAAATTATTTCCGTATCAGTTCTTTTAATAATGCTCAACCTTGCTTTTCCTATTTTAGCCATTGCTTGCAAAAAGTCATCTTGTTTATGTAACCAATGAACAAGGGGATGCTCTTCCATTGTTTTTAATGCTTCTTCATTAGGTATTGGCAGACAAATATTACCTTGTCTTTCTTGTATGAAGCCAAACTCCTATTCTTTGTTTATATAATCACGTGCATTCTGAGTTTGAGATTTAATAATTTTTTCAGCGTAATCCATATTCTTCTTAACTTGAACACTAGCTTCACTCATTTTGTTTTCTCTGAGAGTTCATTCAATTCCGCTTCAATCTCCGCCACCGTAGGCAAACTGGCTTTAAGTTCTTTAGGTAAGGCTTTTGCAAGAGTATACTCTGAGATCCCAATAGGCGCACTCATGTTACGCAATGCATACTCAGCAACAACCTTGTGTTTAAATTTGCATAAAAGTATCCCAATCGTTTGGTTATCTCCATCTTTGCGCATCAGATCATCAACTGCCGCCATGTAAAAACCGAGCTGCCCAGTATGTTCTGGTTTGAATTTACCCGCCTTCAGCTCAATAACCACAAATGCTCGTAAATGCAAATGATAAAAAAGTAAATCAACGAAAAATTCTTGATCATCGAAAGTTAGCGGTACTTGTGAACCAACAAACGCAAACCCTTGACCAAGTTCGATAAGAAAGTCACGAATATGAGTCACTAGCGCATCTTCAATTGCACGCTCATGTGCCTTGCCTTGAATGGTTAAAAAGTCAAAGTTGTACGGGTCTTTCAGCATTTCATTAGCTAAATCAGATTGCAATGTTGGCAGTTGCTTATGAAAATTATTTATTTTTTTTGCAGGCTCAGCTTGTCGCTCATATAATTCGCTTTCAATCTGTATTTCCAAAACAGTGCGAGACCAACCATTTTTAATGGTTTGCTGGGCGTACCATTCGCGCTCTGAATGATCCTTAATCATCTGAATCAAACGAACAATATGACCCCAAGGCAATTGCGGCACAGCTTGTGTCGCAATTGAAATATCAGTGTAAAGCGTTGAAAATTGCTTCATTCTCTGTAGGTTACGCACAGAAAACCCTTGCATCTCAGGAAAGGATTGCCGCATATCATGAGAAAATTGCTCTAAAAAATGCGTTCCCCATTTCTGGCTTTTTTGCTTCTCAATTAAATCGTTACCTAGCTCCCAATAGAATTTAATTAGCTCACTATTGGCCGCAAGGGCAGCGCGTATCTGAGCTGTTTTTAAACGATTTTTAATACCGCTAAAAAACACCATGTACTCTTTATCCAGATGCAATGAACCATCTTGGACTTTAATTTCTTTACTCATGAACTGCTCCTTGTTTTTGTTGGATTGCTAATACAGTAGCGGATGGCTCCACTCCCATGCATTTTAAAAAATAATCTGTGATTTGTTGCATAGGTTTTCTTAAGCGCTCAACGTCGGTCACAATATATCCGGCGGTGATATCGCCATTCATTTTGTGGTTCATTAATCGTTTCAAGGCATAAGCTGAAATGTCCAATCCTTCAGCTATAGTGATAAACGTGCGTCTTAAATCATGAACAGTAAAATGAATGCCTGAAAACTTAGTTACATTGGCCATTTGCTTGCGAGGCTCGATAATGTGCCCAGCGGCACCTGAGCCAGGGAAAACATAATCATTTATTTTTCTTTGGCTGCGCGATAATAGCAGTTGATAGAGGTAGTTAGAAAGAGGAAGATTATGCGGTTCATGATTTTTAGTATGAAGTACTGTTAATGTTTTAGCAGCTAAATCAACTTGCTCCCACTTCAGCGTTGCGGCTTCTTGTCGACGTAATCCTGTAAGAATGAGCAATAAAAGATAGTCTCGCAGCGTTTCATTCTGGAGTTGTTGAACACCGACATACCACGGGGCTAACTCGTGAGCCTTGATAAATGTTTGACGGCGTTCAACACGGTACCATGCTCTGGTTTGGGACAGTCTCTTTACTGGATTCTCAGTTACTAAAGATCTTCCCTGAGAATCTTCATATTGCCCCTCTGCAAAGTTAAATAAAGCACGCAGCAAGCGCATAGCTAAATTGGCATAGGCTTCACCGTGCTCTTTTCCAAGTTTCTCATGATGTTTCGCAACCTTGTCCTTGGTAATCGACAAAAACGGTTTGCTCTTCCAGCCAGCAAAACCAATATTAAGTACACGCTCATAATTATAAAGTGTATTGTGCTTTAACGATTTTCTTGCCTGTTTGTAGTCATTAAATACCTGATCCAAAGTAATGACACTGATCTTAAGAGCTTGTTTCTCAGCAATCGGATCGACTCCTGTCGCAATCTGGCCAATGACTTTCTGCGCTTCTTTACGGGCTTGCTCAACAGTTAATGCACCGTACTTGCCTAATGTAATCCTGCGTACCTTATTACCGATGTTTTTTTCCACCACAAAACTTTTTGTACCACTGGCAGTAACTCGCAGTGCAAACCCCTTCAATTGTTCATCCCGATAAAAGATTTGGTCTTTTCCTACTGGCAATTGTGCATCATCAACATTTTTTTTAGTCAGTTTCATAAATCACCTCTATTTCTACATGTAGAAGCAATGTAGAAAGATTATGTAGAATTACTTAGAATAATTAAGTGGCGATTATAAGAGTTAATGCCTTGTATGTATAGGTTATATAAGGATTTTAAGTAAAATATAGAAATCGACAGAAACATATATTTTATAACTGTTAATCATTAGGTCACAAGTTCGAGTCTTGTCCGGGGAGCCATATACAGTATGGGTCTTGGCGAAAATCAAATTGGGGAATTTTAACTCCAAGTGCGACAGTCATTTTTGTATTGCTGTATAAACAGCT
>JAOATK010000009.1 GCA_030158115.1 Legionella sp.
TCCGGGAAGTCAGTGGCACGAAATCCCGGATTGCGCTTCGCTTCATCCAGGCTACAAAAGCTTGGGTTTAAAAGTAAGGCGAATATACAACTCATTATTTACCAAAGAAGAGCAGCTATCACACTGCGTAGCAGCCTTTAAAACAGTTATCCTGGCGACTATAGCAGTTTGAAACCACCTGAATCCATCTCGAACTCAGAAGTGAAACGAACATGCGCCAATGATAGTGTGAGGTCTCCTCATGTGAAAGTAAGTCATCGCCAGGGTTTTATTCTAAAGAAGCAGCTAATAGCCGCTTTTTTTGCCTGTAATTTTGATTTTTTTTTCTAGTTGCTTAATGTTTATCTCCTTAATACTTCTTTAAGTTTATTAGCCTATACTTAAAATGAAGTTAACGATTCATGTTATCAGGGGGATTTATGTTATTCGATAGTAAATATGGCCCTACTGAAATAAGAAGAATTTTTAATACAATTGGTTGGTCTAAAGGAGTAACTGATTTTCTTGGTGATCAGAATGTGCACCGTTATTTTGAAAATGAAAGTACATTTGTTTTAGATGCAGCTACAGATATAACTGATAAAATGCAGAAATCAATTTTAAAAACTTTCGAGGACTTGAAGGAGGAACATAATGGAGATAATTGGAATAATGGCAAAAAATTTGATGAAGTAAAACAGAAAAAGATCATTTTAATCCCAGTTAGTGAGCAGCAAAAAATATTGGGTTTATTTAAACGAAATCATTGGGTCACTTTGCATTATGATCCTGTTAGTAATCAAGCAACTTTGCTGGATTCTAGGCCCGCTTATGTTTCTTTTCTTTACCCAAAATCAGCAATCGAGAACTCATTACGAGAAGGTATCCAAGCCCTTTATGGCCGAACTAAAGCTGATGAAATGAAATTTCAAATAAAATATCAAGGTGTTCAGCTCAATGACATCTATTGCGGTGCATGGACTACTAGAAATATCCTGGACTTAGCAGGTGAGGGTAAATCTGGTACGCCAACCAGAATTGATGACCAAGTAAAAAAATATAAGTCGCGTGATGAAGAAGCAGTTGTTCTCTCAAATATGCAATTAATTAATAAAGAGTCAAAATTTGAGAAGCCTAGCTTATTTCAAAGATTTTTAGCTTTTTTTAGACGGAGTCAAGTGAATACCAATACTAATGAATTATCCTCAAAAAAAGGCGATTCTCCAGAACGAATTCAAGATAAAGCTCAAGTCGAAAGTCAAACGCCAGCTTCTACAGAGATACTTGATAGAAAAAGTAATAACTATACAGATGATACAGACGAGTTTGAGTGGATTCAGGCCTCCCCCACCTCATCTCATGGGGCATCACCTACATCACATGATACAAATGAATTTAAAGCATCTCATGAGCCATCACCTAAATCACAAGAAGATTTCAAAGAGGAATTAAAACATTTGAGGCAGAAAAAATCAGATGAGGTAACTCTGAGCCCATCATCTGTTCCTTCCAATTTATCTAGATCCCCTTAAGTTAATATTTGGTTTTTTGCCTATGCTCTGTTTGTAAATCACAGAGCATAGTCTGTTTAACTTTATGACGTGTAACGCTCATTTAAAATTTAATTAACTATACAAGGCTAGATTGAATCTAAATATTTATTTTTTAATCTCACATAATGCTGGGCTGAATACTCTAAATGCTCTAATTCTTGAGTAGTTAATGGTCTCACTGCGCGAGCTGGATTGCCTAGATACAAATAACCACTTTCTAATATTTTTCCTGGGGTAACTACGCTACCTGCAGCGACCATCACATGGTGTTGGAGATGAGCTGCGTCTAAAATTAAGGCTCCCATACCGATGAGACAATAATCATCTATGGTACAGCCATGTAATACAGCATGATGTCCTACAGTAACCCCTTGACCCAGAATTAAAGGTTTCCCACCTGAAGTGTAAGGTCCGTCATGAGTGACATGTAAAATGGCGCCATCTTGAATGCTGCAGGCTTTGCCTATGGTAACTAAGTTAACGTCTCCGCGAATCACGGCCATCGGCCAGACGGATGTATCATCTCCTAAAGTGACATCACCAATCACGGCAGATTGAGGATCTATGTATACCCCAGTGCCTAAAGTGGGTTTTTTTTCTTGAAAATGACGTATTGAATGATTCATATAAATTACACCATGGTTACTAATTCTTCGGAACTAGTTGGATGAATAGCTAATGTATTGTCAAAGTCTTTTTTACAGGCGCCCATTTTTATGGCTACTGCAAAACCCTGGAGCATTTCATCTGCGGCTATGCCAATGACATGCAGGCCAATAATTTTTTCTTCTTTACCAAGAGTAACAAGCTTCATTACTGTAGGAATTTTTTCTTCACTCAGCGCATAATACATCGGATTAAAGCGAGTTTGGTATATTTTAATCTGTTCTTTACCATATTGTTTTATCGCGGCCTCTTCAGTAAATCCTACTGTGCCTACGGGAGGGTGGCTAAATACGACCGAGGAAATACAATCATAATTTAAGCAAGCCTTGGGTTGGTTACCAAATAATCGATCAGCTAATCGACGTCCTGCTGCAATCGCAACTGGCGTTAAGGCAGGTGCTTGCGTTATATCTCCAATAGCATAAACCCCTTGGGTACTGGTGTTTTGGTAAGCATCAACCTCAATGAGTCCCTTTTTATCTGTTTTAATTTGTGCTGTAGCTAAATTTAGCGAGCTTGTATGTGGTTTTCTACCTGTTGCTGTAATAATCACATCGATGTCATTAATACTTGATCCATTTTGGCAGGTTAGTGTTTTTTTACCATCGGACTGTAGCTTGATTTCTTGTGCCTGATGATTTGGATGAACGTGAATTCCTTGTTGTTGCATGATTTCTAATAATGTATCACTTAGCATGCTATCAAAGCGGCTTAGCGGTTTTTCTCCTCTCATTAAGAGGTGGGTGTCGGAACCTAAACCATGGAGTACTCCGGCTAACTCTACCCCAATATAACCACTACCAATAATAGCAACTTTTTGGGGTTGCTCCGTTAGTGCAAAAAAACCATCAGAGGTAATGAGATGCTGCATCCCACTTATTGTAGGAATTATCGGTTCACCACCTGTTGCAATGATAATATGAGGGGCATGATAAACCAAATTATTCACTTGAACAGAGTCTTTACCATTAAATTGCCCCATACCTTTGAGCAAAGTAATTTGATATTGCTCGAAGCGTTTGGTGTAATTTTGTCTCAAGCGTTCAATATAAGCATTGCGTTTAGTGATCAAAGTATTCCAGTTGAGCGAAATATTCTCAGAGGAAAAGCCATAATCTGGGGCTTGATGTAGTGCAGTAGCCATCATGGAGGCGTTAAACATCACTTTTTTAGGTACACAGCCCAAATTGACGCAGGTCCCACCTAACGCATAAGGTTCTACTACAGCAACTTTCGCACCATATTTAGCTGCGCGAATAGCACTGGCGATGCCACCACTTCCCCCGCCTAAAACGATAAGATCGAAATGTTTAGTCATACGCTTTCAAATAATCCTTAACTTGGTGTCAGTGAACTATACCTGAAGACAGAATGTGGAGCCTAATTTATCTCATATCTGTTATAACAGGCATTATTAGGTACATAAGGGCTTTTTACTCCATAAAATAAGCCATTATTTAAATTATTACATATTTGTTGAGCACTTAATTTATTTAAACAGGCTGATAAAAAGGTATCTTGGCATTGTGGAAAAATAGCTTTTTTATTGCCTAGCGCATTGTATTGTTGGTCTAACCATTTATCTAAAAAACTAGTGTAATAGGTGGTAAAATTTTGAATTTTAGCTTTTTTGTTTAAATAAAATAGTTTCATTCCAGGATAGTTGTGATGTTTACGACTGATCCCAGGTGTGGAGTAGACATAAATATTGGTATTATCTTTTAAACGAATTTTCCCCAATCCATCCATATGGCTGTGAGCGGTTAGTAGAGAGATTTGCTTATATAAATGGTGATGTTTTTCTAGGATTTTTATAAAGGCTTGTAAATAGGATTTGTGCCAAATAGGTTGATTTAAGTAGTTATTACCTGGCGCCTCATGCATGGCGATTAAAAGTTGTTTGGCTTGATGCTGTTTTAATTGGTTTTCCAGCCATTTTAATTGCGCTATCGCGTCTTTTTGTTGATGAGGATAGTGTGAAAAGAAAGGAGTTACTGCCCATTGATTGGTATTTAAAACGATTAACATCACCTTTTTGTTCTTTGGCATCACATAGCTTGAATAGTATCCGTCATGATACATGTGTGAATTATCAATGAGTAATTTTTTACAATGAACACAAGCACCAGTCCAATCCTTTGCAAAATTTAATGGAGAAATACCATTTGATTCAAAAGGCTGATAATTCCCCCCTAGGGAGTCATTATTGCCTGGAATATAAAACATGGGCTTTGCGTGAGGATTATTTTGATATAGGTCATGAAAAACAAGGGTTTCGTATTTTTCTTTTTGAGCAACACTTAGTAATCCATGCGAAGGAATGTCTCCTAAAAAAATAATAAAATCCGCTTTTGAGCTTAACTCCTGAAATTTATTTAGCATGATTTTTAGAAACTTTGGTCCCGTATCTTGCCCATCTTTAGAGAGATTATTAGCACCATAATGAATGTCAGCCAATGTCAAAAAAGCAGGCGATGCACAAGCTGAGGAGATTAAAAAAAAGAGACTAAAAAAAATACGACACATCTTAAAATCCTTTATTTGTTTATGTAGCCCTGACCTCAAACTAAGAGAAAAAATCCCAAAGTAGCCCGAATTTCGTTTCACTTCATCCATGCTACTTTTGATACAAAATCGCTGTTTTTATGACGCTTCACGGATAGTCCAGATTCTTTGTGGTTGGTTTATAGAGTCAGGGACTTGTACCCAAAGTACCATGGGTTTTCCTGTCGGATCTATCGGTAATGTTTGCGAAGATAGCATCACTGCAAAAGGATATCTTCGCACGACAGCCTGTAATGAAGACCATACATGATTTGCATCAGCCTGACTATCATTCACAATGAGTTCATTTCCACGATAAACTACATTGACAGATTGGCCTTTAAGAGCCGCACGAATAGCAGATTCTAAATGTCGCCATTTAGCTTGATGTGCTTTTTGTCTTTCGGCTTGCGTTGGGTTTAATTGGAAGTTCATGCGCGTATGTGCTGAAAAAACCTCGGTTAAGCGACTGCCTATAGGGTTTAATTGTAAAAAATAGGTGCATAGCGCATCTAAAATTGGGCGGCCAGGGCCTGCGGATTTACCAGGTTGTCGGTTAACGTACATAGCGAAGGCTAGTGTATGACCATTTGAAGTGTATAAATAGCCAGAAAGGCTGTTAATGCCAGTCATGGTACCAGTTTTAGCACGGACAAAGCCTTGCTGTGTTGGCACACGAAATCTTTTTTGTAATGTGCCATCGCGTCCTGATACAGGAAGAGCAGAGATATATTCATAGGATAGGGGAAAGCGTTGATATAAAAATTTTAATAAGGAGATGGTTTGTTCAGGGGTAACTAGACTGTAACGTGATAAGCCTGAGCCATCCGTAAAGATAGCATTTTTAAAATCAATTCCTGTCTGTGCTTGCAAAAAGTTTTTAATTAAAGGTTCAGCACCTTTCCAATTCACAGGGGAGCCATTCAATTTGGAAGCTGCATGAAGGTATAAACTATCGGCATATAAATTATCAGAGGGTTTTAATGTATCTGCCATCAGTTCTGATAGGGCTTTAGAGTGTTGGGTGGCGACTAAAATAGCACCTGGTGGGGTTTTACCCAACATTACTTGGCCATTGAGTTGAATATTGGCTTTAGC
The DNA here is from genome assembly GCA_030158115.1 of Legionella sp. Taxonomy (GTDB): domain Bacteria; phylum Pseudomonadota; class Gammaproteobacteria; order Legionellales; family Legionellaceae; genus Legionella. Next base: position 5,841 of record JAOATK010000009.1, read on the forward strand.
CAGATCACTTTTAACCAATCCTTGAGCGTAAGCTAGAGGATTTTTTATGGCCATACGTTGTTGCACTGCCCATTGGCCAACACCAACACAGCCACGCGCAGTCAGGTGGTTTTCACTATCTAAAGAAAAACCCACACCACAGCCTTTCGCATCAGCTTTTGTGGTGGCTTGATTATTTAATAAGATCGCACCCGAGCCATCATCCACTTCAACCACAGCGGGATCCCCGGCATTGGTCCCAGGATTTACGGTCACCGTCAAACGATTGGCATCAATCATTAATGGTGCTGTTGGTGCACCATAGCTGTAAGAAAGGTCGGAAGATAACCAGCCTGGAGGGTAAGTATCAACATCTGCTAGGCTGCTATCAATGAAGATATTTCCTTGAATGGAATTAATATGCCAATCCTCGAGGGATGTAAGCAGGGTATTTAAATCTTTTCGTGAAAAAGAAGGATCTCCACTGAGTTGTATGTAAATATTCCCACGTAATACGCCTTGTTGCACTGTTCCAGAGCTAATGCTTAATTGATTTTTGAAATGATAATCTGGTCCCAGAATCATAAGTGCTGCTGCTTCAGAAAATAATTTCATATTGCTTGCAGGAATAAATAAACGTCCGGTGTTGCGGCTATATAATAGCTGATTGGAAGTTAAATCAAAGACGGCCATTCCCAAATTAACTTTAGGATTCACCCGGTTAATTAACGCATCTACTTCATTAGGAATACTCGCACTTTGAGCGGCTGAAAATAATGCACAAAACCCCATACCCGTTAACATCCGCTTCATCAATTTATGTTCCTTAAGGTCATGGTTTATAAGTTAATCATATCGTAAGCCTAAGCGCTCCAAAAGACCTGCTAGTGTATCATTATCGAAAAATTTTACTTTTAGCCAGCCTCCTGCATCATGATCATTTATTATTTCTACAGGAGCGCCTACTTGCTCTGCTAATATTGTTTGCAGTCGCTCAATCTCGCGGTCTTTTTTAGCGTTTTTTGGAGAGGGAGTCTCTTTATTTTTCTGGTCTTTTACAAATTGCTCTAATTGACGCACAGACCACTGTTCATTAGCCGCTTGAATCGCTAAATACTCTTGTTGTGTGGGGTTTAAACCGACAAGCATTCGGGCATGTCCTAAGGATAAGGTTTTATCACGAATAAACGCTTTCACGGTTTCAGTTAAGCTTTGTAAGCGTAATATATTGGCAATATGGCTGCGAGATTTTCCTACTAAGGTAGCCACTTCATTTTGATGGTAATGAAACTCATCAATTAAACGACGATATGCACTCGCCTCTTCAATGAGATTTAAATCTTCGCGTTGAATATTCTCAACCAAAGTCAATGTACAGGCTTGTTTATCGGTATAATGACCTACAAGACAAGGAACTGTTTTCATGCCCGCCAATTGGGCTGCTCGCCAGCGTCGCTCACCGGCAATAATTTCGTAGAGCTCTTTAGCGATGGGTCTGACGATAATGGGCTCAATTAAGCCTTGGGATGTAATCGATTGGGCTAATTCCTCTAAGGCGATGGCGTTAAAATTTTGTCGAGGTTGGTATTGACCTGCTTGGATATTGTCTATGGGTAAATGGTGGAGTTCGGTTTGCATGAAAAATACCTTAATAATCGAGTTTAGTACCATAAAGTCTATCCCCTGCATCGCCTAACCCCGGGATAATGTAGCCTTTTTCATTCAGCTGCTTGTCAATTGCTGCGGTGAAAATGGTAACGTCAGGGCATTCTTCGTGAAAGGAGGCGATCCCTTCGGGAGAGGCAAGTAAACAGAGAAATTTAATCGATTTTGGCGACATCGCTTTGATTTCCTGAACGGCAGCAATCGCTGAATTGCCTGTTGCAAGCATAGGATCGACTACAATCACATCGCGACCTTGAGTATCCTCGGGTAATTTAAGGTAGTATTCAATTGCTCCTAAGGTTTTTGGATCTCGATATAGACCAATGTGACCTACTCGAGCAGTAGGGACTAGTTGTAACATGCCATCGAGCAGCCCATTACCAGCACGTAGGATCGAAACAAAAACTATTTTTTTGCCTTTAAGTACTGGGGATTGCATGAAAGCTAATGGCGTTTCAATTTCTTCATATTCCACTTCTAGATCGCGTGTCACTTCATAAGCAAGTAGCATGCTGACTTCATGCATCAGAGTGCGAAATTTGACTGTGCTGGTTTCTTTCTTACGTATAATTGTCAATTTGTGCTGAATTAATGGATGGTTTACTACCACAACATTAGAGTTGCTCATGTTCATTCCTTATAAAAATACAATCTTAAAAAACGGTACCATCACTGATAATTTGTATGGGAGGAGTTCCTTCCGGGCGTTGTTGCTTGGCAATACGTCGGCCGGCTTGCCAGGTACCGCCTTGTAATATTTTGGCTAAAGGTAATTCGTTACTATTTTTATGAAGTCTTTTTCTGATTATCTCTGCTAATTCGTCTAATAAAGCCACTGTGAGCGCGCGCCATTCGACAATAAATTCAGAGCTTGGCTCATGAGTTTGACAAAGTAAATTGGCATTTTTAACACGCAATAAACCACAATCGATAAAAAGCCCACCGTTGCGATATTCTGGTAAACCAGTTAATGCATCTAATGAAGTAACTTTTATTCCAGACTGCTCTAAAGGCTCAATTAATGAATAGGTGAGCCATTGGGATAATTTATGAAAAGGGATGTATTCAGAGCCAAGGATTTTTGTTTTTAATGCCTTATGTTTCCAGACATCGCCTAAGGCAACTCCGTTAAATGACAATCGAGTAGGCCAGACTTCATTAAAAGCACTGATTACGGCTTGAAAAATGCTTAGTGCGCTGATGGCCTTATTATTTTTTAATGAACTAACATAGGTGTAAAAATCTCCTAGACGTCCTTCTTTGCCAAAGTAGAGAGGATTATTTTGTAAGGCTCGTCCTAATTGATTCAGTAAGGCGACGCGACCAGAAATTCCTTCAAGAGGATTATCCGGGGTCACTTGAAATCCCTGAGCTAAATCATGTTCAGTTAATTCAATCAGACGTTTTGCGTCCACACGGAAAGGATGATGGGGCTGCGCGCTAAAAGCGCCTTCTTGATATAATGCTAAACTGGCTAAAGCTAAGCCCTCTGAACGCGTGTATTTTGCACCGGTTTTTGGTTCTTTATAATGCCAATGGTTACCAGCACCTGCATCTAAAAAGACACTGATGATGACTAATTCATACAAGACTTTTCCTTGTTCGTCTTCAGACAATAATCTCAATGGTTTTATTCTGTCAACGCCACCTGCCTCAAAATGCCGCCATCGACTGTGATAGGGGATATTCAAATCAGGGTATTGTTCTTGGATAGTGTCAATCACAAAAGAAGCGGTAGCGGCCATTTTTTCACTATTTAGTGCAAAATATTCTAATTTATCTTGTTTGGCTAGATTTAAGATGGCCTGCGCCCTAGCTCTGATGGTGCGTGGGTCGCGAAGCGTGGTTAGAACGGCTGTTGCGTCTTCATTCATTGAGGTCGCGTCCTTTGGTTTCTGCTAATTCATTGATATCAATAATCCGATCGGGTGAGTAATATCCAGCAGCCCGCTTGGCGTTCATTTCAACCTGGGCATCAGGAGGTACTAATTCATCAGGGATTTTTACTCTTTCAATCACTTGAATGCCTGATTTTTGTAATGAGTCATATTTCATATTAGACATTGATACAAAACGATGAATTTTAGTAATTCCCAACCAATGCAGCACATCAGACATTAATTCTTGAAAACGCATGTCTTGAACTCCTGCCACACATTCTGTTCGCTCGAAATATTTAGCTGCCGTATCACCGCCTTTTTGTCGTTTTCTGGCGTTATAGACTAAAAATTTAGTCACCTCACCCAGAGCTCGACCTTCCTTGCGGTTATAGACGATGAGGCCCGCACCACCTTTTTGTGCCGACTCAATGCAAAGCTCAATGCCATGAACCAAATAAGGTCGGCAGGTACAAATATCTGAGCCAAAGACATCCGATCCATTGCACTCATCGTGAATGCGGCAGGTTAGTTCAATTTTTGGATCGTGAATGGTGGTTACATCGCCAAAGAAATAAGCAGTTAATCCACCAATTGGCGGTAAAAAAACGTCTAGATCAGGGCGAGTAACGAGTTCAGGGAACATCCCTGCAGTTTGTTCAAAAAGGGTTCTACGAAGACGGGATTCTGAGATTTGGAATCGTTCCGCAATCCCAGGTAAATACCAGACTGGCTCAATTGCCGCTTTGGTGACGGTGATATCACCCGATTCTTTTAATATTTTTCCATCGGGTTTTAGTCGTCCCTTTTGGATGGCTAGATTGAGTTCGGGAATATTAATATGAGCTTTGGTTACAGCGATTGTGGGTCTAATATCATATCCTGCTTTAATTTCTTCGGAAAATGCCGTAGCAACAAGATGTCCCCAGGGATCTAGGGAGATAATTTTTTTCGGATCAGCCCATTGTGGATGTGGACCTATGGCAACAGGGGGAGTGGTGTCTGTTAGATCAGGAACATGCTCAGCGTCTAATACGCCTGCAGCAACCGCAAGTGCTCGGTAAACTGAGTAAGAACCTGAGTGGGTGCCGACCGCATTTCGATTTCTGATGTTAGTCAGTGAGGCAATAACGGGTCCGCGTGTTTTAGGGTTTTCTTCACCCCATTTGATTTTTAAAGGCGCTGCAGTATGGCCAGAGGGGTGTGAGGATAACACGATATGGCCTTTTGATTTCTTTTTTGATTCGTCATGTATCATGGTACAGATCCTTAAATGCTGCCGCACGCAGTAGCCTTTTTGAACTTCATCATAGCAGAACGAAATACAAGGGTGAAGGTATGAATCTGAATATATTCCCGATATGATGAGAGGGGTTTTTATTAATTATCAAAGAGGTTATTGCATGAATATTCTAATTATTTGTTTGTTTATTGCCATTTTACTCCCTTATTTTCTTAAGTTAATAGTCGCATATTACATGAAAAAAGAGGGTTCTTATGATAATCACTATCCTCGAGAGCAGCAGGCCCGCTTGAAGGGAATAGGTGCTAGAGCAGTTGCGGCTCATCAAAATGGATTTGAGTCTTTATTGGTTTTTGCAACAGCGGCTTTAACAGCCTTGGCTACTGGTCATGTTGGGACTAATATTCAGCTTTTGGCGGTAATTTATATTATTTTACGGGTTATTTATAATATTCTTTATTTAAAGAATTTAGCTTCTATGCGTTCTTTAGTCTGGTTTGTGGGAATTGTTTGTTGTTTGACTATTTTATTGTCTTGCATGACCTAAACTTGATGTCGCATCGTAGCCTTGAGTTCCTTGATTATTCTATCGTTATATCAAGGCTACTTTCAGATCCCATGACATTCTAATTTTGAGCTATAGTAAATAAATAGAGCTTAAATAAGGACATGTTATGGGCACTCTTCTGCTATTGATGTTAGCGTTAACGGGAACCTCAATTCCCCAATTAGCGGCTGATTTTTCACACGAAAAAGAAATAGCGGTAGAGAAAATTCAGTTAATCAGTCGTATGGCCCCAGTTTTTCAAGCGGTTCAATTTAGCGCGCAATCTATTAATGAGATTAATCTCATGTTACATAATGAGGCGCCAGGCTTAAGTCAGCTGGTTATCAATAAAATTCTCATGACCTTAAAATGTGCTTCTACTTATAATGTGGAGCATAATAATATTTTAACTATTATTGATTATTCACAGCCTTCCAATCAAAAACGTTTGTGGGTCTTTGATTTAAAGGAGAATAAACTCCTTTTTAACACTTATGTATCCCATGGTATTAAATCAGGTGCTTTAATAACCAATTATTTTTCAAATAAAAATAACAGTAAAGCCAGTAGTATGGGTGTGTATCAAACAGAACAAGCTTATTATGGTCGAGATGGGCTTTCTCTGAGATTGGATGGTTTAGATAGAAGCTTTAACGACAATGCCTCTAATCGTGCTGTAGTCATGCATTCAGGATGGTATGTTGAAGAGTGGTTTATAAAAAAATATGGTAGACCGGGTCGGAGCTGGGGTTGTCCGGCGCTTCCTTTAGCGCATTCCAATGAAATTATTAATGCGATTAAAGAAAAATCATTGTTGGTTATTTATTACCCTAGTGATTATTGGTTTGCTAAATCCAAATTTTTAAATTGCGATAATGTGGCAAGTCATGTAGCGCAATCAGATATGCCTGCTATGGCGCCAGAAGAAGCGCGGGATGCAATTCTATTTGTTTCCGAGGGTTACAAAGGAAATAGGCAGGCTGAAACAAAACCGGTTGCGGTGATTTCTGCTGATATGTATCAAAACCTATTCCATACAACAGCCCCATTAACGCGCATGTTGCGACGCCAAATTAATCATGCTGAATACGTTGCATTAAGTGCTGCAGAGTTTAACTATTTGGCAAATTCGGAACAAACGGGTGGCTTAAATGCCGTTGGTTTTGTAATTCCACAATTGAAAGTAGTACGTGGAGGGTATTATGAAACCCAAATGCATTTTGTCAATTTAGGAAAAATTAAAGAGGTACAGGTGAGCAATAGTCTGCCACAGGCTAACAGGTTCACTGTTTATTTTGAAGGAAAGCCTACCATTAATTTAACGGCATCAACACAGTTTATTCGTTGGGTAGGTTTATAATATGCTTAATATTTTGTCACAACCGCCATTATTTGTCTTTAGTTAAGCTATAATCAAATGGTGGAATAAATGGACAAGTGAGGAATTATCATGAATAAAAATAGGATGCTTCAAATCATGCGCACTACCGTTTTTGTTCTAGGTTTTTTTATTAGCGGGGTGTGTAGTGCTCATTGGGGTGGATACCATGGCGGTGGGTATTACCATGGAGGATATCATGGTGGTGGTTATTACCATGGTGGTTATTATCATGGTGGATATCACGGCGGTTATTATGGTGGTGGATGGGGTGGAACTGGTATTACAATTGGTGTTCCATTCGGTGGTTATTATGCTCCAGCTTGTCAAACAGTTAGAGTATGCAATAATTACGGACATTGTTGGTTGCAACAATCTTGTGACTAATTTAATATTCATTAACCCGCAAACGTGGTTTGCGGGTAGCAATTTAAATAGGTCATTATGGATAGCACATTAGCATATTTTAGTAATTTACCCTGGCAACAAGGAGCCACCGCATTTTTGTTGCTTTTTTTTGGTTATTTTTTTGCAAGAAAAATTAGTTTTCAGATTGGCAGATTGATAGGTGCTAAATTTTCTAAACACCATGCAATGATATTTAGCCGAGTTATTTACTACGGGTTATTTTCGGTTTTTTTAGTGTCAGCGCTTCGTGAAATGGGTTTTGAGTTAACTATTTTATTAGGAGCCGCGGGTTTATTCACAGTAGCCTTAAGCTTTGCCTCTCAAACAGCGGCATCTAATTTAATTAGTGGTATTTTTTTGTTATTTGAGCGGCCCTTTAAATTAGGGGAGCTTATTTCTGTTAAAGATAACCAAGGAACTGTAGAAGCTATTGATTGGTTATCAACCAAAATTCGGACGAGTGATAATCGTTTGATTCGTATTCCTAATGAAACTTTAATTAAATCAGAAATTACTAATTTAAGTGTTTATTCGCAAAAACGTGATGAAATCGTGCTACGCATTGACGCATCGCATTCTGTGAACACAATTAAAACCTTGCTTAAAAATATTTGTGATCAATGCCCGCATATTTTGCCTAAGCCAGGTATTAAAATGTTCATATCCCGAATGATTGATAGGGGTGGTGTTGAGCTAAAGATCTTGTATTGGTCAAAAGATGATTTAGAAATAGTAAGGGATGAGTTGCTTTCGGCGATTAAAACCACATTTGAACAGGAAAAGATCACCTTTGCGCCTGATAATTTGTGGTTAAAATGACCCAAATCCAAAGGATTTATCAATTTAAAGAATAGTAGCCTAGATGAAGCGTAGCGCTCTATCTAGGCTACATCATTAATTGATTTTTCTTACGCCCACTTTTCGCCCTTTTAATTTGCCATTTTGTAAATATTGGTATGCTTTATCTACTTCACTTTGATGAATCGCCACATATGAATATAAGGCCGTGACATTAATTTTCCCAATCGTTGTTCCCTGCAATCCTGCATCTTTAGTTAAAGCCCCTAAAATATCACCTGGACGAATTTTTTCTTTTTTTCCAGCAGTGAGACACAAGGTCACCATATCAGGACGCATGGTTTTGGCTTCCGCATTAGGATTTAATGTGTTGCGATTACCCCAACTTATTGGATGAGGTAGACTGTCTTCAATAATACAAAGTCTTTGGGCATCTGCAGGGACTGTGATACTTAATGCCAATCCTTTATTACCTGCACGGCCTGTTCTTCCAATGCGATGAATATGCACATCGTGCTCAAAAGCCAAATCAAAATTAATAACAGCCGGTAACTCTTTAATATCCAATCCTCGTGCAGCAACGTCGGTTGCCACCAATACAGAACAACTGTGATTAGAAAAACGGATGATTGCTAGATCGCGTTCGGCTTGTTCCATGTCACCGTTTAATGCGGTTACATTAAAGCCTGCATGCAGAAGAAAATCCGTAACATCGTTTGTTTGTTGTTTTGTATTACAAAATACCAGAGTCGATTTGGGTTGGTAATGTAATAAAAGTGACTTTATTAAGGGTAGTTTATCTCCTTGGTTTGCCGCTTCATAAAAAAATTGCTCTGTATCATATTCTGAGAGAGGTGTTTCTATGAGCACCTCTTGAGGAGTAATCATGAATTGTTTGGCAAGCTGTTTGATTTCTTCAGTATAAGTTGCTGAAAAAAGCAATGTCTGCCGCTGCTTTGGGCAGGCAGATATAATGGTTTTGATGTCATCAAAAAAGCCCATATCTAGCATACGGTCTGCTTCGTCTAAGACTAAGGTGCGCAGTTTTGCCAGGACTAAAGTACCTTTTTGTAAATGCTTTAATACACGACCCGGGGTGCCCACAATAATATGTGCGCCGTGCCTTAATGAATCCAATTGAGGTTTCATTGGGATACCGCCGGATAAATTAATGATTTTTACATTGGGCATTAAACAAGCTAGTCGACGTAAGGACTGGCTAACTTGTTCTGCTAACTCACGTGTTGGGCATAAAATTAATGCTTGCGCACCAAAAAATTCAATTTTTAGAAAATTCAGGACTGCTAGTCCAAATGCGGCAGTTTTACCACTACCAGTTTGGGCTTGAGCAATGACATCCTGATTTTTTAACATCAATGGAAGGCTATGCATTTGAACAGGGGTCATGCTTTGATAATTAAGTGACTCTAGGCTTTTAAGTAGCTCATCACGCAAAGGTAAAATGGAAAATAACGGTTGTGCTTGGTCTGTCTGACTCATGAAGATGACTTTTGTTATCCGATTGGTGGCTAAGAATACCACTTACTAGATAATTTTTAAACCGCTGGAGCATTTAGGTGATTTCATCGGGCCTTTAACAGGTAACAACGCTTCTACCATACCGCATTTATCGGTTCTATAAAATGGAATCTGTAAGGAGCTCATAGTTACTAAGGTTTGATCATGGGGGAAATGAAAACGGTTATCGAAGCCTAATGAAGCAATAGCATAATGTGGGGCTGTTTCCAGTAAAAAACGATAGGATGAGGACGTTTTGCTGCCATGATGAGGAACGATTAAAATATCCGAATTCAACTGAGCACCATAAGTGCGTACCAGATAATCTTCAGCTATTTTTTCAATATCACCGGTTAATAACGCTCGTCCGCCCTTGGTGCTTATTTGTAAAATACAAGAATTATTGTTTTTATCGGGGAAGGTCATTGTAATTGGTAAAAAACGAAAGCGTACATTATCCCACTGCCATTTTGGATAAGTATGGCATTTTAAACCGTGTTGATAATAGCGAGGTTCATTCACTAACAGTTGGGCCACCGGGATTCCTGTTTCCAGTGATTTAAGGCCACCACGATGATCTTTATCTGGATGGCTAATCACTACTTTATCTACCTTTTTAATCCCAAAATTTTTTAAATAGGGCAAGATAACCATTTGACCTAGATCACTTCCTTGAAAAAATTGATCGCCAGTATCGTATATTAATACATGATGTTGAGTTCGAATGGCCACGGCAAGACCCTGGCCTACATCCAGTACATCAACAAAAGCTTCTCCTTGGTGTATAACAGTTCGGCCAGGAAAAAAAGGAAGCAATAGCCATAGTATCGCGAGCCATTGAAAGGGCTTTATTGGTAGCAAGACCCACATCAACAAAGCACCCATGGCTGCAATAGTTAAGTGCATTGAGTTAATTGACCACTGAAGATTGAGCCCAGCTAAATGTTCTATGCTCTGTAATATGTTGAATAATAAGGTAATTAGCCAAGATAAAGGCTTCATCAACAGCTCCGCCACGCCGGATGAGCTGACTAAAAGCGCTATTAACGACAAGGGCATAATCAAAAAACCCACTAAAGGTATTGCTATAAGATTGGCAAAATAACCATTAATGGAGCCGTAAGAATACCAATATAAAGTCAGTGGCATGAGGCCAACTAAACAGCTTAATTGTAACGCCAAGTTAGATTTATATCCCTTTAGATGCCATCGTTGTTGGGTCAGTAGTAAGCAGGCCACTGCAAGAAAAGAGAAATAAAAACCTTGCATAAATACAGCATGGGGTTCTAAGCATAATACACCTAATAACGCATAGCGCCATACTTGCCAAGGGGTAAACTGTTGCTTTCCTAAGCTGCATAGCGTGTAAAATAAGCAGCCAATTAATGCTCTTTGAACCGGCGGTTCGAATCCTGCTAATAAGGCATAGAGTAATGCTGCAATAAGTCCACTAAGGCTAGCGATATAGGGGGCAGGAATGTACAAACAAAATCGAGCACTTTTTGACCATAAAAATTGACTTAACCAATAAATTAATCCGGAAATTAGTGCAATATGCTCGCCTGAAATTCCAAAGAGATGAATGGTCCCTGTACGACGAAATAACTCCCAATTTTCTTGGCTAATATGGCGAGTTAAATTCAAGGTTAGTGCTTCTACGATCCCTGCTGTCTGCTGATTGGGAGCTAGTCGACTGAGTTTATCTCCAATTCGCTCTCGAAGTTCTAACCAATCAAAATGGGGGCTAGATTGCTCAATTAATTCATTACCCTTCGAGTGCACATATCCGGTCCAGAAAATATGTCGTTTATGAAGAGATTGCACATAATTAGAACTTCCTGGATTTAGAAAATTGCGTGGTTTTTTAATTTTTACGTTGAATTGCCACAATTGACCGGTATGAAGAACAGGTGCTTTGTTATACCAGGCAAGTTGAATTAAGCCATGCGCAGGGTGATTATCATATTGTTCTAGTTCTAATAAAAACTGAGTTTTATAAAAATTCTTTACTGGGATTGAGGCAATCTTACCCCGGATTGTAACTTGTTGAACGACGTCCACCTTGGAAAGGCCATGAGGTTGTATCAACCATTGATGAATCCAAGCCAAGCCAGCTCCGGCTAGAAAAAAAAGAAGAATAGGGTATCTAGGAGTGATATAAAAAAGGCTTAACGTCGCTATGGGTAAATAAAAATTGGAGGTATATATGTAAAGTATGCCTATAAAAAAGCAAAAAATTTCCATTTATTCGGATGCTGGACTGTCCATTTGGAGGCGATGTTAGGGAATTATGATGGTTTTGTAAAGCTTATTTTTAGCCTTGATGAGCGTATCGTTACATCAAGGCTATCTTCTGCATGGTCTAAGCAATTTTTGGCAATTTAGATAGAGGCTCATCCAGATCGAACAGACTAGAAAGGCATCGATTCGTGAAGAATCTATATGGAGATTGACTTAAGGGCGGCGCAGCATCAACATAGCTTACTTTTTTTGTCTCTAGAGGTTGGTTGGCTATAAGCTCTAGCATTTGAGGATCGTCAATTGTTTGCGTCCATTTTTTAAGTATTTCAGTAGACCACTCGTGCGATTTTATAGGTGCATTACTAGAGTTTAACTCTTCTATCAAGAGCGTTTCGGGCAAGGTAAATGGTAATTTATCTGTTTTAAGAAGTATTGCAATCAGCCATTGAATTGAGATAAATGAAGGACGAAAATCACCACTTTTATGATTGATTAAGGTGACTACCTTATAGTTTGCATCAAATTGTATATTTCCCGCCGCTTTACATCGGGCATTTTTTGAAATCTCTCCCGTCATTTGGTAATGAGCAGGTGACGCAGGACCTCCTATTCGCCGTTCTCTGGCAAACCATAGCTTGCCACCGAGATCCACTAAATAGCGCAGCTCAGGGACCTCTCGGTTTGCATGCATTTCTTTGAGTAATTCATTTAAGGTATCTAATGAATAAATAGAGTATTCATTAGAAGCTGGTTTGCGTAGATTTCCTGAAATAAAAAAAGGATCTGAAGCTTTAGGATGCGTTAATATGAATTTTTCTAATTCCAAGGGGGGTTGCATATAAAATACCTTAGTGCGTTTATTTTGATCTATTTTACTGTATTTGACCCCATTTTTAAATCAAAATACAACCATTTTGGGTTAAATTTTTATCTTATTGTTTTTTAAAGCAATTTCTGCGAAGGAGTTAAGACGGGGATAGTGTCATTAATCTTTTAACGAATATGACAGGTTGCGTTGGTAAATTATATAGTTCCAGTGGTGTTGCATAGAGTTTATTTTTTGAGGTGAGCCTCATTGAGTGTAGCCTTAATTCCGTCTCGCGTAATCAAGGTTACACTCAGTGAGCAATATAAAAGAGACCTTACTTGATGCTAAGTGGTTTTTTTACTGTCATTTTTTTTAAAAGGGTTTCTACCTGGTTTTTTTTTAGTAGTCGTTGGTTTTCTATTTCTTTGGATAGTCTTTTTAAGTTGAGTAGGTATTGAAGAGCTAGGGACATGATGCTTGGGTTCAAAGTCTTCAATTTCTACTCGATTTAATTTATGTTTAATTAATCGTTCGATGGCTTGTAATTGTCCTACCTCATCCGCACTCACCAAAGAAATAGCATGTCCTGAAGCACCAGCACGGCCTGTGCGACCAATGCGATGAACGTAATCTTCTGCTACTTGTGGTAGATCATAATTAACCACACAAGGTAATTGAGCAATATCAATCCCACGAGCGGCAATGTCCGTTGCAACTAAAATATGTAATTCACCTGATTTAAATTCTGCCAGTGCTTTAGTTCGTTGTGATTGAGATTTATTACCATGAATTGCTGCAGCATAAATCTGCGCTTCGGCTAATTGTTTAACAAGCTTATTGGCACCGTGTTTAGTTTTAGAAAATACTAAAGTTTGACCCCATTTATTTTTATGAATTAAATGGCTTAATAAATCATGTTTTCGATTTTTATCCACAGGGTGCACGGTTTGTTTGACAGCGCTAACGGTTGTATTACGCGGGGATACATCGATTTCAACAGGTTTATTAAGAAGGCCTTTTGCTAGCGTTCGAATAGCATCAGAAAAGGTGGCTGAGAAGAGTAAATTTTGGCGTTTTTTCGGTAATAAATTAATAATACGTTTTATATCATTAATGAAACCCATGTCTAACATGCGATCTGCTTCGTCTAAAATCAGTGTATTCACTTCATTAAATTGAATAGCACGTTGTTGGTACAAGTCCATCAGACGTCCAGGTGTTGCAACTAAAACCTCAACACCACCACGTAATTTCATCATTTGAGGGCTAATTTTCACACCACCAAAAACTACCGCAGATCTTAGGGGTAAATGCTGGCTGTATTGTTGGATACTCTCATGGACTTGTGCTGCGAGCTCGCGTGTTGGGGTTAGAATTAATACCTTTGTATGATTGCTTTTAGCTTTGGGTTGATTATGAAGTTTTTGTAAAATGGGCAATACAAAGCTTGCTGTTTTACCTGTTCCAGTTTGTGCTGAGGCCAAGACATCCTCGCCACGTAACACAGCGGGAATAGATTGGGTTTGAATGGGGGTGGGTTCTTTATAGCCTGCTTCATCAAGTGCTTGAAGTAAAGGGGCAATTAAACCTAAAGATGTAAAACTCATGGTATTTCCTTAATAGTAGATCCCAGTATTTATTAGTTCAGGCTAATGATAGCACCAAGTTTTAGGATCTGTTCAGTTTGATTGTTTTTGGCGCAATTATAACATAAATTAACATGAAGTGTTGCGGCGGATGTTCTTTTTTTAATCCCAGTCAGCAAATGCCTCGATTGTTGAGTTATTGATGGACTGAATTTTAGGCAGAAGACGATGCCGTGGCTTAGAGCATTGCACGGGATATTTAAATGTTTTTAATGCATCTTGCAGACTTACAAAAGCATAACCCTTTTGTTTGTAAAGATTAATGATGTCAGACAGCACATAAGCATTTAGCAAGTTAGCATGAATTAATAAAATTTGTGCTTGTTGAGTATTATGATGATAGGCATTATGTTCTTCTGCCAGAATAGTTTGTTGCCAAATAAAATCTAAGTAAAAGGGTTTCAATTCTTCTAGATAGGCCCGTCTATTAAGTTCTGGCACAGCAAACAAGCGTTGGTTGAAGGCAAAATCTTTGCTATCTACGGTGATAGGGGCAATTCGATAATTCTTTTTTGCAAGAAAACAAAGAATGTCTTCTCTTTTTTGCCCCGAACTCATTGCTAAATAAGGGTAGCGAAAATACTTGGGTTTGGTTAAAACAGGCGCAAGAATTTTGTCAGCAGCTTGAATTTCATGTTGGTAGCCGTTGGCATTTAATGCACTTAAATTGGCATGAGTTAATGTATGGTTACCAAGCCCAAATCCAGCATTACGGAATTTTTGTAGTATGTCCCAATTATCTTTATGCACTTCACTGGCAATAATAAATCCTGTTGCAGATACTTGTTCTTTGATTAGAGTTTCAATCATCATATTTAAATGAAAATTGCGGGATTCACCAACAAAAGGTAGATCATCAATGGTGATAGAGATTAATTTTTTTGGAGTGGTTTGTGCTATCGGAGGCATTTCTTCTATGTCAACAGAATTAGAAGGCAGTGCAAAACTCACGCTAGATAATAGCATGCAAGATAGTAGTAGATTTTTAATAATTAATTCAATTTTCATTAGAGCAAGGTACAACAAGAGTATGGAAAACAGCATTGTAACAAAAATTAAGCGAAATGGCTTATAAGAAGTGTGATTGAGAGTAAATATTAATTAAGCAGCAGAAGGATATGAATCCTATCTGCTGCTTAGGGTCTGTTAACGATGTGATTATCTTAGCTCAAACAGACTATTCAGGCTTTGAAGGACTCGCAGCACTTGCTGCGCTCGCAGCATGCGCAACCAGTGACTCTTCAGCTGCAATGCTACCAAACATACCCCACTGGGATAGTCCAGAAAAAGAAGGCATCCAAGAAGATTGGGGCTTTTCTCCACTGGGAGTTGCTTCAGTGATTAGTATTGTTTTATGTATATGAGATTTTTGTTTAAAGATTGTTTCACGACAGTCCATGATGCTTTCTTGGAATTTACAAAGAATCGCTTTGATATCTAAACCATCAATATCTTTAAATGGGTTATTAGTAAGGAATGCTTTTTTGGCTCCTTTCTCTTCTTCCTCGGGTTTGGGTGAATATATTGTCATTGCCCGAGTGAATTGATTGGCAGCTTCTAGCAAGGCTTCTCTATCTGGTAGTTCAATGGATTGTAGATTAAGAATCTTAGCTAGATGACTATAAACAACGGAGTTTTTCAGATTGGCTTTAACGGTGTACTCCAGATCAATTTGTTTACAGATAAAATGCATAGCACCCGTTAAAATAGCTATTTTTTCTCCCTCTTTAAGGAGTGAGTTATCAAGTAATGCTTCTACAACTCGTAGATAGTTAAGTTGGCTAGAACGTGGCTGCCCCAGAGCTTCTATGGTACTAACACCAGGACTTAAAGTAATGCCAAGGAGGCTTTTATTCGGTTTACTGGCCAATTCATCGATAATCGTTTTTGTAAGAGCTGCTTTTAATAAGGGCCATGAGGTGTTAATTATTGCTGATGGCGGTGTTTTTCTTTTTGGTTCATAAAATTTTGGCAAATCGGCGCGTTGATTGGCAGGTAATGAGTTGATTACGGCTTGTTGCGCCTCACACTCTAATCGATAACCTAATAGAACAAGTCGATTCATATTTTCAGTAGGTTTATCTTGAACAAGGGTATCAAGACCAGTTAAAGGGTGCCCCTTTGTAATCTGGTTACGTAAGTCACCGTCTTTAAAAAGTTGTGCTTGTAGATAGGCATTAAGTAATGCGTGGCATTTGGTCTGTACTAGTAAACTGGGTTGATTAGCTAGAGGAGTTTTTTTATCAAGACCTATGCCTGTTGCCAAATTAGACGCAAGTTTACCATCTAAATCACCGCTATCTGATAGTACAGTGAGTACGGCACCATAATATACAGCAGGTAGATTTTGCAGTTGTGCAGGCGTAAGCTTAGGTTTTTTCATATGTTCTTGGATATTTTTTAAGATAGCCTCTAAGTATAGAATCTCCGATCGTCTTGGTTCGTGTAGTTTATCAATATCACCTTCGCCTAGAGAGTTAGCTGCTAACATTAAACTTTTTGTGAATCGGAGGTTCTCTTCTAATTCACTGAGTGTTTTAAACTTAAACGTCATGTTTGTCTCCATGTTTCTAAAAGATAATGTAAATTCTATTTACAGACTCAGTGTAAACTAAACTAAACTACTCGTCATGCCTTTTCATTATACACTTAGGATATTAAAAAAAAATAATAATATTCATGAAGTTAGAGTATGATTTAGTTAATTATTTTTATTGTTTTAAGAGAAATATGCGAAAAAAATTGTATTAATTTTAATATTGCGTAATATTCTGCATCAATTTTAGTTGTATTTGGTGAGAGCGACTAAAAGCGTGTTTTTTTAGAAAACTCGTCATCTAGATTCAGGCTAATTTGAAGGTACAACGAACGCTCTTCTGAGTGAGATGCTGCGCCAATCTGGGAGATCCTTCTCTGCGATCTAGATGACGTATCCTAATTTAATTTATTCTTTATTGCGCACTCTTGGCATAGTGGGTGCAAATAGTCTCTATGAGGTTGCTTTTGAACATTAAAAACGCCCAATGGTCCCAAAGGAAATTTTTTAATACGGCTCTGTTTGCATTAATTTTTCTTCTTATCAGTCGTGTTATTTCCATGTGGTTGATCCCTCTAAATGATGTTTCTGAAGCACGTTATGCTGAAATCGCACGTAAAATGTTGGAAACAGGGAATTGGGTCACCTTATTATTTGATTATGATATCCCCTTTTTGGCTAAGCCGCCTTTATCAACGTGGCTTTCTGCCGCTTCTATGAAGTTTTTTGGAGTAAATGAATTGGCTGTTCGTTTACCGGCGTTGTTTTTATCTTTGGGTGTTTTATGGTTAGTTTGGGATTTAGCTAAAAAACAAAGTGGGCATCTGGTGGCTTTATTTACTATGCTAGTGCTTGCTGGATCAATGGATTTTTTTCTGGATGCGGGCACGGTAATGACTGATCCGGCATTAATGTTTTGCGTGACTTTAGTTCTAGTTTCTTTTTGGCATGCTGTCATTGACGGTAATAAAATATGGTCCTATGTTTTTTTTGTGGGCTTAGGATTGGGTTTGTTGGCCAAAGGTCCTGTAGCACCGGTTCTTGCTGGTATGCCGATTTTTTGCTGGGTTTTATGGCGTAACGAGTGGCAAAATTTGTGGCGTAGACTACCATGGGTAAAAGGTTTTTTTATAACGTTGGCAATCACACTGCCTTGGTATATATGGGCTGAAGTTCGTACGCCTGGATTTTTAAATTATTTTATCGTAGGCGAGAATTTTCATCGATTTATCACTCCTGGGTGGACAGGAGATAAATATGGGTTTGCGCATCAAGAACCTTGGGGAATGATTTGGATTTTTGCGGTGATAGGCATTTTCCCCTGGTCTCTTTTAGGGGCTGTATGGTTTGTAACTTACAGAAAAAGACTACCCGCTCTGTTTAGTGATGCAGATGGCTGGTTAGGGTATGTATTTTTGTGCACGGTAGTCCCCTTATTCTTTTTTACATTTTCTAGGAATATTATTTACACGTATATTTTTCCTTCCTTACCTTTTTTTGCCTTATTTTTTACTGAATATTGGGATCGAGCGGGGACGCTGCTGTTGGTAAAAAAATTAATCGTAGGTCTGTCTTTGGTTATGGGAGTTGTATTTTTTGCAGCGACAACTATTTTTTATGCTATGCCCAATCTTCTTTCTAAAACACAAAAACCAGTCATTATTGCTTGGTTAAAACAAGATCCAGCCCCTGGCAGTAAACTAGTTTATTGGGATTATAAAACAGAGTTTTCCGCCCAGTTTTATTCAGCAGGTAGAGTGGCATTCGCGCTAAAAAGAGAAGATCTTTGCCGTTTATTATCAAATAAATTAGAAAATCATGTGGTAGTTCAAGCCCAATTAATGCAGACATTACCCCCTGATTTATTAGCAAAAATGACTGAAGTTGAGCGGGTTATTGCAAACAATAAATCTGAAATATTGCTTCGTAGTCCGGTATTAAGTTGTTAGTTGTGCAGAAAAGGTACCAATTTGCTTTAAGTTTTGATATACTCTAGCGCAGTTTTTAAGCCCTAATGTGAGGAGTCGTTGTGTCGCATTCTGTTGCAGTGGATTCGAGAGCTTTTGTGCCTCGTGGTGACCTAATGGCTTGGATTGTATGCCTGTCCGCAGGGCTTTTTTTCTTGTACGAATTTTTTCAACTCAACATCTTTGACGTGATTAATCAGCCCTTACGTGAGGATTTTCACCTTAATGCAACTCAATTAAGTTGGATGTCTAGCGCCTATTTGTGGGCAGATATCCTATTTCTTCTTCCTGCCGGCATTATTTTAGACCGTTTTTCTACACGCACAGTGATTTTATCTTCTATGCTGGTTTGTATTCTCGGGACTATAGGCTTTGCTCTTACTGACTCATTTATTCTGGCCTCATTTTGTCATTTTCTCTCGGGTATTGGCAATGCATTTTGCTTTTTATCGTGTGTTGTTTTGGTTTCTCATTGGTTTCCGCCACGCAGACAGGCTTTGGTAGTTGGTTCTTTAGTGACTATGGCTTTTGTTGGTGGGATGATGGCACATACTCCTTTTGCGTATCTTTATGAATTTTTGGGTTGGCGTCGGGCCTTATTAATCGATGGCGCAGTGGGGGCTGTTTTATGGCTTTTGATTTACTGGATAGTGATTGATAAACCACAGGATGCACCTGAAAAAGCGCGTACTAATCAAGGAGTTAGTGCTGATTTTAAAAGAGCTTTATCTAATCCACAAAATTGGATGGCGGGCTTTTTTACGTCATTTCTTAACTTACCCATTATGGTTTTATGCGCTTTATGGGGCGCTAGTTATTTACAGGTAGTGCATCATTTATCTGAAATGGCTGCCAGTAATGTGATAAGCTTAATTTTTATGGGTAGTGTGATTGGTTGTCCTTTAGCGGGATGGTTGTCTGATTCGCAAGGGCGCCGCAAGCCATTAATGATCCTTGGCGCTATAGCTACCTTGATTACGGTGGTTCCTTTATTTCTTGATATCGCATTATCGCAATTGACGTTAAGCATGTTATTTTTTTCTTTAGGATTTTTTACTAGTGCACAAGTGATTTCTTACCCATTAATCGCTGAAAGTAATTCTGTCGAAAATACAGGTGCTTCCACTGGAATTGCTTCTGTAATTATTATGGGTGGTGGTGGTATAGGACAAGTATTATTTGGTTGGTTGATGGCGCATCATGCGAATGCAGCAAGTACCTATACTGTGGCTGATTTTCAATTTGCCATGTGGATGTTTCCAATCACTGCTATGGCGGCGTTGGTGACGGCACTATTGACCCGTGAAACGTATTGCAAACGCTAAACTAAGGAGTAAAAATGCATATGGTAGATGAATTTCAAGGATGTCCGGATGTGAAATCGTCTTTCTTGCCTTGGGTGGTGTGTTTTTCAGCGACGTTATTATTTTTTTATGCGTTCATTCAAGGGAATATGTTTGCTTCTATAGCTGCAAATATTATGCAAGACTACCAGATTCAAGCAGATAAAATGGCTTGGTTATCGAGCATCTATTATGTGTCTAATGTGTTATTTCTTTTTGTGGCAGGAATAGTGCTGGACCGCTTCTCCATTAAAAACACCTTATTAATGGCTATGGTTTTATGTGTGTTTAGTACGTTTCTTTTAGCTTATTCGCATTCTTTTTATGTTGCTTTGTTTTCGCGTTTTGTTGCCGGGATTGGCAGTGCATTTTGTTTTTTAGGACCTGTGCGTTTGGCTTCTCACTGGTTTCCGCCTAAGCGAATGGCTTTAGTAACAGGAGCTATTGTTACTATGGCTATGGCTGGTGGGATGCTTGCTCAATACCCATTGACTAAATTAGTTAGTATAGTGGGATGGCGCCAGGCCGTTCAAGATGTCGGAATTCTTGGTTTTTCCATGTTAATCATTATGTTTTTCGGGGTTAAAGAAAAACCTTTGGTTGCTGTAAAAAAAGCAGGCAAGACCATAGACATTCTTTCGGCGGCTAAAAAAGCTTATTTTAATACCCAATATATTCGTGCAGCCTTTTATGCCAGTTTAATGAACATGGCTATTGCAGTTTTTGGTGCGATGATGGGAACTTTATACTTAGAACAACGTTTGGAAATTAGCTCCGAACACGCTGCCATGATCAATGGCATGTTATTCCTAGGTGCTATTATTGGTTCACCTTTAGTGGGTTGGATTTCAGATAGAATGGGCCTACGTATTTTGCCGATGAAGATGGGTGTTTTAGCTTCCTTTGCTACTTTAGTTGCGATACTTTACTTCCCCGTTTCGTTTAGTTTGATGGCGGTATTATTTTTCTTATTGGGCTTATTTACCTCAACGCAAGTTATTAGTTATGCCTTAGTTGCAGAAAGCAGTTCACCTGTTATGACAGCCACTGCTGTTAGTGTGATTTCTATTGCAACACAAGGTGGTTATATCGTATATCAAAATTTATTTAGTTATTTGTTAACGCGCTATAATGAAATGCATTTAATGAGTGGAACTTCTGTTTATCAATTAGGTGCCTATCAATACGCTGCGATTATTTTACCTTTAGGTTTATTCATTGCGTTCCTCATGTTATTAGGTTTAAAAGAGACACGTTGCCAACAAATTGAGGATTAAGTATGACAGGACGGGTTTGTATTCTACTCATGGATTCTTTTGGCATTGGCGCAAGTCTTGATGCTCCTCGTTATGGTGATGAAGGCGCGAATACGTTTGTTCACATTCACGAATTTTGTGAGCGTGGCGATGGAAATAAAGAGGGCGTGCGCCAAGGACCACTGACCTTACCTAATTTGGCCAAATTAGGTCTTTATCATGCCACTTTAGCCAGCTCTGGTTTGCGATTTGTTGAGTTATCTGCTTTTGCTGAGCCGGTAGGATATTATGGCTACGCAGTCGAACAAAGTTTAGGGAAAGATACCCCAAGTGGGCATTGGGAGCTGAGCGGGGTGCCGGTTACCTTTGATTGGGGTTATTTTCCCGAACAAGCATCTTGTTTTCCCAAGAAATTAATAGATACATTCATAGAGCGCGCGCGATTACCTGGAGTATTGGGTGAAAAACATGCTTCAGGAACTACTATTCTTGATGAATTGGGCGAAGAACATATGCGCACAGGTAAGCCTATCGTTTACACCTCTGCAGATAGTGTGTTTCAAATTGCAGCGCATGAAGAAACTTTTGGTTTACAACGTTTATATGAAATTTGTGAGATTGCTCGTGAATTAGTGGATGAATATCAAATTGGTCGTGTTATTGCTAGACCTTTTATTGGTAACAAGGGGATATTCAAACGCACCGGTAATCGGAAAGATTATGCGACCTTACCACCTGCAAAAACATTGCTTGATTATTTGAAAGAGGCTGGTCGCGAAGTGATTGCTTTAGGTAAGATTGCTGATATTTATGCTCATCAAGGGGTTACGCAAACCATTAAAGCTGATGGAAATATGGCTTTGTTTGATGCGACTTTAAAGGCGATGAAGACTGCTGCAGAGGGCAGTTTGGTGTTTACTAATTTTGTGGACTTTGATTCTTCCTATGGACACCGACGTGATATAACAGGGTATGCCAAAGCTTTGGAAGAGTTTGATGCACGGCTCCCAGAGTTAGATGCCATATTACAGCCAGATGATATTGTGATTATAGCGGCAGATCATGGTTGCGATCCTACTTTTCCTGGCTCAGATCATACACGGGAACACATTCCTGTTTTAGCTTATGGACCTAAACTTCAAGGATGTTTTATTGGACGTCGTGATAGTTTTGCTGATATTGGTCAAAGTATTGCAGAGCATCTTGGGATAGCTCCATTGTCACATGGTGTGTCATTTTTCTAAAAGTAGCCTGGATGAAGCACAGCGCAATCCGGGAAGCTCATGCAGAGCAAGGCACTTCTGAATGATAGAGTCTGAGGCGCTTCGCGGAGTTCCCAGATTATTCTGTGCTTGATTCAGGTCACCTTTGATCGAGTCCCAGATAAATAATATCATCCGCTTGTTTTTTTATTTTTTATCCCCATTTAGAATTTGAACTACCTACAGTTGAGGGTTTAATTTTGGAACAATTTCGTGGAACAACCATTCTTTCAGTAAGACGTGGCAATCAGGTCGTTATTGGCGGTGATGGTCAGGTGACTTTGGGTAATACCGTCATGAAAGGCAACGCACGTAAAGTGCGACGTCTTTATAAAGATCAGGTAATTGCAGGTTTTGCAGGTGGTACTGCAGATGCATTTACTCTTTTTGAACGTTTTGAAAGCAAGCTTGAAATGCATCAAGGTCATTTGGTGCGTGCGGCTGTGGAGCTTGCTAAAGATTGGCGAACTGACCGAATGCTTCGACGTCTCGAAGCAGTTTTAGCGGTGGCAGACAAGACTTCTTCATTGATTATTACCGGAAATGGTGATGTTATTGAGCCTGAAGAAAGTTTAATTGCTATTGGTTCAGGAGGTCCTTTTGCCCAGGCTGCAGCGCGAGCATTAATGCAAAATACCAAATTATCTGCTTTGGAAATAGTTGAGAAAGCATTGACTATTGCAGGTGAAATTTGTATTTACACTAATAACAATTTAACCATAGAAGAATTAAATAATGTCAGTAAATAACACTACAGTGATGACGCCACGAGAGATTGTTCAAGAATTAGATAAGCACATTATTGGCCAAGATGATGCTAAAAGAGCAGTGGCTATTGCTTTACGTAATCGTTGGCGGCGAATGAAAATTAAAGATCCGGTATTACGCAATGAAATAATGCCTAAAAATATTTTAATGATTGGCCCAACGGGGGTAGGTAAAACAGAAATCGCTCGTCGTTTGGCTAAATTAGCTCAAGCACCTTTTATTAAAGTAGAGGCAACAAAATTCACTGAAGTAGGCTATGTTGGTCGCGATGTGGATTCTATTTTACGCGATCTGGTAGACATCGCGATTAAACAAGAGCGTGAATTTGCAGTAAAAAAAGTAGAACATGTGGCTGAAGATGCTGCGGAGGAACGTATTCTTGATGTGTTGCTGCCTCCTGCACGCGGTAGTGTGGATTCTGCTGAAAAAGAGGGCCCTGCTCGGCAACTTTTTCGTAAGCAATTACGTGAAGGTTTGTTGGATGAAAATGAGATTGAAATAGAGATCCTGGCGAACCCTGTGGGCATAGAAATTATGGCGCCACCTGGCATGGAAGAGATGACTAATCAGCTGCAGTCTATGTTTCAGCAAGTAGGTACTCAACGTACTAAAACCCGTAAAATGGCAATTGCTAAAGCCATGAAAATTTTACGAGAGGAAGAGGCTTCAAAGCTTATCAACGAAGATGATATTAAAATTCGCGCCATAGAAAATGTAGAGCAAAATGGGATTGTATTTATCGATGAATTAGATAAAGTGGCGAAACGCTCGGAAGGTGGCGGTGGTGATGTATCGCGCGAAGGGGTACAACGCGATCTCTTGCCTTTGGTGGAAGGCACGACGGTTTCTACAAAATATGGCATGGTGAAATCAGACCATATTTTGTTTATTGCTTCGGGCGCATTCCATGTTGCTAAGCCATCTGATTTGATTGCAGAATTGCAAGGTCGTTTGCCCATACGTGTTGAGCTATCTGCTTTAACGGTAGAGGATTTTGTTAGGATTTTAACGGAACCAAGCGCTTCTTTGACCTTGCAATACAATGCCTTGATGGCGACAGAAGGTTTAACCCTGGATTTTGATGAAACAGGAATTCGACGTATTGCAGAGGTTGCTTGGCAAGTGAATGAGCGCATGGAAAACATAGGCGCACGTCGTTTGTATACGGTGATGGAGCGTTTGTTAGAGGTAGTTTCTTTTGAGGCTACTGATAAAAATGGAGAGTCAGTTCACGTAGATAAGGCTTATGTTGAGAAGAACTTAGGTCAATTAGTTGCTGATGAAGATTTAGCTCGTTATATTTTATAGCTGTTAATGTAGTCAGGATGAAGCGTCGCTTAATCCTGACTACGGTCACTTGGGAATACATGAATGTCATCTCCTTATATATTAGTACTCTATTATTCAAAAACCGGTTCTGTCGCGCAGCTTGCTCAATTTATCGCGCGAGGAATCGAGCGTGTGACTGGAATCGAAGCGCGTTTGAGAACAGTGCCTCCGGTATCTACGACGTGTGAATCGGTGGATAAGACCATACCAGATAGCGGCGCACCTTATGCTACTTTAGATGATTTACGTCACTGCAGCGGATTGGCTTTAGGAAGTCCTACGCGATTTGGTAATATGGCAGCCCCTTTAAAATACTTTTTGGATGGAACATCTTCTTTATGGTTAGCTGGCGATTTAATTAATAAACCAGCCTGTGTTTTTTCCTCTTCAGCAAGCATGCATGGTGGCCAGGAAACTACCCTATTAAGTATGATGTTGCCCCTGCTTCATCATGGCATGGTGCTTCTAGGGATTCCCTATTCTGAGGAGTCCTTAAATAGCACGTTAACAGGGGGCACACCTTATGGTGTAACTCATGTGTCTGGCGTAGCTAATGAATCCTCCTTAAGTGAGGATGAATATACTTTAGCTAAAAATTTGGGCGAGCGTTTGGCGAATGCTGCAATGAAGTTGAGTCAATAAAATGAAAGTAATTTGTTTTAATGCTAATGGCATTCGTGCCGCTGCGCGCAATGGGTTTTATGAGTGGCTGGCACTTCAAGACGCAGATTTTATTTGTATCCAAGAAACCAAAGCACAAATTGACCAGCTAACTCCTCAAGAAGTTTTTTATCCGGTAAATTATTTTTGTGATTATTATTCGGCACAAAAAAAAGGATACAGTGGTGTTGCCATCTATGCTCGGCATAAGCCACTGAATGTGGTGAAGGGGATGGGATTTGATTATTGTGATAATGAAGGACGATATATTCAATTTGATTACCCTAATTTAAGTGTCATCTCCCTTTATTTGCCTTCTGGTACCAGCGGTGATGAAAGGCAAGTCGTAAAATATGATTTTTTAGACCGTTTTGCTAAACATCTAATCCAATTAAAAAATGAAGGTCGTGAGTTAATTATTTGTGGTGATTACAACATCGCACACAAAAAAATCGACTTAAAAAATTGGCGTGGTAATCAGAAAAACTCAGGATTTTTACCTCAAGAGCGTGCTTGGATGGATGAATTATTTGGTTCTATGGGGTTTGTTGACGCATTTCGTGTTCATAATCAGGAAGAAGAACAATACACCTGGTGGTCTTATAGAAGTCGTGCTTGGGAAAAAAATGTCGGATGGAGGATTGACTATCAAGTCATCACTCCAGGTCTTCTTGAGCACGTCGTAGATAGTCGAATTTTTCGTGAAGCAAGGTTATCTGACCATGCACCGTTTATGATTGAGTATGCAGGGGATTGGTGTGCTTAAATTAGCGAGTTGGAATGTTAATTCACTCAAGGTGAGATTAGATCAGGTATTAGATTGGCTGGAGTCAACACAAGTTGATGTGCTTGCTCTACAAGAAACCAAATTATTGGATGAGAATTTTCCAGCTGCTGCCTTTATTGAAAAAGGTTATCACCTTGTTTATTCAGGACAGAAAACATATAACGGAGTGGCAATCATTAGCCGATATCCTATTTCGGACATCATCACTGATATTTCGGATTTAGATGATCCGCAACGACGTATTTTAGCGGTGACAATTTCTGGGATTCGTTTAATTAATTTATACGTTCCTAATGGCTCTGAGCTGACCTCTGACAAATATCAATATAAACTCAATTGGTTACAAAAAATTACTTTATTTATCCAAGAGCAGATGAGTGTGTACCCTAAACTGGCGGTGGTTGGTGATTTTAATATCGCACCAGAGGATAGAGATGTTCATGATCCCATTGAATGGGAAGGCTGTGTCTTGGTTAGCTTAGCAGAAAGACAAGCGTTTACTAGGTTATTGCAACTAGGTTTACATGATAGTTTTAGGAATTTTGAACAGGAAGAAAACGCTTTTAGTTGGTGGGATTATCGTGCTGCAGGTTTCCGACGTAATCGGGGGTTGCGTATTGATCATATTTTATTAAGTGATGAGTTGAATCGCTTATGTAGTCTATCAGTGATTGATATAGAACCACGGCGATCAGAAAGGCCTTCAGACCATGCGCCTGTTTGGGTCAGTTTAGACCTGTGATCCGATCGTAGCCTAAGCCTAATCAAGGCGTTCAGTGTGGCTGAATTCCTTGATTAGGCTTAACTCTCTCAAGGCTAGGTTTGTTTTGATTTATAAAGAATTGCTTTGCAGAAAATTTTCTGCTATTGTTTCGGGTCATTTGTATAGAATATGGTGCTTGACAATGGGGTTCAGGTGGCGATATTCATAGAAAACTAATAAGAGAGTCGTATTATGAAAGCAGCAATTCATCCAAATTATGAAGTAGTTAAAGTTACTTGCAGTTGTGGCGAAGTATTTGAAACTCGTTCTACTTTATGCAAAGATTTGAATATTGAAGTATGTTCACAGTGCCATCCTTTCTATACAGGAAAGCAAAAATTAGTGGATACTGGTGGTCGTGTTCAGAAATTCCGTGATCGTTACAGTCAACGTATCGTTTCAGATACAAAGGAATAATGTATCTAAGGCGCGCTATTGTGCGCGCTTATTAAATTTGTAACCACTTGTTAATATGAGAATTTTTGTCTCATTCATGTCGTTTCCTCAATTAATTTTTAAAAATGAATATCGTATCAGATAGTTTATCTTACGATTTTTTTGAATATATTGAGGCATAAGTTTAGCTGAGATGTGATGCAGAGGGATCCTGTTTAATTTTAGTTTATAAGAGAGTAAGAGCCTTGGATAATGACGTTTTAAAGCAATCTGCATTGGATTATCACGAGTTCCCTGTTCCGGGTAAACTGAGTATTCACATTACTAAACCTACAAATTCTCAACAGGATTTATCTTTGGCCTATACGCCAGGGGTCGCTGCTCCAGTACTGGAGATAGCAGAAAATCCTGAAAATGCTTACCGCTATACCAACAAAGGTAATTTGGTCGCTGTAATGACCAATGGTACCGCTGTGTTAGGCTTAGGCGACCTAGGTGCCTTAGCCAGCAAGCCAGTTATGGAAGGTAAGGCCGTTTTATTTAAAAGATTTGCTGATATCGATGTATTCGACATTGAAATTGACGCCCATGATCCTCAAGCCTTTATTTCTACAGCGAAACGTATTTCTCCAACTTTTGGTGGAATTAATTTAGAAGATCTTAAAGCCCCAGAGTGTTTTGAAATAGAACAATCTTTAATTGATCAGTTAGATATTCCTGTGTTTCATGATGATCAACATGGCACGGCTATAGTGGTTGCTGCAGGTCTATTAAATGCACTTGAATTACAACAAAAAAAATTATCAGACGTAAAAATAGTGTGTATTGGCGCGGGTGCTGCAGGTATTGCCTCCATGCGTTTACTATCTGCTCTAGGCGTCAATAAAGAAAATATGTTACTTTTAGATAGTAACGGCGTTATCCACTCAGGTCGTACTGATCTTAATGCATTTAAATTTGCTTTTGCGCGTACAACAGAATGTCGTACTTTAGCGGATGCATTAGTTGGTGCCGATGTGTTTATTGGGGTAGCAAAACCTGATTTATTAGATGCTAATTTATTAAATTTAATGGCTCCTAATCCTGTTATTTTTGCTTTGTCGAATCCTAATCCGGAAATTAGGCCGGAGGTAGCTCATCAAGTACGTGATGATCTTATAATTGCTACAGGACGTAGCGATTATCCTAATCAAGTTAATAATGTACTGTGTTTTCCTTACATTTTTCGCGGTGCCTTGGATGTTCGCGCTAAATGTATTAATCAATCTATGCAAATTGCAGCAGTTGAGGCTATACGTCAATTGGTGCATGAGCCGGTTCCTCAGGGAGTAAAGGATAATTACCCTGGTGTTACGCAATGGGATTTTGGGCCTGATTATATTATTCCTAAGCCCATTGACCCTCGTTTAAGAGAAAGGGTTTCTGCCGCTGTTGCAAAAGCTGCAATAGCAAGTGGCGTGAGTCGAATTAATGATAATTTAAAATAAAGAGTGACGAGGTGCCTTTTTTGAAAAGGCACTCACTCTTGCTTAACCAATAGTTAAGGAGATGACTTTGCTTTCTGAGAATCGCAAGAATTACGCAATAATGGGATGGCTGATTTGTGGCTTAGGCGCCATATTTTACAGTTATGAATATTTACTGCGAATCGCACCCAGCGCTATGGAATCAGCTCTGCGAGAACATTTTAATTTGTCTGCAACTGGTTTTGGTCATATTTCATCAATCTATTACTATGCCTATGTGCCCATGCAACTACCGGTAGGTTTATTACTGGATCGTTACGGCCCCCGAAGACTTCTCACTTTAGCCTGTTTTATTTGCATTCTTGGGACGCTTTTTTTTACCAGTACTTCAATTTTCTGGGTTGCAGCCTTTGGTCGTTTGTTAATAGGATTAGGCTCTGCATTTGCTTTTGTGGGGGTCTTAAAGCTTGCAACTATTTGGCTTCCTGAAAACAGATTAGCAATGGTTTCGGGGATGACTGCAGCATTAGGTACTATCGGCGCGATGTTGGGTGATAACTTCATAGAGAGTTCTGTTGAACAATTTGGTTGGGTTAACACATTGAATTATACAGCTATTTTTGGCTTTTTATTAATGTTTGTTTTATGGTTTGGTGTCCAAGATAAAAAAGGACGTCATCGTCAAAATGGTACTGTTTCTACTCTAAAAAAAGGCTTGGTTGATTTAGGAATCATTGCGCGCAATAAACAAATTTGGGTTAACGGAATGTATGGTTGTTTAGTCTATCTTCCAACCACTGTGTTTGCAGAGTTATGGGGAATTCCTTACTTAAGGCATGCTCACGGATTGTCTTCACATGGTGCAGGCTTGGCTAATTCATTGTTATTCTTAGGATTTACCTTGGGTGCTCCATTAATGGGTTATATTTCTGACAGATTGGAACGCAGAAAATTCCCCATGTTTATAGGTGCAGCTGGTGCAGCGCTGGTCATGATGACCATTTTATATTTCCCTGGATTAGAAGAATCCCATATACAGATATTAATGTTTTTACTGGGTTTACTCTATAGTGCTCAGGCGATTGTTTTTGCTGTAGGTCGTGAATTAAGTCCTGGTGAGGCTGCAGGTACGGCAATGGCAATTACTAATATGATTGTGATGCTAGGTGCTATGTTACTCCAGCCTTTAGTCGGGTATTTGCTGGACTTTAGTTTAACTTCTAGAACAAGCGGAGCGGCTTTATCTGCTGTAGCTATAGATAATGTAAATAAAATTTATTCTATGGCTGATTATCAATTTGCATTATCAGTGATACCATTTGGTATTGTGATAGCTGCTCTTTTAACGCTGTTTCTAAAAGAAACTTACGCACTCGTAGATGAATAAAATGACTTCTAAAAAACAATTGATGTACGGTACATTTATCTGCTTTATCGGGGCAATTTTTTATTGCTACGAGTTTATTTTACGTATCATACCTGGTGTGTTGCAGACGGAACTTAGCACCGCCTTGGGGCATATATCAGCAACGACCTTTGGTCAGATATCAGCACTGTATTATTTTGCTTATTCTCCTATGCAAATGCCCGTAGGAATGTTGATGGATAGGTTTGGTCCTAGACGCCTTCTGACTTTTGCTTGTCTTTGTTGTACGCTTGGTTCATGGATGTTTACTCTAACTACTTCTATCTTTTTAGTTGGTGCGGGGCGATTTTTAGTAGGATTCGGATCGTCCTTTGCTTTTGTTGGGGTTTTGTCCCTTGCCTTACACTGGCTGCCTAGACAGTATTTTTCCTTAGTGGCTGGATTGATGACTACTTTGGGAATGTTGGGTCTTTTTTACGGTGAAGTGCAAATTACTGAATGGTCCCAGCATATCGGCTGGGAGAATGTGTTGTTATTTATTTCTCTTCTGGGCTGTGGCTTAAGTGTCTTAATTTTACTTGTTGTTCGTGATGGTCCTGCTGGGCATCAATCAAACAAGCATCCATTACCTGAATTCTTTCGCAATGTACTTAAGGTTTTATTAGCTCCTGAAGTTTGGGTGATTGGATTTGTTGGCGCTTGTTTGTATACCTCTTTATCGGTATTTGGTGAATTATGGGGTAAAACATATTTAGAACAAGCCCATCATTTGACGAAAGTTGAGGCTGCAAAAACTGTTTCTGCGGTGTTTTTAGGTTGGGCTGTCGGTGCGCCTATCGCAGGTTATTTATCTGATCGTACCGGACGAAGATTGCTGCCATTGGTTTTAGGTGCTATTTTAGCCTTGATTTGCATTAGTTTGGTATTGTATCTGCCAGGTTTATCTTATTCTAATTTGAATGTTTTATTATTTCTTTATGGGGTATTTAGCTCTACTGAAATTATTGTATTTATCATGGCTAAAGAGTGTAGTGGGGCGGAGCTAAGTGGCACCGTATTTGCTGCAACGAATATGATAGTAACTCTTGGTGGTGTTATTTTCCAACCGCTAGTTGGTAAATTATTGGATACTTTTGGTGATAGTGGTATTGTTGGTGGGGAGCATATTTACACGGTAGTCGATTACCAAGTGGCTTTGTCGATATTACCTATTTCTTTATTGCTTGTTACCATTCTTGCGTTTTTTATTAAAGATCATTCGGTCACACAATAATAGTACGATGTTGTAGGCCTTTTGGCTCGAATTAATACTCTTTTCCTACCGTAGTCTGTTTCTTTAGAGATAGGCTACGTATCAGTCTTACGAAGTTTTTCCTATTTAAATAAAGCAATCAACTCGTTAACTGGCTGGCGTGATCCTGTTTGACAATTGATAAAGCGTGCGACGGGGAAACTTTTGATTTCAGCTCTTTTATAGTGATGGCGAGTAAATTCAGTATCATGATTAGAGATAATGACAGGAATCCCTTTTGCTGCTGTTTTTCTAGCTAATTCAGCGAGTTCAATTTGGTCTTCTGTTGTAAATGGTTTTGCAGTGTAAGGAAGGTTATGTGTCTTTTCTGATAGAGGGACATAGGGTGGATCACAATAAATAACATCACCATGTTCTGCGTATTCAAAAGTTGTTCTAAAATCATGGTGAAGAAATTCAGCTTTATGACTTTTTTGATGGAACAATCTCATTTCTTTATCTGGAAAATAAGGCTTTGCATATAGCCCAAAAGGTACATTATAGGTACCCTGAGAATTATAGCGGCACAGACCATTATACCCGTGACGATTCAGATAAAGAAAAATGGCTGCTCTTTGTGGTGAATATGGAAGCTGATTAAAATCAAGGCGCATTTGATAGTATTTTTCTTTGCAATTAAATTCTGAACGAAAGTAATTTTGACAAAAATCAACAAAGGTATTGCCTTGTTGTTGCAGCTCCCTAAATAGATGGATTAAGTCTAAATTGCTCTCAGCCATCAAATGAGAGGAGTAGTCGGTATTCATAAAGATGACGCCAGAGCCTGAAAATGGCTCGATCAAACGCTTACCAGGGGGTAGATAAGGGATTATTTTATCCATGCAGTTGTATTTGCTGCCAGCCCATTTTAGAAAAGATCTGATTTTTGTCATGATGATGTCGTAATTAATTCGCAGACAAGTATTGCTTATTTTTAAGAAAAAAAATACATAAAAATGATCTTTGTAATTATTTTGTTAATATTTGATGTACTAAAATAGGGTTTAAAACTATAATTGAATTTTGAAACAAAAATCAATTGGGTAGGTATGAATAAGCGGGGTGGTAAAAGAGAAGGTGCGGGGCGGCCATCAGGAAGGGGTAAATATGGTTTGGAACCTACTAAAACACTTCGTATTCCCGTTTCACGCGTGGCTGATATTTATGCGTTGCTTGAGAGCGAAATGCCAACATATGCTTTGCCACTTTATTCTAGCAAGGTTCAAGCGGGGTTTCCTTCACCCGGAGATGATTATATTGAGCGCTACTTAGATTTAAATCAACAATTAGTAAAGCACCCTGCGGCGACATTTATCGTAAGGGCTGCAGGGGACTCAATGACTGATGCGGGTATTCGTTCAGGTGATATGCTGGTTGTTGATAAAAGCCTTGAGGCTCAGCATGGAAAAATTGTGATCGCAGCGCTTAATGGTGAGCTGACTGTAAAACGCTTATCTAAAACAGGTGGGCGCGTACAGCTTCTTCCAGAAAATTCTAAATATAGCCCCATTGATATTACCGACGAGCAAGACCTAGTGATTTGGGGCGTCGTTACGTATGTCATTCACGTGCCGGGTTAATGATGTTTGCACTAGTTGATTGTAATAATTTTTATGCTTCCTGTGAGCGGCTTTTTAGGCCCGATCTTTGTGAGAAACCCATCATTGTGCTTTCCAGTAATGATGGTTGTGTTATTGCGCGATCTAATGAGGCGAAAGCGTTAGGAATTCTTATGGGAGAACCCTATTTTAAGGTTAAATCCTTATGTAATCAGTATCAGGTACAGGTTTTTTCCTCTAATTTTGCCTTATATGGTGATTTGTCTCATCGGGTGATGGCAACAATAGAGCATGAATGGCCTTTAATGGAAATTTACTCTATTGATGAGGCCTTTCTTGATTTAAGGACGGTGCCTGAGCATTTGCATAGTGAATTTTGTATGGGATTACAAAAAAAGATTTTAAAAAACACAGGAATTCCTACTTCCATTGGTATTGGAAAAACAAAAACGTTAGCAAAAATAGCCAATCATCTATGTAAAAAAGTATTAAAAACCCCTGTTTTTAACATGGTTAATCAGAGTGAGTGGTTAAAAAAAATTGCCGTAGGGGATGTTTGGGGAGTGGGAAAGAAGGGGAGTAACAAGCTGATTGAAGTAGGTATTTCCACAGCGTTTGACTTGTCTATTATGGATATCAATGTATTAAAAAAGCAATTTAATATAGTGTTGGCACGGATTGCCCTAGAGTTGCGAGGTATCCCTTATGGAGAACTAGCTCATCATGAAGCCAAACAAAGTATTTTATCTTCCAAAAGTTTTGGTTCATTACAAACTGAATACGCAGCTGTTGCTGAGGCTCTTAGCAGCCATTGCGCTCGCGCTGTTGAAAAACTACGTGAACAACATTCCTTGGTTCAACGCATGTCGGTTTTTGTTCATACTAACCGGTTTCGTGATGATTTAGCACAGCATTTTCAATCTTTAGAAGTGCGTTTTGCTTATCCTACAGATGATCTGCGACTCATTACAAAAGAGGCAAAAAAAGCGTTATCTCAGATATTTAAAACAGGTTATTTTTATAAAAAAACAGGTGTATGTCTTGAGGAACTTACTCCTAAATCATCACGTCAACTGGATTTATTCTATCAATCGAGTGAAGAAGAGTTACAAAAGACAGAAAATTTTATGTCACTTTTTGATCTGATCAATACAAGGTTCGGTAAGCAGACTTTACGTTTGGCCGCTGAAGGCAACAGCAAACCTTGGAGTTCACGCATGCAGAGGTGCTCACCTTGCTACACTACCCGTTGGTCTGAATTGCCCACTGTACGGAATGCCACTTAAAAGTATCATGGAGACTTTTAAGAATTTCATGCCTGTTTGTAAACAGGTCATACTTTAAACTCATTGAGGCGCTTCCCATAAGGCAATTTTTGCACCAGTTGGATCAAGGATTATCGCAAATTTTCCTTGTTTCCCTGCATCAGTTACTGCTGTAATTGGGGTAGCACCATGTTGTTTGGCTTTTTCTAGGGTTTCGACTACATCTGAAACCAGAACGAAAGGTGTCCAAGAAGATTGAGCCGGATTTTCGAGATCTTCAGGGACTTGCCATATGCCGCCAATATCTAAGCCATTTACTTGAATTGTTGTATAAGTTCCATTTTCTAGTGGTATTTCTTTAAAGTGCCAATTGAGTACGCTGCTATAAAAATATTTAGCTTTAGTGAGGCTAGGGGTAGATAATTGATTCCAGCAAAACTGACCAATCAGTAGTTGATCCATGATAATCTCCTTAGTTTGACCTTAATCCTCATCCTGTGATTTTTGACTACTCTCAAGATGGATTTTACGAAAAAATTGATGAATGACTGGCGATAGTATAATGACAATAATGGCGATAAAGGCTAAGCCGCTAAATAAGGCATAAAAGCCTGCAAATAGTTTTCCTGCAGTGGTATTTAATGCGGACGCAGGCCCCATCCCTGATAAGATCATGGATGCATTCATGAAGGAATCAACCCATGACATCTGTTCGCTTAGGTGATAGCCCACCATGCCAATTAGAAGCGCAATAGCAGTTAAAGCTATGCCCCAAAGCGTATTGCGGGTTATGTGGTGATAAAACTTGATAATATGTTTTTCATGTTGTCTAATCACGTTTTTTCCAAGATAAATTAACATTTCAATAGAACTACTTATACTGTAGCACTAAAATTTAAACTTGTTATTAATGGTGTTCTATCTTTAGGATTTTGCATGAACAAAGAGCTTGCTGCTATTTATGTTGTAAAACCTGAGTTTCTTGCAGAGCTTAGTGAGGAACTAGAGGATGTAACACAAGTAGTCGAGGATTTAGTTTTTTCTTCGCATAAAAAATTAACTGCCTGCTTTGCTCAAGATATTTGGTTAGCACCACAAATAGTGAGGTTTGAGTCAATTTCTGAGGCCGTTAAAATCCTTCGTCAAGCAGGAAAATTTTGGTATTTACACCCACTTTCTAATGTAAGGCGTTCTCGACTAATTGAAGAGCAATTACGCCAACATCCTCCATTGATGCAACATTTTCCGCTTACAGCGGAAATTCCTGCAATTGGCGGATTTAGTTTATTAGATAAAAATACCCTAGTATTTAGTGCTACTCGTCTTAAAAAATGGCCACAGGGAAGATGTTATTTTATTGAAGATAAAGTAAATCCTCCAAATCGTGCTTATTTAAAATTATGGGAAGCACTGACTTTATTGGATAAATATCCCCAAGCAGGTGATATCGCTTTGGATTTAGGGGCATCTCCAGGTGGCTGGACCTATGTAATGCATTCTTTAGGGGCTCATGTCACAGCGGTTGATAAAGCCTTATTAGAACCTAAAATCGCAGCACTTTCTCAAGTAACTTATTTAAAACAAAGTGCTTTTGCGATGGATCCAATCAAATTAGAGCAAACTTATGATTGGGTATTGTCAGACGTGGCTTGTTATCCTGAGCGTGCTTATGCACTTATTATGAAATGGATAGCTTCAGGAAAGGCAAAACAAATGATTGTTACTATAAAATTACAAGGTAAAGTCGATTTATCGGTGTTGAAAAAATTTCAAGAAATTCCTCATTCCTATATTACCAATCTGTTTTATAACAAACATGAGATCACCTTTTTTTATCCTTATCATCCGCAATAATCTAATTTTTGGATGACGAGTTATTTTTGTACTATATTTTAACCATGCGATGTTATTTAAAAAGGAATAATAATGTTAGCAGGTACGATATTTTTTTTTATTTTAACCCTAATTACGGTTTTTTTAATTTATACCCTATCCAATCCTACGCTTGTGCTGATTGCAAAAATAGTCCTGTATATTTTTTTGATTGGTTTTGTAATTTGTTTTATCTCATTTATGCTCAGTCAACTTCCACCCATTCCAGCAGATGAGAGCAGTCGACTTATTTAATTTAAATGAGATTGCTGGGCCTTTATAATTGGTTATAATGAAAGATAATATGACTTTTATGGAATAACAATGGATAGCGAAATCAGAAAATTATGGCGTTCTCGTACAGACTCTAAAATAGCAGGGATTTGTGGAGGATTAGGGGATTATTTTAGAGTCGACTCCTTTTGGATGAGAATGATTTTCATTATTTTTTTTCTTGCAGGCGGATCAGCTTTCATAGTCTATATCATCATGTGGATTATGATTCCTCTTGAACCTATTTGGAGTAAGAAAAAACATATTAAAAGCTAATTCCTGAATCTATAAAGGAGTTAGGCTTTCATGCGTAAGGGACTGGGTATTCGATCTTGTTTATTTCCATGGATCTAGGCATAAGGATTGTCTTATCTTCCAAAAATCTTTCCAGGTATCTTCATTTATTTTTTAAAGACGCTCTGGTAGCGTTTTAATAGTATAGACTGTCATCCCTCACTGTGTTCGGAATGACGTGTAACGCTCATTTAAGGGCGGTATTAGCTACTGCAATTATGTCTGAAATGTATTATAAATCTAGCCCTGATTATGAAGTGAAATATCAAGGCTAGGTCGGTGGGTTAGCTCGTTATTGCAATAATAAGTAATCCTATTGCAATTAATCCAATTAAGACCAGGCTGAAATTGCCCCCAGGTACTAAGAGGCGTTCTTCACCCAAAACACAAGCTTTTCTTCCCTTCCAAGCCATGACAGTAGGCAATAATAATAATAAAATAACACAGCAAACACCGGCATAGCCAAATGCCTGTAGGTAAATGCTAGGGTAAAACAGCACTACTGCGAGTGGTGGTAGAAAAGTTAGTGCCAGAGTATATTTGCCTTGTGTTCCTGATTTTTTCAATTTTAAACCATCGGCAAGAAAATCAAATAGCCCTAAAGAAACACCTAAAAAAGCGGTCAGCATGCAAATAGAAGTGAAAAAGTCAAAAAAACCACTAATCCATTTGTTCTGCACGACATGACGTAATGCATCAGTCAAGCCGCTTATGACGTGCGCTGAGGTCATCAAGGCAAGTAGTCCATGTTCTCCTTCACGAGAAACAACCCCCATGATAACAGCATCCCAAACGATGTAACATATTAGCGGAATAAGAGAGCCAAGCAGTATAACTCGTCTTAATGCCTTGGTATCGTTGCCAAAATAATCTCTAAGGCTTGGGATGATGGTTGCATAGCCAAAAGAAGTAATTAAGAGCATTAGGGTGCCAGTAAAAGCGCGGGCCGAGCCCCCGGTAAATTTAATTACAGAAACGTGGGGACTAATGACCACTACTAATAAAATATACACACCTAACTTACCAAACATTAACCCACGATTAACGTAATCTACAGAGCGAATACCTTGATACACAACTAAGCTAAACATAATAGTGAATAAGACAGAAGTCACACTAGTCGGTAAATTTAGGTTCACTTTTTGTAATAAGCTGTTAAATACATCAGTTCCTCCTGAAATATAAGCAGAAAGTAAGGTGTATAATAAAAAAAGGTAGGTTATCCATGCAATAATTTGCCCCGGCAGTCCTAAGGTGGATTTTGCCATAGAAATCATGTTGCTACCGGGAGGGAGGCGTAGATTGACCTCCAAAATGAGTAATGCGCCGGCAGTCATGATTAACCAACAGAAAAAAAGAAAAAAGATTGAGTTGCTAAAACCTACTTCTGCAGTGGACACAGGAAGGGCAAGCATACCACCGCCAATAGAGGTTCCGACAATCAATAATATCCCGCCGATTAGTTTTGAGTTAAACATGTGCCAGAATCCAATTTAGTATAAATATAAACCAATATGTTATTTTATTTTTCAAAAAAAGTCAATGTGTTTTTCGGATCAAACGAGATTCCAGGCTTCATGAATTAAAAGGAGTACTGAAATAAAGGTGACTATGATGGGAGTGACTTGACCACCAGGAACCCTAAAAATCGAATGGTAATTTTTTCTACCAAAATAACACATCAATGCCGGTAAAAGTAACAAAAGAATAATACAAAAAATACCAGCATAGCTTAAAGCATGAATATAGGCTCCAGGATAATAAATAACAATAAAAAGTGGTGGAACAAAGGTGATAAAAAATAATTCCATACCCTGGCGTCCGTGTTCTCGTAATTTTAGGCCGTCGGATAAAAAGCTATATAAGCATAAAGACACACCTAAAAAGGCCGTCAGCATGCAAATTGAAGTGAACATATTAAACAATGCACTAATAATAGGGCTTTGTACTTTTGCAGACAACAAAGTTGCTAACTCACTGGTTGCATGAGCACTTTGCATCAAACTTTCTAGATTATTATTACCCTCAGAAGGAATAATTCCCATGATCACTGCATCCCATGCTAAGTAGCAGAATAAAGGAATTAACGAGCCAATTAAAATAACTTTCTTTAGTGTTTTGATGTCATCGTTAAAATAATCTCTAAGGTTAGGGACAATAATGGCAAATCCAAAGGAGGTGATTAAAATCATCAGAGAAGCACCCATGAGGCGCATGTCTCCATGATAAAAATGTTGTATTTCAATATGGGGCGCTATGAGTAAAATCAATAAACAATAAATGGCTAGTTTACCAAACATCAACGCTCGATTTGCATAATCGACATAACGAATACCGCCGTATACGATCGCACCAAAAAATAGAGTAAATAAGATGCTTGCTTGCCAGTCCTTCAGGGAGAGTCCAGTTTTTAAAAATAAACTGTTTAATACATCTGCACCACCTGAAATATAAGCTGAAAGTAAGGTATAAAGTAAAAATAGATAACTGATCCACGCTGCAATTGAACCATAAGGGCCTAATGTCGCTGCAGCCATAGACACCATGTGTTTGCCCTTGGGTAAATAAAGATTGGCTTCTAGGATAAAAAATGCCCCCAAAGTCATAATTACCCAACAAAAGAAAAGAAAAATGGAGGATTGCCAAAAGCCTGTAGCGGCATTGGCAACTGGTAGAGCGAGCATGCCTCCGCCGATGGAGGTACCTACAATTAAAAGAATACCCCCGATAAATCTTGAACGCATTAATACACCTTAGTTCATTACATAATTTTTCTTGAGACGACAACATTTAGGCGCTGTGGCACCTGCAAACCATTGAATTTCAATGCGTCGATTAAATGCGCTGCCATGAATAATGGAATTATCTCCCACGGTATTTTTATCCCCATAACCTTCCGCTTTAAGTCGTTGGGCCTGAATATCATTAGCCCACAGAAAAGAAAGCATGGTCTCTGCTTGGGCTTGAGAAAGTCGTTTTTTATGTGCAAAAGTCCCTACATTATCAGTAAAGGCGGCAACATAAATTTTACTGTGTGGATAAAGTTGTAATAGAGAAACGACATTCATCAGGCCTTTATAGCGTATTTCGTTTAGGCGAGGACTTTCAAATAAAAAATATTTATCAGTAGGGATGATCAAAGTCATTGTATCGCCGTATTGTACCAATTGAATATCTTCTTTGTTTAACGTCTTAATCAAGCTATGTTTTTGATGAGTCACAGAGCTCAAAATAGCACCGGTAGTACCTCCTATTACCGTACCTGCAAGTGCACCAGGAAGTGTTCCTGTAGCCGCAGCGCCAATAGCGGTGCCTATGGTTGCCCCAACAGCGATACCTGTTTCTTGAGAGATAGGGTGCTTGGGTTTGAAATTATTATAAGGAGGATGAGCACAACTACTTAATAAGCCCATGATTAAGCCCAAATAAAGGATTGGTGCTTTAGTTAAATTGAGTGACATATTCACCCCTTAGTTAAACGATTTAATCATTATTAAACATCTGATTAAATTTCGCAATGTAGGCTTAGTGGTCAAGAGAGAGTTTGCGCAATTTTTTTCATTATTTGATGACGCCCGTGGATATTTTTAGGGCATCATCAAGGCAGGTGAGTTTGTTATTAGTGAGCAGGTTTTGGAGCCATGTCTATAACCTCTGCGCTAGATTCCTCATTGACTGGTTCCTCAGGTACTGGTTGAAATAGAGTAGGCTTCTTGCTTTTATTACATTCTTCTCTATGACGAATCAGTGTTGCAACTTCATCATCATATCCCTTTTTATGACGACCCAATGTTCTAAATTCTTTAAAACAATTGAAACAGCTCATTGCGGATTTAATTAATAATCCTCCCACAGCTATCATGATAGCTACGCCTAATGGGGGTTGAACTATCACTATAGGAAGAGCGATCATAAAAATCGAAGAAAAAAGCGTGATGGCTGCTGCTGCCCAAAATATTAGCTCACAGGCTTTTGCAAGATTAGAAAGAACCACATCAATTTTTCTAGATAATAAGTTTTGCTTGAATATGTCTACTCTCTCTTGAGCCTTGGGTTTGCCTTGGCTTACATTAGTCAATAACTGAATATATTCTTCATATCTACTAATGATTTTTTCTATTGTGGAGGTTTTTTCTGCTTTTTGGTAAGAAGTGTTGTAGTATTTTTGCACTGACTCGATGTGAGGTTGAAAAGTACGGCCTACTTCATCTGTCATAATGCCTGCGAATAATTGGTTTAAATTTTCATGGCACTTGGTTAAGCGTAATTCCATTTCTGTTCGATTATAAGGCATAACATTTCTCGCTAAATATAAAATTAGGGAAGCTTACTGAAATAACACCCTTATTTAGCAGTGAATTTCTTGGCCCTTTATAACACAATGAGAAAAAAAAATAAAAGTTATTGCTTTAGCCTTGACTGAGTATTAATCATTGGCTTGAAAACGACATAAACTCTGATAGTCACATTGTTGGCATAAGTTGGTTTGGGCTGGTTGAGGAGGGCAGTGCCCTTGTTTAAATTCTTCAGCTAAGGTAGTTAATTGTTCTTGCCAATGCAATCTATTTTCTTCCCAAGTTTCTTCCTTTTTGACAGAGCTTATGCCACTGATGCCGGGCTTTTCTTCGCAAAAGCCACTGCAGGTTATCTTACCTCTTTTTAGTTGCACGAGTAATAATGCATTAATTTGATTATCCAAAAGAGCGTAAAGTAATAATTGCGGTTCTTTGGGTCGGTCTTCATTCCAGGGCTTGCTGCTAGGAAGGCTGCTTTTGTAATCAATAACCCATTTTTTATCAGCGACTTGATCTAGACGGTCCACTCGAACCTGAAAATCAAGACCTGCCAAATTGATGGTGTATGACTGCTCTAACCCCGCGATGGTAAAGGGGGGGCGTTGTTTTTCCCAAGCCAAAGAATCCTCTACTAATCGTTTCAGGCGGATATATTCTACTTCTTGTGCTGTGGGAGGAAATGATTTTGGATGGTGCTCTTTGAGTGGCGCTAATGCGGTATGAATCGCCTGATCAATTTGAGCTTTTAAGGCGACATCTTCTAAATTAAATAACTGCTGTTGATCTCCTAATGCTCTCCAAAGCAATTCCATGACCTTATGAATAATTTTCCCTTTTTCTTTAGCATCTAGACCCTCTGTTGTTTGAGAGGATGCTTTCGCACGTAATCGATGTTCTGCAAAGGCTTTAAATGGGCATTTTGCCTGGTTAGCTAAAATAGCAGTACCTCCTGAGATAGTTTCTTCAATATGGATAGGAATGGTGTAGCCATCTTGCATAGGAATTAAATCAGGTTGGCTGAATTGATGATTAATTTGCAAGGATTTAAAGGGGGGAAATTCGCTGAGTAAAGAACAAGGTAAATTAGGATTATCTCCTTGCAATTGGGCATAGCTAAATACCACCTCATTGGCACTATGTTGTAATCGTCTCAATATTTGTTTAGCAAATTGTAGCTCACGTGCGGGCAGACTATGAGGCATTAACAAATCACGCTGGAGATGTGGTGGAATAAATGCAGATAAATGGACTTTTTGTGGAAGGCATTGATCAGTAAGTCCCATAACCCATAAACTATCAAATTCACAGCCAGAGGCTTCCAATAAGCCACAGATTTGAATTGGGGTATTTACTTTTTGGGCTTGAAAAATGGTATTGTCAGCCAATTGGTGTAGGGCGGCTAAAGCCTCCTCCTTTTTTAGACGACCGCTTAGCAAACTCAATTGTCTTAATTCATCAAAGAGAAGATTGAAGCGATGAATGCACTGATAATTCTCTGAATTTAAGCCATAATCACCTGGAAAACCAAGAGTAGTTAATCGTTCTTGGAAGAGATGAATCCATTCGTTTACTGAGGCTTCTTGGGGGTAAAAAACAATTTGAGATAATAAGTTAGCTAATTTAGGAGTGCTAGCTTGCAGATCATGAATGAATACCGTTAAGGGGATTATATGATCTTCTAAAAGAGAGGCTTCTTGGAGATATTCTGATCGCGCAAGGAACTCTTCTTGAGCACCACTCAAATAAGGTGATTGTAGAAGCAAAGAAGCTTGATGAGGCGTTAAGTATTGGGTGTCCAGATGCAACATCGATAGCGCATGAGCGACTAATGGAAATTGGGACAGTGGTTGACCTAAGGAAATATTAAATAACGCCGGATTAAAATGTGAGCTTAATATTCGTTGGATTGCCTGAGATTTTTGTTGTAATTCAGGGACCACAACGCCAATGCGCGATCGATTGTGTTGAAGTTGCACTTGCAACCAGGCAATTAATTGTTGGTATTCTTCTTTATCATCGGATGCTTTAAGTACTTGAGGTATAGTGGATCTGTCTGTTAGATCATAAATGTATTGTGTAAGACCGTTTTTAGCTAAATGTGCTTGCAATTCTTTTTGTTGTGGATTGAAGTCATCAAAACAAACCCAGACCACCGGCTGCAAAAATAATAAAGAGCTCTTTTGAATTAGATATGGAATTAATTGGCATTCAGCAATTAATTGTTTTTGGTTTAATTGCATCTCAACATATTGACACCATTGCTGAAATTGCTGCGTTTGAATGGTGTAATAAAATGTCGGCTCATCTGATTGAATTTGCCATTGTTGACAACGTTCCCAGGCGCTTATTACTGATTGAAGCAAACCATCACTATAGGTGATATCTGGATGAGATTTAATTATTTTCTGCCATAGATGTTGGCATTGAGCGCTATTAAGCAGGGTGGGATGAATTAGGGACGAATGAAAATGGAGTTGTTCATAAGCTTTGCTTATCGCGACATTAAAAGGCATGCAAGCCGGTTTATCAACAGTTTTACACTGACGGTGGATAAAATATTGCTGCAATATGGATTCACTAAGGCGGTTATTTGGTGTAAGAACAGTAACTCCTTCTGCTAACAAAGCAAAAAGATGATCTTTATTATGAAGAGCTTGCATCATACCCTTAATTAATGTCTTTTTCGAGCCGCAGCATGCGCTTTAGATAAGGGCTTGGCTTTATGTCGTACTCCTGCAAATTGAGGCAGGCGTTGACTACGTCTCCGGTCAGTATGCAAGATATCGTATACTAAATGACCTCTTAAATACATAGCAGCAAATCCTGCTGCTATTGCTAGCAAAAAACCAAAAAGAACATAACTATAGGCTAGTACGATCATGTAGGTATAGGCAAAATCACGGAAATTGGTAATGGAAAATTGATGCTGATCTGGGGAATTAGCTATACCTAATTCCAAGCCTAAAGCGAAAAAAGGCAAGGAGGCTAAGACCATAAAAAATCCTATCCAAAATGTCTTCATTTGATAAGGTTTAGGACAGTGAATAATTTCTTTTCCAAAGAGAGCGCCTGTAGCAGAGGCAACAACCATTCCTACAACAATGGAATGGAATAAAGGAACAGTTTCCTCGATACCTAACAGAGTAAGAAATCCATTAATTAATATCGTGCCAACTACGGATAATAGACCAAAATAGACAGCACCCAATAATCTGGGATTCGGAAAAGTAAGGGCATAATCTTGTTTCATGATACTTGGCTCCTAAGATATATGTTTAATTTTAGTACACTTTCGGAGATTTTCCTTATATTTAATATTCATTCGACAAAAGGTATACCCAGATAATGACCAAAACGTATATACTAAACAGAAATAATTCAGGTAGTTAGTTATGCAAAAATTCATTGGAAACTTTTTTTTAAAATTATTGGGTTGGAAAATTGTTGGGCAGTTACCTACAGATAAAAAATATTTAGTGATTGTAGCGCCTCA
Organism: Legionella sp.; assembly: GCA_030158115.1. Lineage (GTDB taxonomy): Bacteria > Pseudomonadota > Gammaproteobacteria > Legionellales > Legionellaceae > Legionella. The sequence continues at coordinate 50,190 of JAOATK010000009.1, forward strand.
CACGAGTAACTGGGACTTTCTTATAGGGTTATTTGCCCGTTTTTCTATGGGTGTTCGAATTAATTTTTTAGCCAAAGATCAATTGTTCTTTTTCCCCTTAGGGCATTTTTTAAGAGCAGTAGGGGGCGCGCCGGTTGATCGCTCCAAAAAAAATAACAATGTAGATAAAGTAGTCGAGCTTTTTCGCTCTCATGATGAATTTAAACTAGCCATTACCCCTGAGGGAACACGAAGCGCTGTAACCCGCTGGAAAGCTGGATTTTATCATATTGCATGCAAAGCTAAACTTCCTATCGTGATGGTTGGATTAGATTATCCCACTAAAGAGCTTCGTATTCGGGAGGTATTTTATCCTTCGGGAGATATTAATAAGGATTTTCCTAAAATTCTTGATTATTATCGCTCAATCTCAGGGCGATATCCTAAAGAAATACCAGAATATGTGCCTCAAAAAACCGAATAAACTTTGCTGCTTGGTAAAAAAAGGTCATAGTGCTAAACAAAAAGATTGAAAGCATTTAATTCTGTGTTAAAATTGGTCACCTTTAGTTTTGTAGGTATTTCTTCCAATGGTTACAAAATACAAAATAACGGATATTGAACCAGGGAATGCATCCCATTCAGGACATGAAACCTACAAAGACGCGGTCTATAAGCCGAACTCGCGTAAAATTATCTATAAAAAAAATAAATTCGGTAACCCGCTATTTTCTCGTCTTGAAGTCTCCTTTAGTCAATTAGCCAAATTATTTTTAGCGCCTGGTTTAACTTCTTCAGAAGGTTTGGTTGTTGATGATAACAACGTAATTAAAGGATTAGTGGTTGATCACTTATGTTATGCCATAGCCGATAAAGAAGGGCTTGACCACAATTTTTATAAATTTCTTAAATTCAAAATAGGTTGTACAGAGAGTAAAAAAATATCTGATGCCAAAGATATTCCTATTTATTTTTTAGATCAATTTCCCCAAGGTTTTTTTGCTCAGTTAATCGAAGAAGAAAAGACAAAACGTTTAACTATTAATTATGAATCGCTAGCTAGTATTCTTGCCACCTCATACACCTTAGAAGAAGATGATTTACATAAAGGTAATTTTGGATTTTATCTTATAGAAAAAGAAGGAAAAACGCAGGTCGTATTTTTTAAAATCGATCATGATTTAATGTTTGTTGATAGTATTATGGGATTTGAGTCTCGCAGGCCATTTCATTTATTCCATGGGCACCATGCATTTGATATTACTACAGAGGATCTATGCTCTTTTGCTAATTTGAAACATTCTTCTAATAGCTATTGGCCTACAAAATTTGGGTATGTTTCTAATCCTTGTGGTAGTAAAGAATATCATAGTTTTGCAGAAACCAGAGCCTTTTCTCGGTTAGCTAAAAATCCTGAGTTTATAAAGGGAAAATGGAAGGCTTTTTATAAGCATATTTTAATTTCAACGGAATTAATTCAAGAGACTTTAGAGCAGTCTTCAGATTTTAAAATAGCCTCTGATCGAGCCCATATTGCATTGATGACGCAAAGTATGGTTACACGATTAGCTCATTTGCGAGCAGCCTTGTTTTCAATACCTGAATTTCGTGGGTATGTGCTGAGCTTGAGTGAAGAGGAAAAAGAACAAATATTGCGTGAAATTATTCCTCTTGGTCATCAATTGGAAGCGCCCATCAAAGGTTCTTTTGAGATCTATAAAAATTACTCAACTGATGGATTTGAAGAAAATGATACGCCACTGCATACGATTATCAAGTTAGGCGAATATCGTTATGAAGAAACAGATCGGATGTTTGGTAATTTCATCAATACAAAAAACAGCGCAGGAAAAACGCCTTTAGACATAGCTTTTGAGCGCTTTTCTTCGCCACAGCATCAACCCAATGATGTTAGGACAGACATGCTGGGCGTGATGAAACATCTAATATCAAAAGGTGCTGAAAAATCAGCGGCATTTAAAGCAGATATTGCGATAAATGATCAGATAAAGAAACATACATTTAAAAACTCACACTGTGAGAAAATTACCAAAGAATCAGCCTATACTGATTTAAAAGAAATTTTAAGAGATGTAGGTGAAGATCACCAGTTTTGTTTAAAGTATAAAAAGAATTTAGCCATTGAATGTATTAATCAATGGATTCAATTAAGACGTGGTGAGCCTAAATTTGCTGAAGAACTGCAGCAGTTAAGAAATGAGATTAATGGAAAAGCCTCTGAAGAGGATTGTGCGGGGTTAAAATATGTGCGTCGACTACGTACTGAACTATGGTTTTTGCGTCAGATACGTGGCCCGTATGGGGTAACCACTTCTCAAGTTGAGATAAATGATTTAATCACTCGAGAATTAGAGAGATTGCGTCCCAAATTTAAAAATTATCCCTCCTTTAATTTTAATACAGAGGAAATAGATCTTGGCTATAAATTTGTCAAGCTTTTCATGTAGTGGGTGATTCAGGATAAGGGATCATGGAAGAGATTAAGTTTGCTATAATACAAAGATTATAATAATAGTTTCAGTTTTGATTATAGATACATAATGACTTCGGAGCAAAATTATGTCTAAGAACAGCGAACTTCTTGCTAAAATAAATGATACGGAGTTCTTGAGAAAAAAAAAACCAGAAGATCTAGTCGCAGCATTAGATGCTTTACTTAACGTTGATGTTTCTGAGCATCAGGCGTTTAGAACTGCAGTAGTGAAATACCAAAAAACATTTTGGGAGATAGATCCAGGATCGCCTAACTCTACACTCGATGATTTTGTTCAAACAGATATTTTTTTAAACTCACTGGATGTCGATAATTCTTTCTTAAAAATGAAACAAGCAGCAACGAAACAAAGAGTAAAATTCAGTCTAACTCTAGATAACGAAGATGTTTTACTCAATATTTTAAAACATAATCCTGCAGAGTGCAGAGCTTATTTGGCAACGCTTCAAAATTCCCCACTGGGTACAATAACTGGATGGAAACCTTCTGTCACGCCACCCCAAGTTGATGGTGAGCAGCCTGCAGATACTAATTCTTCTCATGATATTTTAACCGATGAAGCCATAAAAGAAATTCAGCATTTAGCTGCAGCACACCGAGTTTTGATGGTTTTAGATAAAACACCTATTGAATTATTAGTTGAAATAAAAAAGAGTGCCGAGGATGCTAATCAAGCCAAATTTTTGGAAGCGATAAAAAAATTGGGTAAGGAGGGGCTCTCTGATTCTACTTTAATAGATAAGGATCTTATTTGGTCCAAAATAAAAGACAAAGTGAGTGAGAAAATAAGTGTAGCTGTAGCTAAATTGCATAAAAGACTTCGAGAAAGAGAACCTGGAGATGCTGCAAAATTAAAGGCGTTTGATGAAGGTAAAGATTTTGGCACTTTAGTTGATACGATACCGACATTAAAGATCTTAGAGCCCTGTTTGACAACAGAGGATATAACAAAATTAAAAGCAACGGCTCGTTCGCGCCGCTTTGAAATACAGCTTCAACGTATTTCCTATTTGGGGAAAGCCGCCCATCCCATTTTATGGCGAATCTTTACTCAGTTATCAGCAGCAGATCAGCGCTCTTTTATGAATAATTACACGAATAATTCGCGTCTAAGCATTGATTATTTACCGCGACGCGTCATTAATTCGACAAATAAGGCTTATATTAAACATTATTTACCCGAGATTGATGATTCATTGATTGATTCATTAGTTGCAGAAAATGTACGAAATAGTCTTTTTAGCAAAATTCATAATGCTGAGGCCGCACGAATATTAGCAAGTACTCAGTCCCCATTTCCCCTCTCAGCTGAGCAAATCAACTCATTTAATCAAGCGCTTTTCACTCCAGAAGTGTTTGATGATGAACGATATATTGCCTTAGTTAAAACAATTGGTTCGAGTCTGGAGCTCTATCAGGCTTTTGGACTGAATGAAGACGCAACTTCGGTCACTGATCAGATCAAACAAACCGAGATTAACACCCAAAATAACTATAATATGGTGCGTTATGAGGTTCCTCTGCCTAATAACATCAAGCTCCTAGAATTTTTATCAGCAATAAGAAAAAATGCGCCTATCAATGAATTGGAAATCAATCAAATAGAGAAAATTTTTAATGAGAGCTCCGATTTTAAAACTTTTTTTGATGCAATTGTTAAAATTTCACCTAAATTTTCTCTAGCTACTTCATTAAATGAAGCCATCCTTAATCAGATCTCACCGGCCTTATTTTATAGCATAAGAAATGACATACGGAGAGATATATTTGAAAAGAACGATCCTGAAAAGGTTGGAGAAATTTTAAAACAAGTTAAAGAAGAATTAAAAACTATTCAGAAAAGCCATGTTGGTTTTCCTGAATTTAGAAAAAAGATAGCGTTTATTTTTGCTATTGAGGCAGTGCATGTATTTAATCCGTTATTCCAGAATAAAGTATACCAAATGAAAAAGGAATTTCAGGAGCTCGACAAACAATGTGGTGTTATAGTTGATAAGTTAAAACAGGATAGTATAGCACTTCAGTCTGCCGTAGAAAGTATGTCACTCAATGGGGATGACTCCTCACCCACCGTGATGAAAACACTGCATACAAAATTAAATATAGAACTACAAGATATCAAGCAACAATTGGAATTTTATGAAAAGGCAAAAGGAAAAATATCGGGTAAGACGGGTATTTTAGACATGATAAAGGCAGTTACAGAGTCTCGTCGATTTGCTTATGATTCCAAAGGAATTACTACTAAGGTGATTGACAAAGCTCAGCTTGCTGTTGAAGAAATTAATACTGTCGACTTAAATGAGCCTACGGTTGTTAGTGTCCTCAATCAGGGAGAAATAGTTCATTTCTTATTAAAAGAAAACCCTAAAGAGGGACAGGTTCTTTGTTTTGATGTGCATCACAGCTCTCGGCAGGAGATTGAAACTAAAGGACGTTTTATTTATGAGTCATCAAGCAGTTCATCTTCTAAAAATTTAAATGGACGTTTTGAAATAAAACAATTTCCAACACCCATCTCAGATCAACCTAAAGACAAGTTAACAGAAACTCTAAACGAAGCTAGAGTTAACTTTGCTATGGCCATGGCAACCCAAATTCTTGCTACAATGGACGGCCCTCCCACTAAAGAAAATCCTCTTAGACTACAGGGTGTGAATGCAGATGAGCTTGGGTATTTATGGACAGCATTAGTTATTTTAGGAGAAAAGGGCTCTAAAATGTCTTTTTCAAGTGATGCATTAAAAGTCAATTCTCCTCATTTCAATCCCGAAACTGAAAAAGGTTGGTTTGGATTCAAAAAACAATCACTTTATAATGGTGTTTTTAAAACATATGGGGCACTGGTTAAAGACACAGTTGCTGCAACAGGTTCGCATATGGATAAGCGATTTAATAGTCAAAAGGCTAAAAAGAATATAAAAGGTGTAGAGGCAGCTACTCAATTTTTTAAAGGGAAATTGATTGAGACTAAAAAGAGTGTTGACGAGCATAAGAAAGCTGAGGGTCCCGAATCTAGCGCATCATCCGGCCCTAAATCATCATAAGGAGAGTGCAATTGAATTCTAGCCAGCAAGCGATTGGTGTTTTTGACTCAGGGATGGGTGGCTTAACAGTTTTGCGTGCCTTAAAGGATAGTTTGCCTCAAGAGTCTTTTCTTTATCTTGGAGATACAGCACGTCTTCCTTATGGAACTAAAAGCCCTAACACGGTAAAACAATATGCCATGCAAATGGCAAAATTATTAGTTGAACGTCAGATCAAAGCCTTAGTGATAGCGTGTAATACAGCAACTACAGCGGCTTTGCCGTATTTGCAATCGATGTTACCTGATATTCCTGTCCTTGGTGTAGTGGTTCCCGGAGCATCAGCAGTGGTTGCAGCAACCAAGAATAAGCGTATCACCGTATTAGCTACGGAAACCACCATTGCGTCTAAAGCTTATCAAGAGTTGATTGTGCAGCAAATACCGGATGCGGTAATTAACACACGGGCTTGTAGCGTGTTAGTAGCCTTAGCGGAAGAGGGAATGACTAATAATTTGGTAGCTCGCGAAGCATTAAAACATTATTTGGATGGGTTTCAGGATGAAGACACCGTGTTATTAGGGTGCACACATTTCCCTGTTTTTAAGTCTTTATTGATGGAGTTATTACCCAAAGGCGTGTCTATTGTCGATTCAGCCCAAGCCACAGCGGTTTCATTAAAGCAATTATTAAGAGAGCAAGACTTATTACGAGAACAATCCTCTGGCAATCCCATCATCAATTACTTAGTTACTGACTCAGTAAAACGTTTCCAATCTGTGGGCAAGATATTTCTAGGCGAAGATTTAATGCTTAGTGATATCGAGCTAGTTGATATTCGATAATAAATACAAATAACACCTAGCAAGGTGTTATTGTAGGTTGGGTCGTGACCCAACAATGCCCTTGAGTCAAGCCTAGCCTCGATGTTGGGTCGTGACCCAACAATGCCCTTGAGTCAAGCCTAGCCTCGATGTTGGGTCGTGACCCAACCTACTTTTGATATGAATTACTCGCCTCTAGGGGGGCGACTCATTAAATTTTGAACAGCCTGTTCTGGGCTAATCGCTCCTGCCAATAAGGCATTAATTTGCTCACAAATTGGCATTTCTATCTTATTTTGCTTAGCTAAGGTACATACTTGCTCGGCGTTGCCTTTGCCTTCAACGACTTGACCTATTTGTTTTTCCGCTTCTTGTATGCCTATATTTTGACCTATAAGCAAGCCAAAGCGACGATTACGGGATTGATTATCTGTGCAGGTTAATACTAAATCCCCCACGCCGGCTAAACCTAAAAATGTTTCGGCTTGTGCACCAAGACTTAGGCCTAAGCGACTCATTTCAGCCAAACCACGGGTAATTAAAGCGGCCTTTGCATTCGCGCCATAACCTAAGCCATCGCTCACGCCACAACCAATAGCCAAAACATTTTTAACGGCACCACAAATTTGTACGCCAATGAGATCATCACTTAAATAAACGCGAATATTGCTGTGATGGAGTATCTGTTGAATCTTTTTTTGATACGCTAAATTATTACTGGCTAGCGTTAAAGCCGTAGGTAAGAAACAGGCTACTTCCTTAGCAAAAGAGGGTCCAGAAATCACGGCAATGGGGAAGTCAGGACCAAAGTGATTGGCGATGAGCTGACTTAGCAATTGGTGACTAACTGGATCAATCCCTTTGGTTATCCAGGCAATACCATGTTTGGGTTTGGTTATTTTAGAGAGCAGCTCCGCAAAGGCATGTGAGGGGACTGCAATAATAACTTCATCGGCTTCTTGAATACATTGAGTTAGATCAGCCGCTGGAAATAAGGTGTCTGGGAAAGTAATATCCGGTAAATAACGAGGGTTACACTTTTTTTCTATCATTAGTGCAACATGCTGTGGATTATGTGCCCACAGCAAAATACGATGCCCTATTTGAGCTAGATGAATGGCAACTGCGGTGCCCCACGAACCGGCACCTAATATAGCAATAGTCTTTTGCTTCATCATTTAATTAGTGAGTAATTGCTTCTTCAGTAGCATGCGCTCCTTTTTCTTTTTCTGCAAGTTTTTGCATATATAACGCATCAAAGTTAATAGGGGCTAGTACGAGCTGAGGGAAGCTGCCTTGAATGACCATAGATGTAATCGCTTCACGAGCATAAGGGAATAAAATATTAGGGCAAAAACTATTTAATAAATGCTCCAATTGATCTTCTATAGCGCCTTGTATTGTGAAAATACCGGCTTGTTTTACTTCAGCCAGAAAAGCAGTTGTTTTTTGATTGGAGACAGTCACTGTGACAGTCAAAACCACTTCAAAAATACCTTTTTCTAGTTGGTTGTTAGTCATGTTGAGATCTAGATTTAGTTCTGGTTCCCATTGTTGTTGAAATACTGCAGGAGTATTGGGCGTTTCAAATGATGAGTCTTTGACATAGATTCTTTGTATCATGAATTGTGTGTCATTATTTTGTTGTTCTTGATTCGCTTGTTGAGTCACGATATTCCTATCCTTTTAATAATGGGTCCAATTTCCCCTGGGCGTCCAGGGCATATAAATCATCGCAGCCACCAATATGATGACTATTAATGAAAATTTGCGGCACAGTATGTCTATTGCTTTTTGTAATCATGTCTTCACGAAATTCAGGTTGTAAATCAATACGAATATCCGTAAAGAGCGCATTTTTTTTATTTAATAATTCGCGGGCTTTAACACAATAGGGACAGTAGCCGGTACTGTACATAATGATAGTAGCCATGATGTTACTTTCCTTTAACTAAAGGAAGATCAGCATTTTGCCAAGCAGCAATACCGCCACTTAGTACTAATAATTGATATCCCTGAGTGCGAATTTTGGCTGCAAAAGCGGTGGCTTGTATTCCGCGAGCACAGACTATAATGATGGGCTTATTTTTATATTTATCCATTTTTTTCTGGGAGAAATCTTCTTCTTTTGCTTGAATGGAATCAATAATATGTCCCTTTTTAAAGGTTTCTGTATCACGCAAATCGATAACAACAGCATTTTCATTATTAATTAAATCAACAGCAGCTTGAGGACTTAGTTCTTTTGCTTTCTTTTTTTGTGTCAGCAGTTCATTTAGGAAAGTTAAGAATAAAACCACAATGAAAATAAGCCACAGTTGCCAGTGGTTTGTAATAAATTGACTTAGGTGTTCCATAAAGGGCTCTTAATATTTTTTAGTAATGAAGCGAATTATCCTCAGAATGGGGAGGTAACGCAAGTGAAATACGTATAATGCTTCGGTAACGCAAACGGGCACGCAAACGTTTACGTAGATGAGCGCTTACGCGCGGTTTATTAAATTGGTAAACGTAGCTTGGTTGCAAACAGATTGACTACGTACCAAGATTATTTTTTTTATACTGCGCGTAAGCGCTCATCTACGTAAACGTTTGCGTGCCCGTTTGCGTTACCGCGATTAAGACGCAAAGCCTACCCTCTTTTCCTTTTTAACAACACATAAACAGCCCCACATCCCCCATCTTTAGGTAAAGCGCTATGAAAAGCTAATACGTCTTCAAATTGAGGAAGCCAGCGGTTAACCAAATTTTTAATGACCGGCGGTGCTCCCTCATGCCCACCTTTACCATGAATGATAAGTAGACATCTTTTCTCATTTTGGGCTTGGTGTTGAATAAAGCGGCATAAAGACTCACGTGCCATGTCGCCTTTTAATCCATGTAGGTCCAAGCGTGCTTCCCAAGGAATTTGTCCATTTCTTAAGGCTTTAAATCGTTGATTTGGAAGCCCTGATTGAGAATAGGAAAGAATGCTATTTGAAAGAACAGACTCCTGAATAATATCCGATAAATAATATTCTTCTTTTGTTTCCTGGATAGGAAGAGGCGTTTTTCTGCGAATAATAGCAGGTTTTGGGGTTACTGTTTGCACTCGTTTTGTTTTTTCGTTTAATGGTTTTACAGAACGCATGTGTTCACGAAACAAAGCTTTGTCCTCTTCGGACATTCCATCATCAACCATTTTTTTTAGAAGTTAAGAACAATAGGGGAAGTATAACTCAGGTTCATGGAAAGCAGGACAGATTTTCTGATATAAGATACAATCAGCACTTTGATGTTATTGGGTAAAAGTCATCTTGAAACCCTAAAAGTGGAGTGGTAATGAACAATTATATCCTGAAGGAAACAGAAGAGTTATCTACCGTCTTGGATTTCCTGCGTTTTAGTTTATCTTGCGCGACTCATGCGAATTTATATTATGGTCATGGCACTGACAATGCTTGGGATGACATGCGTTCTTTGATTCTTAGAAGTTTATTTTTACCATATGATCTCGATCCTCATTTATTAAATGGACGTTTAACTACGAGTGAAAAAAAGCATTTATGCCAGCAACTTGAGAAACGGATTAACCAACGCGTACCTGTGCCTTATTTAATTAAAGAGGCGTATTTTTGTGATTTACCTTTTTATGTGGATGAGCGCGTTCTTATTCCACGATCTCCTATAGGCGAACTGATTAAAGAGCAATTTGCACCTTGGATAGATGCCGATAATATCTATCGAGTATTGGATCTTTGTACAGGAAGTGGATGCATTGCAATCGCTTGCTGTTATGCATTTCCTGAGGCGATGGTTGATGCTGTGGATATCTCTAGTGAAGCACTTGCTGTAGCTGCCATTAATCGTGAGGAATTAGGCGTTGAGGAACAATTGACGTTAATTGAGTCGGATTGTTTCGTCAAGGTTCCCAAAGTCAGCTATGATTTAATCGTCAGTAACCCGCCTTATGTGGGCAAAGAAGAAATGCAAACTCTGCCTGATGAGTTTCGTCATGAGCCTGTGCTGGCTTTAGAAACCACTAATAATGGCTTAGCTATTGTAGACAATATTTTGAAAAATGCTCATGCTTATTTAAGCGATCATGGTATTTTGGTTGTAGAGGTAGGAAATAGTGAAGAAGCACTGTGTAATGCTTATCCTCAGGTCCCATTTACCTGGTTGGAGATGTGCGATGGCGGACATGGTGTATTTTTATTAACTAAGCAACAATTGAATGAGTATTTTCATGTCGGGTAATACCTTTGGGACTCTATTTACAACGACTACCTTTGGGGAAAGTCATGGCCCGGTAATTGGCTGCGTAGTAGATGGATGTCCGCCTGGGTTGAGTCTTTGTGCAGAGGATATTCAACCTTTTTTGGATAAGCGTAAACCTGGGCAATCAAAATACACAACTCAACGTCGAGAAGAAGATAAAGTAGAAATTCTTTCGGGTGTATTCAAAGGAAAAACTACTGGGGCCCCGATCGCTTTATTGATTCAGAATACAGATCAGCGTGCCAGTGATTATGAGGAAATAAAAGATTTATTTCGTCCAGGACATGCCGATTTTACTTACCATCATAAATATGGTCATCGTGATTATCGTGGTGGAGGGCGTTCTTCTGCCAGGGAGACTGCAGCGCGTGTTGCTGCTGGTGCGATTGCTCGTTTGTATTTACAGCGACATGCCCAGATTGAGATTGTAGGTTATTTGGCGCAAATGGGTGACTTGGTTATGGATTTCGATAAAGAGGCAGAAATCCATAATAACCCGTTTTTTTGTCCTAATAATACACAGACAAAAGCGCTTGCTTCCTACATCGAAGACTTAAGGCGACAGGGAGATTCTATAGGTGCTCGTGTGAAAATACTTGCCAAGAATGTACCTATAGGACTAGGAGACCCAGTATTTGATAAATTGGATGCGATGATTGCGTTTGCTATGATGTCAATTAATGCGGTTAAAGGGGTTGAAATAGGTGCCGGCTTTACTTCAGTTAACCAGTTAGGCTCCATCCACCGAGATCAAATGTCTCAGCAAGGGTTTTTAAGTAACCATGCAGGTGGTATTTTGGGTGGCATTTCGACAGGACAAACTATAGAAGTGAGTATTGCTTTAAAACCAACATCTAGTATCACGACCCCTGGTCAAACGATTAATGTCCTAGGAGAAGAGGTCACTGTAGTGACAAAAGGGCGCCATGATCCTTGTGTAGGAATTAGAGCTGTGCCTATAGCAGAAGCAATGATGGCGTTAACGTTAATGGATCATTATTTAAGACATCAAGCTATAAAATCATAGCTTGGTTGCATCTACCAGGTGACATTTGTTTTGTACTAAATTTATTAAAGAGGTAAATGATGAGCAAAGAATTAAATATCGCGATAGTTGGCGTTACGGGCGCTGTGGGTGAGACCTTTTTGACTGTATTAGAAGAAAGAAAATTTCCAGTAAAAAATCTTTATCCTATAGCGAGTTCTCGTTCATTAGGTAAAACAGTCTCATTTAAAAATAAACAGTTAGACGTTTTAGATTTAGCTGAGTTTGATTTTAGTCAGGCTGACATCGCTTTGTTTTCAGCAGGCGGTGCTGTTTCCAAAGAATATGCCCCTAAGGCTGTAGCAGCAGGATGTATTGTCATTGATAATAGTTCTTCATTTCGTTATGAGGCGGATATTCCTTTAGTGGTTCCTGAGGTGAATCCACAGCGTATTGCTGATTATAAAAATCGAGGCATTATTGCAAATCCTAATTGCTCGACCATTCAGATGGTTGTTGCATTGAAGCCTTTATATGATGCTGTAGGAATTTCTCGGATTAATGTAGCAACTTACCAATCAGTTTCAGGCACAGGAAAAAAAGCCATTAGTGAGCTGATTGCGCAAATGGGTGATTTGCTCAATGGTAAACCTGCTAAGGTTGCCGTTTATCCACAACAAATTGCGTTTAATGCCATTCCTCATATTGATCAGTTTGAAGATAATGGATACACCCGAGAAGAAATGAAAATGGTTTGGGAAACTCGGAAAATTTTAGAAGACCAAGACATTATGGTTAATCCAACAGCTGTTCGAGTGCCTGTGATTTATGGCCATTCAGAAGCGATTCATGTGGAATTAAAAAAACCTATGACAGCTATGCAAGCACGTGCCATTCTTTCAAAGGCTGCTGGAATTAAAGTTGTCGATAATATTGAAAAAGCTAGCTATCCTACCGTTCTAAAAAATGCAGTAGGACGTGATGAGGTATTTATTGGGCGAATCAGAGAAGATATTTCACATCCTTGTGGATTAAATCTTTGGGTTGTTGCTGATAATATTCGTAAGGGTGCCGCTTCGAATGCGATCCAAATTGCAGAAATTTTACAGCGAGATTATTTGTAATTTAGGCGCAGCAAAAATCGGTCTTAAAATTACCTCTACTTTTTTTAGGTATATACTTACTTTATGAATGATAAAAAAAGTGATGCTATCAATTTACCTAGTGTGCGTTCACCTAATGGAAAACGCAAGAGCTCTTATTTAGCTGAAGAAAATCGTTTTAAGAAACGTAAAGGGCGCGTGATAGAACATGAGAGTGACTCAAAAAAAGCCTCAACAACAGGTGGGAAACGCGGAGAATCTTATCTGGTTGAAGAAACACGCGCAATGGATCGTAAAAGACGTCAGATGGAACAGGATGGGGAGCGCAGAATAGCAAAGGTACAAGCACGCGAGCATCCTGAAACAGAAGTTAATAATAGTCCTGAGGAAGCGGCTCAAAATGGTATGTTGCAGCACCCAGAATTAGATAACCCCCGATTTGATGGGGATGATCCGAATTTAAACCCAGAACCTCCTTTAAACAGTGAGGCGCGTCGTGAGTTTGATAATGAGAGGCGTGAACAAGAAATGGAAAAACAATTGCGTTTGGGTAACACGTTGAAATATACAACAGCTCCTGTTCCTAGGGGACCTTCATGACCATAGCCAATGATATTATCAATAGACGCATGCCTGATTTTGAAGCGTATCTTCGGGCTGATGAGTCTCTAGATGACATTGATGAATATGGATTCACCCCTCTCATTGAGTGTGCCATTACGCGCCAACCACAAATAGCCGAACAATTGATTGCACGTAAAGTGAACATTAACAAACCTGATGTGACAGGGCGTACTCCTTTGCATTGGGCCGTGGATAATAATGATGCCGATATGACACGTTTATTATTAACTAATGGAGCGGATTCTAATGCTTATACGCGCAATGGTCTTTCGGTCTTAGTGTATCCCATATTACGGGGTCATGATGTACTAAAAAATTTGTTGTATCAACATGGCGCAAAACTTGATTTTGCATTGGATTTTATCAACGGGAAACTTTTAGGTCATCGATTTGAATTGCAGGGCGATGTCGATATCGTCAATGCCAAAGGCGAGTTTATTGAGTTGGATTATGAAGGCTTTATGTTGGAATTTACGGTTGCCATCATTAAAGATTCTTTAAGACGCTTTACTAGCAGCTATTCCACTCGACATCTACGAGATTACTTTCCATTACTGCACGTGATGATGGATGCCTTTGATCAAGCTGCAGAATTATTGCAATTACAGCATCAACATCAACTGACTCAAGGGCATTTAGCTCGTTTAGATGAAATACTGCATTCCCCTATGTTAATTCTCCCAGCTGCTAGTCGTGGACATGCCTTAGGTTTTATTCGGGTGGGTCAATGGTGGGCTAAAATTGATAGAGGAGAGAACAGTAAAAAGGAAGGCAGTGTTAATATTTATAAAATGACTCGGCCTGAGGAATTAAATCTTAATTTTTTGCAAAATTTTCTTTATAAAAAACAAAATAGACGTTATTTTCATCAGCAAATTAACCAGCAATTAGGTTTAGTCCCTGTTGCTAAAATACCAATTAGCGCACAAATTAGCGGCAACTGTTCTTGGGCAAATATTCAGGCGATAGTGCCAGTTGCCTATATCATACAAGAGCTTGATGCAACCGGGGTTTTTAACCCGAACCCTGCATTGAATTTGTATGAAGAATGGCTTGAATGGGATAAAGATAGGGCATTGGATGAATCTATCCAGCGTTTTTATATTGCTTCACCTGAGCGCAAAGCAAGCATTGCTGCCATGTTAGGGGGGGTCTTATTTCAAGCTTGTAAATATGTAAATCCTGATCACATGGAACGTGCCGAAAAAATTCTGCCTATCCTGATGTTACCCGAATATCATTATATTTTAAAAAGTTATCTTGAGGAATATTGTATTAAACGGCTAACTCCTAGAGGTAATAATTTACTTAAAATACTCGATGATTGTGGTATCAATCCGAATATCGGGGTAAATCCCGTTGCCAGGGATCTGTAGCCTTTTACGCTATTGCTCCATCAAGGCTACGGGTCAATTTCAAGCAATAATTTTAATATTATCTATACTCTAAGAGGACGGTATACATTTTTAGTAAGGAGATTGCTATGTTAGAGTGGGCGGTCATATTTCTCGTGGTTGCAATAGTTGCTGGTATATTCGGTTTTAGAGGTATTGAATCGACTGCTACTGGCATTGCTAAAGTGCTATTTTTTATCTTTATAGTGCTTTTCTTAGTATTTTTAATTATGAACTTATTTGGCGGTAGTCCGACTTTGGTCGTGCCATAAATTGAAAATCTGGGTGCATTGGCACCCAGAATTTTAACCGCCTAATTTCTCGTGAAAACCCAGGTACGTTATCCACAGCTCTTGGTGTAGCACATACCCCCATTTCAGGAATTAATACCTAGTTGCAAGCAATCAGGTTGGGTCTTTATTTGGGATTTGATTTAGTTTTTCTTCTATTTATTAAGTAAGTATTAAGAAATATCATATGTGATAAGGAACGATAATTGGTATTAGAAGGGGGCACTATAGTAATCAACTAGATAGGGATAAGCATTGAAAAGGGGGGGATTAAAACCCGGAATTAGATAAATTCCGGGCTTGATTTTTATTTAGTTTCAATAGGATCTTTAGCGATTACAGGCTCTTTCCTTTTATTGCCTTCATTCCTAACAGAAGCAGGACGAGGATTGCCTTGGTTTTGTTGATTTGGATTGGGTCTTCTACGATTCTGGTTTGGATTAGGATTTCCAGTCGTTGTACTCGTGTTACCACTCACATTAGCATTAGGATTGTTAGATCTTTGTTGCTGTTGTGGGTTTCCAGTTGGACGACGTCTGCGGTTATTGTGTTGTGGTCTTCGATCACCACCAGGTCCTCTGCTTGAAGATCTGTTTTGGTTTGGATTACGATTTTCCGTACGTTTTTCATTCTGTTGTGTCGCTGCAGTTGAAGAATCAGCAAGTCCACCAAACATACTTGACCATAGGCGTTTAATTAAACTGGTACGTAAACTTTTAGAAGATTGACGTCCGGCAAACGACTTAACCGCAGGCTCATCACGAGCAACTGATTCTTGCTCCTTACTTGTAACGGCCAACTCAGGTTGTTGTATTAGCGTGTAGCTTGGCTTTTTAGTTTTACCTACATTGTCCTCTTTCAAACGTGTAATGCTGTACTGTGGTGAATGTAAGTAGGGATTAGCAATAATCATCACAGACACACTATGTCTCTTTTCTATGTCTCTAATGAAACTGCGTTTCTCATTCATGATAAAGGTAGCCATTTCAGGGGGAAGCTGAACTTGTATTTCAGCGGTCTTTTCCTTTAATGCTTCTTCCTCAATTAGACGAGTAATCGATAAACCATGTGATTGAATATTACGAACAGTACCACGGCCTTCACAACGAGGGCATACTTCTTGGGCTGTTTCGCCTAAGGAAAGTCTGAGGCGTTGACGTGACATTTCTAGTAGTCCAAAGCGCGAAATACGACCTACTTGGATACGGGCTCTATCTGCTTGTAATGCTTCTTTTAAACGATTTTCTACATCACGTTGGTTTTTGCTGGAGCTCATATCTATAAAGTCAATGACGACCAGACCGCCTAAATCACGCAGGCGTAATTGGCGCGCAATTTCGTCCGCTGCTTCAAGATTAGTATTAAAGGCAGTGGCTTCAATATCAGGACCACCAGTTGCTTTAGCCGAGTTCACGTCTATGGATACTAAGGCTTCAGTTCTGTCGATGACTAAAGCACCTCCAGATGGCAGCATGACTTGGCGTTGGTAGGCTGTTTCTATTTGACTTTCAATTTGGTAAAAGTTAAATAGGGGAATACTGCTGTTATATAGCTTTAGATTGGGTAAAAATTCAGGTTTTACGCGCTCAATGTATTGCTTAGCTTTGATGTAAGAAATCTGATCATCAATGATAATTTCACTAATGGATTTGCGTAAATTATCTCGAATTGAACGAATAATCACATCGCCTTCTTGATGAATCAGGCTTGGAGGAAGTTCCGTGTTATAAGCTTGTTTGATTGATTGCCATTGATTGCAAAGCATATCTAAGTCATCTTGTAGCTCTTCCTGGCTTTTACCAACACCAGCAGTGCGGATGATTAAGCCCATGTCTTCAGGTAGTGTTAACGCGTTGAGTGTTTCACGTAATTCATCACGTTCATCGCCTTCAATACGTCTTGAGATGCCACCAGATCGTGGGTTGTTAGGCATCAATACCAAATAACAACCAGCCAGAGTGATAAAGGTAGTAAGAGCTGCGCCTTTATTGCCACGCTCTTCTTTATCCACTTGGATTAATAATTCTTGGCCTTCACGTATTAAAGTAGTAATGGGTGGTTTTTCGTCACCAAAATCATCTGGATTTCTACTTAAATATTCTGGCGCAATTTCTTTAAGAGGTAAGAATCCTTGTCGTTTTGAACCGTACTCAACAAAAACAGCATCAAGACTTGGCTCACGTCGTGTGACAGTCGCTTTGTAAATATTACCTTTCTTTTTTATTTCACCAGGACATTCAATATCCAGGTCAAATAAGTGATTGTTCTTAATAAGTGCAACACGAACTTCTTCAGTTTGCATGGCATTAATTAACATTTTTTCCATCTGTGTAACCCCATAGTAGGGCGCAGACATTTAAATTACGATAGTGTAAGGCTCAAAATATCTTAGAGGTTCTGTTTTTGAACAGTAAGAGATGTGATCTTTAAGCGAACCCATGGCCTTGTGGACAGACTTTACGCATGTTCCCTGTACAATGAGAGGTGCATGCTGAGAAATATATCGAATACGAACGTAACAGGTTGAAATATGTTGTGCGAAATCCCTGAAAGAATTCGTAATCGGTATAAAGCATGTCTGGCATGCGTAAGTATCTGTCAAATAAATGCTCAATTTGTCTCTGGCATTGGTTCACTTCCTTATATCTTTAAATTTAAATGGAAGCGCGATTTTTCTGTAACTAATTACTTTATAGCCTGTTATTGTTGCTCCGCAGTTGGTTTGCAGACCCAACAACCGCAGATCTGTAATATAGTCAGGCTTTTTTTATATTTATACGTTATAATTCGGTTCGTATGGAATTTCACCATACTATTGGCGATCATACCAAAAAAATCACGCCCAGCAAACAGGTTTATTGACAATGAGTGAAGTAAGTTATAAAGAAATAAATAATGAGGAAGAAGGACAGCGTCTGGACAATTATTTAATTCGTATTTTGAAGGGTGTTCCTAAAAGCCATATTTACCGAATTATACGTGGTGGCGAGGTTCGAGTTAATAAAAAACGGGCTCAAGTTAGCTCGCGTCTACATGCAGGCGACATGGTTCGTATTCCTCCTATTCGTACTTCAGAAGTAAAAGAGGTTTTTGTAGGGGATGCTTTGGCACAACGTCTGAAAGAATGTATTATTTTCGAAGATGCCTGCTTTTTAGTAATTAACAAACCCTCGGGTATTGCAGTGCATGGTGGAAGTGGTTTAAGTCTGGGAGTGATTGAAGCATTAAGAAAGACCAGGCAAGATTTAGCGTATTTAGAATTAATTCACCGCTTGGATAAAGACACTTCAGGTTGTTTATTACTAGCCAAAAAAAGAAGCACCTTACGTGCCATGCATGCTCTGCTTGAAGCAAGAGAGGTACAAAAAACTTATTGGGCCTTACTTACCCATCGTTGGGAAGGCAAAAAACAGGTGACTGTACGAGCAGCTCTAGAAAAGAATATACTAAAATCAGGCGAGCGAGTCGTTTCTGTAACAGAAGAAGGTAAATCGTCAGAAACAACTTTCAAACTTCTAGAAAATTATCAACAAGCTTGTTGGGTTGAGGCAAGCCCTAAAACTGGGCGCACTCATCAAATTCGAGTACATAGTGCTCATTTAGGACACGTAATTGTGGGTGACGATAAATATGGCTCTCTTGCAGGAGACGTCGAAGGGATAGATAATCGTAAACGCCGTCTTTATTTGCATGCGCGAGCCATTCAATTTGAATTGAATGGAACAAAGCATTGTTTTCAAGCGAATGCAGATGATTTATTTTCTAACACACTAAAACAATTGCGTGCGAGGAGTGTATTAAGCAATGATCAGTCCATATGACTTGGTAGTATTTGATTGGGAAGGTACAATTGCAGACACTTTAGGTCTGATATTACACACAGTTGCTTTGGAAGCAAAAGCATTGGGATACGGTGAGTTTGATCCGTATCAAGCGAGACAATATGTGGATTTAGGCCTAGTCCAAGCTTTGAGAAAAATTTATCCGCATTTATCAGTTGAAGAAAATGAGCGTTTATTGCAGGCAGTACAGCATTCTTTGCATACACGCTCTGTTGATGTGTGTTTAATTCCAGGTGTACGAGAATTTATTTATCAATTGCATGAGGCTAATATTAATATTGCTGTTGCCACCAACAAAGGCCAACAATCTTTATTGCGCGCTCTGCAGGCCACAGGCCTTGATGAAATTATTAAGGTCACACGATCCGCAGGCCAGGTACCTGCAAAGCCTTGTCCGCAAATGTTAGTAGAAATTATTGACGCATTTGGTGGTAGTACTTCCAGAACAGTGATGATTGGTGATTCAGTGACTGATATGGAAATGGCAAAAAGTATTGATGTGACTGCTATTGGTGTTGATTTTTATCATCAGCAAGACTCAGCCCTCAAAACGGCAGGTGCGTTGGCAGTTTTTGATGATTATAAATTATTGGCGGACTTTCTAAACTTTAAAAAAGCAGTCTAGTTAGATTCGATTTAAGCTAAAGCGATCAAATGTGTAAAGGGAGTGTTAAACATTGAGTACATTAACCAGTTTGCCTAATCTGTTAACTTTGTTGCGCATTGTATTGATTCCAATACTTGTGGCTATTTTTTATTTACCATTCACGTGGGTTAATACAGTTGCTGCCGGTATTTTTGCCGCGGCAAGTTTTACTGACTGGTTGGATGGTTATTTGGCACGTAAGCTAAAAATGATGTCACCATTTGGAGCCTTTCTTGATCCTGTTGCGGATAAGTTACTAGTTTCCACAAGCTTATTACTTTTAGTGGGTGCTAAGGACATTAATTACATCACTATCCCTGCCGTTGTTATCGTTGGGCGTGAAATTGTGATTTCTGCTTTACGTGAATGGATGGCCGAACTTGGTAAACGTACAAGCGTTGCCGTAGGCTACATTGGCAAAGTAAAAACTTTTATGCAGATGGCCGCCTTATTTTTATTATTAGCGTTTAATCCGCTTTATTCTTGGTGGGGTGTTCTTGGTTTTCTATTACTTTATGTGTCCGCAATTTTAACGATTTGGTCTATGGTTATTTACTTAGTAATTGCTTGGCCTGAATTAAAGAAAAAAAGTTAATTTTAGTGTTGACAGGTTTTTTATTTTCGGTAGAATCACACCCCGTAGAGACGCGGGAATAGCTCAGTTGGTAGAGCACAACCTTGCCAAGGTTGGGGTCGCGAGTTCGAGTCTCGTTTCCCGCTCCAAATTAAAGCGACAAAAAAGTCGCTTTTTTTTTAGAGAGATAATATAAAGGCTTGCTTAACACGCAAGCATCAATGAGGCTGTGTGGCAGAGTGGTCATGCAGCGGCCTGCAAAGCCGCGTACGCCGGTCCGATTCCGGCCTCAGCCTCCATACAAGAAATGCCCAGGTGGCGAAACAGGTAGACGCAAGGGACTTAAAATCCCTCGGTGGTAACACCATGCCGGTTCGATTCCGGCCCTGGGCACCAATTACACATTTTGTAATTGTTCGCAAGAGTTCAAATTAGTACGTAACTGATTGATTAATAATAAAATAACACCGACTTTTCTCTCTCAAATCTTTCTCAACGATTCGTTAATTTTCGTATTTAACCGCGCGTACTTTGGGTAAGATTTTGGGTAAACTTTTTTATCTCTTTTCTCCAAGGTCACCGCTTCGTTGAGGTGATTTACAATGTTATCAGTCGCTCAAATCAAATCTTTAAAGATTGGAGACAAAAAACGTCATACTGACCGTGATGGCTTAGTATTAGAATTAAGACCAGGCAAAAAGAAACTCAATAAAGTATTCATTTTTTGTTTTCAATGGGATAAAAAGCCACAAACAATTACTATCGGGAAATTTCCAAGTATTGAACTGGGAGATGCTCGCGATATAGCCAAAGCTTACCGCGCTCTGGTAGATAGAGGAATTGATCCTAGAGTAAAAAGTTCTGAAGCTGAAGTTGAGCAGATAATTTTTAAAACAATTGCTGAACAATGGTTTCAAAAATATAAAGGTTCGTGGAAGGAAGTTGCTCTTAAGCGTCACAGAAAAAGTCTTACACGTGATATTTATCCTTTTATTGCAGATAAACCCATTGATGAAATAACTAAAGCTGATCTGTTGATTATTATTCAACAACATGAAGAGCGTGGACATCATGATGTGGCACACCGTATTTTTGCGAGGCTAAAAGCTATATTTGAATTCGCAGTAGGTTCATCTCTTACTAACAATTATCCTTTTATTGGATTACATAAGGCACTTATTCCAAGGCCAAAAACTATTCATCAACCGTCAATAAGCTTTCATGACGCTCATGACATGCTTACAATAATTAGAAATACAAATGCTACGCCGATTACGAAAATCTACATTGAATTATTGGCACATTTATTTACTAGGCCGTCAGAACTTCGTCTTGCATGTTGGGAAGAAATTAATTTTCAAGCCGCAGAATGGAATATCCCAGCTGATCGTATGAAAATGGGGCTTGTACATTGGGTTCCATTATCACCAACTGTTTTAAAGTTACTGAGAGAATTAAGATTAATAACAGGTTTTACTCCATATCTTTTTAATTCACCTACTTTAAAAAAACCTAAACCAATTAGCGAGACTAGCATTCGTAAATTGTTACATAATGCAGGATTTAAAAATCGTCATACTGCGCACGGATTTCGTTCATTAGCTTCTAGTGTTTTGCATGAGCAAACTTCATTTAGAACTGATGCTATAGAAGCTCAATTAGCTCATAAAATACAAGGGGTTAGAGGAATTTATATGCGAGCAGATTTTAAAAAAGAACGTAGGCAATTAATGGAATGGTATAGTGAATGGCTAGTGGCAAAAGAGAGTAGTGTAAACCTATTATTAAATCAGAAGTGAGTTTTAAGCATGGAAAAACTAATTGATAATCTCGAGCAGTCATCAGTGCAACAAGAGCGTTTACAAAATATTCAACAGAGATTAAATGAGCTTTTTAAGAGGGAGATCTCGAATGAAGAAATTACGGAGATGCTTCAGCCTTGGGATCGCTGTATTAGAGGATGCGAGCATTTGAAATCCATTGATATTGAAATAGAAAGAGCAGAACTTGAGAGTATTATTCATAAATTAAATAATGCTCGTAATACGCTAAATGAATTAAAAGAATTTGATATGTCACGATTTAATTTAAGATATGAACTTAGTAAAAAATTAACCAGTACACAACACAAAGTTATTTCGCTAATCGAAGAGCAGATTAGTTTTGCAGAAGAAGCTCGCCAATGTATGTTACAAAAAAATAATGCTTCTCTTGATTCAAATCGTCTGGAATTATTTGCGATGGTTTCTCTTTGGGTACATGCAGAGAAAAAATATAAATTAAAACCATCTACAAAAGTCGGGAGAACAAATAAAAATCCGCTTTTAGAGTTTGCCAAAATTATTAGTGGAATTGATGATAATGAAAAAATCCATCGTTTTTATAAAAAATATAGGGATTGGAAAGAGAATCCTTAAACTTTGCCTTAATTTATAACTTTACGTATTTTCATAGGAATTTAATTGATTTTAAAACAATGAGATTAATTAAATTCCTTTTTTCAACCCCCGTAATTTTCTTTTTCTAACACATTTTTTACTTATTTTTACTACTCCATAATCGCCAATACGAATCCTTGAGAAAGATTCAAAGTCAGTTTATTTAAACATATGGAGTTATAAATATGAAGAAAGATAGTATTTTGATTTATCCCAAAGAAGTACAAGCTGTATTAGGCATTGGCGCGACAAAATTTTATGAACTAAATAAGTTGACCGATTTTCCTAAGCCTCGAAATCCTCTAGGTAAACGCCCTATGTATCTCAGAAAAGAGATAGAAAATTGGGCAGATAATCTTTCAATAGCAACTCTTTAAAAAGCATTAATCGTAGTTTTATAAAGCTTAAAAGAAAGAGTTAGTCTAATAAATAATTTCTCGATGGTGTGGCCGCCTTCGAGACTATATATAGGTGCTTAAATGAGTGAGTTTAATACTATTTTGGGTAAAATTAAAGTTGCATATTCCAGTGATGATGTGAGAGGTGCATCCATTTACCAGAACATAAGTGCTAGCGAATGGTTAGCTAAGCTAAGAAAGTGTGTTGAAGGTGATAAAAAAGGATCACATTGGATTAGAACTACTTTAAATACTGATAATACAGGTCAATGTTTGGGGCGCAGTAATGAGAATGTATCAAACTTTGCCAGCATAGTTGTTATTGATTGTGATAAACGTATAAATGCTGATGGTGAAGAGATTGATGGTGCGCCTGATCCATTGAAAGTAAGCCGCATTTTAAATGATCTTAATCTGGCTTATGTTTTATATGGTTCTTATTCGCATTATGCAAATGATAAGGGGCATCGATATCGAATACAACTATAGTTAATTAAAATTTAAATGATCGATTCTAAACGCCGCATCAACAGCCTCTGCCAGAGTTGAAAACCCACCAATAATTTTTCTTATTTTGGCTTTAAAATTAGCCCAAAATTTTTCTATAGGATTAAAATCAGGAGAGTAAGGTGGAAGAAAAAGAAGCTGACATCCCGCGTTCGCTATCAGTATTTTAGTAAGTTCTGATTTGTGAAAAGCAGCATTATCCATGACTAATGTATAACCTGGACCAAGAGCTGGTAATAGAAAGTTTACCAGCCAAAAATTAAATAAATTACTGTCACAAGTTCCTGTATAGCAAAAAGAAGCAATTATTTTATTTTGGATTTGACCTGCGATAAAACTTTCTCGAGCATAACGTTTGCCAGAAACACCGCCCATTATTTTCTGCCCTCTCTTACAACGACCATACTCCCTTGAAATAAACTTGTCGATGCCTGATTCATCAATATAGACAAGCTTTGTTGGGTCATGCTTTGCAAGTTCCGTTAAAAAATTTGATCGCTTTAAATCGTCTCTTTCTTTGTAAAAGATAGTCTTTTTTTTCGAGTTATTTTTAACCGCTTCAGGGCTATTGAAATACCAGGGATAGTAACTTGGAAGTGGGCTGCTATCTCATTTAAATATGCATCAGGGTGTGTATCTATAAAAATTTTTAATTCCTCTTCAGCTATTTTATAGGGTACTCTGATTCTTGATTTAGGTGCTAGGCTACCCGTATTTTTTCGTTTAAGCCTCCATCGTTGAAAGGAGGAACGGCTAACTTCAAATAGCACACATGCCTCTTTTATAGAACCACCTTCTTCTACATATTTTAGTGCTCTCTTTCTCAGATCTTTTGAATGGCTCATTGCTTAAAAACATATAAATGGAAAGCTTAAGTATAACAGATCTTATAGGTCATTTATAATTTAAATGACTATAATTACCAGTTCACCATATAAAAAGGAGCAATTAGCATCAACAATAGAATCAATTATTTCACGAATCAATCTAAAACTGATTGCGGAAGGATGTGATTTATTAGCTAATGCAATTGAAAATTCAACTTGGTCACAGGGCTGGTACTATCCACGTAAGCCCAAGGGTAGCAAGATAGAAGCACTTTATTTTGAAAATATGGAAGGACAACTTGTTGATGTTATCGAGCCATTAGAGTTGCCTCCTGCTACTCATGTTTTTACACAAAAAACTTTATCCAATAAACCAGAGAAAATATCTGTTATCCAGGCATTTAACGTGCAGAGGAATATAGAAGAATTACTCAGTTACTATGGTTATAAACGGATATTGCCTCATAAATGGCTTAGGCCAAATTCTTCTTCTGGAATGCCCGGAATCACGGTTAAAGGGAATAAATTTTATAGCCATCATGCGGATGAGTTTCATGATGGATATTGGCATGATTGTTTTGATTTATGGAGAGTAATGGAAAAATTTGATTTAAAAGATGCCATTGTTAAAGCTGCTCAAACAACATATGTACCAGATGGTCGTACCGTAGACGAGTTCAACAAAAGCTTGGCTAATAATGAGGTGTTACCCTCAAATATTAAGTTTAATATGTATCAGCCGTTTGATAATAAATTATTACCCGTTGATGATATTCCATATGGTTCGTTACCTGAGCAGATGGAAAACTTTTTAAAGAACAATCAGAAATTCGAGGATGTCCTCCTGATTTTATTTTAGTCTCAGTGCTCGCACGTATGGGAGTGTTATTTGCAGGAAAATTAAAAATAGCAATGACCAAGCATACCCAGGGGATCCTAAGCTTTTGGCGAAGAGAATTGCTAAAGAAGCGTATGAACATCATCTTCCAATTAGAGCGACTCCAAGCTTTGGTCTTAATTTTGTCGCAATTGACGGATTTCCTTGGTATCTGGATCATAATACAAAACATCTGAGGATAGCTGCTTCTGATCTCCCTATATATTATGCAAATAGGATTGGCTCATTTATAACTAACAAAGTTGAGAAATATGTATATGCTCAAAGTATTTAATCAATTAAAAGAATATACCAGGCCTAAGATAATTTATGATCTTGAGGCATTAAAAAATCAAATGATTTTTTTAAGTGAGGCTGCTCGCATTAATAAAACTCATTTGTTATTTACAATCAAATCATTTCCTCATGAAAAAATTATTAAATTAGCAGCTACTCATTTGGATGGGTTTGAAGTTTCCAATCTTCCAGAATACGATTTACTATCAACTAACTTAAGTAATAAATATTTATCGATAAATGATCCAACGTTCAGCATTGATGATATTAATATGTATTTGTCTAACGATGTTTTTCTTATGATAAATTTGGATACATTTAATACTGAATCAGCTAGCTTAATTAAGTTATATTCTCAAAATCCTCGAATTAAATTTGGATTAAGAGTCAGTCATACTGCTCTTAATATAGATTCTTCACATTATAGTACTCGAATATCTTCCAGTAGATTTGGAGAAAAGTTAGAGAATGCTATTAAATTTATTAAAATACATAATATAAATGTTGGGATCCATATTCATAATGGTTCTGAAGAAAATAATAAATATACTTATGCACTAATGGCTAAATCGGTTGTTGATTTGTTAAAGAAAAATTCGGTAAATGTGAATTATATCAATTTCGGGGGTGGGCTTCATACAATTCCCAATGAATCGATTCCTGGGGTTTTTGAAGCTGTAAGAGCTATTGTACCTGAGGATACACAGATCTTTTTCGAACCTGGGCACGTAGTATGTCATCAAGCTGGTTATGCAATTGCTAAAATTAAATCTATCAAAGAAAGAAGAAATGGTGAGTATATCGTTACAACGGATATTTCTTATGAGTGTAATTTAAAATGGTCAATTCCTCAGTATCATACGATTAACCAACCTGATTATGAACTTCCAACAGAAAAAACACATGGAGTTGATGTTATTTTTTATGGATCAAGTTGTTATGAAAATGATTTTATTCGAAATTGTAAAATAGATAAGAATGAATTCGAACAATATATTCAAAAAGAAAGGCTCATCATCTTTAGCAATATTAATGGCTATGCTTATGCATGGAATCACAGTTTCAACGGCATACCCAAGGCCGAGGTTTATTTTATTTAAGGCTAAAAGGTAGTGTTTAAATAACTGTGTCATCTCTCATAAATTGTTATAATTTGGAC
>JAOATK010000010.1 GCA_030158115.1 Legionella sp.
CGGATTACGCTACGCTGCATCCAGGCTACGTTTAAATTTTTTTTATCAAAAGTAGCCTGGATGGAGCGCAAAGCGCGCAATCCGGGAACCCCCGCGAAGCAGGCTCATCGTTATATAAGGAGCCATGCTTTGCATGGATTTCCCGGATTACGCCATGCTGCATCCAAGCTACGTTTGATTTTCTTTTTAATCTCATTTTTAATCCTTTCTCAGCTGATAGGCAGTCAAGCATTTTTCCAGTAGAATGAAAATTCTCTCCTTGAAATAATATGATCTTAATGAACTAAACCATGCATAAAACAACGCTAATATTGTATGTTTTATCTCTTATTCTAGGCATTATTGTTGGCCTGGTAGGTGCATCTTTTCGTTTTTCAATAGAATTACTAAACACCGTGCTAGCAAGAAGCTTTGATTTACTTAGCGGGCATGGTTGGCTTATGGGGTTAACTTCAGGCCTGGTATCTATGACTATGGTTCTAGCAGCTTTTTTTGCGGTTAAAAATATATCTCCTGAAGCGGCTGGCAGTGGTGTACAAGAAATAGAAGGGGCCTTGCTTCATCTTCGACCCATTTTTTGGAAACGTTTAATACCGGTAAAATATTTTTTTGGTATCTTGGCTCTCTCTTCTAAGATGGTTTTAGGCCGAGAAGGGCCGATTATTCATATAGGGGGGAATCTTGGAGAAATGCTGGGTAGCTTATTTAATGTTTCACAGCCTAGACGAGACAGCCTTATTGCTGCAGGTGCAGCAGCGGGTCTAGCAGTTGCTTTCAACGCCCCTTTAGCCGGGGCAATTTTTGTTATGGAAGAAATGCGCAATCAATTTAATTATTCCTTTACCAATTTTAATATGGTGGTTATTGCCTGTGTCATTTCAACAATCGTTTTAGAAATGCTTATGGGGACTCAAGCAATAATAGCAATGCCTGTGTATGAATTCCCAGCGCTAAGTAATTTATGGTTATTTGCTTTGTTCGGCATCATAGTAGGTTTTGTGGGACTTTTATTTAATAAAGCGCTGATGAGGTCGCTTATTTTAGTCAATAAATTAACCTCAAAACAAAAAATATGTTATGTGGCAATTATTGGTTTTTTAGTTGGTGTATTAGCTATTTACTATCCAGGATCTGTTGGGGAAGGGTCTGATATTATTCAACAGGCATTATCACTTACACCTGGACTGAACACCTTAATTTTTTTATTTTTTATTCGTTTTATGGGATCTATGATCTGCTATTCTTCTGGAGTTCCAGGCGGAATTTTTGCACCTATTTTAGCTTTAGGAACATTACTTGGAGTCGCTGTATTTCATATTTTGTCTTTTTTGCATCTTGATTTTTCAACCCAACCAGGAATGTTTGCGGTTGCAGGAATGGCGGCACTTTTCGCAGCCGCAACTCGAGCCCCTATTACAGGTGGTGTACTTGTTATCGAGATGACGCAAAACTATTCTTTAATTTTACCCTTGATGATGACTTGCTTGACTGCCACAATCATCATGCAACTCGCTGGGAATGCCCCAATATATGAACAATTGCTTAATTGGGTTTTGAAAAAAAAGAAAAAGGTCGTGGAGTCAAGACAGGTGAATATATGATGACCTAGGCTGGATTACGCACAGCGTGCAATCTGGGACCCCCCAGCGAAGCGGGCTCAATCGCTATATAAGGTGCCACACTTGGCATGGTTTTCCCAGATTATACTACGCTGAATCCAGCTACTCTAAGAATAGCTATGGAGAGGATGTTTTAATTAATTTTGATGACTATTTTACCAAAATGAGCCCCTGTTTGCATATAGTGCTGAGCCTCTTCAATTTGTTCCAAAGCAAATGCTGAGTCGATAATTGGGGTTATCTCTTTCTTAGCTAGTGCATCCTGCCAGGTTTGATGGGCTAATTTCCATAGGCGTGCTTTTTCCTTGATAGTTTGAGCGCGGAGTATAAAGCCTATTATACTTAGTCTTTTTCGCATAATGAGAGCCAAGTTGCATTCTACCGTACTGCCTTTAATACAGGCGATTTGAATTAATTTTCCTTGTGGTTTGAGTAGGTGAAGATGCCGATTGAAATAATCGCCACCTATAAAATCAAGGATTAAATCCACGCTTTGCTCGGCAATTAAATCTTCAAAATCTTGAGTGGTATGATTAATAATCTGATCTGCTCCGAGTTGTCTTGCTTTTTCAATTTTATCAGTATGGCCCACTGTTGTGATGACGGTAGCATTAATGTGCTTTGCTATTTGGATTGCTAGGGAAGCAATGCCACTACCTGCGCCATGAATAAGTAAAGTTTGACCTGGTTTTAGTTTACCTAAATCAAATAAAGTCGCGTGAACGGTGGTGAGTGCTTCAGGAAGAGCTGCTGCAAGTGAGTAATCCCAGCCTTTAGGAATGATATGAGCTAAAGTGCTTTCTACTGAGCAATATTCAGCATAAGCGCCGCTTCCCACCAATCCATACACTTTATCTCCGATTTTAAATTGAGTCACTTTAGAGCCTACAGCCACCACCACACCGGCGACCTCTAAACCAGGAATATCTAATTCACCTTTAGGAGGAGGGTATTTGCCATAGCGTTGCATGAGATCGGCTCTATTGAGTGCTGTAGCTTTAACATACACCAAAATTTGGGTATTCGTGTATTTGGGTTGAGCCCCGTTTTCTATAACGAGTCTGCTATGTTGTCCTGGGTTTTGTATATGTATGTAGCGCAAAATATTTTTCCTTAGTTGATGGCTCTTTTATTCTTTACTTGCAACACATTACCTAAGATAATCATCAATTAAGACCTTCTTATTTAGTTGGGCTAATGGCAAAATTTAATCATCAACGCGTTTACGCTTGGCTTTTTATAGCCCCCCAACTTATTATCACGCTGGTATTTTTTATTTGGCCTGCGTGTAACGCCCTAATCCAATCCTTTTTTTTCACCGATGCCTTTGGTTTGCATCATCAATTTGCAGGGCTTGCTAATTTTACCGATCTGTTTTTTGACTCCAGTTATAGTAGAGCCATCGGTGTTACTTTTATTATTGCTATTAGCGTGACCTTTTGCACGATGAGCTTAGGGTTGCTATTGGCTATCTTAGTTAATAATAGACGAAAATCGCAAGGAATATATAAATCCTTACTTATTTGGCCTTATGCCGTGGCTCCTGCTGTTGCTGCCATTCTTTGGCGTTTTTTATGTCATCCTTCTTTGGGGTGGATGACGCATTTTTTAAAATTTTTAGGAATTGATTTTGATTATGTCAATAATGTTAATCAAGCCTTATTTGTGGTGATTCTTACAGCCAGTTGGCAACAATTTAGTTATAATTTTTTATTTTATTTCGCAGCACTTAGAACGGTGCCTGCATCAATCATAGAGGCTGCAATTATTGATGGTGCCTCACCTTGGCAACGTTTTTGGCAGATTATTATTCCTTTACTTTCACCGACTACATTTTTTTTGCTGATTATGAATTTAATGTATGGTTTTTTTGATACTTTTGGCATTATTCAGGTCATGACACATGGTGGCCCAGGGAATAGCACGACAAATTTGATTTATAAAGTATATCAAGATGGATTTGAAGGAATGGATATGGGCAGTTCATCAGCTCAATCGGTGTTATTAATGATTATCGTAGTTAGTGTTTCTTTGGTGCAATTTAAGTACCTTGAGAAAAAGGTTCATTACACATGAAATTATTAATTCGCATTTTATCTCATGGTTTTTTATGCTTCTTTATTATGTTGATGCTCTTACCTATTTACTTAGCACTCGTTGCTGCAAGTCATGAAGGCAGTGCGATGATGCAAGCTCCTATTCCCATGTTTCCTGGTACTTTGTTATTTAGTAATATGAAAGAGGTATTGACCCAAGGTTTGTCCGTGACAGGAGGGGAGCCGCTTACTTCTATGTTATTCAATAGCTTTTGTATGGCATTAGCGATCGCCTTTGGTAAAATAGTCATTGCCTTAGGTTCGGCTTTTTCTTTAGTTTATTTTGATTTTCCCTTTAAAAAATGGTGCTTTGCTTTGATATTTGCCACGATGATGTTGCCAATTGAAGTACGTATCGTTCCTACCTTTCAGGTTGTTGCCTCGTTTGGATTATTGAATTCATTTACTGGATTAACCTTGCCATTATTCGTTTCCGCCACGGGTACTTTTTTATTTAGACAATTTTTTAAAACGATTCCATCTGAATTGGTTGATGCAGCTAAATTAGATGGCGCAGGAGCGGTTCGGTTCTTTTTTGATATTCTTCTGCCTTTGTCTAAGACTCAAATTGCTTCTTTATTTGTGATTTTATTTGTCTACGGATGGAATCAATACTTATGGCCTTTGATCATTACAACAGAAACAAAAATGGCTACTATTGTGATGGGTATTCGCTATCTTGCAGGGGTCGCAGATCAAATTCCACAATGGCATTACATTATGGCCGTGGCATTGATTGCTTTAATTCCACCCTGTATGGTAGTGATGTTGATGCAACGTTGGTTTGAAAAAGGATTAAAGTAGCATGGCCACAGTGAATTTAATTGAAGTCTCAAAACACGTTGGACAAACTACTATTCTTGATAAAATTAATCTTAGTATTAAAAAAGGCGAATTTTTGGTAATCGTTGGGCCTTCTGGTTGTGGAAAGTCTACTTTATTGCGTTTAATTGCTGGGTTAGATGAAATCAGCTCAGGCTCCATTTTAATCAATAACCAATGTGTCAACCAAATACCTGCAGCCCAAAGAGACATGGCTATGGTATTTCAAAATTATGCACTTTATCCACACATGACGGTATTTGATAATATGGCATATGGTTTAAAAATGCGTCGTTTTAAGCCAATGGAAATTAAGCAACGGGTTACTGATGCTGCAAAGCTATTGCATATAACACCATTTTTAGAAAGAAAACCTTCAGCTCTCTCGGGTGGTCAACGACAACGTGTGGCTATGGGCCGAGCGATGGTTCGTTCACCGGCGGTTTTTTTATTTGATGAGCCTTTATCTAATTTGGATGCTAAATTACGCACCGAGATGCGACATGAAATTAGAAGGTTGCATCAACAATTAAATACCACTAGCTTGTATGTGACACATGACCCAACAGAAGCGATGACTATGGGTGAACGGATTATGGTTCTTAATCAGGGTTTGGTTGAGCAAATTGGTACGCCTCAAGAATTGTATCAAAATCCGGAGACTTTATTTGTTGCAGGATTTACTGGTCACTATCCTGTCAATGTCTTGGCTGGAGCTTTTGATAAGAGTACAGGGACATTACATACAAAATCAGGCATTCAATATCCTTTACATCATGGATTAAAGTCGCTAAAAGATAGAGCGCCTTTGGTTTTGGCAATTAGAGCTGAACATGTTCAGGTGTGTTCTAAAGAGGACCCTCAAAGCATTGAAGCTCACATTGAGTTTATCGATGACATGGGTGCTGATAAATTAATTAGAGCAAAATGCATCAAAAGCAAAGAACAGCTTAACTTGAGAGTGCCTGCTGAACAGGTGTTAGCAAGTGGACCTCTTTATGTCCAGCTACCTCAAATGAAACTGCATGTATTTCATCAGAAAACGGGCAAACGTATTGGAGAATGGCGTGAGTAAAGTAAAAAATCAATTAAAGCCAATGGATACCCCAGTTTATCGTTATTGGTCCGCACTATGCATGTCTTTTTATTCTCGTCGTTTGTATGTTGATGTGGGCAAGCGTTGGCAGGGTTGGGGTGTTCTTTATCTCTTATTGGCGATAGCTTTATTTTCCACTCCCTTTTTTTTAAGAACTACAGTTAGTCTTAATGAAACATTTAAAACACAAATTACGGAACCTTTATTAAAAATACCTGTTTTTTACATTCAAAATGGGGATGTTATTTTTGATAAACCCATGCCTTATATTATAAAAAATAATAAAAACCAGCCAGTAGTACTCATTGATACAACAGGAAAAGTCACTGATTTTACGGATTATCCTTATTTAAGTATTTTAATAACTAAAAATTCGATTGCATTTAAAATACCTAATCCAGAGTTATTTAATATGGGTAACCCTGCTCCTAGTAATGCTAAGCCTTTTGTTCAATCATTTGATAAAGGAACGAATTTAGTATTCCAAGGGAAAAAAATTGCAGAGCAGAATGCTATTGCAGGGCTTCAATATGCTTCAGAAATTGTGCTTTATCCTATAATTGTGGGTATGTTTTTTTCTATCTTTATTGTTTTTTTTCCCGTTTTAGCGCTTTTAGGGCAAAATTTCTCGAGCATTTTTTATTCATTTAAAATTAATTTTAAAACATCCTGTCGACTCCTTATTGTTGCTGGAACTCCTATGATGTTTTTACTTATGATATTTTTGACTCTAAATCGTGTATTTGTAGGTCTAGGATTTGTTTTATTCTTTTTACTCATTGCTTACTACAGTTTTGCTATTTATGCATTACGAGCAGAAAGTCGCAGAGTAGCCATTGTATGAAAGACTTAATCCATTTTTCTCATGGAAATGGTTTTCCAGCGCTTTGTTATAAGCAAATGCTGGATGGCTTATCACAAGAGTTTGATTGCTGTTACATTGATCGTATTGGACACAATCCTGAGTTTCCAGTCACCGAAAATTGGCATAATCTAGTATTAGAACTCATTGATAATGTTAAAAAAAATGCCGATCGCCCAGTTATTGCTGTAGGTCACTCCTTGGGTGGAATACTCAGTTTATTAGCATCTATAGAACAACCACAACTGTTTAAAACAGTGATTATGCTTGACTCGCCATTAATTGGTCCTTTTAAATCGAATATGATTCGTTTTGCTAAAAGATTTGGGTTTATTGACAGGATGACACCTGCATTTAAAACGCGAGCACGACGCGAGCATTGGAAAACGCATGAGCAATTAGTAACTTACTTAAAAACACGCGATCTATTTAAAACATTTACAGATGAATGCCTTAATGATTATATCACTTACGGTTTAGAGCAAAATGAACAAGGATATCATTTGCGTTTTGATAGGAAAACTGAATATCAAATCTATTGTACTATTCCTCATATTATTCCTAACTACAAAGGGAAGTTATCAACTCCGGCGGCGATAATATATGGCGATAAAAGCACTGTCGTAGATAAACAAGATGTGCATTATATGAAAAAAGCCTTTAAAGTGAAGAGTGTTAAAACCCATGGAACTCACTTGTTTCCTATGGAGCATCCATTAAAAGCAGCGAAACAGATTATAGAAACTATCCATCAGCTTCTACAGGGAGAATGAAGTGCTACATACTATCTTAGTGTTGCTTACAATAGCGGCGGTAGGCGTTTTGTTGACACGACAGGCGGCTATTTTAGTTTGGGCTATTAGTTTTGCTTTATTTAGTATGCTTATTTTTGTTTATAGTTCCCCAAGTTTATTAGTTAAAATGAGTCTTATTTTAATTCAAATAATCTTTGTGATAGGTTCTATTAAAACGTTAAGAAGCGCATTACTCTCCAAATATATTTTAAAAAAAATCAGTAAAGCGATGCCTGCTATGTCTGCTACAGAGCGAGAGGCTTTGGAAGCGGGGACAGTTAGTTGGGAGGGGGATCTTTTTAGTGGTGCTCCAGATTTTTCTTTGTTAAGAGATGCTCCTACAGTATGCCTAACTGAAGAAGAACAAGCTTTTCTAGATGGCCCTGTGAATACCTTATGTGCCATGATTGACGACTGGGACATTACCCACAATCAAACTGATTTACCTCAAGACATCTGGAAATTTATTAAGGATCATCGTTTTTTAGGGATGATTATCCCTAAAAACTACGGTGGCTTAGAGTTTTCAGCCACCGCGCAAATGTCTGTTTTGGTTAAAATATATGGACGTTCAGTCACAGCGGCCACTACCATCTCAGTCCCTAATTCTTTAGGGCCCGCTGAATTGTTATTAAAATATGGTACAGAACAACAAAAAAATTATTATTTACCTCGCCTGGCTGATGGACGTGAAATTCCCTGTTTTGCTCTAACAGGGCCTAATGCGGGTTCAGATGCAGCCTCAATTCCTGATCAAGGGATTGTTTGTTGTCAACAAGTTAACGATGAAGAGGTGATAGGGGTGCGTTTGAATTGGGACAAACGCTACATTACTCTGTGCCCTGTAGCTACAGTGATTGGTTTAGCCTTTAGAATGTTTGATCCTGATAATTTATTAGGAAAAGGTGAGGACATTGGCATTAGCTGTGCGCTCATACCTGCGATGACACCTGGAGTGACTAAAGGTCGCCGACATTTTCCTTTAAATACAGGGTTCTTAAATGGGCCGACTCAGGGCAAAGATGTTTTTATTCCTTTAGACTATTTAATTGGTGGCGCTGCGATGGCAGGGCAGGGCTGGCGAATGTTGATGGAGTGCTTAAGTGCGGGTCGTGCGATATCACTTCCATCAAGTGCCAGTGGTGGCGCTCAAACAGCGGCTCTTGCAGCCGGTGCTTATGCCAGAATTCGTAAGCAATTTAATCAACCCATTGGGAAATTTGAAGGGATTGAAGAACCTTTGGCAAGAATTGCCGCTAATACTTACATTATTGATGCTTCTTTAACAATGGCCGCTGCAGCGATTGATCAGGGTGCTAAGCCTTCAGTTGCTGGTGCTATTTTAAAATATCATACGACTGAGCGCGCTCGCTCTATTTCAATTGATGCAATGGATATTCATGGTGGAAAGGGGATATGCTTGGGGCCGAATAATTATTTAGGCAGAGGTTTTCAAAGTGTGCCTATTGCCATTACGGTTGAGGGCGCCAATGTTTTGACTCGTAGTTTAATTATTTTTGGTCAAGGTGCGATACGTTGTCATCCTTATGTATTTACTGAGTTAGAAAGTATTAGAAACAATGATGTAGCCGAGTTTGATAGGGCATTTTTTTCTCATGCTGGATTTATCATTGCTAATTTGACTAAATCACTCATATTTGGTTGGACGGATGCTTATGGTTCTAAAGCACCAGTTAGCCTTGTTAAACGGTATTATCAATTAATCCATAAATACAGCGCTAATCTGGCTTTTCTTGCTGATTTTTCTATGGTATTACTTGGTGGTGCTTTAAAACGAAAAGAAAAGTTGTCCGCACGTTTAGGTGATATGTTAAGTTCTTTATACATGGCGTCTGCCGTGCTGAAGCGTTTTCATGATGATGGAGAACCGGTAGCTGATTTACCTTTGGTTGAATGGAGTTGTCAACAATTACTTCATGAGTGTGGGGTGGCTATGCAGGGGGTTATTAGTAATTTTCCTAAACGTTGGGCTCGTGTTGTATTGCATTTAATATTAAAACCATTAGGTAATCATAGAATTCAACCTAGCGATCAATTAGGTCATCAATTAGCACGTATTTTAATAGAGCCTTGTGAGACACGAAATCGACTGACTCGTTTAGTTTATCGTACAGCTGGAGATAATTGTCCCTTAGGACGAATGGAAGAGGCATTTTATAAGATTTGTGCGGTAGAGGAGCTAGAGCGAAAAGTCGCACAAGCTGTAAAAGATAACAAATTAATATCATTGACATTGCTTAATCAGATAGACGAAGCCTTGGCTTTAAACATGTTAACCTTAAGCGAGGCTAGCCAATTAAGAGAAGCAGAGTTGGCTAGACAAAATGTGATTAAGGTGGATGATTTTAATGACGATGAGTTGCGTCGTCCTTTGAAAATAAAAAAGGATATGTTCAATAAAAATAATCTGGAAATATTTGAGTAGATAGGGGTTGTCGAGATCTAAATTATTAACAGACCCTAAGCAAATTAAGCTATAGGATGCTTAGGGTAGTAGCATAATCAAGTAGGTTTACCCGGTAGTTTGCTTGTTTATTTTTTAATCAGATCTATAATTGTAATCATTAGTCATCATAGAAATGCGCGATATGTTATTAAAAGAAGCACTGGAAGCAGCCGGTATTACGACTCAAAATTATCCCGAACTCTATGAAGCGATTATTCAAGAAGAATACTGTATTGATAATCTTACTAAGGCATTTATCACACTAAAAGAAGCCGGTATTACATTTAAAGATGGTTCAGAACTCTATGAGATTATTATTCAAATGCCCGATCTTGCTGGTAAACTCGCTACAGCATTTATTGTATTAAAAGAAGCAGACATCACATTTAAAGATTATCCTGTACTTTATGAGGCTATTATTGAATATGCATCTGATAAACTCGCTATGGCATTTGTCAGGCTAAAAAAATCAGGTATCACATTTAAAGATCATCTAATACTCTATGAGGCGATCATTAAAAATGCTCCTTATGCTATGAGCTTTGCAACGGTATTTGAAATGCTAAAAGGTGAGGGTGCAACATTTGAAGACTATCCATTATTTTACGAGGCAATTATTCAAAGTGTATATCATATTGATACACTGATTACGGCATTTAACGCACTAAAAGAAGTGGGCATCACGTTTAAAGAGCATCTAAACCTTTATGAAGTGATTATGGAAGACTCAGCCTATGCTGATGAATTCACTATGGCATTTATCGCATTAAAAGATGCTGGCATAACACCTCAAGATTACCCGGCACTGTATGAATTAGTTAATAAGGATGTTCATAGTAGCTTTTCTTCTTGCCTGAATAAGGTGAAGTTACTTGGTTTTCAACTACCTGATAATCTGGAGATTATTCAGCAAATTTTGAATAAAAGTATTTTCGCGTTGGATATTCTTGACTGGTTAGAAACTAATCAGCTAACTATGAAGACTCATCATTATATTTATAACATCTTCTTTTTAAATGAAAAAATATTACTAGACTCCACTTACCATTACTTGAAAGTTAAAATTAAATTCGAGCAATACTTCAAAGATAATCCCCTATATTTAGAAAGTGATGAAGGTTATCAGGCGCAGCGTCAGAATATAGAAGCCATTATAGATGAAGTTCTTTATAAGGATTTCATTCAAGGGCCTTTGAATAAAGCTCTTGCAACTCAAGAGCTTGAGCTCATTTTACAACAAATTACTATTGAACCGATTGAAAACATTAACATGAGATATGATGAATCACTGGGTTATATTCTGCAATTTCGCAAAGCACCTGAAATATACTTAAGTGAGCTTTTAAGATTAACTAACTTTAATCACCTCAGCTTATCAGAAGCGGACATCATGTTATTGGGGGATAAAATAGCAGCACTTTCTCCGGACTTTGTGTCAAAAAGAGTGTTGCTTGCTAACTCTTTCATATACAAATTGCCTGATGCAGCAATAAATGCAATCACTTGCTATCTTGATGTGTACTACAAAAACATAAATCGCCTCTTCCGTGGTGTGCCACAATTGGACGAGGATAGATATGTTTGGCTCGAACCAGTTCATGCGAGTGAAAATTTAATAGTTAACTTCTTAGCTGGTTCTTTGGTTAACTGGGCAGCTGCTGAATTACCAAGAATTTTAATTGCCACCGAAGAACGAGTTATTTTAGAAAAAATTCTGAGTAGAAAAGACAACTCTTCTGAAATGATGAAACATATACAAGAAGATGCAACTTTTTATAAAGCCATAATTGATGAGAGTCTTAAAGCTTGCGTTATCACTCAAGATGAATACGATAAAATAAAGCCTTGCTTTCGTCAATTAACCGTTTTCTTTCCAATCTATGACCAAATCGACAGAGGAGAAAATCTGGATGTATCTGAGCAAGATGGGGAGCATTGGACTATGGTGAATCGACTGTCTAATGCTGTATTCGCACCTTCTGTAATAAGCTTTAGTGTGTTGCCAGAAGGTGCGCCTTATTTCCATCAAGAAAAAACGATACGTACTAAGCTTGAATTCTCTTCCCTGACTCGACCAGTTATTAGTCAAGTAGAGGGGGAGATACTTATCCCACAAGGGACCACCCATCTCTATTCTGCAACAAAAGAAGGCTTTTTCGCGCGCGAAGTAAATAGTCCAGGAATTCTCCCTCATGGTGGTTTTTGGTCAAGTACAGCGATTGCACAAGCGTATCGTGATTATCTAGTTAAGCCTTACAAAGATTCAGCCAGTGATGAAATAACCATAGAAAATAAAACTATATACAGGCCCAATCATGGTTTGGCACATACCTATAGAATCATGCTGTATATCGATGTGGTCATTGATTACTTTGCACACCATGCTGAAAATGAAATGTTTCAGTTATTTTGCCAATATATAATGCCAGAAGAGCGCGAGTGGTTGCGAGTTGCTGCAGCATATAGTATCACAGGTCGTGAAAGTGAAATTTCCGCTGGTATGAATTTAAAACAATATGACAGGTATAGAGAAGCCTGTATGCAACACATGGACTCCTTCTTAGAAAAATTCCCTCCAAAGACTGATGATCCTTTAATGCGAGAA
Source organism: Legionella sp. (assembly GCA_030158115.1). Classification (GTDB taxonomy): domain Bacteria; phylum Pseudomonadota; class Gammaproteobacteria; order Legionellales; family Legionellaceae; genus Legionella. Next base: position 12,362 of record JAOATK010000010.1, read on the forward strand.
CGTATGCTTGAGATTATGCGCTGGATGGGTAATCCAAGATATGAAACAGAAGTTAATGATCCATCACCTATTAATGAGTACCCTGATTCAAATGAGCGTGAGCATCGAAATTTCATTTATCGTATTTTAACGATTGCGCATAAATTAGATTTGCCTCGCTGTTATGGTCCAGACCAATTTCAAGCTGCGATGGCTATGTGTCGAACTCTCTCTCAGGAAAGCCCAGAACAACAGGCGTGTTATCTACGTATGATTCGTTATGCTCTGGACTTGAATCAAGCACATGGTGATAGATTAAATACTTTTCTGTCCCCTTCGGGCGAGTTTATCTCTTGCTCAGAACCTTATCGTTCACCTTTTGGTCTTGTAAATGCTAATCTGCGTCAGCTAAGGGCTGTGACTAATACTGTGCCACAGCTTAAACTCACAGAATCCTATCAATTTCCAGGGAGTGAGAATGAGGAGTTGATACAAAAGGTTTTAAAAATATGCGGCATTCGTTCAATACCCCCAGATAATAGCCCTTAAAATCATTGTCAGCTTAGCGGATCAATCAATAAATATACTTATTGAGAGAAGGGTGAGCTATTAGAAGTAATTAACGGCGCATAGTTAAGGAATTTTAGGAATGGTTTAGGCTCTTGTAAACTCGGTGTCATTAAGTTAAGTTTTTCTCTTCTCCCCCTCGAGGAGGGAAGAGAAAATACCTTAACTTAAAGCAATGTTTTGTAGCCTAGATACAAAAGAATGATTTGTTACGCTTCTTCTAGCGCATCATCTGGCATAGTGATATTTAACTCAAGTACAGAATTGTCTCCGAGACGCTCAAGATTCACGCTGACCTGATCTCGTGTAACATTCACGTATTTTGCAATCACTGCAAGAATTTCTTCTTGTAATTTTGGCAAATAATCAGGCGTACTACGTTGTGAACGCTCATGAGAAATAATAATTTGTAAACGTTCTTTCGCCACAGACGCTGTAGCGGTGCTTCTTCTGCGTAGGTAATTGAAGATGCTCATACCATTGCCTCCTCTTTGTTTTTACCGAATAAACGACGCAATAAACTTTTACGTTCGTGACTTATAAAGCGCATAGGTCTTTCTTCACCAAGAAAACGAGCAATGGCATCTTGATAAGCCAAACTAGCATCACTGGCTTCATCAAGAACGACAGGTGTCCCGGTATTTGAGGCTTTTAATACGGATTTAGATTCTGGAATAACACCAATCAACGGAATCGCTAAAATTTCTTGCACGTCAGTCACAGAGAGCATTTCACCGCGATCAACACGATCAGGATCATAACGAGTTAATAAGAGATGCTCTTGAATTCTACCTGAATTTTCAATCGCTCTTTTAGTTTTGCTAGCGAGTAAGCCAAGAATTCTATCCGAATCACGAACAGAAGACACTTCAGGATTGGTGACGACTATCGCATGGTCAGCAAAATACATGGCCATTAATGCGCCTGTTTCAATTCCTGCAGGAGAGTCGCAAACAATAAATTCAAAGTCTTTGGCAAGATCATTTAAGATCTTTTCAACACCTTCTATCGTTAATGCATCTTTATCTCTAGTCTGCGAGGCAGGTAAAATAAAGAGGTTTGGAATGCGCTTATCTTTAATCAGGGCTTGATTAAGACTAGCTTCCCCATTAATAACATTAATAAAGTCATAAACAACACGTCGTTCACAACCCATAATAATGTCTAAATTTCTTAGGCCGATATCAAAATCGACAACAACGGTCTTGTGACCTAACAAGGCCAAACCGGAAGAAATTGCTGCAGAAGAAGTAGTTTTTCCTACTCCACCTTTACCTGATGTCACTACGATAATTTTAGCCAAGACGAACCCATCCTATTTTTGTTGATTTAACACAACATTTAACCAACAGTGTACACGTTAACTAATAATTAATTCAAGTGATTGAAGCACTATAAGATTAATATACTCTTTTTGCATTGGATCCCGACATGACTATTCCACTTCTTTAGTATTTGTTGTATACTTTCTGGTTAATTTAACTACTTTAATGAGAACGAAATGTCCCTTTCAATCGTGCAGCAATCATTAACGTTTGACGATGTGTTACTTTTGCCCGCGCATTCTTTAATTCTTCCTAAGGATGTTTCGTTAAAAACAAAGCTTACTCGAACCATTAATCTGAATATGCCCTTAGTCTCTGCAGCGATGGATACAGTGACAGAAGCGCGTTTAGCCATTGCTTTAGCTCAAGAAGGTGGTATCGGTATTATTCATAAAAATATGACGATTCGTGATCAGGCTGATGAAGTTCGTAAAGTGAAAAAATTTGAAAGTGGCATGGTGAAAGATCCAGTTACTGTGACTCCTGATCTCACTGTTCAAGAATTATTAGAGGTTATGCATAAATATAATTTTTCTGGTGTTCCTGTGGTGGATGGTGAGCACCTAATAGGTATTGTCACAAGTCGTGATATTCGTTTTGAAACGAACTTATCATTAACTGTTGATAAGGTTATGACCCCAAAAAGTAGATTAGTCACTGTGAAAGAGGGCGCCAGTCGTGAAGAGGTCTGCCGCTTATTACATAAACATCGTATTGAAAAATTATTGGTGGTTAATGATGCCTTTGAATTACGTGGCTTAATTACTGTTAAAGACATCCAAAAAGCTAAAGAAAACCCCTATGCTTGTAAAGATGATGCAGAGCAATTACGTGTAGGAGCCGCAGTGGGTGTAGGCGACAGCACAGATGAGCGTGTTGCCGCATTAGTTGATGCAGGGGTGGATGTATTGGTTGTGGATACGGCACATGGCCACTCTCAAGGTGTGATCAATCGCGTTAAATGGATTAAAAAACATTTTCCTGCGGTGCAAGTGATTGGTGGAAATATTGCCACCGCTGCTGCCGCGCGTGATTTATATAAAGCAGGCGCTGATGCCGTGAAAGTAGGTATAGGGCCAGGCTCCATCTGTACCACTCGTATTATTACAGGGGTAGGTGTTCCGCAAATTAGTGCAATTGCTAATGTAGCGCAGGAACTCAAAGGAAAAATTCCAGTGATTGCAGATGGTGGGATTCGTTTTTCAGGTGATGTATGCAAAGCACTTGCTGCAGGTGCAGATACAGTGATGTTAGGTAGTATGTTTGCAGGAACTGAAGAATCTCCTGGTGAAATAGAACTTTATCAAGGAACTACTTACAAAAGTTATCGTGGCATGGGCTCTATCGGTGCAATGGCTGCAGCACAAGGTTCAAGTGATCGTTATTTTCAAGATGCGTCATTAGGTTCTGAAAAATTGGTTCCAGAAGGAATTGAAGGGCGTGTGCCATATAAAGGATTAGTGCAATCAATTATTCATCAGTTATTAGGTGGTTTGCGTTCATGCATGGGTTACACTGGGTGTGAGACCATTGAACGATTACATACCAAAGCTGAATTTGTACAAGTTACTAATGCGGGAATGCGTGAGTCACATGTTCACGATGTTAGTATTACTAAACAAGCTCCAAACTATCAGGTAGATAATTAACAATGACTGATTTAAAGCAACATCCTTTGATAATTCTTGATTTTGGTTCTCAATACACTCAACTTATTGCACGTCGTGTTCGTGAACTAGGGGTTTATTGCGAAATCCATCCGTTTAATATAGACCATGCTCAATTTAAAAAACTTAATCCATGCGGCCTGATTTTGTCAGGTGGTCCGTCCACCGTAACTCACCATGCTAATCCGCGAGCACCTGAATGGGTCTTTACTTGTGGCCTTCCGATTTTAGGGATTTGTTATGGCATGCAAACCATGGCGGTTCAATTAGGCGGTGAAGTACAATCCTCCATGCTGCGGGAATTTGGTTATGCTGAATTAAGAGTACAAGAAGCCAATTTATTATTTGCTCAAATTGAAGATCGTCGAGATGTTGATGGAGCGGTATTAGATGTGTGGATGAGTCATGGAGACAAAGTAACTCAACTGCCGCCGGGTTTTAAGATTATTTGTGATACAAAAAATGCTCCAATTGCTGGTATGGCAGATGAAAGTCGCCGAATGTATGGCTTGCAATTTCATCCGGAAGTTACTCATACCTTGCAAGGATCTAAGATTTTAAATCGCTTTGTGGTTGAGATATGTCAAGCAGCTACTAATTGGACTTCAGGGCTTATTATTGAAGAAGCCATCCATCAAATTAGAGAACAAGTAGGGTGTGAGAACGTACTGCTTGGTTTATCGGGTGGGGTAGACTCTTCTGTGGTAGCAGCCCTTTTACAAAAAGCAATTGGTCAGCAATTAGTTTGTGTTTTTGTCGATACCGGTTTATTGCGCCTTAACGAGGCCGATGAAGTGATCAAAATGTTTAGTGAGCATATGGGGGTGCGCGTTATTGCGGTCAATGCGGAAGAAAAATTTTTAAATGCATTGAAAGGAATTACCTGCCCTGAAGAAAAAAGAAAGATTATTGGTCGTACTTTTATTGAAGTATTTGACGAAGAAGCACAGAAAATCACAGGAATTTCTTGGTTAGCTCAAGGGACAATTTATCCAGATGTCATAGAATCTGCTGCGACGAATTCCAATGGTACATCTGTTGTTATCAAATCACATCATAATGTAGGTGGGCTGCCTGAGACATTAAATTTAAAACTATTAGAGCCTGTGCGTGAATTATTTAAAGATGAAGTACGCAAAATCGGTCTTGAATTAGGTTTACCTGCTCATATGGTTTATAGACACCCATTTCCAGGACCAGGTTTAGGGGTACGCATTTTAGGAGAAGTAAAAAAAGAATATGCTGATATTTTACGTAAAGCAGATGCAATCTTTATTGAAGAACTACGAAAAGCAGATCTCTATGATAAAATCAGCCAAGCATTTGCAGTGTTTTTACCGGTTAAAAGTGTCGGTGTGATGGGTGATGGTCGTAAATACGATTATGTTATTTGTCTGCGCGCGGTAGAAACAGTGGATTTTATGACCGCACATTGGTCTCATCTACCTTGGGATTTTTTAGGCTTAGTTTCTAACCGTATCATTAATGAAGTCGCTTTGGTTTCCCGTGTGACCTATGATATTTCAGGTAAACCTCCTGCAACTATTGAATGGGAATAATGAACGATCAGTATTGGATGAAACAAGCTTATGAACAAGCACTTCTTGCTCAAAGCGAAGGCGAAGTTCCTGTGGGTGCTGTACTAGTTAGTTCATCTGATGAATTAATTGGTTTTGGAAGAAACTCGATAGAAAAGAGCTGTGATCCCTCAGATCATGCTGAAGTTAAAGCAATTAGACAAGCTTCGCAGTATCTTAAAAATCATCGCTTATTAGACACTACATTGTATGTCACTCTTGAGCCTTGCGCTATGTGTGCAGGGCTTATTGTTCATGCTCGTATTAAACGTTTAGTTTTTGCAACCCGAGATTTTAAAGCCGGTGCTGCAGGTTCGGTATATAATTTGCTGCAAGGTTATCCTTTGAATCATCGAGTGCAAATTGACGAATCCATCATGGAACATGAATGTTCTCTTTTATTATCGAATTTTTTTAAAGGATGCCGCTAAGTCGCTGTGTTTTTGTATCAAAAGTATTATAAAAATTGAGCTACTTCGCCTCATCCAGACTACTTTTGATAAAAAACCAGGCCCATAAAAGACAAATTTTCGTACAAAATGGTTGCTAAAGTGATATAATAATTACTTTAACAAGAATCACAATCTACTCATTAAACAGGATCGTTATGCAAACAGGTACAGTGGCACGCTTTAATAAAATTAAAGGTTATGGTTTTATTACTCCAGACAATGGTAGTGAAGAAGTTTTTGTTCATTTTTCTGAGGTTCAAACAGAAGGATACAAAGAGCTGAAAGAAGGGCAACGTATTCATTATATTTTAAAGCAAGGCGAGCGCGGCGAATTCGCAACGCAGGTTACTATTATTTAATAAGGTTGGGTCGATGTTAGATGTAAAAAATATTGGAATACAGTATGGGGCAAAATGCTTATTCCAAAATGTAGACTTGATCTTATTACCCACACAGCGTTATGGGGTTGTCGGCGCTAATGGTACTGGAAAATCTACCTTTCTAAAAATTTTGGCCGGAGAAGAGCAGTCTTCACAGGGTTCTGTTGAAAAGGCAAAGAGTCTTAAATTAGGAATTTTAAAGCAAGATCATTTTAGATACGAAGAAAATCGTCTTATTGATGTGGTGATTCGCGGAAATGCTGTGTTATGGGATGCTCTGATACAAAAAGAGGCTTTATATACTAAAGAAGAATTTACGGAAGAAGATGGCTATCGTCTGAGTGAACTTGAAGAAGTGGTGATGCGTGAGGGTGGCTATGAAGCGGAATCAGTTGCTAAAAATTTATTATTAGGTTTAGGCATTGCTGAAAAATTTCATTATGGGCCATTAAGTGCTTTGTCTGGTGGGTATAAGCTTCGAGTCCTATTAGCACAAGTTCTTTATCAGCAGCCAGATATTATGCTGTTGGATGAACCAACCAACCATCTGGATATTGTATCCATTGCCTGGCTTGAAGAATTTTTAAAAACATCCTTTAAAGGATTATTGATTTTTATTTCCCATGATCGAGGTTTCCTTAATAATTTATCGACCAATATCCTAGATATTGATTATGATACGGTTTTAGATTACCCCGGTAATTACGATAAATTCTGCTTCACCAAAGAAGAGCGCTTACGACTCAAACAAAGTGAATTAAAAAATCAAGAAAAGAGAATTGAAGCCTTACAGGGATTCGTTGATCGCTTTGGGGCTAAAGCAAGCAAAGCCAGTCAAGCAGCCTCTAGGCAAAAAATGATTGATCGTATTGAATTAGTGGAAATTAAAGATTCAAATATTTTTAAACCCTATTTTAATTTTCATCAGAAAAAACATTCAGGCAAGACAGTCATAAAAGTAGATCAACTTCATAAGAAATTTGATGAGCGAATTTTATTAAAAGATGTTTCTTTCACTATTCAACGGGGCGATAAATGTGCCATTGTAGGGCCCAATGGTATTGGAAAATCGACTTTATTAAAAATTGTATTAAAAGAGCTGGCTGCTGATGCAGGTCAGTTTGAGTGGAGTGATACCGTCAGTGTGGGCTATTTTGCACAAGATTATCGTACTCAATTGAATCCTGAGCAAACGATTTGGCAATGGATGGAAGATCATATTTCAGCACCAGCCCAAGAAATTCGCAAGGTATTAGGGCAGGTATTATTTAAAGGCTCTGATGTTGATAAAAAAATTGCTGTTTTAAGTGGGGGAGAATCTGCCCGGTTAATTATGGCAAAGCTTATCCTAGAAAAACACAATGTTTTAATCTTTGATGAGCCAACCAACCATTTAGATCTAGAGTCTATTGATGCTTTAATTGAGGCGATACAAGCGTTCCAAGGAGCTGTATTATTTGTCAGTCATAATCGTTATTTTATTGATTTAATAGCCACCCGAGTTCTTGTTTTAACAGAAAAATATGGGGTGCAAAATTATCTTGGTAATTATAACGATTATTTAGAGCAATTCGGAAAAGATTATTTGGTAACAACAACCGAATAACTAATAGCTTACTCAATAACCAATCCAGAGGGATTGTTAAAACCAAGTTCCGTTGAGTTAACACAATTGCTGAGCGTGCCGTCTGCCTCACTTATATCGCACATGGCGATGGTTGTTAAACCACTAGGGATAAATGCTTTTAATGAACTAGGTAAGATAGCTAAATTACCAAAACCACTAAAGTAGCCTGCAGTGGTTGTGCAATTGGTGAAATTTACTGGTGGTGAAGTAGTGGGGGCCTTACAAAGGGTGACGGTGTTGTTTCCATGGTTGGTAAAATAAGTGTAATGATTGGCATTAATTGTTGCAAAAGTGATGCCCTCTGGTTCATTTAAGAAAAGAGGTGTCTCATCAACAGATCCCTCAGAAGCATTGCAATATGGGTTGTTGCTGATGCAGTAGGTAGTTTGGACATTCTGATTATTAAAATTGGTAATGTATAAATAATTATTGTAAAAGGCGATATCAGAAGGCACCGAATAATTTGCTGCATTACCTTGAGTAAAGACACAATTAGTTAGTGTTGCGCCTGCTATATCACATACTGACATCCCTTGATTAAAATCTTCAGGGCCTGAGCTTGAGATGTAGGCAATATTGTTATGAATGGCAACCCCATCAGGTGCATGAATTTGCGCGGCATTTAAATTATTTGTTGCATTTTGGCAATTAGATAACTCTCCTGTTAGCGCATCAATGGCACAAGAGCTCATTGTGCCGCCTATATTGGCTACAAAAAGAGTGTCTTCATGAATAGCAAGAGCCTCAGGATTTAAAAAAGTATTACTTACCGCAGAGACTAAGCATTGGGCGATAGCTCCGTTATTATTAATATAGCAAAGAGAAATACTCCCGCCATCCCAATTACTAACATACAATTTGTGAGCTGTTGGTGTTACAGCGGCGGTTGGATAAATGGTTAACACCATATTAGACTCAGGCTGGGAGCATAAAAATAGATCCGGTGTGTTGCTATTATTTTTTGTTTTACAAACTAAAGGACCACCAGAATAATTTGTAGTTTGCTGCTGACCATTGATAAGAAGACTTAAGTTGCATGATTGATTTTTTGCCAAAGTGAAAGGATTGCTGCATTGAGAGTTATCATTTGTCAGTTGGGTGACATTGGGTATTGGTACCATAGTTAATGTTCTTGTAATATTGGTATTGTTGGTTACTTGATATTGAACTATGGCCTGTCGATTAGCTGGAATAGTGATGGTGGTGGGTGTTTTTGCCACCAAACTAAAGGTTGCTTGGCTAGAAGCGAGACTTGGAGCAGCATTCAAAGTAAGCAAAGATATCAATACTGCGCGTACGTATTTAGTCATGATGTAGCTCTTATAGAAGATAAGTAAGATTAAACTCAATTCCCTGGGTGTAGAGATTATTTAAACTGAGCCCTTTAGTCGATGTTTGCCCGCTAGCTGGAGCAAGATGGCTCGATCCCCATGAAACGAATTGATAGCCTACAGCAACTTTAACATGTTGGTTTAAATCGCGTTGAAAGCCAGCTCCGGCACTATAGCTTAAAGTGACTTGGGTGTTAGCTTTGAAAGGAGGCATAGGTACTGCTGGAAAGATGAGAGGCGTTATTGAATACCCATAGGAGCGATTAAACCCAACACCAAGACTACCAGTGAGGTAGGGATTAATATGGACTGAATTTTCAAAAATCCACTTCGATTTTAAAGCAATATTCTCATGATTTATCTTATATTGATCGGCATAATTCTGAAAATTAGGATCGCCATCTACTTGAATATAACCCGTAAGTTTTGCGGGGCTACTGGCATAGAAAGCTAGGCCGAATTGGCTTTGTATCTGTTGAAAAAAAGATGATTGAACTCCTAAAAAAATCTCACCATTAACCAATACATTGGTATTGGATGGATTTTGAGACACATAGGTATTAATGACATCCGGTTGCAATGCGATTCTTTGAGTCGAGCCGGGAGTTGTCCAGCTAGGACCAATACTTATTGAAACAAAGTAATCATGTGATGCATGGCCCATTTCACCAGCAAAAGCAGGAATAGCAAAAAAAAGTGGAGTCAACCTTAAAAAAATAGTTTTGAATATCATATAGAAACTGTCATCCCTTACAAAAACACGCCATCAATAAGCTCTAATTTTTTTAGCTTGCATAAATCATGATTTATGCAAGCTAAAAAGAACGACTTAAAATGCGGTATTAATCGAAAGACCAATCGATTGCACAGCGATAAATTGAGAGGGATTGATATACGAAGCTCCAACAGTATGTTGGTCAGCAATGTTGTTAGTAAAAGGACTAACATATTTAACGGTATTGCTACCTGTTGCTGCATAGGTGTAATTGAAATCTAAGAACCAAGAAGAGCTAAGTGAGTAGGTTATGCCAATCTGACCAACACCACCCCATTCCCACATTGATTTAGATAAATAGGCAGGCTCCCCACTGATATTTTCTCCGTGTACAACATAATCTGCATGCCCAACTATATGATTTACTTTAGAACCCATTCCAAATAAGGCAGGACCAGCACCTAAATACACCTTACAGTGTTGAAATGAATGTCCAATAAGGCCTAATAACAAGAGTTCATGATTAATACTGGTTTGTACAGACTCAACAACGTAATCTCCTGTAAAATAGATCGGTTGACCACCAGTGGGAGTGTTTGAGCCAGCTTGAGGGATAGTCATGTCTTTGTCTGAAAAATTAGCATTTAAATAATCATATGAAAATTTAGCACCCCAAAAATTAATATCATCTTTAAAATTTTTTAAATAGCCTATTTGCGCATGGGGGGACATGGGGTTCTCATTTTTATAAAATGGACTAGATGTTCCAGCTGCTGATCCTTGGCTTGCGAGTGAGCCATCTGCATTTAGATAAGCGCTATTAACGCCTTTGCCATAGACTGTTTGTTTATCAAGAGCAGCAGCATTATAAGCCCCACCAATACCGACAAAAAAATGCTTTTCTGGTAAAGCGCCCATGTCTCCAGCGAATGTGGTGTTCGAAAGTGCTAAAGCACATAATCCTAGGTAATATCCTTTTCTCATTGTATAAAAATCCTTGTATTAAGACATTAATTTAGTTGGTAACCTCTGCATGTTTAACCGCTATCAATCAAGTTAATTCCTGCCTGCTATAGGCGGCCTTTTTTTGTTATAAGAGGAGAGCCACCGCATAGCTAAAGCAAATAGTACTAAATAACTATGGCTTTATCCAGTCTGGTTTATAAACCCAGCAAATAATCTTCCAAATGCCACACAATGCTGGGTTTTACAACCCAGCCTACGATTAATAGCCATTTTAATAACAAGCCTGGATGGAGCAAAGGGCATTGGGGTGGGGGCTTATTTATGTTTTTGAGCTGATAGTAAAGCAGTATTTTCTTTGGGTTCAGTTGGTTTGGGCTTTAATGAAAAAAAAGTGAGTAGTTTTAAAAAAGCACTAGGGAGCTTGCTTGGTGTGGGTTGCTGTTGTAGTAATGGAGGACGTGTAGTATTCGTAGTACTCTTTTGCATGGCATGCTCCTTAGATTGTCTGTTATCCAATAAATATTTTTTGCCCCATACGTAAGGATGTATTCCGGTTAAGCCCTGGGTTTAGTGAAATAATGTTATTGATTTGGGTTTGGTGACGCTCGGCAATAAGACTCAGACTATCTCCTTTTTTAACGATATATTGAATTGGCCGCCTTGTTTTTTTCCAAATAATTAATTGTTGACCTGGTTGTAATGGTTGATTATTTGCCAAATTATTCCAAGCCCTGATTTCTTTAGTTGTCACCCCATATGATTTTTCAATTTGTTGATAATTTTCTAACTTTTGTACAATATGAATAACGCGGCGGTTTTCTGGTGTTTGAATGTGATTTTCAAAAGGCGTTGTTTTTGCTATCGCTATTTCTTTTTTAAGAACAACCGGTGCATTTTTTGTGCTGGGAATTAAAATGGATTGATTGGGTTTGATTTGATTGGTGGTCAGCTGATTTAATTGTTTAATTAAATTAACTGTGGTGTGGTATCGATTAGCGATATTATCTAAATTATCACCCTGTTTTACGTGATGTTTTGTCCAGCTCACGCGCTTATCAGCAGGGAAATGAGCTAGATTTAAATTAAATTGATGCACTTTTTCGGTAGGAATTAATAAGTTAAATGGTTTATAAGGAGCTGTTGTCCAACGGTTAAATCCGGGATTTAACTTAATTAATTCTTTATAACTAATGCCCGCCATTTTTGCTGCATGGCTTAAATCAATTTGGCTGCCAATATTGACTTCTGCAAAGTAGGGAAGATAAGGAATTTCAGGTAGAGAGAGCTTATATCGTTGAGGATTTTGAATAATTTCAGCTAAGGCGAGTAAACGTGGAACATAGATTTGCGTCTCTCTGGCAACTGGTAAATCCCAAAATTTTTCAGTTTGATTGGCTGTCATTGCACGTGAAATGGTTCCTTCACCAGCGTCATAAGATGCAATGGCTAAGATCCAATTCCCTTTAAAAAACTTATTCAAGTGAACTAAATAATTAAGCGCTGCATCAGTAGAGGAGCCTACACTTCGTCGGCCATCAAACCACCAATCCTGTTTTAAACCTAAATCAGCTCCAGTACGAGGCATTAGTTGCCATAAGCCTGCAGCACCCACACCAGAATAAGCAAAGGGATCATAGGCACTTTCAAGCATGGGCAGTAATGCTAATTCACCAGGTAGATTTCTTTTTTTTATTTCACCAACTATATGGTAAATGTATGGCTCAGATTGTCTGCATACTTTATAAAGATAGCTGGGGTGAGCAATAAGCCAGCGGATTTGTTCTTGTACCTCTGCGCGTGAGGTTTCATGATTCATTACAAACTCATTGCGCAAAACATCCCATACATCCGAAGCGGCAATACTTTGGGAGCTGTTGGCAATGCCAAAAAAAATGAGAGTGCATAATAAAATTTTTTTTATTATGAATAGGTTATATTTCAATAGTGTTTACCCGTGAACATAACTAGTTAGCTCAGTTTACTAGAATTGATTAGAGGATAAAAGGCTTGTTGTTTTATGTTTACTCATTAAGAATTAAATTAACACGTTTTTGAGTGATTTATTTAAATTTATTCTTTTCTTCGCGAAGAATGCGGAATACTTCTAAAGAATCGTTTGATGTTGCTCCTTGTTGATGCGCATAGTCTTGCACCTCAGGGACGTCAGTACGAAAAAAAGGATTAATAAGAAGCTCATTCTCTATTGTGGAAGGAAGGGTGCAGGTGTTTGAGTTTTTTTGTATTTTTGTTAAATATTTTTTAATGAACAGGTTATTGGGCTCTACGCTATGAGCAAAGTATAAATTTTGTTCAGTGTATTCATGAGCACAAAACACTTTAGTTGAACCAGGCAAGGATTTAAAAAGATGCATTGATTGATGTAGTTGTTCTAGTGTTCCATCAAAGACTCTGCCACAGCCTGCTGAAAAAAGAGTATCCCCACAAAATAACCAACCTTTTTGGCGTTCATAGTAGCTGATATGGGTTGCGGTATGGCCTGGATTAAAAAGAATTTGAAAAGAATAATGGCCTACAGTGATGTGTTGATGTTCTTTTACTGGGTGATTAATGCCGCTAATTCGAGGATCATTGGGCCCATAGACAACACAAGAGGGATTGTTTTCTAATAATTCATTCACACCACCAATGTGATCTTGGTGGTGGTGTGTCAATAAAATGGTACGTAGCTCAAGTTTCTGTTCTTGAGAGAAGGCTAACACAGGTTGAGCATCGCCTGGGTCGACGCAATCAAATACCCCTTTATCCCTATCGAGAATTGCCCAGATATAGTTATCTGAAAAAGCAGGAATTGGGATGATAGGCATATTTAATAATGCTCAATGATGTAAGAAGAAACACCAGGATTAAAATAGGTTCTTAAAATGTCTAAAACTGATTTCATTTCTTCAGCAAAGGTATAAGGCGGGTTAATCACCCATAAACCGGTGCCTGAGAGGCCATCCATAGGTGCTAATGTTAAGTTAAACTCAATACGAAGAGCCCCTTTAATTTTAATATCTTTCATGTTTCTAACAAGCTTATCCGCTAATCGGCGATTAACCACTGGATACCAAAGACAAAATACGCCTGAAGAAAAGTGTGTAAAGGCTTGTTTAATTGCAGCTGGAATGTCTTTGTATTCTTCTTTTAATTCAAAGGAGGGATCTATAAAAACTAATCCTCTTTTTTCAGGGGGGGGAAGTAGGGCTCTCATGGCTGCAATCCCATCCGTATTGCTTGCATGAACCTTTTTATTAAAATGGGGTAATTCATCCAATGCCTCAAATTCTCCAGGATGAAGCTCACAAAAATACATACGATCTTGTGGACGCAGCTGATTCATTGCAAGATAGGGAGACCCTGGGTAATGTCTTAAGTCTTGTGTTGGATTAAGTTGGGAAATCACTTTTAAATAATCTTTAAACACAGGAGGTAGTTTTTTCTTGTCCGACCAAATGAGGTTGATTCCTTGTTTGTATTCGCCGGTTTTTTCAGCCTGTTTGTTTTTTAAATCGTATAAGCCTTTTCCTGCATGAGTCTCTAAATAGAATAAAGGCTTATCTTTCATTGTTAGGTAGTTTAATAAACGAGTTAAAGCGATGTGTTTGATGACATCGGCAAAATTTCCTGCATGGTATCCGTGTTGGTAGCTAAGCATAAGATTAATCTTTTTAAAAAGTATATTGTGAATTATAACAGATTAGAATTTTTTTCTACTATACTCTTTTTAAAGGAGTCTAAAAGGGGAAAAATATGGCATTACGTGAGGATTATGATCAGCAATCATTTTCTGATTATAAATATAAAGATGAAAAAGACCTCAGCTATCGAAAAAAAGTAAGGTACTTGCTTGAGGAGCGGATTGAGCGCAAGCGTTTAAGAGAAGAATTTAAAGACGATTTTGATGAAGCAAGTGATGAGTTTGATTGGGAGCTGTTGGATAAATAGGGTGCTTGCTTGATTACGCTTTGTTACATCAAGAAAAGTCATGGCAACGCGCTGCCATCATGGTATTTTCCAGCAAGCTGACTATTGTCATAGGCCCAACTCCCCCAGGAACAGGAGTTATCCATGCGACCTTATCTTGTGCTTTTTTAAAATCAACATCGCCTCGTAGACTACCATCAGCTAAGCGATGAATGCCTACATCAACCAGTACCTGATTTTTATTTAGCCAATCGACATTGACCACATCCATTTGTCCTGCTGCAACAATCACAATATCAGCTATTTTTACTAATTTATCTAAATGTTGTGTCAATCGATGACAGATAGTCACCGTGGCTCCAGCTAATAGTAACTCCAAACTCATCGGGCGTCCTACTATATTAGATGCTCCAATCACTACCGCATGCTTGCCTTTAATATCGATTTTATAAAAATTTAAAAGAGTTATTATTCCTAGTGGAGTGCAGGGGCGTAATAGAGGATTTTTTTGAGCTAAACGTCCTAAATTATAGGGATGAAAGCCATCGACGTCTTTTTTAGGCTGAATACGCTCAATAATGACTGCTTCATTAATGTGTTTAGGCAAAGGCAGTTGGATTAAAATACCGTCGATCTCATTCGAGTGATTCAATTCATCAATGAGTTTGATTAAATCATCTTGACTAATGTCTTTAGGTAAATCATAAGAGTGGGATGTGATACCCACTTCAAGGCAAGCCTTTCTTTTATTCGTCACATAAACTGAGGAGGCAGGGTCATTCCCAACAAGTACTACTGCAAGTCCAGGTGCACGGTGCCCTTTTTGAAGATGTTCTTGTACCTGTTGTTTTAATTCATTTCGGCGAAGTGAAGCTAAAAATTTTCCATCAATTAACGATGCTGTCATGCATAAATTCCTTAAATTGTGGAGTAAGCAAATTGTCCCAGGCAAAAAAATCAGGCCAAAAAACTTGGAGTGCGCATAGGAAGTTATAACCTAATTTCAGATTAATATGTAATAAATTATCTATGGTTTTTATAAAATGAGCACTATTAAATTCTTCGTTGTTCGCCTTAGAGTGGTTCTGATCACTTAACATTTTTTGAAACATACTCTGTAATGAATCAGTTAGTATTTGTGGAACAGGCAGATTGCCATCGAATATTCGATGATCAGCACTAATTGAAAGGGGTAAATGATCTTGAATTTCAAAAGACCCACTTGCTTTATTCCAAACTTGTTTACGCTCTATTTGCAGCATCACCATTTTCATGGATTCATTTTTTAGTAGGGGTGATTTAGCTGCTGTGTAACCACAAGAACCAATATTACTTAAAGTGATAATAGGGGTTCCTGGTAAATAGTTTCCATAAATAGTAGAGGCAAAATCAAATAACGTGTTTTCGTCAAAGGAGAGGAGATCAGGATAAGATTTTTCTAAGGCTTCGCGCTTTTGATAACAATATACCATCAGGTCTAAAATATTTCGGATTCGCTGAGCTAAAGTTTGAACACTTAGTTCGTGGCAGTTTTTAAAGACAATAGTACCAATTTGATCACGACATCCGGGTAGCTGCACAATAATCCCTACATAGGCGTCTTCGCTTTGAATTAATTTTTTATAACGTAAGTAGATTCGGTATTCATCATTTTCTTTTAGACAGTTGCTTAAGGCTTGTAACATGAGTGTTGTGATGGTTTCTGGAGGAAATTTTTTGTTAAAAAAATCAAGATAGGTGATATCTAGATTAAATTGAGAAACCATAGTGGCATCACTTGAATTATCCCATTGAGTTGAGAGCAGCTTTCTCATGGGGGTCATTTCAATTTCATATTGAGATTGTGAATATTCTAGAACCGTGGGTAGAATATTTTGCAAAACATGCATGAAATCAGACCACTTTTTTCCTGGTTGAAGGTTGATTTTTTTCAATTGCTTCTGATGTTTTGCATTAAGTGATTGAATAAAAAGGGATACACCTTCCGCGCCTAACAAAAAAGATGAAGCTAGCATATATTGGAACTGAAGAAATATATTAATCAGTAGGTGTTCTTCTAAATATTCTAATTTAACCTGCATAACGTTCATATCAGGCATGCCTATATCTTGATATAAATCCGCCTCACTGACATGGCGATGCTCATCACTTAGAATGATACGAAATACCTCAGGAGCAATGTCTTGTTGGGCATAGCATTTAAATGCTTCCTCAATCCAGCCTTCAGCAATTAAATTCAATAACATAACCGCTACTTTAGGGCAGTTTTCATTTCTTATAAAATCACACAAGAGCTCAACTTTTTCATTGTAATGAGGAGGAAGTGAGTAGGGACTACATAATAAATAAACAATTTTAGTGAACACAAGCCCATGGAAAATTTCATCGAGCAATTGTTGGTGCATTCTCTCTTTATTTTCTTGAGAGGACATTTTATCTTTAAATTTTAAGGGGATTTGAATTGCTAAAACTTCCAATTGAGCTAAAAGAGAAAAAGCATAAACATAAAGTAATTTATCGTGTTTTATTTCAAAAGGAAGTCCCTTGGCAAATAACTGATCCATGCGTTTTTTAATTAGGAGTTGATCAGCAGAACTAATTTTTTCCCATCCCTCAAGGATCCATTTCTCAGAACCCCATCGTGTCTGCAGTAACTTATTGAAATCATCCATTAACTGAAACGCCTGTTTTACTTAACATTGTTTTTCTCTCCCAAGAGATAACTAAGAGAAATCAATATTTCATTAGATCGATAGGAGCCTGGATTTAGTGATTGATTTGACCATGTACCTTTGCCTGGGCCTGAGCTGGTTGGTCCTAAATCTTGATAGATATAACCCAAAGAGGCAATAAGTTGAGGCATGACTTGGAGATCAAGACCTATGCCGAGATGATATGAAAATTCACTAGTACTAAAGTTTGCAAAGGCAGGGTTTACACGAGCAGTTACGCCAACAGGGGCTCTTTCTTTATAACCAGAAGTTCTATTAAAGGAAGTTCCGATACCTCCATTCACATAAGGAGATAATTTTCCGTATTCAAACAGATTAAATTTGGCAGAGGCCAATAACAAATTAGAGGTTAGTTGCCAATGATAGGAGTAAGATGCAAATTCGGGGAGAGAATATAGGGCAATGGAGTTGCCTAAATCTGTTCTAAAAAAATATTGCCAAAAGACTCCGAATGAATAAGTAGGAAGCCAATAACTCTCACGTTTCCAACGCCGACCCAATGATAAAGCAATAACGGGTTCGTTTTTGCTTTTAGTAGGATAATAATCTTTATTATAAGGTGCCGCTAAGCCAGTATTTACTTTTATTGGATTATTCCATTGTGGGTATTGTTCGCCTGCTCCTAATGTAACAAACCAATTCCCTGTGGAACTGAAAAGAGGGGAGAATTGTTGTTCAGTAGGTTGAGAAAAAGCCTGGGTGTTCAGTGCGAGTAATAGAGCAGGAATACTGGAGTAAAAAAAATACCGTTTCATAGAAGCATCTCATTATTTTAAAGCGTTTATTTACATACTTATTACTACCGTAGAGGAAGCTATCATGGCTTATTGAATGAAATCAAGAAAAATATCTTATCCAAAGCAGGAGGTTTATTCAGTATTTTCTGGTAGTTAAAAAAAATGAATCATTTAAAAGTATGGACAAAGCAATGGCTGTAAGATAAATTGAGCATTTTTGTGTAGGAATAATCAATGCGTATCGCCTTAGTGCTTGAATATGATGGCAGCCACTATCATGGCTGGCAGGCACAAACAGGCTTGCATACTGTACAACAAGCCGTAGAAAATGCCATATCTAAAGTAGCTGATAGTCCTATTTCTGTGGTTTGTGCTGGTAGAACGGATACAGGGGTGCATGCCACGAATCAAGTGATTCATTTTGATACAGATAAAGAGCGAAGTATTCGTGCCTGGATTCATGGTGTGAACTCTTTTTTACCTAAAGATGTGTGTGTTAAATGGGGCAAAGAACTGCCTGAAACATTTCATGCTCGTTATTCTGCAACGGCAAGAAGATATCGCTATGTAATATATAATGGTGCAATACGACCAGCTGTATTACGTAGTAATATGACTTGGCAGTATCGGCAATTAGATCATCGTTTAATGCATCAGGCAGGTCAATTTTTATTGGGTGAAAATGATTTTACTTCTTTTCGTTCAGTTCAATGTCAATCAAAGACTCCGATGCGAAATGTTCATCAATTACAAGTGACGAGAACCCATGATTTGGTAGTAATTGACATTACTGCGAACGCATTTTTACATCATATGGTGCGCAATATTGCAGGGGTGCTCATTGCCGTAGGTTCAGGGAAAAATCCTGTGTCCTGGGTTGAAGAGGTTTTAAAGGCAAAAGATAGAAAATTAGGAGCAGAAACAGCGCCTCCTTATGGTTTGTATTTTGTAGAAGTCACCTATCCTCAAGAATTTACTGTGCTTCAAAACCCTCCAGGGCCTTCTTTTCTTTGGGAGAAGGGCTAAGTAACCTGGATTAGGCTTCACTGCATCCAGGCTACAATTTTTATAATGGGAAAAAACAATGACAGAATCGACTGAAAAACGCGCTCATTTTATAAGACAATTAATTACTGATGAATTAGCCAGTGGCAAACATCAATCAGTAGTCACACGTTTCCCCCCAGAGCCCAATGGCTATCTTCATGTCGGGCATGCGAAGTCTATTTGTTTGAATTTTGGCTTGGCAGAAGAATTTGGTGGAATTTGTTATTTACGTTTTGATGATACCAATCCCATAAAAGAAGAAGAAGAATACGTTAATGCCATTATTGATGATGTGCGTTGGCTTGGTTTTGAATGGTGTGGCATGACCCATTCATCGGATTATTACCAAGAGCTTTATGATTTTGCAGTGTTACTCATTAAAAAAAATCTGGCCTATGTTGATAGTTTGACCATGGAAGAAATTCGTGCTTACCGAGGCACCTTGCAAGAGCCTGGTCGTGAAAGTCCTTATCGAAACAGACCAATGGAAGAAAGTCTAGATCTCTTTACGCGTATGAAAGCAGGGGAGTTTCCTGATGGAACTCATGTATTAAGAGCAAAAATTGACATGCAATCTGGTAACGTTAATATGCGTGATCCCGTGTTATATCGTATTCGTCATGTAAACCATCAACGTACAGGGGATGCTTGGTGTATTTATCCTATGTATGATTACGCCCATCCCATTTCAGATGCGCTAGAAAAAATCACCCATTCATTATGCACTTTAGAGTTTCAGGATCACCGACCACTTTATGATTGGTTTATTGAACATTTACCTGTGCCTGCAAAACCCGTACAAACAGAATTTGCACGTTTAAATTTATCTCATACAGTCACATCAAAACGTAAATTACGTGAGTTAGTGGAAAAAAATGCGGTAAAAGGTTGGGATGACCCACGCATGCCGACATTACGTGGCATGCGTAAGCGAGGATATCCTCCAGCAGCCATTCGTCAATTTTGTGAAATGATAGGCATTTCACGTAGTGATTCAGTGATTGACATGTCTTTATTGGAAGAGTGTGTTCGCACTGAATTAAATAAGACTGCTAAACGTGTTTTATGTGTCATGGATCCACTCAAAATTGTGATAGAAAATTATCCTGAAGATAAAGTGGAAATGCTGCAGGCAGCCTTTAACCCACAAGATCCAGAGTCTTTAACTCGTGAACTGCCTTTTTCTCGAGAAATTCTGATTGAGCGCTCAGATTTTATGGAAGATCCTCCAAAAAAATACTTTCGCTTAGCTCCTGGGGCTGAAGTGCGTTTGCGTCATTCTTATGTCATTAAATGTCATGAAGTAGTCCGTGATGCTCAAGGTGAAGTGATTGAGTTGCGTTGTACTTACGATGAAAATACTTTAGGTAAAAATCCGCAAGATCGAAAGGTAAAAGGTGTTATTCATTGGGTATCTAAGTCATATGCACATCCCCTGACTGTGCTTCAATATGATCGCTTATTTACGGATGCCAATCCTGCTCGTGAAGAGGATTTTTTCCAATTTTTAAATACGGATTCACTGCAAAAGCAGTTAGCGTTTGCTGAGCCTTCTTTAGCCAATCAATCAGTCGGTGAAGTATTTCAGTTTGAACGATTGGGATATTACTGTGTGAATGAAACCCAAGAGGGGCGTGTGAATATGGTTCATCGAGTGGTGGATTTAAAAAGTAATTGGGAAAAAGTAAGTTAATTGGACATTGAACAGCACCGCATTTAAAAAGATTGATGCGGTGCTTTTCATACAGTGTGATAGAGAGGAGCACAGATGTTACAGATATATAATTCCTTAACCAGAAAGAAAGAACCATTTGTTGCGATAACTCCTGGAAAAATTGGCCTGTATGTGTGTGGCATCACTGTATATGATGTATGTCATCTGGGGCATGCACGTTCCATGGTATCTTTTGACGTCATTATTCGTTATTTACGATCTCAAGGTCATGATGTCAATTTTGTTCGAAACATTACCGATATTGATGACAAAATTATTGCACGTGCTAATGAGCGCGGTGTTTCGATTGATGAGTTAACGAATCAATATATTGCGAGCATGCATGCGGACATGCAAGCCTTAAATATTTTACCCCCTAATCACGAGCCTCGAGCTACTGAACATATTTCAGCAATTGTGCATTTGATCGAGTGTTTATTGATAAAGAAGCATGCCTATGTGAGTGATAATGGCGATGTATGCTATCAAGTCGATTCATTTGCTGATTATGGGAAGTTATCACACAAAGATTTAGAGGGCTTAGTTTCTGGAGCACGCGTTGAAATTGTGAAAGAAAAACGCTCACCCTTAGATTTTGTGTTATGGAAAAAAGCCAAGCCAGGTGAACCGAGTTGGCCATCTCCTTGGGGAGAAGGGCGCCCAGGTTGGCACATTGAATGCTCTGCTATGGCCATGGAAGAATTAGGCGAACAATTTGACATTCACGGTGGTGGTTTGGATTTGCAATTTCCTCACCATGAAAATGAAATTGCACAAAGCGAAGCCGCGACAGACAAGCCTTTTGCCAATTATTGGATGCATGTGGGTATGCTCCAGGTTAATAATGAAAAAATGTCTAAATCATTAGGTAATTTTTTTACTATTGAAGATGTGCTAGCCAATCATCATCCTGAAGTGGTACGTTATTTTCTATTGAGCAGTCATTACCGCAGCTCATTAAATTATTCGGATGACAATTTAACCAATGCTAAAAAAGCATTAACACGCCTGTATCAAAGCATTAAAGACAGCTCAACTAGTGAAAGCGATGAATTAGATAATCGTTGGATTAACGAATTTAACCAGGCAATGGATGATGATTTCAATACACCTATCGCTTTGTCTGTACTGTTCCAGTTAAGTCATGAAATTAATAAAAATAATACCCCTATCTTAGCCGCCACCCTCAAACACCTAGCAAGTATTATGGGTTTACTCCAATCAGAACCTTCCTCCTTTTTACAAGCCGGTCTTGCGGAAAATGATCGTGAAGGCATTGAGCAATTAATTACAGAGCGCTTAGAAGCTCGAGCCGCGCGCAATTGGGCACGTGCGGATCAGATTAGAGCAGAGTTATTAAGCCAGGGAATTGAGCTTGAGGATGGAGCTAATAGCACTACTTGGCGAAAAATAGAAAAGTAGACTAGACTGAAAGTAGAGTATATATGGGAGAATATTATGGTAAGAAATCCATTCAAAAAACTCATATCTAAAGCTCAGGCTGCGGTGAGTGAATTAGGGGCTGAGATAGACAATGAAAGTGACATGCATCAAGCGGTATTGCAATTACTTAATAACGTGATAGAGACACGCAGTGTAAATCAAGGACGTCTTCCAATTCAAGTTGAAAAAGCGGCAGACAATTTTATAAAAGCGCTAAATGAGATTTTAGAAAAGGATAGAGAAAATCAAGGGTCTCGTATTGCGATTAGTCAATTTGCCTTAGCAAATGCCACTATTGCAATCATTCATAAATACCAACCAAAATTAGAAGCTGCTCCTGGTTTCTGGAATCAATTGAAAGCTCATATTAACAATTTTATTGAGCGAGTGACAGGGATAAAAGATGCTTTGAAAACAGAAAAAACAGAGTTTTCAAACAATGATAAATTTGGTGGGTATAAACAAAAGGTCAGAGATTTAAAGCAAAAGCTAGAAAGTCCTGATGAACAGTTGAATAAAAGTATAACTAAAGGGAAAGCTAAGCGTGAGGATAAACCTGAGATTGCTGCTGTAAAAAGAAAATACACGACAAAAGACCCGGAATCGGGTTCGACGCCATCACCTCATCCTTGATTAGGCTCTACTGCATCAAGGCTACAAGAGTGCTATCGTAGCCTTGATGTAGTGCACAGCGCGTAATCCGGGAGGTTCGCGAAGCGGCTCAAACTCTAGAAGGACTATACTTTGTATAGGGTTTCCCGGATTGCGCTTTGCTCCATCCAGGCTATGATATATTTTAATTTTGTGTGGTAACGCGAAGCACTTCTGCGAGGGATGTATCGCCCATTAGTACGCGCTTAAATCCATCTTCACGTATGCTGGGTGTTGTAGGTCTTAAATAATTTTCCATGGTCTGTAAATTTTCATTTCTATGAATCATGCCTCTTAGGGTTTCATCTAAAGTAATTAATTCATAAATACTGGTTCGTCCTTTGTAGCCTAAATGATTGCACAAATCACAGCCCTTGGGCTCAGCAATTTTAGATAGGTCGGTATTTGAGGGCAGTCTCATAAGTTCTATTTCATCCTCTCTTAATTGATGAGGAGTCTTGCAATGAGGACATAATTTTCGAACTAAGCGTTGCGCAATCAATCCTACTATACTGGATGACAGTAAAAAAGATTCTACCCCCATATCGCGCAGACGAGTTAAAGCACCTAGAGCAGTGTTGGTGTGTAATGTTGAGAGTACTAAGTGGCCTGTTAGACTGGCTTGTACTGCAATCTCAGCGGTCTCCAGATCACGAATCTCACCAATCATAACCACATCTGGATCTTGTCTTAAAATAGCTCTTAAACCTTTGGCAAAGGTCATTTGGACTTTGGTGTTGACTTGAGTTTGGCCGATACCCTCTAAATCATATTCAATGGGATCTTCAATCGTTAAAATATTGCGGCTTACTTGATTTAACTCTGTCAGCATCGCATAAAGCGAGGTTGTTTTACCAGAACCGGTTGGCCCCGTCATGAGAATAATACCATGAGGCTCGGCAATTAATTGACGGATAGTATTAACAGCAGCATCCGGCATCCCTAATAGACTGAGATTTAAATTAGCTGCCTGCTTATCTAAAATTCGTAATACCACACGCTCCCCGTGATTAGAGGGAAGGGTAGATACCCTGACATCAATGTTGTGTCCACCAATGCGTAATGAAATACGACCATCTTGAGGAATGCGCTTTTCTGCAATGTCTAATTTAGCCATTACTTTAACCCTGGAAATAACTAAGGGAGCAATTGCACGTTGAATTTCGAGCACCTCATGCAATACACCATCCACTCTATTACGTACCAAGACACGGTCTTCATAGGTTTCAATATGAATATCAGATGCTTTTTGTTTTATCGCTTGAGTAAATAAGGCATTGAGTAAACGAATGATAGGCGCATCATCTTGATTTTCTAATAAGTCTTCGCTGACAGGAAGCTGGCTTGCCAGCAAGGAAAGATCCATGTCTTCTTCCATGTCCCCAGCAGTTTCTAAGATGGATGAAGTTGATTGATAGACATGAGCAAGATGTTGTTGAAAAGTGGGCTCGTCTACTTGTTTTAGCGATAAATCACATTGCAATAAGCGTTTAATTTCTGAAAGAGCCTGCAAAGAAGCGCTTGGCAAATGATAAACTAAAGCGTGTTCGTTGACCATTTCACCAGCGACAACAACCCCATGTTTTTTTGCAAAACTGTAAGGGATTTTAAGATGCTTTTGTCCTGTTGCCATAGAGCCTACCGAGTCACTAATAGAGGAGGGCGGCTAAAAGGTCGAGGAAGATCTGTTTGATTAATCGCAGGCATTACCGTTGAGTTATTACTTTGTAAGTATTGCTCTTCTGATCTGAGCCAATCTAAGGCATATTGGCGAGTATGGTTGTATTTTTCACTGCTGAGCTGCATGCTCTCCTGTTCATTGCGTAAAATAATTGGTTTAATAAATACCATGAGCACACGCTTATCTCGTGTATGGATATTTCGTTTAAATAAACGCCCGATTCCAGGGATGTCTCCTAGGATGGGTATACGATTATTGTCACTGCCCAAACTATCTTGTGTTAAGCCCCCTAAAACAACGATATCACCACTGTCAACATGCACAGAGGTCACTATGCTACTGATTCTAAAAGTTGGTGTGGCGGTGATATCTGAGGTGATAGCAGGATCTAGCGTATCATTACCCTGATCGATTTGCATTTGAATGCCATCACCACGCGTTATTTGTGGTCTGACGTAAAGATGCAATGCCACATTAACCCTATCAAAAGTGGTGTAAGGGCTACCAGAAGTAGTGGTACCATTCGCATTATTAGGATAATTGGACGAAGCAATCGACACCTGTTTTCCCACTAATATTTTTGCTTGACGGTTATCAAGAACAACCACAGAAGGCGTAGATAAAATGTTGGCCTTATGTGCTTTTGCTAAGGCATAAACTTGCGCTTGAAAATCTGCGGCTTTGGTTTTGCTGTTAATAATGGCAAAGCCAGGTCTAAACGTTTCAGGTTTCCCTGCTACTTGTTGGCCACCCCATTCAATACCTAAATCATTCGCATCTTCTTGGTCAACCTCTGCTACTAGCGCTTCGATAAGTAATTGCGCGGGTCTTATATCTAATTGTGTAATCACTTTTTTTAATATTCGAATTACAGAAGAGGGTGCATTTAAGATAATAGAGTTCGTATTAGGCTCACCAATAATTTGTACTGTGGGTTTAGTTGAGCCTTCATTTTGAGTACTTGCTGATGCAGTATTTGTCGTCGCTGCGGATGCATTTAAAGTTGGTGTTGAGGCTACAGCGCCTGATGAGGAGGAATTGGGGCTGTTGCCGACCAAACTAGAAGCAGGGTCGGTGCTGTCTAATGCAGGTTGAGTCGTTGTCCCAATAGTTGTTCCTACATTACCACTGAAATTTGCTTGTGCAATGCCTGCAAGAATTGGGACTAAATCTTCTGCACGCATGTAATTAAGGTAGACTACTTGAGTGTTGCTGTTAAGACCTGTAGAGCTTCCTCTATCTAATTTTAATATAAGCATTCTCAGGCGAATTCTATCGGTTTTTGAGCCACTAATTAAAACCGCATTGGAGCGATCGTCTGCCGCTATAGAAATGGGCGCACGTCCTCCGGCCAAATTAGGTTGCGTTTTAATTAGTTCTTTTAATGTAGTCGCGATATCCATGGCTAAAGAATGGGATAATGGAACAATATCAATACCACTGGATGATGAGTTGTCCACTTGTTTAATAATATTAGCTAAGCTTTTAATATTATTGGCGCGCCCCGATAAAATCAGCATATTTGACGGACCATAAGCAGAAACGCTACTCCACTGAGGCATCAGTGGTCTTAAGACAGGAACTAACTGTTCTGCAGGAACATAGTGAACCGGCACAACCGCTACCATCATGTCTTCCCCTGTGGGAGGATTGCGCATTTCATTGAGTAAATCGGAAGATTGGGTTTTAGCATCAATATTAGGAATAATTTTGATGACATCGCCACTTGGAATCGCTGCGTATCCAGAAACTTGTAAAACCGAAAGAAATACTTGGTAGAGTACCTTATTCGTCATAGGGGTTGATGAAATAATAGATATTTTGCCTTGTACTCTAGGATCAATCACAAAGTTTTTCCCGGTCACACGAGAAACCTCAGCAATGACTGCGCGAATATCTGCATTTCTTAAATTCCACAATTGGCTGTCAGCAGGCATATCTTGTGTTTGTTCGTCAGTATTAGAGGCTTGATTTTCTAACGAGGGAGGAGGCGTTACTGTCTGTTTTTTAAAAGGGGTTTTAGTTTGTTTTGAGAGTTTATTTTGTAAGGTCTTGGCATTAGGGTAGTCACTAATGGGGCCAATTTGAACGAGATACAGTCGTCTATCTGAAAGATTTTTAATTTCAATAGGCTCAGTAACTAGTTCAGATAATTCTTTTTGGCGTTTTTTGGCATCTTTTTCTAAATTAAATGCACCTGCCTGAAGAAAAAACGTAGTAGTCCCATCTTTAGTTGTGGTCGAGATGTTGATGTCATTCGCATAGCCTAGGCAAATGCAAAGGGCAACTAATAATGTAATGACTATTGATCGCATTGATAAGTCGCAAAATACGAGATTCTTACATCATAACCTGAATAAGTGTTGAAAGACAACTTGAGATTAAGTAGCGCTACTCAGTTAACATGATGGGAAGCTGGTAGATAAGCAATTCCCACAAAAGCTAACCCCATTGGCATTAAGTTTCCCCGCTCTAAACCTCAGCTAAATTACCTTTACTTTCTAGCCAAATTTTTCTGTCGCTGGCTCGTTTTTTATTAAGCAACATATCCATAATCGCCTCAGCTCCTTGTTCATCGTCCAAGGTTAGCTGTATTAAACGTCGTGTATCAGGATCCATAGTGGTTTCACGTAGCTGGATAGGATTCATTTCCCCTAAACCTTTAAATCGCTGAACGTTGACTTTTGCGCGGCTTGTTTGGGTTAGGTGCTCGATAAGGCGATTTTTTTCTTCATCATCTAATGCATAATGGACTGATTTTCCAGCATCTAATCTATACAGTGGTGGCATGGCAACGAATATATGCCCTGCTTGTACTAAAGGCTTAAAATGGCGTAGAAATAAAGCGCAAATTAGGGTAGCAATATGAGCGCCATCCGAGTCGGCATCCGCTAGAATACATATTTTTCCATAGCGTAAGCCACAAAGATCAACAGAACCAGGATCTACGCCAATCGCTACGGAAATATCATGAATTTCTTGTGATGCTAAAACCTGGGAAGAATCCACTTCCCATGAGTTAAGAATTTTACCGCGTAAAGGTAATATGGCTTGAAAGTCCTTATTACGAGCTTGTTTAGCTGATCCCCCCGCAGAATCTCCCTCGACTAGGAACAATTCGGCTTGACTGAGATCAGTTTGCAAGCAATCTGCTAGCTTTCCTGGGAGGGCAGGGCCTTGACTAACCCGTTTACGAGCAACTTGTTTCGCTTGCTTTAAACGCTTTTGTGCGCGATCAATCGCTAATGTTGCGATCGCTTCCCCTTGGTTACGATGCTGATTTAACCAAAGCGCAAAGGCATCTTTAATCACATTACTTACAACAGCTGCGATTTGCCGTGAACTCAAACGTTCTTTGGTCTGCCCTGCAAATTGAGGTTCTTTCATTTTTACTGAGAGTACATATTGACAAGGTTCCCAAAGATCATCTGCAGTGAGTTTGATGCCTCGAGGTAAGAGATTTCGTAACTCACAAAAGGCATTCATCGCATCAAATAAGCCAGATCGTAGGCCATTCACGTGAGTCCCACCTTGAATGGTGGGGATTAAATTAACATAACTTTCATTAAAGCCGGCATTGCTGCCATTGGCCCAGACTAAGGCCCAATCTATGGTGGCCTCATCGCTTTTAAACTCACCAATAAATGGCTCTTCAGGTAGATAATCACCATCTGCTAAGGATTGGTTTAAGTAATCAACCAATCCTTGCTCATAACACCATTGAGTTTCTTCATTACTTGTTTTATTAATGAATGTCATCGATAAACCAGTGCACAGAACAGCCTTTGCTCGTAAAATATGAGTAAGATGTTTGACGGAAATACGGGTAGTATCAAAATACTTGGGATTAGGCCAAAAACGAATGGTAGTACCCGTATCTCGTTTTTTCGTCACTCCGATTTCATTTAATTCACACAATTTATCGCCATTGGCAAAGGACATTTGGTATAAAACCCCATTCCTCTTAATGGTAACATCAAGCCTATCAGATAATGCATTAACTACCGAGACTCCTACACCATGCAGTCCACCAGAAAAGCTGTAGTTTTTATCAGAAAATTTACCGCCAGCATGTAAACGAGTCATGATGACTTCCACACCACTTAGTCCCAATTGTGGATGTAAATCGACGGGCATGCCACGACCATCATCCTCTACCTCAATGGAACCATCCTCATGAAGAGTCACAACGATTCGACTCGCAAAGCCCGCTAATACTTCATCTACGCTGTTATCAATGACTTCTTGTGCTAGATGATTAGGGCGTGTGGTATCAGTATACATACCTGGACGGCGTTGAACTGGTTCAAGACCCGTTAAAACTTCAATTGCCTGGGCGGTGTAATTTTCTGACATGGTCGCTTACTCAATAAGAATATATAAAGGATATCTTATCATAAAATATAAATGGGTGTAGGGGATTTGGATTGTTCTTGACATCCCGCGGCTTGTATCTGATAGTGCCATACGAATAAATGGACTAAGGAGCTGGTCGTAGGATGAAGGCTTTGAAAGTTCAAATATTAATAGACTCTAGGATTTGTAGACATTACTATGATATATTTTGGGCACTTAGTTGAGGCTGTGGGAGTGGTTGTATGGATTTTATAGATACAAGCATAAGAAAATCCAAAAAAAATGGGCGACAACGTACCTTAATCACAGGTCTTCAGCTTCCTCCGCAACAAAAAACCACTTTTTTTGATGCACCTATCCTGATTGAAGATAGCACACTTAAAGATTGTAAAAAATTATTAACCATTCTTAGTCGTCATATCCCTGCCAAAGAAGAGTTTTTGGTAAGATTGAAAACCGCACTTAAAAGCCATGAAGCAAATTTAGAGCGTATCATTAAATTATTTAATTTCCCCCCCTATCCTGACTCAGAAAGTTTTCTTAAGGAGCTAGAAAGTCCTACTGATATTAAAATCTATCTTAGTCAGTTTGAGAAAGATCCTAAAGGAGGTCGCAGGGATCATGTCGATAAACTGGGGTTTATTAAAAAATTAGCACAACAAAAAATTCAGGAGCAATTTTCTACCCTTCAAATTGAGTCAACAATAAAGGAGATACAAGATCTTCTTGGGGGAGATTTTTTAAGTATCCAGGACCGATATGATTTAGCGCAACAAATTACTTACATTAATGCAGTAGGTAAAGATTATCCTTTGATCATTGAGTTAGAGTCACAAATTAGGTATGACAACTTAACTCAGTGCAGTAGAGAGGAATTAAACCAACTATCTAATCTGTTAATTGATACTATTAGATTATTTGAGCCTTCTGAAACCGCTATATTAAAAAATCAGTTAAAATTATTAGCTGTTTTACGTGAACAATATTTTCGCGCGACGGGTGTGGTTCCAACTATTAGACAACTTGCAACGGTTTTAATCTCATTAAAAAATCAACCTTATAATATGTTGATGGAAATAAATACAGACCAAGATCAAGGCGTAACAGCCGCCTTACTTGCTGTGATGCAATGGGTAGTTGTTGATGGGGGTACTGTTGATGTATGTACCGCCAATAGAGATTTCGTAGAGCGTGATTACCATAAAAATGGTGTAAAAGATTTTTTTTCTTTAGTATCTGCCAAAATTAACTCTAGTGTGATCAGCGTAGATTCACCTAAAGGAACTTATCAAGTAGGGGGCATTAATTATTCCACTTTAGGCGATTTAGCTTTATATCGCTCACGAGCGGCGATGGAAAGAGAGTCTTTAGGTTCTGAATACACCACGAGTTTACTTATTGATAGGTATGATCTTTCCGCTTTAAAAAACAAGACGGTTTTTCAATCTATAAAAATTAATGAAGAACATACCGACATAGAAAATCCTTATGCTAGAGTTTATCCTTTGGTTGATGAATTTATCAATTGTAAAGAATTTAAAAATGTCGATTCTATAAGCGGTTGGACTGAAGAAGAAGATGTACAGCAACTTAAAGTATTTTTGAATGAAAAAATACCTGGAGATCATCCTGTACATCATGTTTCAGATGAACAATTGAATGAATGGATTGAGAGTGCTCTTCGTGCAGAACAGTTAGTTGAAGGAGTAGATTTTTATATCCCTGAAAGCAGTACATCAGCTCATGTAGCAGTCCCATTGCATCAAAAAGAGCCTCAAATAGGTATTACTTTTAGTAAGGGAGTACAGCAGTTTTTGCATGCACGCCTAGAAAAATCTTATCAAGAAAAGGGGTGGACGTTTCTTCTTGAGCAGGAAACCCCTATTTTCGATTCAGTTGCTGTGCTGCATTTAATCAATAAGTACCAGAAAGGGAGAACCATTGGTCTTTGTGCGACTTTGGATAGGCAAGAAGACATCATTGAGCAGTGTAATTATTTTAATATGCGTATTATTTGTAGAATGCTACCCCCTTTAGAACATCCACCTATGGGGCTAAAACCACAAAATGAAGAAAAAGCCATTGAGCATCATTACACCCAAACTGTTTTTGAAATGCAGCAAGTTATTCTGAAACAATTTGACGAATGGCAAGCTTTTTTGCATTTGGTGAGCCCACTGAGTGAAAGAGCTCAATTAAATAAAGACCTTTTAACGCAACGGGGTAATTTGTTAATTGGCTTAGAAGCAGCTTGGCAGGCATGCCTGGATAAATCAAATGAAAACAATATCTACCCTAATCCTTTTGTTCGACCTGATGCTAATGGAAAGCTTGAAACAAAGGAGTTAGAGGAGGCTTTAAGTGCTTATGAAGTAGCAATTAATGACCTTTGGAGTGGGCAATGTGCAGCACTTAAAGCTCATGCAGAAACAAAAATTGAAAAAGGATCGGTGAATGAGCTGCGCTGTAATTATATAGCTGCTATTTCAATTCTTGATCAACTGCAATTAGATAAATTGCAACGCAGAAAAAATCAACAAATGGCGAAAAAACAAATTAAAAAAGATAGTCGCCGCCTTATTTCAGCATTCGATGTTAATGCAGCCATGCTGCAATATTCTGATGGGATGTTAGAAGAATATCAAAATAAATTTGAACAAGCCCAGGTGGAATTATTTAAAACAGAACTTTTGATAGTTGTTAAAAGCAATTTATTGCTGTCAAGATCAATAAAAAAAGAACTATTACATTATATTAAAACAGCTCAAAATTGGGGTTTGTATGACGTGGTTTTATTTTTAAATAACTATGCAAAAACATGGCTTCCGAAAAATCAATTTAATAAAAAATATGCAATACAATTTTTAGTTCAAGAGGTCTTGTATGCGTGTCAACAGCTTAAATCCCCACAGAGCGTAGATCAAAAAGGCCTGATAGAATTAAAAGCGCTCTATTTAGATAATGTGATGGTTGAATTGGTTGATGAACTCAGAACTATGCTTTCTTGGGCTGTTAAAGGCAATCGAGGCTTAGGTTACTTGTTAGAGCGTTCTGCTGTAGTTAGAGCGGCCAATGATATATTGCTAACATTAGAAGACTTCAAAAATAATCCTGATTTGAACGCAAATAAAGTAGCTATTAAAAAACTGTATCAGGTATTAATGTTGCATCAAGCTAACTTAAAAGATTTATGGATATTTTCTTTTGGTCATAAAAATACACGTACGCTAATTAAAAATACCTTAGCTACTTTAGATAAACTGACTGTTTTGGGTTATCCAGAGTTGGGTGTTGACTTTCTTCATGAGTGCAAAGAAAACGCATTGTATCATGTGATGAACGAGCAATTTAATTCCCAGCTTAAAAAGGTGAATGCAAAGATTATTAAAATGAAACTTAAAAAAGCCGATGTTGTTAGTGCTTGGGAAATAATTAAAGAAAAAATGATCCTGGCTCAAAAAGAGTTTCATAGTATTCATGGTTTTCATGAAATGCGCTATTTTCTAAACGAGGTGAGAGTTACACACCCTGAGTTATTAGCGCCTATTATTGAGTTAAGAGGGCATATTCGTAATATTTGGCTTGAGTTCCAGCAAAAAATGCCAGCTTTCATGGATGAGGATAAGTATTTTGTTTTTAAAGCAGAAAAAATGAAGCTCATTTTTGGTGAATCAGCAACCAATATTCAAATAAAAGCAGGTGATAATGGGTTTAGTCAGTATTATGATTTAGTTATTGAGACAAAAGACTTTCATCCTTTGTTGAATGATTTTACTCAACATCATTCTCAGTTAATGACAGAATTAAAAAAAGAATATAGTGCATTAGAAACCTTTGCAAACCAGATAAAATCGCTTAAGCAGAAACTAAAAGAACTAGAAGGAAAGAAATTACCTGTTATGACTGAAAGCAGTTATAAAGAAGTTGACCCATTACAATTTCCAGAATTATTCCATGCACAGATAAAAGAAATTAACGCATTAAAGAATTACATCAATGGGCAGCCGCCAGAGGATATAACTGTTTTTACAAAAACCACTCAGGATGCTTTTAAAGACAGAGCATTAGTTCAAGAATTTGTTTTTCCCGACTTTACTATTGAACAAATTAGTAAGATCAACGATCAAGGATTACACAACGGCTTTTTGGCTCTCTACGAAACACTCGAAAAGGCTAATAAAGTAGCTGGTATACTAGAAATAACCTACTCTTTTATAAAAAGCGTAATTCCAATATGGAAACAAGAAACAATAAACGATTGGGAAGCTCCATTTATAGAACTAACTAAGCGCCCTCAGAAACAGATAGAAGAAGCCTTAAATCCAACAATTGATAATCGCATCAGTAATTTTTCTGGCCAGTTAGAAGAGCAGGAAACATTACTTGCCGACAAAATGAGTTTTTTAAGTCAAAAAATAAAGGATGAAGAAGTAAAAAACAGGGTCTATATCAAACGGTTTAAGAACATAACGGAGCTTTATGACTTTGAGATTATAGCTTCCACAGCAATGCCTAATGAAAATCTGCTAAGCTTTGATGATTCATTGCCATCCTTTAGTGGCGATGAGCAACTCAATCCGTTTATGCTATAAACAATTTAATTCAACTTTAAAGATTCTATTATTGCAGGTGGATTAATTCTTGCGTTATGGCTGGCAGGTGGAGTCACAAAAAAACGTTGAGTATTAATATAGTTGGATGTAGAAGGATGAGGTTGCTTTATTATTGCAACAATAGGTGATAAAGCGAGTTTTCGATTCATAAAAAAGGGTACTTTTTCTATTCGCTTATTCCGTCTACTTTTTTTTGCATAATTCCTTTTATTAAACCGAGCTCTTAATGGTAACATTTTTTCAGAGAATTTAGGTGAGAATTTTTTTTGAATTTCCCTATAGTTTCTTGTTGCCAGAAGAAAAAACAATAAATTATGTTCACAAAGATAAATAAACAATCCATGCATTTCTACATTTAGATGAGCTTTTTTAGCTTTATTAAAGGGCTGTTGAGGCCTTCTTTTGATTGCATTCATCACCGCATCCTTTTGGTGTTTTACTAAAAGTATAGATGCAATTAAAATAAATGCTTATTTTGTATTCTTAATGAATTTTAACAGGATTATATGTTTATTAATGGGCCTATTGGGGCGGCCGGAATAGCCTATAGAACTCGTGTTAGGGTTCTTTGTTGTTAAATGGTAAGTGCCCCCGTAAATGGGAAAGAGCCCGAATTTGGCGTTTTAGAAAGTCTAATGGGATTACAGAATGGTTTGAAAAATAAGATGACATGGTGGCCAGAGACGGAATCGAACCGCCGACACGAGGATTTTCAATCCTCTGCTCTACCGACTGAGCTATCTGGCCCCAATGGGTTGCTATTAAACTCCGAGAAGCGTTTTGAGTCAAGCGTTCCTTGCATTTTTTTTAAAAAAATTGAGTCTGTTCAACAATTTGTTTAGGGAGTTATCAATAAAGTTTAATTGGGCGTATACCCTGTAGGTTTTTCAGAACCCTCACCAAAGAAATATTTTTCCATTTCTTCTTTTAAAAATTCGCGAGACTTGGCTTCAAGCAAATTAAGTCGATATTCATTAATCAACATGGTTTGATGAGATAACCACATGCTCCATGCCTGTTTTGAAACTTCATTAAAAATTCGCTCACCTAATGCCCCAGGGAAGGGAGCTTTTGCTAAGCCTTCAGCATCTTGGTTTAATTTACAGCAATGTACTATTTTATTCATTGTTTACCTTTGGGATTGAAAAGTCACATGCTGGCCGAACAAAAATCTTGCTGACAGACGTGGCCTTAGATTTTAAGAGCGTATAGTTTACGAGTTATTCGACTATTTTGTAAGAGATAGTCTATCCTGATTAGCCTGTTTTATGCTTTAATACACAATATCTTCCTTGTTTAATGAAAGGGTTATCATGACTTTTGTAGTGACTGAAAGTTGTATTAAATGTAAATTCACTGATTGTGTTGAAGTATGTCCTGTTGATTGTTTTTATGAGGGTCCTAATTTTTTAGTTATTCATCCCGATGAGTGCATTGATTGCGCTTTATGTGAGCCTGAATGCCCTGTGAATGCGATTGTTTCTGAAGATGATTTAACGACTGAACAACAACAATTTAAAGCATTAAATGCAGAGCTTTCTCAATCCTGGCCTAATATCACGGCTAAAAAAGACGGTCCAGCTGATGGTAAAGATTGGGAAGCTGTAAAGGATAAACTTCAATATTTGCAGAAAGAGTGGTAGACATTACCTCTCTTGCAAAATCCTGCCGAAAAATCCTCAGTGAGAAAGGGCGCCTGTCCACTGCAATTCCTGGCTTTACTGCTCGTAAGGCTCAATCTGATTTAGCCGAAGCCATTGCCAAGGCGATTGAGGAAAAATCCACCTTAGTTGCTGAGGCAGGAACGGGAACAGGAAAAACCTTTGCTTATTTATTACCCTGTTTATTAAGCGGGAAAAAAGCAGTCATTTCAACAGCAACCAAAACCTTACAAGACCAACTGTACCAAAAAGATTTACCGACTTTAGTACGAGCCTTGGGCTTATCTGCGCGCATTCAAAATTTAAAAGGAAGAGCCAATTATATTTGCCAATATCGCGTGGCGTTGCATTCAGAAGAAGGACAATTTCAAAGTCCTCAATGCGCCCATGAAGTGGCTCACGTACGCAGTAAATTATCACAAATGAAGGACGGTGATCGCTCTGAACTGCCCGAGCTTAAAGAAGACTCTGCAGTTTGGCCTTATGTGACTTCCACTGTGGATAATTGCTTAGGGAATGAATGCCCTAATTATGACACTTGTTTTTTGGTTAAAGCGCGTAAGCGGGCAATGGGGGCGGATATAGTGGTGATTAATCACCATCTTTTCTTTGCTGACTCACGTTTGAAAGAGGAAGGTTTTGGTGAGTTGTTGCCTGGCGTAGATACTGTGATTTTTGATGAGGCCCATCAGTTGGCTGACATTGCAACGCATTTTAATGGCGAACGAATTGGTACTCGCCAATTTCGTGATTTAATAGATGACATTATTAATGAATGGCCTTCATTAGATCTCGCCAATCAACCTTTAAAATTATTAAGCCATAAAGCAGATAAGCTTATGGATGAATTATTAAGTAATCTTTCAACTTTTGAAGAGCGGGTGGGTTGGGATGAACTAAAGCGCAATAAAGCATTTATGACGGTGTGGCTGCAGTGGTTTGCTTTGCATCAAGAACTAATGGATTGTTTCAATGATGAGAGTATTGCAGAAATTCCAGGACTTGTTCGCTGTAAAGAAAGATTGGAGGATTTTGCTAAAATTCTCAACGTATTTACTCAGGAACATACTGATAAAATTCGTTGGTTAGAACGTTTTAAACATACTTTAATTTTTCACGCTACCCCTTTTATTGTCGCCGACTCATTTAGTGAATTGCTAAAGAAACAATCCTGCGCATATGTTTTTACTTCAGCAACACTGACTATGGCTGAGTCGTTTGAGTGTTTTTGTAATGCCTTAGGGTTAAATGAAGCATCGACATTGCTTTTACCTAGCCCCTTTAATTATCAAGAACAAGCATTGCTTTACTTCCCTCGTGGTTTACCCGACCCCAAAAACCCGACTTATTACGAGTTACTTCTTGAGCGAGTGGTGCCTATTATCAATGCCTTTGGAGGGCGTTGTTTCTTTTTATTTACTAGCCACAGAGCCTTAAAACAAGTAGCTCAAATGATGAACAAAGTTATAAAATACCCCTTATTAATTCAAGGCTCTGAGGCAAAACCTATTTTATTAGAACGTTTCAGGCAATTGGGTAATGCGGTTTTATTAGGAACAGCGACCTTTTGGGAAGGGGTTGATGTAAAGGGTGAGGCTCTTTCTTGTGTTATTATTGATAAATTACCTTTTTCCAGTCCAGCAGATCCTGTGACTCGAGGGAGAATGAACTACTTGAAAGAGCAAGGCTTATCAGGTTTTGATGAATTATCTTTGCCTAATGCGGTTATTGCTTTAAAACAGGGTGTAGGGCGTTTAATTCGCGATAATACAGATAAAGGTGTCTTGATTATTGCTGATCCGCGTCTTACGAGTCGTGATTATGGTCAACGCATATTAGCCAGTTTACCTAAATTACCTAAAACCCGTGATGAGCAAAATGTTTTAAAATTTATTAGAGAGTTAATGCTGGATTATGAAACTATTAGCGATTGATACATCTACCGATACAGCGAGTGTCGCTGTCTTGCTGGGTAAGGAATTATTTTATAAAGAGCAAGGAAATCAAAAAACACAGGCGCAGTTACTGTTGCCTATGATTGATGGCTTAATGATTGATGCAGGTATTTCAATTAATCAATTAGATGCCATTATTTTTGGATGTGGTCCTGGAAGTTTTACTGGGCTACGTATTTCTTGCAGCATTGCTAAAGGCTTAGCGTATGCGCATGATTTAGGATTAATTCCAGTGAGCAGCTTGGCCACTATCGCTTGGGCTGCACAACAAAGCAGCCCAGAAGCTAATTTGCCTGTTTTGGCGGTTTTAGATGCACGCATGCACGAAATGTATTGGGCATATTATGCTAAGAATAATTTTACGGCCGAAGAGCGTGTGAATGCGGTGAGCGATATTATTTTGCCTAAGCAGCAGCCTTTTATTCTTGCAGGAATAGGGGTGGAGGAGTATTGGGGGAGTTTCCCTGATCAAATGAAGGCACAAATAAGCAGCCGATTAACCATTGGTCCTAATGCCTCGGCAATGATTCAACTAGCTATGGCGCTAGAAATTCCGCCTGTTTCTGTGGCAGAGGCACAACCTGTCTATGTGCGAAATAAAGTAACGTATGATCAACATAAAAAACCCTAGAATTTAAGGAGAGATATTGTGGATAAAAGATTATTAGAAATATTGGTTTGTCCCTTATGCAAGGGGAAATTAATTATTAAAAAACATGAAGTTATCTGTAAGTTTGATCGTTTAGCTTTCCCAGTCCACAATGGCATTCCTGTTATGTTAGAACATGAAGCAAGAGTTGTTTCATTAGAAGAAAAAGATACCTTATAATGGGTGTTTTGCGGAGCTAGTCCAAAGAATATTGTTGGTATTAAACCCGTAGCCTAGATGAAGCGTAGCCTAATCCAGGCTACAAGGGCTTTTATCTACTAAGCCTTTTTTTGCGCCAATATAGCAATAAAGCTGGAAGCATCATCACTACTATCCCTATCGAAAAGATGAAACGAAAATGTGTCGCGCTTCCAAAATTCATAAACTCAACAGGTGGAATAAAACCAACAACTAACGTCAAAGAACACCCTAATAAGCCTAAAATGCAAACCAAATAGTAGCCGAATTTACCACCAGGAACAGTAAAGGATTGTTGCGAGTGAGCGAATTTGCCTTTTAATTTCCAGGCAGCAATAAACATGAGCACGTACATCATAATGTACAATTCAGTACTTAATGCCGTGAATAACCAATAAATAGCATTCACGCTGGGGAATAAAAGAAATCCTCCACACAGTAAGGTTACTAAAATAGCTTGAGCAATTAAAATTCTCGATGCCACTCCATTTTTATTTAATTGACGCATAAATGGAGGTAAGAAATTATGATTCGCAGCCATTAATAAGCCTTTTGCAGGAGAAATAATCCAGTTGATCATGCCACCCAAACTACCTAATAATAACAGGAAAATTAAAACAGGCATTAACCAGGTTAACTCATAAGCCTGGAAAAAATTATTAAAAGCTTGCATCACGCCATCGATAAGGCTGATCTTATCTTTAGGTAAGACAAAAGCAATGGCTAAAGAGCCTAAAATCATGGTAAATAGGATCAAAAGCACCGAAAAAAACATAGCGCGAGGAAAATTTATCTGAGGGTTTTTTACATTACGCACATGAACTGCTGCTAGTTCCATGCCAAGAAAAGAGGTCATAATGGCGGTTAATGAGGCCCAGGATTGGCTGTCTTGCCATTTTGGCAGTAACTGAGAAAGACTAAAATCAATAGCCATAGGCTGGCCTTTAATAATCCAAATAATCCCTAGCAAAATGATAAAACTCATAGGAACTATCATGCCAAAGATAGCACAGAGCCCCGCAAAACGGGCTGAGGTACGTAATCCTGAAAGTGCCAGTAAGGTTAATGACCAGAAGGCAATCAGAACTACGGTAATGAGATAATATTTATTTTGGGCTAGTTCCGGATTAACAAGATACGCCAGGATGCCAGCAATAAAAGATAAAATGGTGGGATACCAGACTAATGTATTAATCCATTGCAACCAAATCGTAAAAAACGCCATGTTTTCGCCGTAGGCGTGATGTACCCAACTGTATATGCCTCCTTCCTCTTCAGCCCAAGTTGAAGAAAGCTCAGCTGAAATCAAAGCGACTGGAATAAGAAAAATTATTGCCGAAAGAATAAAGAAAAATATTAATGAAGAACCAAACAATGCTGCAGCAGGTAAATTTCTAATGCTATCAATGGCGCCAGTAATCAATAAAACCAGTGCAAATACAGATATTTTTTCAGAGGACCAATTTTTCATTAATTCGTTCGATGTGTTAAATGAGTAAACATTATATACCCATTTTAGTCGTTGTTAAATCCATCACGGCAAGCTGGTGATTTTAAAACGGTTTTATTATTTTTTTCCCATTCTTCAGGGGTGTATAAATGCAAGCTTAAGGCGTGTAATCCAAGAGCAAATTCCTGAGCAAGTAGCTTATTTAAGAGTCGATGTCTTTCTATGCGAGTTAATTTAGTAAACTGTAGTGACACCACGGTCACTTTAAAATGAGTTTCTGCACCTTCAGGAACATGATGGTTCGATGATTCATCTTCTACGTTTAAGTCAATAGGGTTTAATGCTTCAGTCAGTTGTTGTTTGATGCGGTCTTGACGGGACATAATGTGTTCTCTTTAATTTAAATATTACAAGTCCCCCTTCTTCCCGGGGGAAGGGAAGTGGTTATATTCTACAATTTGCAGGTACGTACCGGTCATTAGTGGCATCAGTTACAGCACAAGTCCAGATAATAGGTTCTGTCGGTGGTGTACCTGCAACCAGAGCTTCTCCATGGGAGGAGGGGGTCATGGTAAGGACTATGCTTTGCGCTAATGGCGTATAAGTAATTTTAATAACACCGTTATTGCCTGTTACAGCAATATGTTGAACGATATTGGTTGCTGATGGAGTAGTCC
This sequence comes from Legionella sp., assembly GCA_030158115.1. Lineage (GTDB taxonomy): Bacteria > Pseudomonadota > Gammaproteobacteria > Legionellales > Legionellaceae > Legionella. The sequence goes on from JAOATK010000010.1 coordinate 52,439, forward strand.
AGCCTTGGCTTAAATCAATATTACCAGTAATTGCGTTTTCAGAAACAGTAGTTTGAGCTGAAGAGGCAAGGTTTAATCCTTCAGTTACCCTGGCTCTAACCACATAATCTTGGTATCCGGGAATTGCAATCGCAGCAAGAATTCCAATAATAGCAACTACGACCATTAATTCAATTAACGTAAAGCCTTTTTGTTTCATGCCTTTCTCCTAAAGTTTTTTGCTTACTAAAAGATTTTTTAAGCGTATATAGTCAGGTAACCCATTAATATATTTAGGATATGCCTCTCCTTGAATCAGTGGTGCTAAATAACGTTTGCAGGCTTCTGTAATACCCATTCCATCTTCTGCAATGTATTCTTGAGGCATGGCTTTTTCTTGATTTGCTACATCAGCTAGAGGAACATAGTTAATGGACCATTGATAAGGTTCATCTTGTTCACGAACAATAATAGGCATAATGGCATTATGACCTTGTATCGCATACTCTACCGCGGCTTTACCTAAAGCATAGGCTTGATCCACATCGACTTTTGAAGCAATATGGCGTGCAGCTCGTTGCAAATAGTCTGCTACTGCCCAATGATATTTATAACCTAACTCTGTTTTGACTAATTGAGCAATAACAGGGGCTACGCCACCTAGTTGTGCATGACCAAACGCATCACGTAAGCCCGCATCACTTAAGAATTGACCCTCTTTATTACGAATACCTTCTGAAACAACAATGACACAATAGCCATAATTATTCACACATTCTTGTACTTTGCTGATGAATTTAGTTGGTTCAAAAGTCACCTCAGGCAATAAAATAATATGAGGAGGCTCACTGCTCTGTTGGCTAGCTAATCCACTGGCTGCAGCAATCCATCCTGCATGACGTCCCATTACTTCAAGAATAAAGACCTTAGTGGAGGAGGCTGCCATGGAGGCGACATCAAAACCTGCTTCTTTAGTTGAAACAGCCACGTATTTAGCAACAGAGCCAAATCCTGGGCAGGTATCAGTAAAAGGAAGATCGTTATCTACTGTTTTCGGTATTCCAATACAAGTAATTGGATAACCCATCGTTTCACCAAGTTGCGAAACTTTATGGGCTGTATCTTGTGAGTCGCCACCGCCATTATAGAAAAAATAGCCAATATTATGGGCTTTAAATACTTCAATTAAACGTTTGTACTCATCCCCATCATTTTTTAATTTGTAACGACAAGATCCAAAAGCACCTGAGGGTGTTTGCATAAGCTTAGCAATATCCTCATCACTTTCGAGAGAGGTATCAATTAATTCTTCATTCAATGCACCGATAATTCCATTTTTAGCTGCATATACTTTTCCTATATGATCCGGATATAATTTTGCCGTCTGAATGACAGCGCAGGCAGAAACATTAATTACCGCAGTGACACCACCAGATTGAGCATATATGGCATTTTTTATAGTCATTTTTTTTCCTTTTCAGGTTGGTTCTCATATTCAGTAATTACTGCATCAATACTTTCAATTAATTCAGTAAAAGGTATCGTTAATTCATCAATTGATGCAAATCGAGCCGCTAACTTTTCTACTTGAATGACTTTTTTCTGCAAGGTAGGTACTCCAGAAAAACAACAGGCACCATGTAATTTATGAGCTGCCTCACCTAATTTTTTGACTTCTTGTTGGTGCATTAAATGAATAAACTCTTCTCTATTTTTACGTAATTCTATAACAAATTGTGCCAGAAACTCTTCTGCTAGTACCTGATTACCAGACACTTTTTGAACGCATAACTGCCAATCAATAGCAGTTGATTTTATTTTATTGGCAGTGCGTAGAATTTGACTTAGGAGCTGTTTTTCATCGATAGGTTTTTGCAAGCAAAAGTCGACGCCTGATTTTTTTAAGTCTAGATTATTCACATCGCTGCTGTTTGCACTAATCAATACGATAGGGGTATGTCTGTTAATTTTTGAATGTTGATGAATCATTTGCGCAGCTTCAAGGCCATTGAGTTTAGGCATTTGTAAATCAAGTAAGATCATGCTGAATTTTCGTTCATTACAAGCAGCGACCGCCATCTCGCCATCATCTACAGCAATGATGGTGGCATGGGTCCCTAATAAAGAATCTAAAAGCATTTTATTAACAGGGTTGTCTTCCGCAATCAGTAGATCAGGATGTAGATTGCGCAATTGTTCTCGTAGTCCATCAAGTTCATGATGATTTGGCTTTTCATTGTTCTGTTCATTACTAAGCAATTCAATCATGTCTTGGAGTTTTTGAATACTAATGGGTTTAAATAAAAAGCCATGTGCTCCTAAAGAAGCATAATCTTTAATATGCCATTTTGAAATAAGAACATAAGAACGATCATTATATTCTGCAATAATTTTTCCAATTTGCTGTTCACAGCCTTGGTTGACATTCAGAAACGCAATAGAGCAATCTTTATTATTAGATAATGCCTCTGCTAACTGACTGTAGGAGCTTACAGAAACACAGGTTATTCCCCAATAGCTTAATCCATTACATAAGGCCTCTAATTGCAATGGGTTATCATCAAAACAAAGTATTTTTAAGTGAGCAAAACGATGAGTTTGATTTTTTTCTATTTCATAGGCGCCTAACTTTTCAACTTTTATGGAAGCGGTAAACACAGAGCCTTTATTTAATTCACTGGTTAATGTAATACGACCTTTCATTTCTTCACATAATTTTTTGCAAATCACTAATCCTAAGCCTGAGCCACCATAACGGCGTGTAATACTGGTATCTGCTTGATTAAATGCAGTAAATAATTTGCTTTGGTCTTCTGTAGATATTCCAGGCCCTGTATCAGTGATTGCAATGTTTACCGTGTAGTCTTTATCTGTTTCTTGTTCTATTTTAGTACGTATCAAGACATAGCCATGGTCGGTAAATTTCACCGCATTAGCGACTAAATTACTGATAAATTGTTTTACTCTGAAGGGGTCGCCTAAAACAATTTTAGGAACATTGACATCAGTAATAGGAATTAAGTCTATTCCTTTCCGACGTGCATTCGGTGCTGCAAGAGCTAACACTTCATCAATACAATGGCGAATATTTAAAGGGATACAATCTAAACGAAGTTTACCCGCATCAATTTTAGAAAAATCTAAAATATCATTAATGATACCTAATAGTTCTTGTGCGGAAGATTTAATGGTTTTTACATAATCTAATTGTAAAGAGTCCAGTTTTGTTTCCAACAAAACATTAGTAAAGCCAATGACGCCATTCATCGGGGTACGAATTTCATGACTCATATTGGCAATAAACTCGGATTTTTGTCGGCTTTTTTCTTCGGATTTTTTCTTTTCTAAGGACAGTTCAATATTCTTTTCTTCCAAAAGCTCAAGACCGTGTTGCAGATCAGCTGTTGCCACTTCAATATGCTGATTTAAGTCGTTAATAGTACTCAAATATTCTTTTTGTAAATGTGCACAGCCTTGTTCTACCAGCCCTAACTCACCAGGGCTGGTGGTTTTGATTTCAGTTTCAAATTCATTACGCAAAATCTGCTTCATACTGCGGCGTAGCCGTGAAATAGGTAAATAAATGCGTTTAGAAAGAAAATAATGAATGGTGAGCCCCATTAACAAACCAAACAAGGTAATAAAAATAGTGACAATAAGCATTTGATAGCGTTTGATAATCATCGAACGGGTATCAATATCAATAGAAAGCCAGCCTAAAATATCATCGGCATGGAATATGCCTGGATGGCTCATGTTATGGCTAAATGTAGTATCAGAGTAGAGATTAAATTTAGGAATAGTAACAGGTGCTATAAAATTAATGGTAAATGGATTGATTTGCTTGCTTTCAATATAATCCCCAGTGAACCCTGGTGGACTGAAGGGCTTATGAATAGAGTGTTTACCACCACGGTAAGCAAGCAATTGCCCTTCAGCGTTATAAAATGCCAATGCTTTGACTTCGGGATTAATGGTGGAGGCATTAATTAAACCTTGTAATGTTCGATCATCACGACGAAGCATGGCATATTGCGCTGCGGGTACTAATTGTCGGATATAAGCTTCACCTAGACGCGACATATGCTGCTTTAAATCATTTCCAAAAAGACCGTTATAGAAGACTGCAAAAAGTAATGCAACTAAAAAGGCGGGAATAAGAGTGGTAATTCTTAGTTGATATTTAATACCAATACTTTTCAAGTATAACTCCTAGGAGTAATGACGTGGCGCTTCACCCAGACTACAAAGTCGGCTATTATAGCGCAATTGTTTTATCCCTTACAACGGAAGAAATTATGACTGTTAGAACTCGATTTGCACCAAGTCCAACTGGATTTTTACACGTAGGTGGCGTACGAACGGCTTTATTTTCATGGCTTTATGCAAAACGGTATAAAGGTCAATTTATTCTCCGTATTGAAGATACGGACAAAGAGCGTTCAACACAAGAGTCTGTGCAAGCCATCTTAGATGGAATGGCATGGCTTGGTTTAGACTGTGATGAGGGTCCTATTTATCAAACAGATCGTTATGAACGCTATCATCAAGTAGCCCAGCAATTCTTAAATGAAGGCTTAGCCTACCGTTGCGAATGCAGTAAAGAGCGTCTGGAAGCGTTGCGTGAGTCGCAAATGGAAGCTAAAGAAAAACCTCGTTACGATGGATGTTGTCGTAGTAAAAATTTACCTTTAACAGATAAACCTTATGTCATTCGCTTTAAAAATCCTGATCAAGGTACAGTATCATTTACTGATGAGGTATATGGTGAAATTCACGTTGAAAACAGCGAATTAGATGATTTAATTCTGGTGCGATCAGATGGGCATCCCACCTATAATTTTGCAGTAGTGATTGATGATTTGGATATGAAAATTACGCATGTCATTCGTGGCGATGATCATATTAATAATACCCCAAGACAAATTAATTTATTTAAAGCACTGAATGCGCCTATTCCTGTCTTTGCTCATTTGCCAATGATTTTAGGCGAAGATGGTAAACGTTTATCAAAACGTCATGGCGCGGTTAGTGTATTGCAATTTAAAGAAATGGGTATTTTGCCACATGCTTTATTAAATTATTTGGTGCGTTTAGGATGGTCACATGGTGATCAAGAAATTTTTAGTTTGAATGAGATGATTGCGTCTTTTGATTTAAAGCATGTCAGCCGTGGTGTTTCCAGTTTTAATTACGATAAATTACATTGGCTTAATCAACACTATCAAAAAAGTGACTCCCCCGAGGAGGTTGCTAAAGCACTGCGTTGGCATTTTGAAGCGGCAGGGGTTGATTTGACTCAAGGACCAAATTTAACTGATTTAGTAGAGACTCAAGCTGAGCGCTGTAAAACACTAGCCGAAATGTGTCAAATAAGTCTGGGCTTTTTTACTGATACAGTTGAATATGATGAAGAGGCAGTAAAAAAACATTTGCGCCCAGTGGTGTTAGAGCCACTTAAGGCACTTTATGAGCATTTGAAATTGGTCAATGACTGGCAAAAAGACACTTTACAAGCATGTGTTAATGATATATGTGCAGCTTTTGACATTAATATGGGCAAAATAGCACAACCTTTAAGAGTCGCGGTGACTGGCTCAAGTATGTCACCTTCGATTGATATGACGCTTGTTTTGTTAGGGAAAAAAAGAGTAATAAATCGCCTTGAAATGGCGTTAGAGCAGTTGAAAATTAGAGCTGATAATGTAGCGTAATTCAGTTCTGCGGAGAACCACTGCCATCACCCTAGAAAATGATGGCAGTGATGCTACTAAGCGATTATTTAGGCATTTTTTCGACATACTAAAGTAATGATAGGTGGTAATATCGAAATTAAAATAATCGCATAAATTCCTAGGGTAAAATGTTCTTTAACCACAGGGATTGAGCCTAAAAAATAGCCTAAGCACAATAAACTCCCAACCCATAAAAATGCGCTGAATAAATTATATAAAGAAAAATGAAGCAATTTCATGGTTCCTATGCCGGCAACAAAAGGAGCGAAAGTCCGTATTATAGGAATAAAACGGGCAAAAATAAGAGTTTTCCCCCCATGTTTTTCATAAAAAGCATGAGTTTGCTCTAAGTGCTTCTTATTCAATAACCAGGAGTGATTCGCAGCAAAAATACGCGGACCTAATGCTCTTCCGATTAGAAAATTAATTTGATTTCCCAATACAGAAGCAAAAAATAGTAATAAAAATAACACATAAATATTAAACGAATTATCCGATTGTGCGGCAATACTTCCTGCGGCAAATAATAAAGAGTCACCTGGTAAAAAAGGCGTAACAATAAGCCCTGTTTCACAGAAAATGACTGCAAATAAGATAAAATAAGTCAAAAATCCATACGTGGATACAAACATATTTAGATACACATCAATATGAAGGATATAATCTATAAACTGCCCTAAATAATGCATTTTGTCCTTGAGGGTATTATCGTCTTGATTAAGCTGTGCTTTATCAAGACTACAAATCAAAAATAAAGAGCAATATATTCCTATATTTTTCCTTATTTGTCGATACAAGATAATTCATTTGAATATGGTAAGCACTCAATTTACACTATCTATTTTCAAGCATGGTAACAACCAAAGGGTGTGACGGTTTTTATAATGAGTTGTAGCTTCGCTGCATCCAAGCTACTCCTCTTACAATAAATAGCGCTTTTATTGATACCAGCAACTAAAGGATGAGTTGTGTTCCGATTTTTATTTCCGCTGGCTTTATTTTTAAGCGCTGTTTTATTATTTAGTATTCAGCCTATGGCTGCTAAAGCATTACTTCCAGTCTATGGAGGGACTCCCGCAGTATGGACTGTGTGTATGTTATTTTTTCAAGGCGTATTGCTCGTTGCTTATGGATATGTGGCTTTGCTTGTTTTTTTTAAAAAACCAAGAACTTGGCGACTAATCCATAGCGCTTTACTCTTTTTAAGTTTTTGCACTATCCCCTTGTTATTTCATCCTTTAGTTATGAAGGGAGCTCCAGAATGGAGTATTTTATTTAATCTTTTAACACAGATAGGTGTGCCCTTACTTATTATTGGCGCATCAGCCCCATTATTACAGTTTGCCTATAGTCAAACGAAAGAAAAAGGTGCCTCAGATCCTTATTTTTTATATATTGCTTCAAATTGTGGAAGCCTATGTGCTTTATTATTTTATCCCGTAGTCATTGAACGTTTTATTGGATTAAAAAACCAATTTTATTTATGGAGTATCGGGTATGTTATTTATGTTAGCCTTTTATTCTTTTTATTGTTTGCTGTTCGTTATCAACCTATAGAACAACCAGAGCAGGAGAGAACTTCTTGGTCTTGGTTAGAGATACTGTATTGGGTTTTCTTAAGTTTTGTCCCCTGCAGTTTGCTACTAGGCGTTACTTTGTATATTACAACCGATGTGGCGGCTACTCCTCTTTTTTGGGTGGTTCCTTTAGCTTTATACTTGATAACCTTTATCTTGGCTTTTATGAATAGGCCAATTATTTCTTTTACATGGCTTTCTAATAATGCCATGTTTTTTCTTGTATTCACGATTCTTGGATTTATTTTAAATGCCAGTCAAATAAAAGTCTGGCAAAGTATCTTATTTAATTTGCTGAGCTTTTTTATTTTAGTCTTGTTATGTCATAGGCGTTTATTTTTAAAAAGACCCAAGCCACATTTGCTAACCGTTTATTATTTTTGTTTGGCTCTTGGCGGTGTTCTTGCTGGAATATTTAATGGTATTTTAGCACCGCATTGGTTTAATCAAGTCTATGAATACCCTTTGGCTATCTTATTAAGCTTATTTGCTATCGAGCAGGTAGGAAAAGCTAAATCTAATTCTAACTTTCTATATCATTTGATCACTCCCTTGAGTGTATTAATTATATTACTAGCGCGTTATTTTATCCCGGCTATAAATTGGCCAGGAGATTTTTCTTCTTATCAAATAAGTTCTATTTTGGCGCTGTTGGTGATGATCATTTGGCAGCGCAGTACTATCAGCTTATTTTTATCTCTCATGCTTTTATTTGGATTTATTTTCTTCCCTATACTTCAGGAGGATACTATCTTAGTTCAAGAGCGTAATTTTTATGGGATAAAAAAGGTAGTCAGCAAAGAAGGGGCTCATGCGCTAATTAGTCAGTCAACGGTTCATGGCTTGCAGCTAATGACAGAGAAAAAGCTTGACGGTTATAGCTCATACTATGGCGCCATTAAACCGATTATGGAGTTCTTGCATCAAAAGCAACAGCCGATTTCAGCCACCATTATTGGTTTAGGGATTGGGACTATGCTTTGCCAATTCACAAAAGGCGATCAAGTTAAAATCATTGAAATTGATGATCAAGTCATTGAATTAGCGACAAATACGCGCTTATTTACCTACATAAAAAATTGTCCTCCATCAGTCGAGATTATTAAGAATGATGGTCGTTTAGCCGTAGAGGAGCTTGAAGATCAATCACAAACCCTGCTCATAGTAGATGCGTTTAATTCTGACGCCATCCCAGTCCATTTAATGACTTATGAGGCGTTTGCCTTGTACCATCAAAAAATTGTTAAAAACGGCATTATTTTAGTTAATTTAAGTAATCGACATTTAGAATTATTACCTGTTTTGACTGCGGTAGGGCGCTCCTTGAATTTAATGGTCCTTCATATACGTCATAAAGGAAATGTTGCTTTAGGCCAATTTGATTCGGAATGGGCTTTGATGTCTACTGATCAAAATTTAGCTTTTAATTTGATGAAAGACACTCAATGGCGTTTTGTTGCTAGTGATAAAGAATTTTTATGGACTGATGATTATTCTAATCTACTTCCTTTATTGAAATGGTAAGGCGATGCATCTACAGATATGGCAGACAGTGCCCAAACGTCCACGCAAATTTTACTCCTCTACGTACCGTGCATAAAGCGCAGTACGTAGGGATTTTTGAATAATCAATAAAACAATAAGTTATATTTATATTTCGTGTGGAACTATCAGGGACAAGAAGCGGCACGTAGGCATCGGGGATGAATTGTAAATACGCCGTAATTAAATGTAAAAAAAAGTGGGGTTATCAATATCGCTCTTTGGTTTTTTTTATTGTTCACATTAGGCTGCTTAATCCGATCTTTTCCATCTACCTGCATCCGTAAACACTGGTTTAGATTTTGGATATTTGCATTATCTTGATTTTATTGGATTGAATGGTGGCTATAGGTGGACTCGAACCACCGACCTCAGCATTATGAGTGCCGCGCTCTAACCAGCTGAGCTACATAGCCATAAGACGCGTGATTTTGTCGCTTTCGCGAGGGGATGTCAAGACTGTTGGCTCATTTTTTAATGTTTTTTTGTAAAAGTCATTTTGTTGGCTATAAAAACAGGAAGGGTTAGTGATATTGATATTCAGCTAAGTATTTTAGATGTTAGTACTTTCGTTACCGAGAGTATTTAGCATCAGCGAGAGAAAAGGGATGATTAACAGGAAGATAGGATAGTGTCTGTAAGCAACTAATGATATTTACTTAAGGACTTTACGCTCTTGTAGCCTGGATGAAGCAAAGCGTAATCCGGGAATTCGGTGCCACTGATCCCGATTACGCTTTGCTTCATCCAGGCTACAAGAGCATGGACAATTACTAAAATTTCTTACGGAAGCTCCATTAGTTGCAAGCAACCAGACTGCGGATTAATAACTATTTTAAATAATCAACAAATACATCGCACCAGGACCACGAAGTACTTGAACTAATAATTCCTGCTTTTTCTGCTGAGCAATTTGTTGTAAAGACTTTACGTCTTTTACAGGGGTTTTATTAGCCGAGATAATAATATCACCAGGTCTCAAACCTGCACGCCATCCAGCACTGTTTTCTGAGGCACCAACTATTTGGACTCCAGTGACATTGCCATGAGGAGGCATTTCTTGATCAAAAGTTCTTAATGCTAATCCATATAGAAATGGGTTTGTGGATTGGAGTTTTTGTTCGTGTGATTTAATATCTGTAACCACAGCATTCAATGTAATAGGTCTGCCTTCACGTTGAATCATTATTTTAGCACTGGACCCTACGCGTAATAAACTCACAGTAGTTTTTACCTGAGTTGCTTGTGTGATTTTAGTGTTGTTAATCTGGACAATGATATCACCGGCCTTTAAACCAGCAAATTCAGCAGGAGAGTTCGGATTCACTTGTGCAACTAAGGCACCTTGGAAATTTTCCGAATAACCCATTGATTGAGCCAACTCAGGAGTTAAATGTTGAACAAAAATACCCATTAAGCCTCGGTGAATAGAGCCAAATTTTAGGATTTGTTGAGTTACATCTTTTGCCATATTGATAGGAATAGCAAAACCAATACCGACATTCCCACCATAAGGAGATAAAATAGCAGTATTAATACCAACTAATTCCCCTTTAGCATTCACTAAAGCACCACCAGAATTACCTGGATTGATGGCTGCATCAGTTTGAATAAAGCTTTCTACGCCTTCGATATTTAAATCACTGCGATTTAACGCGCTGACAATACCGAACGTTGCAGATTGGCTGTTTCCAAAGCTATTTAAACCAAATGGATTGCCTATAGCCACTACAAAATCACCAACTTGCAGTTGATCTGAGTTGCCTAGCGGAAGAGATTTAAGATTTTTAGCATCTACTTTTAAAACAGCTAAATCGGTGTCACTGTCACTCCCTACTAATTTTGCTTTTAAGCGTCGACCATCTTGTAAAGTGATAGTAATCAGCGCAGCATTTCTTATCACATGATCATTGGTAATAATAACGCCATTTTGTGGATCAAGAATGACCCCTGAGCCAATGCTCTCGAATTTACGGCCTTTTTCCGGAATAGCATTTTTTGGTTTTGTTTCTTCATCAGCGCCTGTAGGCGGAGTTGATGGATCATAAGGTAAATAACCCTGAACCGCGACGTTAACAATAGCGGGCATTATATTTTTTAGAACAGGAGCAAGGCTAGGAATGACACTGTTATCAGCTGCATAGGCAAATGAAACTGCTGTCATAAGTAAGGCATTTATGAATAATTTGAGACGTTTTATCATATTGATTAGTCCTTTGATGAATCATTAAACCAAATTAACGTACCTATTCTACCTGTTTGTGGCGATCTTCGATAGGAATACAATTCACTTTCCAGTTCAAAAGTACATAATTTCGATTGGTAAACTAAGTTGACGCCATGAGATTGGAGTACGAGTTCGGCAATTTGAGATAAACTGGCTAGCCATTTAGTATGGTTAGATTGAAATGCTTTTTTGCTTGCAGGGTATTTTTGAGTGAATTTTTGATAGACCTGATCATCTACTTCATAGCATTTTTGGCAAATACCAGGACCTATCCATGCTAGCAAGTCAGAAGAGGGGCTGTGCATTTTATGAAGGGTATTTTCTATAATACCATTGACTAACCCTTTCCAGCCTGCATGGATTGCCGCTATTTCAGTTCCTTGAATATTGCATAAAGTAATAGGTAAACAATCGGCAGTTAGAATAACTAAAGGGTGTTTGTTTGAGCGAGTGATTGCCGCATCGGCCTCTCTATTGCTATCTTCTTCAACAATCACACAGTCAGTGCTGTGAGTTTGGCGTAACCATTGAGGCTCGCTCGGCAATTGCAATAGCTGTTTGAGCTGTTGTCGATTTTGTAAAACATGCTCTTCTTGGTCCCCAACATTCATACCTAAATTATTGGAGTCATAGGGTGCTTGGCTAAATCCTGATAGCCGAGTTGTAGTTAGTGCCGTGATATTTTTAGGTGCGGGCCAATTGGCTAATTTAGTCTTCATAATGCTCGTCCAAGGTGCTCAGAAGAAGTTTAAAATCATCCGGTAGTGGTGCTGTAAAATTAAGTTCCATATCTGTTTTAGGATGTAAAAAAGCAAGGGTACATGCATGTAGTGCTTGTCGTTTAAATTCTTGCAAAAGAGTTTTGAGCTCATCAGAAGCATTTGGAGGAAGACGCATGCGGCCACCATACAAGGAATCACCAACTACTGGGTGATTAATATGAGTCAAATGAACTCTAATTTGATGTGTCCGACCAGTCATCAGTCTAACATCTAATAACGTGTAGTCTTGGTATTGTTTTTTAATACTATAATGCGTGATCGCTTGGCGCCCATTTTCTAATACAGCCATTTTCAATCGATTTCGTGAGTGTCGGCCATAATTGGTATCAATGGTTCCACCAGAGATAAGATGACCTTGTACTAAGGTAACATAATGACGTTGAATATCACGGGCTTGCATTTGGCGAACCAATGAGGTGTGTGCTGTGATAGTTTTTGCGACCACTAATAAGCCAGTGGTGTCTTTATCCAGACGGTGAATAATGCCTGCTCTAGGTAAATGATGTAGGGTAGGGGCGTGATGTAATAATGCATTCACTAAAGTATGCTCTCTATTCCCAGCACCTGGATGCACAACCATATTTGCAGGTTTATTTAATACTAGAAGCTCTTCATCTTCAAAAATGATATCTAGTGGGATGTCTTCAGCAGTGCATTGATCAAAATTATTGTCAATTAAATTAAGATTCACATTAATCTCAATGAGATCACCCTCAGCCACTTTATCTTTAGGTTTGCAAGTTTTTTGATTGAGTACAGCAGTCCCATTTTTAATCCAGGTACTGATTTGAGAACGTGAATATTCAGGAAGTAAATGCGCAAGCACCGTATCGATACGTTGATTATGGTGCTCGCGAGGGATGGTTAATTGCTTTTGAATATGTTCTATCATCAGGATACTTGAGTCTCTTCAACTAGACGGCCTCGTAAGGAATTAGGGAGTGCCTCAGCGATGTGCACATCGGCAAACTTGCCAATCAGATGAGCCGGTCCTTCAAAATTTACCACACGATTACATTCTGTTCGTCCTGATAGCTGTTGAGAGTCTCTTTTTGAGTGTCCAGTAATTAAAATGCGTTGAGTGCTACCAATCATGGATTGACTGTAACGAGATGCTTGTAGTAGCAATCTATTTTGTAGAACTTGCAGGCGTTGTTTTTTAACTTCTAAAGGAGTCTCATCGACTAAATTAGCAGCTGGAGTACCTGGTCTTGGACTATAGATAAAGCTAAATGATGTATCAAAGCCCATTTCATGCACTAAGTCCATTGTTGCTTGGAAGTCTTTATCCGTTTCACCGGGAAAGCCAACAATAATATCAGTAGATAAACGGATATCAGGGCGTACTTTTCGTAGTTTTCTAATTTTTGATTTAAATTCTAAAGCCGTGTAACCACGTTTCATCAGACCTAAAATGCGATCAGAGCCACTTTGTACGGGTAAGTGCAAATGATTAGCTAGCTCAGGGACTTCGGCATAAGCATTAATTAAATTATCAGAGAATGCTAAAGGATGAGAGGTTGTGAAGCGAATCCTTCCTATTCCATCAATGGCAGCAATGTAATGAATTAAAAGTGCTAAGTCAGCTACATCACCATTCTCCATTTTACCGCGGTAATCATTGACGTTTTGACCTAATAAATTAATTTCTCGAACACCTTGGGTTGCTAATTGATAGCATTCTGCAAGAACATCATCAAAAGGACGACTGAGCTCTTCGCCCCGAGTATAGGGAACAACACAGAAACTGCAGTATTTACTACAACCTTCCATGATGGATACAAAAGCGGTGGGGCCTTCAGCTCGAGGAGCGGGTAAATGATCAAATTTTTCAATTTCAGGGAAACTAATGTCGACAACAGACTTTTTCTTTTCCGCGCGCTCATTAAGTAATGCTGGCAGACGATGCAGCGTTTGTGGACCAAAAACAATATCGACAAAAGGAGCTCGTTTAACAATATCAGCACCTTCTTGGCTTGCAACGCAACCCCCTACGCCAATGATTACATGAGGGTTTTTAGCTTTGTATTCTCGCCATTGGCCTAATTGAGAAAACACTTTTTCTTGCGCTTTTTCACGGATGGAGCAGGTGTTTAATAAAATAACATCTGCTTCTTCTACTATTTCGGTTTTAACTAAACCATGTGATTGAAGCAGGACTTCAGCCATTTTTGATGAGTCATACTCATTCATTTGGCAGCCATTTGTTTTGATGTATAGTTTCTTAGACATTATTAAATCTACTTTTGAAATTAGTATGTTATGGTCATTTCCCAAGCCGTTCTATCAAAAGTAGCCCGGATTACGCTGTGCTTCATCCAGGCTACTTTTAATTTGGGGGTATTATTTCATTTATGCACGCTTTGGCAATATGTTTCTTTAATTCTTGGTAAAATAATTAAAGCGATTAGCATACCTACTGGCAGAATAGCTAAACCTGTATGATATGCCGTCAAAGGATAAACGCGCACCGTACCGTTTAATTCACCTTGCCACATCTTATCAAGTATGTAGCCGATAAGTGGTTGTGCCAAAGCAATACCTATCATATTCATCATGTTCATGAAGCTTAGGCCTGTAGCCACGTATTTTTTATTGCATAGCTCTTTTGCAACTGTAAATGCAGGTAGAAAACCAGCAGAAAAAATACCAAATGCAAAAAGTAAAAATTGCATGATGATTGGGGTGGTGATTGGAGCAAAAATAAAGAGCGTGGAGCAAATCAGTGAACCAACACATCCTATGTACATCGGTGGTTTACGCAAACCGATACGATTAGAAAAAATACCCCATAATGGACTGGCAATAGCCCATCCAATAAATACTAGAGAAACATAATTAGCCGCAGTTGCCTTAGTAAGCAGCATTTTATTCATTAAAAATGGAACACCCCATAGACCGCAAAAAACAGGAGTCGCCATATACATTAAACCGCCATAACAGGCTACAAGCCAAAGCTGTTTGTTTCTCATTAAAGTAAGTAGGCTAGGTATTAAAAGCTCTTCTTCTTCTAATGCAAGATGATGATCTGAGTTACGATTTCCGGGTGCATCTTTAGCAATTAAGAAAATTAATACAGCAAGCACAAGACCAATAACCCCCATGATGACCATGCTTTCACGCCAGTCAAAATTATCAATCAAAAGAGCTAGTGGGGCTTCTCCTCCGATTGCTCCTAGCATTCCAATAGTAACCATAAGGCCTGTGAGTAAAGCAAAACGCTGGGCAGGGAACCAACTGGCGGCTAATTTCATCGTGCCAACTGCTGCAAAAGCTGAACCAAAACCTATCATTAAGCGCGCGGCGCAAGCCATGAAAAAATTATCAGTCATTCCAAAAGCAATAGTGCTGACAGCACAGACTACTGTGGCTAGCGTTAAGAGGCGATGTGGACCGAAATAATCCATTAAAACCCCACCAGGTAATTGCATGGCAGCATAAGAATAAAAATAGACTCCAGATAAAACCCCTAATGTTTGGCTAGTCACGGAGAAATCTCTCATTAATTCATTACTCATGACACCTGGAGAGACTTGTAAGAGGCATTCATAAAAATAAAATAAACAGCCTAAGCCCCATACTATCCATGACATAAACGGCTTGCTATTAATATTTATTTTTGATTCAGAGTCATTGTAATGAGCCATTGTTTTTAGTTCCTCAGATTTATCTCGTGGCATTAATTTTTTGTAAAATTCGTTTGATTAAAAACCGGAAGTTAATTTAAGCGCTAAGACCAGTTAAAGCAGTTTTTTTTAATCATAAAATTCGAAGCCGACAATATCATACTAATATACAAATTTCACCAAATAAAATATTACCAGATTGATTATTATTTGTCTATTTTTGTGCGTATTCTTGAGGCTCATCAATAATAACGCGCGTTCCAGGCATGCCATTACCTGGTAAATCAACAAACTCTTCATTTAACCAGCGTGCGTCTTCAATAAACATTCGCACACAGCCATGACTTGCTCTATAGCCAGGTACATCATAACTGCCATGTAAGGCATACCCTCTAAAAAAATGCATGCAATAAGGCATTAATGCTCCACCATCATTGCCATCAGCGCGTTTAGGGAAGACGGTAGAAACGCAATCAATGTCTTGTTTGCGAACAATTCGAAATGATCCTGTTGGCGTCGTACATCCGCCAAGTACACCACGACATTTACTAATACCCGATGAGATAGGCCCCCACCAGAGTAGTTCACCATCCACATCATAAGCTGCCCATGCTAATTTTTTTTGGCTAACATAGATTGCTTTTTCTCCAGTAGGTTCAATGTATCTGGGAAAAGGGGCCACATCATAAATAGTTAATCGTTCAATATTTTTAGGAACAGCAATCGTCATGCCGGTTTTTAAGCGAACATTCATTCGATTAATACGTCGGACAATGTCTTTTTCTTCTGCATTTGGAAAGAGCTTTTCCCAGCTTTCTCCTGCTTTAATTTGCATACAAAAATAATCAGGCGAATTACACAAGGATTCTCCATAAAGAGCTTCAGCAAAAGTATTTGATGTAGTTAGTAGCAAATAAATTAAGACGGCAATTGATCTCATGATGTTCATAAACAATCTTAACGTGTGTCGCTGTATCTTAGTTAGCGGCAGTGTTTAAAATAACTTGATAAATATCAAGAGACAGTGCTTTCTGCGAGATAAGCGAGTCTCTCAAAATTTTATTTTTCTATCTTTCGTTAGGCTATATATAATGGCATTATTGGTAAGATTATTTAGGGTCCGGATTAATTTTCGAGTATGACTAAAGGTGAATTTTGAAAAAAAACCATTTTTAGTAGAATACTTCTTTAAAAGACTTTTGAACTGCGCGGTATCAAACTCATTGATTGCATTGTCTTCACGGAAGCATTTTAATACCTGCTCTAGAACTTCTCCTTGAAAGTGAAATGGTTTTGTAATACATCTTTCAATGTCAGTTTTAATTTTGAGCAGGGAAGAGGGCAAAACTAAAGCAAATTCCTTTTGTTTTTCTTTTAATGCATGAACACGAATTTCTTGTAATTTTCTTCCTGAATCAAGCCAGGATGAATCATTGAGCTCGCCTTCGCCTTTTCCAAGAAAAAGCAGCATCCCCAAGGCATTTTCATGGAGAGGAATAGAATTCTGTGACTGAAATGCCTTTTGTAATTTATAAGTGTTAAATGAAAAGGGCTTTATTCTTTTTAAAAATTCGCTTACATCGAAAAGGTAACCATTAAACATGGCCTTGGAAATTTTAAGAGGGCCAGTAGTGCAAACAATAATCGATTTAAGATATAAATTAAGTTCTTTTTTCATGAGAGAAGTTAAAAAATCCTCATCTTTTTGTTTTAAAATTTCTCTAGACTCAATGTATTCTTTTTTGAAAAAAAGATACTTAATTGGATGAAGTTGCTTGCGCAGATTAGCCCTTAATTTTTGAATAATTTCTTCACGCGATTCTTCTCCATATAATCTATTAAAATCGATGAAGGCAGTGGTGTCAGACATTATTTGACGGATATAGTGACGAATATTTCGAGAGGAAAGAGTCTGGCTAATTTCTCTTGATTTCATAATATAAAAAGTCTCTGAGCGGTTTTTCATGCTCTTTAATACCAGACGATTAAGAAAAGTTCCTTTTAATTTTTGCTCTATTTGATCCAGAAAATCCGTATGATATTGGGTTAGTATATCAATAATCCCTTGCTGTACTCGATTAATTTCTTCTTGTCCTGCTATATCATTTACTACGGCGATATAATCATTATTTACAAAAGTAAACTCTTGTTTGCCTAATTTTAAGCTCCCAATATTTAATAGTAGAGGCGCTGCAACCTCTATTTGATTGGGAAGTGTGGAGGTGTCGATTGGATAATCAAAATCCGAATAAGTTCCCAAGACATAAACAGGAGATAACCATCTTAAAATATCGCTAGCAACAGCCAAATTCCCACCTTCATTCAAATGTTGAATTTCATCTTGATAGAAGTGAAATAATTGACGTTCATTATCCGACTTTAGTTGGTTTTTAAATTCATTGGCATCAATAGTAAGAATGAAGTGCTCTTTACAAAAAATCATCAATTCTTCAATGGACTTAGATGTTAAGAGGCTTGCATCGTAAATAAGGTGAATTCGATCATGAGGATTTGTTTCACGCATTTTAATTAAACGAATTTGATTTTCTAAATTCATAAAAGAATCTGGATTATTACTTAGCCAGATTTTTGTGTGATGGTGCGGGTTGTAGGAGTACGTTTGCGTAGTCATATTATGATTTTTAGTGTTTTAACTATCATGTTAAGTCTTAGGGGGGCAGTTGGAAAGAGTTTTTTAGTTTTTTCTTATTAGAAAATATAGGTTAAGTCTTTTTAGAGACCTCAGTTGCTTGGACAAATAAGAGTAAAATACATTTGTCAGGGAGTTAGAAAATTTGATTGATGCATTATCACATATATGATATAAATGCAGCGCGTTAAATACACACACGTTTCGTCACATCACGTTAGGGTCCCTTGTGGGTAACGTATGGGAAACGTGGACGACTAACCCTGGAGATATAAATAATGAATAAAGTCAGTATGCGTGAATTGCTCGAAGCGGGCGCTCATTTTGGTCACAGAACACGGTTCTGGAATCCTGAAATGGGGCAGTACATATTCGGTGCGCGCAATAAAATTCACATCATCGACCTTGAAAAAACCATGGTCATGCTGAATGATGCAATAAACTATGTGGGCAAATTAGCTTCTCACAAAGCAAAAATTCTTTTTGTTGGTACGAAAAGAGCAGCACAAGAAAGCATTCGTGAACAAGCCAAGCGTTGTGGCATGCCTTATGTGGATCATCGCTGGTTAGGCGGTATGTTGACTAACTACAAAACAGTTCGTCAATCCATATTTCGCTTGAAAGAATTGAAAGAAATGCAAGAGAAAGGCCTATTTGAAGGCATGATTAAGAAAGAAGCATTAATGCTGACGCGCGAACTTGAAAAGTTAGATCGCGGTTTAGGTGGTATTGAGCATATGGGTGGTTTGCCTGATGCTTTGTTTGTGGTTGACGTTGGTTTTGAACACATTGCTGTGGAAGAAGCTCGTCGATTAAAAATTCCTGTTATTGGCGTTGTTGATACCAATAATAGTCCCCAAAATATTGATTACATTATTCCTGGTAATGATGACTCTATGCGAGCAGTTGACATTTATGTTCGTTCTATTGCTGATGCCATTTTAGATGGAAAAAACAGTAATACAGTGGGTGGCGTTTCTTCTAGTGCTGAATTTATAGAAGTAGTGCCTGCCAGCGAAGAAAAAGCTGCGAAATAATTAATATATGAATCTTGGGGGCGATAGGTATCAAAACCTAATTTTGCCCCCTTTTGTTATGTGGAGAAATGAATATGTCAATTAGTGCTGGATTAGTTATGCAATTACGCGAGCGCACAGGCGCTGGCATGATGGAATGTAAAAAATTCTTAATCGCTACCAACGGTGATATCGATGCTGCAATTACTGAAATGCGTAAAGCAGGTCAAGCTAAAGCAGATAAAAAGGCAGATCGAGTTGCAGCAGAAGGCATCGTCATTGTTGAACGTTCTACCGATGGTCGCAGTGCAGTCATGGTTGAAATCAATAGTGAAACTGACTTTGTTGCTCGCGATGAAAATTTCACAAACTTTGCAAATACGGTTGCAGCAGCAGCATTAAATAGCCAAGTAACTACAATAGACGCTTTATCTGCGCTTACATTGGCTTCTGGAAGCACAGTAGAACAGGCACGACAAGAACTAGTTGCTAAAATCGGTGAAAATATTAAATTACGTCGATTAGAGCGTATTAGTTGTGATGGCGTTATAGGCCATTATTTGCACGGTTCACGTATAGGCGTGATGGTTGCTTTAAAAAATGGTGACGAAGCCCTTGCTAAAGATATTGCCATGCATGTTGCCGCAAGTAGACCAGTTGTTGTGAATCGTGATCAAGTGTCTGCAGAAGCGATTGAAAATGAGCGTGAAATCTTTACTGCTCAAGCGAAAGAAAGTGGTAAACCACAAGAAATTATCGACAAAATGATTGAAGGTCGAATTAACAAATTCATTGATGAAGTGAGTTTATTAGGCCAGCCTTATGTTAAAAATCCTGACATCAAAGTCAGTCAGTTGTTAAAAGAAAAAAATGCTGAGGTGATTTCATTTATTCGCTACGAAGTAGGCGAAGGCATAGAGAAAAAAGAAGATAATTTTGTTGAAGAAGTAATGGCACAGGTTCGTTCATGATGGAAAAAAACCACCCTATAAAATATAAACGTATTTTGCTTAAATTCAGTGGCGAAGCCCTTATGGGTAAGTTACAGTTTGGTATTGATCCGGCAGTGTTAGACACATTAGCAAGAGACATTGCTGAGCTTATTCGAATGGGAGTTGAAGTAGGTCTTGTATTGGGTGGTGGTAATTTGTTTCGCGGTAAAGCTCTGTCTAAGGCCGGAGTGGGACGCGTAACAGGTGACCATATGGGGATGTTGGCTACCGTGATGAATGCTTTAGCAATGCGAGATGCGTTAGAGCGTATCGACTTGCCTGCACGCATCATGTCAGCCATTCCTATGATAGGAGTTGTTGACTCTTATCATAGACGTAAGGCGATTACGCATTTGCGCTCAGGACAAGTCGTTATTTTTGCAGCAGGTACTGGAAATCCATTTTTTACCACCGATACAGCTGCTTGTTTAAGAGCAATTGAAGTTGGTGCTGATGTAGTTTTAAAAGCAACTAAAGTAGATGGTATCTACTCAGAAGATCCTTTAAAAAATCCTAACGCCAAACGTTATGACTTTTTAACTTATAAAGAAGTATTAACACAAGGCTTGGAAGTAATGGATTTAACTGCCATTTGTTTATGTCAAGATCAAGAAATGCCTTTGCAGGTTTTTGACATGGATGCACCCCATGCATTAAAGCGAATTGTATCTGGAGAACATGTAGGAACTATAGTTGGAGCCAATAATGATTAATGAAATTAAGCAAGATTCAGAAAAACGAATGAAAAAAACGATTGAGTCCTTGCATGTTGATATGACAAAAATTCGCACAGGACGAGCTAATGCTGGTTTGCTAGATCACGTCCAAGTTGATTATTACGGCACGCCAACTCTTTTAACTCAGGTGGCTAATATTACAGCAAGTGATTCACGTACTATCTTAGTAACACCGTGGGAAAAATCAATGGTTGCTGCGATAGAAAAAGCCATATTAACCTCTGATTTAGGCTTAAATCCTTCGACTGCTGGTGCTGCAATTCGTGTACCGATGCCGCCTTTAACTGAAGAGCGCAGAAAAGAATTGATTAAAGTGGTTCGTAGCGAAGGTGAGCAAGGTAGAGTTTCCATTCGAAATATAAGAAGAGATGCAAATAATCAATTAAAAGAATTAGTAAAAGACAAATCGATTTCTGAAGACGACGAACGCCGTGCAGGTGAAGTCATTCAAAAACTAACTGATAAATACATTCTAGAAATAGATGCTTTGTTAGTGGAAAAGGAAAAAGATTTAATGCAAGTTTAAATACAAATGATAGGTTACAAGTAGCCTGCTTGCTTATTCCTTCTTTCGTTTTCGGAAGATGGTACTGAAAGTGGGTGAGGGTGAACCTCCGTGGCAACTCTCATGTGCCACTACCTGCTCCCTTCTCCCAAAAATGGGAGAAGGGATATTCCAGTAAAGAAGATTGATAATTTAAATCTCTCCAACACATCCCCATGAATCTACCCAAATCACGCGCTTGATCTCACCAGATGCCTCTATTTTCTCTATAAATAATTTTTTATGGTTAGACTTGGATGCAATAATGACCATGTTGGCTGTTTTTTTAATGGGGATTATCATCGTGCAGTTAAATTGCTTTTTAATTATTTGCACAATAGGCCATTCCTCTTTTAAATTAGCGAGGTTAATGGTTAAAAAACCATCTTCTGTAATTAGTTTTTTACAGGAACTAAAAAATAGATCATTCATGCATTCAGAGGGAAAGTGGTTGGCATTATATAAATCAATCATCAAATGAGAGTATGAGATTTCTTTATTTTGAACATAGGACATGGCGTTATCATGTACTACTGTTAAATTATGCAACTCTTTAGTTATGAAAAAACGTTTAGCTATATCAATCACCTCAATACTATTATCAACAGCAACTAATGAAGGTAATTCCGAGAGCATAAGAGCGACTCCAGCACCTCCAAGACCTAATAGACAAGCATGATTAGGATAATGACGAGCCATTAATGTGAATGCAGGGAGATAGCCTAAAACAGGTTTTTGAGGATTTCTCCGATTAATTACAGTTTGTAGTGCGCTTGATCCTAAGGTTAACCAACGATAAATAGGGTTTTGATATACCTTAAATTTTGATGGGG
>JAOATK010000011.1 GCA_030158115.1 Legionella sp.
GTGTCCAAATTATAACAATTTATGAGAGATGACACAGTTATTTAAACACTACCGAAAGAAGCTCGTCCAGTGGTTATTTTAGAGTGAGCTAATTTAATGCCCAAAGCTATGCCTACAGTAAACAATGTAAAGGCAATATTTTTTGCAATACTCAACCAACGAGGATTTCTTATCACGTCATCTTGGCTATGTAGTCTTGCTTTAAGTTTCATGCTGAAATTTTTATAAGAGTCTTCATTAGGAGGGGAGTATGCATTTTGACAAATGAAGTCGGTTACATCTTGTTTAAGCGCATTTGCTAGTGTAGAAACTACTTTCCGCTCTTCTTGAGGTAGGCGGTTAGCAAAGATTCGCATTATATTAATTTGCTTATATAATTCCCTCATGCAAGATTTGTAATCTTGATTTTGATGCCTTACTAGAATAGTCTCAGCATACTTTAGAGTCGCTGTGGGGTCGATAGGACGCTCAGCATCTAGTAATGTAACAATCATTCTATTAAGCGTCGTTTGAAGCTTGGTGCCAGGAAATTTAGATCTATTCTCAATAATATAATCAAGAACCGCTTTGCTTTCTCCCTTCGCGCCATATTCGTTAAGCATGGCATAAAAACTTGCAATAAACATGTCGCGGTTTTCTTTATCGCTGCTTATTAATTTATCTTTAATTTGATAGGTGTTGTTTCGCTCTGCGCTATAGTGGTCAAGGTGTGCTTTTAGTAGATCAACTAATGTTAGACGCGACTCTTTTACTAGTTTTTCTTTAATTGAGCTTATTTCTTTGCT
Organism: Legionella sp.; assembly: GCA_030158115.1. Lineage (GTDB taxonomy): Bacteria > Pseudomonadota > Gammaproteobacteria > Legionellales > Legionellaceae > Legionella. Next base: position 786 of record JAOATK010000011.1, read on the forward strand.
ATTAGACTTCATTTGTGTGGAGTAATTGTCTAATTGATTATAGTTACTCTCTAACTCTGCTTGAAAAGCACTTATTTTTTTTTCATCTCCTACAGAGGCGTGTTTTTGCTGAAGAGCTGATGTCAATTTTGGGCGGCCATTAAAGAATATTACATGTGTACCTAGCTGTTCCAAGGAATGTATTATGATCTTATTTTGGGTTTGTAAGCTAGTCTGCTGCTCAATTACCTCTTCTCTTGCTGCTTTTAATTGTTCTAGTTTTAACTCCAGGTCAATTTTATCAATATTCATATTAACCACATTCATTATGCTTTATTTATATACAAAATATATGTCTAATTTGATTAAAGTCCAATTATCAATTAATTATTGGATCAATTTGGCCTAGCAGATAAAGCTTCATACCACCTTATGTTGGGGCCAAAGGTCCAGCGTACTCATTGTGGGCTAATTTTGATTTATGATGGGAGAGGTTAATATTCATTTCATAAGCAGCTATTAACAATTTAAAATTAATCGGATCAGCACTAAATCAATTTTATGATCAAATAAGATTAATTTTGGGTGATAACATCAAATAAAAACATCCTCTTGCAATTTCATGCTGAATACATCAAATTGGTAAACTATTCTATTTCGAGGGGTAACATACTATGCCTAAAGGTAAAAAGAATAACGCATTATCTCAACATGGTTTTTTCAATAAAGTTCCTGTCTTCGGATTTGCTCGTTCCTTTGCTTCGGGCCTGGCGATTTGTGATGCAAAAATTATAATATTAGAAGACGAAACTTTACAACATCAAACAGATCATGAAGGAAAATTTGGTCCTATTATGTGGGAAGTGGGAATGCCAATTACTCTTAGATTAGAGAAACCTGGCACCTGGTGGTCAGGTTATCACACCACACAAACGGCTACTCTTATCGTACCCCCTGAAGGAATAAATAATCCCAACTATCTCCTGAATGTGTCATTTCAAGTGCCTTCTAAAATGGCGTTTTCTTTTATCTCCTGGGGAATGGGTATGGCTGCAAATCCTGAGACTGGGCAAATTGCCGTTACAGTTACCCCTCCTAATATTACCCTGGATCATATTCCTCAAGGGGAACCCGATGTTGAGGTTAGTTTGGAACCAAATCCGGGTGTTCGTCCTTTTTACTTAGGCTTATTTCCAGGGATCCATAAAACCAAATTTTGGGGATGTCGAGAGCTTCGAACTACGACTCACGATGGCGGAGTTATTTTTCCTAATGTTCCTCCTGGTGATTATACATTGACAGCAAAAAAAGGAGAGAAAGTCTCTGATACTATTAAGGTAACAGTCCATCCGGGAGTTATCGTTAATGCTAGTCCGCCTGTAGGGCTTATTATTTAAAAGCGAGTTCATATAGTTTTAGAAGTCATGAATTAAGCAAACTTAGATTATTAGTAATTGAACATAAAGAATTATTTTTGGAGAAATGGCATGAGTACTTTAGCAATTAAATTTGATGATCATGCCGTTGATGTTAGTTTTACTAAAACTTCATTGCATTTTGTATTAGCTGATGGCCGGGAAATTTTAGCTCCTTTGGAATGGTTTCCACGGCTTCGAGACGCAACAGATGCTGAACGAAAAGATTGGCGCTTTATTGGGAATGGGATGGGGGTACATTGGCTCAAAATAGATGAAGATATCTCAATTAAAACTTTAATGTTGGGAGCTGATTAGTGAGTGACTGATTATATGATCGAGAGTGTTCATCTAACTGTGTCATCTCGTCAGTCATTTCAAGCCTAAATTAAGC
>JAOATK010000012.1:0-50262 GCA_030158115.1 Legionella sp.
GTGTACATAAATGACTTCCTGTTATTTCGAAAAATAACAAGACTATACCCAATCGAATTGAACTTGCAACCAGAATTTTTTAAGAGTAGGGCAGAGTACTACGCATGGCTAACTAACGCAGTCACCTTCTGACCTAAATGGTATGTGCTTTCGCGTAATTCATTGTCGTGACACCTGATTAACGATAACATGCTTCCTGAACGCGCATACTAGGTTGGGCAACGTTCTGTGGTAGGTGGTGCAATGGCGAAGTAGATAATGAACGTATTCAGAGTTGCCACTTTACCTGCTTTAAAAAATCGCCTAATCTTAAGCCTATGTTAAAGGATATTAATTTATTTCTTAGGAGAGACCGCTGATGCGAAAATTAGTGCTTTGGGGGCACAGTGTTGATGAATATCGCGAGATGTTTGCTTTATCTCAAGAGGACATGAGCTCGCGAATTTTAGAGTATGGATGCGGTCCAAGTGCCGTAAATTCTCAGCAGTTTCATAAAGCACACGAAGTGGTGAGCTGGGATCCGATGTTCGTTTTAGATAAAGATACTTTATCTTCAAAAGCAGTGATGGTTTTTGCGCAAATGGCCGATGAAGTGCGTCAGGAACAAGATCAGTTTGATTTTAGTCAGGTTGGTGGCTTAGAGCAATTTATTGCTCAACATCAAAAGGGCATGAAAGAATTTTTTGCTGATTATGAACAAGGAAAAAAGGAGGGGCGTTATATTGGTGCTGCAGATTATCACTTGCCTTATCCTGATTTTTCTTTTGATTTAGCATTAAGCTCGCATTATTTATTTGCTGATTTAGATGAGCAACATGTTGATTTTCACTTAAATGTAATTCGTGAATTAGCACGCGTTGCTAAAGAAGTCAGGATTTTTCCTCTCATTGATCGTGATGGTAAAACTTCCGAGGCTTTGGGGCCGGTCTTATTGCAATTGCAGCAAGAAGATTATGGGCTGGAAGTGAAAGAAGTTGATTATCATTTGCATCAAGCAGAAAATGCCATGTTGCGCGTATGGGCTCAGAAATGTGATGTTTGATATGTATTCAATAATTCGTCCTTTGTTGTTTCGTATGGATCCTGAAAAAGCCCATTCTCTTAGTTTATCGGCATTACATTATCTGCCTCAGTCTTGCTTTAAAAAAGCCAAAGGAAAGCCTGTGCAGGCAATGGGATTGGATTTTCCGCACGCAGTAGGTCTGGCTGCAGGTCTAGATAAAAATGGAGAGCATCTGGATGCTTTAGCGAAATTGGGTTTTTCTTTTATCGAATTAGGAACCGTCACACCAAAACCACAAGCGGGCAATCCTCAGCCACGCTTATTTCGGGTTCCAAACGCACACGCTATTATTAATCGAATGGGGTTTAATAATTTGGGCGTGGATACATTGATTGAGCACGTAAAAAAGGCACGTTATCAAGGCATTTTAGGCATTAATATTGGTAAAAATAAAGAGACCTCTCTTGATCGGGCCGCAGAGGATTATCTTTATTGTTTCAATAAAGTCTATGAGCAGGCCTCTTATGTGACGATTAATATCTCCTCACCAAACACTCCTGATTTGCGCCAATTACAACAGGGCACTTATTTTTCTGATTTATTATCACAATTACAAAATGCACAAAATAAATTAGCTGATAAATTTAAAAGAGTCGTGCCATTAGTTGTAAAAGTCTCACCTGATGAGGATACAGAAACATTAAAACATATGACCGATGTGATTTTAGCTCATGGGATTTCTGGGATTATTGCTACTAATACAACTTGTTCTCGAGAGGGTGTTAAGGGCTTGCCTTTTGCAGAAGAAGCCGGTGGGCTAAGTGGGCGGCCTGTGCGAGAGTTGTCCTTACAATGCTTAAATTTATTAAAACGCTATGTTGGGAATTCCGTCACTTTAATTGGGGTAGGGGGGATTGAGGATTCTCATAGTGCTCAAGAAAAACTCGATGCGGGCGCCTCTTTAGTTCAGGTATATAGCGGTTTAATTTATAAAGGACCAGGATTAGTTCATGAACTTGTCAGTGGATTAAACTTAAAATGAGATGCATTACTAAAGAGTTAGCGTGGCAAATGGAGGGTTGTATTAAACAAACCCATATGGAAGTCACTCGTCGTTATCCTAAAGGCAAAATAATTGAAATCAATGGGGGCGCGGCCTGTTTTTCAGAGTGTGACGCTTACCTTTCACAAGTGATAGGTTGGGGTTTTTCTACTCAACCGCATCAATTTTTAACTGAAATCGAGTTGATTGAGGACTTTTATCAAACGCAGGGCAATTCACGAGTTGATATTGAGCTATGTCCTTTTGTAGGCAATGAATTGGCGGTTTTTTTAGGTCAACGCGGTTATCTCGTTACTGAATTAAATAATGTCTCTGCTTTGAATTTAGAGTCATATAATCCTATTGATTGCTCAATCGCGCCTTTTGAATTAAGAGAAATAGAAGGCGCAGCTTTAGAGGAGTGGTCAAAGCAAATTGCTCTTGGTTTTGGATATTTAGAAGCTCAAGATCAGTTTTTTCGTTATGCTCAAGCAACTGGCGTTAAGGCATTTGCTGTTTATGATGGCTCTCAGATAGTAGCGGGAGCACTCGTATCAATGCATGGTGCATTTTGTGATTTAGGAGTGACTAGTACTTTACCTGCATATCGCGGACAAGGGTTACAAAAAAAATTACTGCATCATCGATTAACTGCAGCCAAAAACAGGGGATTGTCTTGGGCTTTAGTGACCACAGAACCAGGAACTATTTCTGATGCAAATGTTCAAAAAATAGGATTTCAATGTGTTTATACCCGAATTAAGATGACTTTGAGTAGAGGTTCATAAGGTCCATTTGAGTCGCTCTTTATATTTGAATAATTTTAAAACATTTATCAATAGATATTAGCACTTCTGTTCAATAAGAGTTACAATTCGTCCCATCTTATCTCAATCTTAATAATTGATGAAAAAAAAACTGACTGTTAAAACAAGTGTCTTGTATAAGCGCTTACTCACTTATGTGAAACCTTTTTGGCCTATTTTGGCTTTGGGGATTGGTGCAAACATTTTGTACTCACTCATAGATGCTGGTTTTACTTACATGATGCGTCCTTTTTTCGATAAAGGATTTATTAATATTGATCTTTCTTTTATTAAAAAAATCCCCTATATCATTTTAATAGGCATTACTTTAAGAGGGCTAGTTAGCTCCCTAGGAAGCTATTGCATGACTTGGGTTGCCCGCTCAGTAGTGAAGGTTTTAAGAGAAAAAGTATTTGCACATGTACTTCGTTTGCCAGCGGATTTTTATGATGAGGCAACCTCAGGTCAGTTGCTTTCTAAAATTTTGTATGACGTAGAACAAGTCGCACAAGTTAGTGCTGAAGCATTAACAGACTTTGTACAAACCACCTGCTTAATTATGGGATTGCTAACCGTAATGATGGTGATCTGTTGGCAATTGTCCCTCATGTTCTTATTAACCATCCCCTTTGTGGGTCTCATCGTGAAGTACACTAATAAACGAGTGAGACGCATTAGTCACAAAGTACAAAAAACCATGGGTGAAGTAACTGAGATTGCTAGTGAAGCGATTGAAGGTTACCGCGTAGTGCGTATTTTTGGTGGTATGTCTTATGAATCAGGTAAATTTAATATTGCCATAGAGCATTCTCGTAAAAATGACTTGAAGGTGGCTGTTAGCAAGGCTATCAACGTGTCTGGAGTGCAAATTGTTATTGCTATTGGGATTGCTGCAATTATTGCTGCCGCTATTCAATTATCGACTGTAGTCATTATTTCAGCGGGTTCTTTTTTAGCCATTATTGCAGCCATGTTGCAATTAATAAAGCCAATGAAAACATTAACTACTTTGAATGCAGTCATTCAAAAGGGCTTGGCTGGTGCGGAAAGTGTATTTAATTTGCTAGATAACGCTATAGAAACGGAAGAAGGGCTTGCTTTGACTCAAAGAGCTCAAGGTAAAGTGGAGTTTAAACAGGTTTCTTATGCGTATAGGCAAGGAAAACAAGTGTTACATAACCTGAGCTTTACGATTGAACCTGGTAAAACAGTTGCTTTAGTGGGGCACTCTGGGAGTGGTAAAACAACAATTGCTAGTTTATTGCCGCGTTTTTATGAGGTAACTCAAGGGACGATTACTCTGGATGATATCCCCATTAATCAGATTAGCTTATCCAGCTTGCGCGAGCAGATGGCCTTGGTTAGTCAGAACATCACTCTTTTTAATGATACCTTAGCGAATAATATTGCTTATGGTTCTTTAGATGTAAGTCGTGAGCAAATTATTCATGCAGCGAAGCTGGCTTTTGCAGATGAGTTTATTAGCCAATTACCTGATGCATATGATACACGCGTGGGTGAAAATGGTATTTTATTATCCGGTGGCCAGCGCCAACGTATTGCGATTGCGCGAGCCATTTTAAAGAATGCACCTATTTTAATTCTCGATGAAGCGACTTCGGCCCTAGACAGTGAATCGGAGCGCTTTATTCAAATAGCTTTAGAAAAAGTAATGAAAAATCGGACTACTCTAGTGATTGCTCATCGGTTATCAACGATTAGACATGCGGATAAAATTATTGTTATGCAACATGGTCGAATTATGGAAGAGGGTACTCATGAAGAGTTACTTGATTTAAAAGGTTATTATTCTCAGCTTCATGGCGTTCAGCAATCGAATATTAGTCTTGAAGAAGCGATAGCCTGATGTCCGCTTTTATAGAAAACTTATGGTATGGAAATCACCCCTTGCAATGGGTGCTAAGTCCTTTATCTTGGATTTATCGCTTTTTAGTTGCCATTAGGCGTTGGTATTTAAAGCAATTTTGTCAAATGGATTATCCTGTGCCGCTTATCGTAGTTGGTAATTTAACGGTTGGTGGGGTTGGCAAGACGCCTTTAGTTATTGAGTTAGCAAAAAGACTCGAGGAAAAAGGATTAAAAGTTGGGATCGTGAGCCGAGGTTATGGCGCCAGAATTAATAAATTCCCTTATCAGATTCAATTAAATGATAGCGCTGAAATGGTGGGTGATGAACCCTTATTATTAGCACAAAAAACACTCTGTCCAGTTGTTATCTCACCTAAGAGATCAGAAGCCGTTTATTCTCTTTTAAAACATCATAGCTGCCAAATTATTCTTAGTGATGATGGATTACAACACTATCGCATGGGGCGTACTATTGAAATTGCAGTGATTGATGGAACAAGAGGCTTAGGAAATGGCTTATGTTTGCCTGCTGGGCCTTTAAGAGAGCCTGCGAAACGTTTAATGCAAGTCGATTTCATTGTAGTTAATGAAGGGAAATGGAACAATGCTTATCCTATGGTCCTTAAGCCTGGTAAAATAACTCAATTGAGCACTGGAAAGACTATTACACCGGAAGCTCATAATGGGCGCTGGGAGGCAATTGCTGCCATCGGAAATCCGCAACGTTTTTATTCCACTTTAAGCCAATTAGGGATAGAATTCGATACATGTTCTTACCCAGATCATTATCAGTTTAAGCCACATGATTTCAATCAGTTAAAATCATGCATTATTATGACAGAAAAAGACGCCGTAAAATGTCGTTCATTTAGTTCTGATAACATGTATTATCTCCCAGTAGACGCTGTTTTAGATGATGTATTTTGGAACGCATTTTGGTCACATCAACAGTTAAAAGGTTTTTGCTAATATGTTGTCTATTCGATGTTGTGCTGTTTTAATTGGAATATTACTTTCTATTAATGTGAGTCTATTTGCGGCTGAATCTGAGTTAAAGTCCATCATTCTACCGGTTAAGGAATCAACCATTGGGAGTTGGACCTTTTCTGGAATGGTGAATAATGAAAGCGGTGAACAATACGGCTATTTTTTTGAGATGCAACGTCAAGGGACTGAGTTTCATACTAAGGCGGCATTAGTTGATGGTCAAACTAATCACTTGATTTTTTTCTATGACGAAAGCGAAAAGATAGAGGAGCCCGCGCTTCTTAATTGGCATGTTGGACATTCATTTATTCGCTATAATCCTATTAATGACAGTTGGATTTTTGGTGTGAAAGATAATAAAAAGGGCTTTAACTTTAAAGTAGATATGTTAAAGCAAGCTCATCATGATGAAACTTTAGTTTTACGTCCCGGAGTTAAATTACAAGCACTTCAAAGTAGTCAACTTAATGGTCATGTGCAACTCGATGATAAAGAACAGTTTGTTACCGGTAATAAAGCTTGGTTTGGGAAATTAATATTAAGCGATGATCAACAAGATGCTCACGAAATCAGCACCGCTTTTTGTCACCTGAATGATGACAATAGTTTTTATTCGGCAAATCTTAAAGAAAAGGATGCGACAAGTGCTGCAGTAGCTGGTTGGTTTGATCCTGAAGGCAATAAAGTTAAAATGTCACAGTTTGTTTCTATTAAATCTTTGGCAGATGATCAATGCGTGTTTGATATTGGCTTACCTAAGTTGAATTTAAAGTTATTAAACACATTAAAAATTGATAATACATCTCATTCAATTGCTGGTTTCTCTCAAGAAAACAAAGGCTCTTTTTGCTTTGTTACAGAACAATCCTTTCAAAAAACAAAGATAATTGATCATTTTGGGTGAATTGCTGGCTTACTATTCAGAAATTGGTTATTAAAATATCCTTGGTACTGAAAGGTTAAATTACCAGCAAAATGACATTATATTGACTTTTTGATCAAGTTTAAGTAGTCTTGGTCAAGCATTAAGCCTTATCTAGGTACTATGTAATTAAAAATCACAAATACATTTGATTGAGGGTTTGTCATGAGTACTTCTAAATTTGAAACACAACCGCTATTAACTCGAGAGTTACTTCAAAAATTTGATGCGAGAAGTAACAATGAGTTCGGCACAGGATTTTTTTTTTGTGATCTAGCTGATGTGCATTTTTCAAATGGAAATTATTCCGAGGCCGTCAGAAATTTTAATCTAGCCATTATAGTTAATCCAGAACTTTACTTTCTTTATGAAGGCCGTGGATACGCTTATTTAAAACAGAAAAATTACCAAGAAGCCATTAAGGATTTTTCTATCGCATTGAGTTATTACCCTAAAAATATGAGCATTTATTATTATCTAGGTCATGCGTATTTTATGCAGGGTAATTTTTCAGAAGCTATTTCTCACTTTACTGATTTACTTATATTATACCCGCAGGATAGCCATCTACATTATTACCGCGGTTTATCTTTTTTTGCGCAAATGAGCTATGATCATGCGTTGCATGATTTTATAACGATACCTAAATCTAATTACTATTATAACAGTGCTCAAAATCTAATATTAACTTTGTTAAATATTCCAGAGGAGCCCGCGAATGTCTGCGTCCAATCACTTCTTGGTGATTTAATTGATTTAGATGAAGAACTAGAATTTAATTTAGATTTATTTGATTCAATTGAAGAAAAAAAATCTCCGCCCTTAATGCGGAATAAATTTTTTCAAGCCTCTGATACTAGAAGTAGAAAAGATAATGCAATGGAAGAAAAGAGAAGTATACACCCTTAATTAGATCTCGCTGGGTATGGGGTTTAAGGTCATGGTGTACGTGCCAAAGCCCTATCATTAGTGGCACGGATGCTGCACTTCCTTTAGGAATTTTAATAATCGTCCACGCTCTTTTAGCCTGGATGTAGCAAAGCGTAATCCGAGATCAGTGGCACTGAATTCCCGGATTACGCTTTGCTACATCCAGGCTACAAAGGCATAAACGCGATTAGACTTCAACTACCACTTTAGATAAATACCTTTGGCAACAGATTCTTGAATGACGTCATTTTGTGATTTATTAAACGAAATCCAATAATTGCCCATATTACTTAATGCAAATCGAACTCTAGGGTATTGGCATATGTCTAAAACATCTTGGCAATTAACGACAGTAGTGTTGTTCTCATCAAGCCGCTTGTAACATTTGAAATCTAAATTTTGAACATCCGACGCAAAAGCCCCCCAGCTCATAGGTTCAAAGATTGCATGCAAAGGAGGATTCATAAATGAATCATCAGCACTTTGATGTTCTAGTTCGATTTTTGCATCGGAACGATTTTGCATTAAATAATAAGACTGTTTGCCAGCATCATTTAAAATTAAATAGTTTTGATTGTAACCAAACCCAGACACTTCACACCCTCTGGGAAATGCATGAACGCTTTGTGCTCCGCACAATAAGATAGTGGAAAAAAGGGTGGATTTAATAATAAAACGGAACTGTGACATAAGAACCTCAATAAACTAATTTTGCGTGCTATTTTAATCATAAAAAAAACAATGTCTATGCTGAAACAAAAAAATAGCCTAATTAAGATGCGTTAACCTTGTAGATTTCAATGTTCTGCCGCTTTTTTACAGGAGGTAGGTTTCTTCAATAACCCCTTAATCTTTATGATGCGCAGAAATTTTTGCTTTGATCATAGGAGAGTAAGTTCTGTAAAAGCTTAAATATAAATACATGGCTACATAAGCCAAGGATAAAGATAACCAGATGTTATTTGTGTTAGGGTAGTTGATTAATAAGCATATTGTACTTATTCCATAAACAATAGAGCAACAATGCATTAATATTTTTAATGTTTTTGATTCGGTCAAATAATCCAATCGTGATGGATAAACATATTTTACAGGCACGAAAATAAGAACTGACAGCACTGCCAAGATGATAGCGTTTTCAGCAGGGGCCGTATTAAAAATAAACATATAGAAAACAGTGATATTCCAATAACAGGGAAAACCCTTAAAGAAGTGATCCGCAGTTTTAGCATCATCCTGACAAAATTGATAAGAGGAAGTAATCGTTATGGCTGCAATAATGAATATAGCAAGGTTTGGTGGCAGCATATCTGGTTTAACTAATAGAAAAAAGCAAGGGGTTATCACGTAGTTAACATAGTCGACTAGATTATCAAGTAAGGCCCCATCAATTTTTGGCACTATTTGTTTTATTTTAAAAAAACGAGCAAGTGTTCCATCAACAGCATCAATAAAAACAGTAACAGCCATAAGCGTTAAAGCAAAAACATATTCTTGTTGATGTATTTTAGCTAGTGTGAAGACGCCAAGACATGCTGCACTCGCCGTAAATATATGAACGGACCAAGCTGCTACATATTGCATTGGTTTAAAGTGTAGTTTGCTTAAGTTCATTAATTGTCCTAGTGTTTAAAGCATATAATATAAGTAATTTATATTGGTGTTGTTTATTATAATGAAAAATAGTATCAATAATCAAAAGTGGTGCGCAAGGAAAGTTGTTACTTTAATCGAAATATAAATTTATTAATGGTGATTTAATGACAATTCAAACTATAAATCCAGCAACAGAGCAAGTAATCGAAACCTACGAGCCACTCAATGAATCTCAAATGAATAAGAAAATTGAAGAAACACATCAGGTTTTTTTAACTTGGAAATCTAGCTCCTTTGCGCATAGAAAAGAGTTGATGCTTAAATTGGCACAAATTTTGAAAGATAAAAAACATGAGTTAGCACTACTTATGGCCAATGAAATGGGTAAGCCAATTACAGCCGGCCAAGCAGAAATTGAGAAGTGTGCTTGGGTATGTGAATATTACGCAGAACATGCTGCAACTTTTTTAGAGCCTCAATTAATCAAAACTGAGATGAAAAAGGCCAAGGTCTGTCATCTGCCGCTAGGCATTGTTTTGGCTATAATGCCTTGGAATTTCCCATTTTGGCAGGTTTTTCGTTTTGCGGTTCCCAACATTATGACTGGAAACGCCGCTATTTTAAAACATGCTTCGGTCTCATTAGGTACTGGCAATCGGATTGAAGCATTATTTAATGAAGCAGGATTTCCTAAAGGCTTATTTCACCATCTAATCCTTGATGCTGAAGGAGTAGCAAAGGCAATTGAGCACCCCAAGGTGATAGCGGTAACATTAACCGGAAGCGAGCACACTGGTAGTATTGTCGCCTCTCATGCCGGCAAGTTTTTAAAAAAATCCATACTCGAGTTGGGAGGAAATGATCCTTATTTGGTCTTGGAAGATGCCAATCTTGATTTGGCTGCTCAATGTATTGTTACTTCTCGCCTGAATAATTCAGGGCAAGTATGTATTGCTGCAAAACGCGTTATTGTAATGAAATCAATAGAAAAGGCGTTGATTGAAAAAATCAAACAGCAGTTGTTTGCTTTCAAAATGGGTGACCCCTTAGATCAAAAAACTAATCTTGGGCCTTTAGCTCGGTCTGACTTGCGAGATACCCTGCATAAACAAGTAGAAAAATCGCTTAAACAAGGTGCTAAATTATTGCTAGGTGGTATAATTCCAGCAGGCCTGGGATTTTTTTATCCACCAACATTGCTAACAGAGGTGCTTCCTGGCATGCCAGCTTTTGATGAAGAATTATTTGGCCCTGTTATTGCTATTAGTTCAGTATCTTCTGAACAAGAGGCAATAGCCTATGCAAATCAAAGCCAATATGGCTTAGGGGCGGCAGTATTTACAAGTGATTTGGAGAAGGGGGAGCGTATTGCAACTGAGGAAATAGCTGCTGGTGTTTGTTTTGTTAATGCATTAGTTGCTTCAGACCCACGCCTACCTTTTGGTGGCATAAAGCATTCTGGTTATGGTCGCGAGTTATCAAAAGAAGGCATATTAGAATTTGTTAATATAAAAACAATAACAATTAGTGATTCATAAATTAATATATAGGTAAAACTGACGGGGTAAACAATGTCCTATAAATTTGAAGAAGGTAAAGAAGTGTTAATTAAAGCGATTGTCGATAGAATTAAGCATTCTATGGTTGGCAGTCAAGCTGAATTTTGCGCTGAATTTGCCCAGCAATTATATGGAACCGTAGCCATGGAAGATCTTTGTGCTTGGGACATCGATGATCTTTATGGCGCTGTAGTCAATTTTTGGTCCCTAATTAATGAGCGTGCACCTCATGAAACAAAAATTCGAATTTATAACCCTGATTTTGAATGTCATGGTTGGCAAACGACCCATACAGTAATTGAAATTATCTGTGATGACATGCCATTTTTAGTGGATTCTATTCGTTTAGTTATTCATAGAATGGGGCTTTCCTCTCATTTAACCATTCATATGGGTGGTATTCGTGTCAAGCGAGATAAAGACCATCATATTTGTGCTATTTTACCTTATAATCAACTCGCTGATGAAAAGGGAATTATTCACGAAGCACCAGTATTCATAGAAATTGATCGACAAACTGATCCTAAAATCCTTGACGAATTACGCAAGGGTTGTGAGCAAGCAATAGAAGATGCCCGAGTAGTCTATGAAGACTGGGAAAAAATGCGTGCTGAGGTCAAGGAAGCCATTGGGGAAATTGATAAAGTTTCTTCGGTACTTGATATCAGTGAGGTGGATGAAACCAAAGCGTTTCTTCACTGGATTGAAGATCATCATTTCACTTTTTTAGGAATCAGAGATTATGAATTAGTACAAAAAGGCAAAGAAATTCTTTTACAAGCTATTCCTAATACTGGCTTGGGTCTTTTACGTGATAACGTCACTAAATCAATGGCTCGTAGTATTACGGCAATGACTCCTGAAGCCCGTGAATTTACTTTATCGCCTCGTATCCTTGTGATGTCAAAAACGAATACTTTGGCAACTGTGCATCGCGATGCTTATACTGATTATATCGGTATTAAACGATTTGACGCTCAAGGTAAAGTGATTGGTGAGCGAAGAATTATAGGCCTTTATACTTCCGCTGCTTATCATACTAACCCCAAACAAATTCCATTTTTACGACGTAAAGTTGCGTTGATTATGGAAAATTCTAAACTCAATACACGCAGTCATTCAGGAAAGGTGTTATTAAATATCCTTGAAACATTACCTCGTGATGATTTAATTCAAGGAACAGAAGCTGAGCTTTTAGAAATTGCAATGGGTATTTTTTACATGCAAGACAGAAAGCGTATCCGTTTGTTTGCACGCATGGATGTTTACCACCGGTTTATTTCTTGTTTGGTTTATGTGCCTAAAGAGCGCGTTAACACTGAACTTCGATTAGCTATGAAGCAGATTTTAGAAGAAAGCTTTAATGCGGTTGAAATCACTTATTCAACCCAGTTTACTGAGTCAGTTTTGGCAAGAGTCCATTACATTGTTAAAATTGATCCGGAAAAATGTCCTGATTATGATTTAGCTGAGATTGAGAAGAAACTGATTGAGGCTGGACGCTCTTGGGCTGATGATTTACAACATCATTTATATGAGGCCTTTGGCGAAGAGCAAGCGAATGGCTTATTTATTCGCTATCGAAATGCTTTCCCCTTAGCTTACACCGATACATTTAGCCCAAGAACAGCGGTGCATGATATCAAGCATATAGAAATGTTAACGCCGGAAAATCCTCTAGGACTTAATTTTTATAAGCCTTTGGATGAGTCTGAAAATAGCTATAGATTAAAAATATATCAGCATGATTCTACTATTCCTCTATCAGATGTATTGCCTATATTAGAAAATTTAGGATTGCGTGCCATCAGTGAACGCCCTTATGAATTGAAACTAGAAAATGATCAAGTCACTTGGGTTAATGATTTTGCAATGCAATATAATAAAGACTTTAGTTTTAACCTGGATGATATCAAAGAATTATTCCAAAATGCGTTTACTCGCGTCTGGTTTGGCGATGCTGAAAATGACGGATTTAATCAGTTGGTTTTGGCTGCGGGCCTTAATTGGCGAGAAGTAGCTATTTTGCGTACCTATGCAAAATACTTTAAGCAAATTGGCTTTACTTTTAGTCAGGAATACATGGAAAGGGCTTTAAATAATAATGTTAATATTGCAAAAAAATTAGCAGAGCTTTTTGAAGCGCGTTGTAATCCTGAGTATAAAGGTAATAGAGAAGAGCATTTTAATCTGTTAACAGGTGAAATTTTATCTGATTTGGATACCGTATCTAATTTAGATGAAGATAAAATAATTCGACAGTATATTCATGCTATTACAGCCACATTACGTACCAATTTTTATCAAGTTGATCAGAATAGACAGCCTAAGGATTATATTTCCATCAAGCTAAGTAGTAAATCTATACCTGGTTTACCAAAGCCTTATCCCATGTTTGAAATCTTTGTCTATTCACCACGTTTTGAAGGTGTCCATTTGCGATGTGGTAAAGTCGCTCGAGGAGGACTGCGTTGGTCAGATCGTAGAGAAGATTTTCGTACGGAAATTCTAGGTTTGATGAAAGCACAACAGGTTAAAAACTCCGTGATTGTACCTTGTGGTGCTAAAGGTGGTTTTGTACCAAAAAATTTACCTTTGAATGGAACACGCGAAGAAATAATGGCTGAGGGGATCAGTTGTTATCAATTATTTATTCGTGGGTTATTAGATATTACTGATAACTACGTGGATGGCGTATTAATTAAGCCTAAAAATGTAATTTGCTATGATGAAGATGATCCTTATCTTGTTGTTGCAGCAGATAAGGGAACAGCTACTTTTTCAGATTTAGCAAATGCTATCTCATTAGAATACAATTTTTGGTTAGGTGATGCGTTTGCTTCAGGTGGTTCGGTAGGATATGACCATAAAAAAATGGGTATTACTGCCAAAGGCGCTTGGGAATCAGTAAAACGTCATTTCTATGAATTGAATAAAGATATTCAAAACAACGATTTTACTGTGGTTGGTATCGGCGATATGGCTGGTGATGTATTTGGTAATGGAATGCTTTTATCAAAACATATTAAATTAATTGCTGCATTTAATCACATCCATATATTTATAGATCCTGATCCAAATGCAGAACAAAGTTTTCAAGAAAGAGAGCGCTTATTTTACCTGCCTCGTTCTAGCTGGGAAGATTATGATAAAAAATTAATTTCTAAAGGCGGCGGTGTATTTAACCGTAATGCAAAATCAATTCCAGTCAACAAGGAAATGCAACAGGTTTTTGGTATAAAACAGACTGAAATTGAGCCCAATGAGCTGATTAAAACAATTTTAAAAGCTAAAGTAGACCTACTCTGGAGTGGTGGAATAGGTACTTATGTAAAAGCCAGCACTGAGTCTAATGCGAGTGTGGGTGATCGAGCAAATGATGCAACACGTATCAATGCGAAACAACTACGCTGTAAAATAATAGGCGAGGGAGGCAATTTAGGCTTAACTCAATTGGCACGCGTTGAATACACGCTCAATGGTGGTATGGTCTATACCGATTTTATTGATAACTCAGGTGGTGTGAATTGTTCAGATAAAGAAGTAAATATTAAGATTTTACTCAACAGCATTGTAACAGCTGGTGATTTAAGTCCTAAACAACGAAATGAATTATTAACGCAAATGACTGACGAAGTGAGTAAATTAGTTCTGCGTGATAATTTTTTACAAACCAGAGCTATTAGTTTGTCGGCTTCACAATCACTCCAAGGATTTGAGCTTCAAGGTCGTTACATTAAAGAATTGGAGCGAACTGGAAAAATAGATAGAAATTTAGAATTTCTTCCAGATGATAAAGCATTACATGAGCGTAAATTGCTTGGCCAAGGTCTTGGTCGCCCAGGAATTGCTGTATTAATGTGTTACAGTAAATCCCTATTAAAAGAGGAAATTTTAGCATCCGGTGTGCCTGAAGAAAGTTATATGGAACAGTTTTTAATTAGCTCATTTCCAAAACCTTTACAAGATCGATTCAGCAAACAAATGCAAGATCACCCTTTAAAAAGGGAAATTATAGCGACTAAATTAAGTAATATTATTGTTAATGAAATGGGCTTTACTTATGTATATCGCTTACAAGATGAAACTGGAGCACCTGTTTCAGCTATAGTAAGGGCATACATCATTACACGAAAAGTACTTAATTTAGAATCTATCTGGAAGCAGATTGAAGAGTTAGGTACTAAGATTAGCGCCCAACAACAAATTGAAATGATGATGTTATATGTTCGACTGTCTAGACGAATTACGCGTTGGTTTTTACGCAGCCAGCGTCGTTCACTAGATATCACCGAAGTAGTAACACTTTATTCGCAGGGAATGGTTGACCTTAAAGCGTCGATCCCTGCTATTTTAAGTGAAGAACGCCAAGTGAAATATAATGAGCATTATCAAAAGCTAGTGAACGAGGGTATTCCACCTAATCTAGCTCATGAATTAACAGTAACACGTGGTTTATTCTCAGCTATGGATATTATTGAAATTGCCCATAAACGAGAAATGACAGTGGCACAAGTTGCAGAACTTTATTTTGGTATTGGTGAGTATTTAGATCTTGCTTGGATAAGAAAGCAAATTATTATTCATCCTACTGATAATCATTGGGAATCATTATCTAGAGAGGCATTACGTGATGATTTAGATTGGCAACAACGCCAGTTGACCGATGGCTTAATTAACTTTGATGGTGAAAACACTGACTTGTATGCTCGACTTGCTGCTTGGGGCGAGTCTCATCATGCGTTAGTAGAGCGTTGGCGTTATATTCTATCAGATTTAAAAGCAAGTACAGTGCTTACTTACACGATGTTTTTTGTCGCAATAAGAGAGTTGCTTGATTTGACTCAGACAACCTTGCAATTGTATGTGGAAGTAGAAAAAAATTAAATGAAGGGAATGCGCCGGTCCCTCTTCCCTCTCCAGTTGATAGGAGAGGGAAGAGGGCCGGAATATGGTAGGTTGGGTCGCGGACCCAACAATACCCCTGCGTCAAGTCAGGCCTCGATGTTGGAACCTACTTTTTAAGAGGTTTTTCCTTCAGTTAACGGCAGTGCTGTGAAAGAATGCCCACACAATTTAACTCCGTAGCTTAATGAATTCATTATGCCCTTCAAATAACACGTCTGAATCAGTATTTTTTAGTATACTCACTGCTACTAAGTAGCTATTTGAACCAAGCATTGAATAATCAATCAGCTCTCCAATTTCAGAGCCTCCAGGAGCGTTTAATATTTTTTGTCCACAAAAGATTTGTTCTGTGGTGCTAAGGGAATAGAGCATTAAATGATGTTTTAAGGTTCCTTTATAATGCATGCGCGCAATAATTTCTTGTCCCTTATAACAACCTTTATTAAAACTTAAATAAGGTGTTTGATGTAAATTTAAGCGATGGGGCAAAAACAATCCTCTAGAGTCAGGGTAAACAGACAGCTCCTGTTTTGCTAAACGCAAGGTATGCCAGGTTAAGGAGCCCAGTAACTGTTGATTCGTACTAAACATTTGAGATATTTTATCCCCAAAATGAGTTCCTGTTATAACGATATAAAAACCACTTCCCAAGTGATATACACAGTAATCATCCCCGTAAGTTAGCCCATATAATATTGTAGGAAAAAAAGTGGTATCAGGAGTCAAATCATTTGGATTTTGTAAATAAAATCCAAACACGCGTAAGGCCTCATTTTCTTTCAGTGAAACACGTGACAGCATTGCTGTTTTATTGAATGAATTGATTGTGGCTAAGATTAAATCTTTAGGAAGTATTAATTTTATGCCATTCCATTGAAGCACATCCATTAACGTAAGAATTCGACCTTGAAGATTGCATTGAGCACCTTGGAGCATTTGAATATCAGAAATCGCATTAACATCACAGGTTAATTGCCCCTGTAGAAAATCAGTAGACTTATCTCCAATCACATCAATAATCCCTAAGTAGGATAAATCAAATAAGTAATTTTTTTCAGGAGCAAGTATGAGTTCTTTCTCTACAGGATGTAACGTTGTAAATAGTCTGTGATTAATTGAGTGATTTAAAAAAGTAGTCATAATAAGTAACAGTTTCCGTATGAAAGACTGTAGTGTATCATTTGGAGGTTTATTAAATCATTAAGAGATTTACAATGTTAGATGCACGCGAAAAGGCAAGGTTAGCATGGCATTGCCGCCGGGGAATGTTGGAATTAGATCTCATCTTACAACGCTTTTTAGAAAACGGCCTTGAAAAGCTCTCTAGCCAAGAGTTAAAAGATTTTGATTCATTGCTTACGTGCACTGATCCAGAATTATTTTCCTGGCTCATGGGGCATGGAGAACCAGAAAATAAGGAATTAAAAGAACTTGTTGCAATCATCCAAAATAATACTGGAACTTGGTGAATCAAAGCTTTATCTACGCTTTATTCTGGTAATTTATCTGTTTAGCCTGCTTCTTGTGATCTACTCTTCACTTTACTTATTAGTTAAATTGGGTCTAATCTATGTTATTGCTACGTCATTGAAATATGATTGGCAAAATAAAAAACCGCGAAATAAAATTAAAAAAATCGAGTTTATTGACAAGCAATGGATTTTATCTAGCAATAATGAAGTAAAGCAACATTTTCTTGAAGCAAAAATACTAATACATAATGTACTATTCCAACTAATTCAATTTGCAAATAATCAAGAAAAAAAGCAAATTGTTTTGTTTCAAGATCAACTGACAAGTAATGAATTACGTTTGTTGCACCTTCAAATAGCTCGAACATTAGAAGGCTCTGCATCATCTAGAGTGTAGGCTACGATACAAGTATGTTATTAAAAAAACCTATGTTAAAATAAATCACTTAATATCAATTTTTAATAAGATCTTTATGCTGGAAAGTGACCGCTTAATCAGTACCCAAAGTATTGCTTCTGAAGAAGCAATTGATCGTGCGATTAGGCCTTTGAGTCTGAAAGAATATATAGGACAAGAAGCAGTCAGTTCGCAAATGCAAATTTTTATTGATGCAGCAAAAAAACGCCAGGATGCTTTAGATCACGTTTTAATATTTGGCCCACCAGGGCTAGGTAAAACAACGCTGGCTAATATTATCGCTCATGAGATGGGCGTCAACTTACGACAAACATCAGGCCCAGTTATCGAGCGCGCCGGGGATATTGCGGCCATATTAACTAATTTACAAGCAAATGATGTGTTGTTTATTGATGAAATTCACCGCCTAAGTCCTGTTATTGAAGAAATTCTTTATCCAGCAATGGAAGATTATAAATTAGATATTATGATAGGAGAGGGGCCTGCTGCTCGTTCAATAAAGTTGGAATTACCTCCGTTCACCTTGATTGGGGCCACAACTCGAGCAGGCTTGCTGACTTCACCTTTGCGTGATCGTTTTGGAATAGTACAGCGTTTAGAGTATTATTCAGTAGACTCATTGACACAAATTGTTAATCGGTCTGCTCAATTATTAAATGTAAGTACTAAAATTGAAGGCGCACAAGAAATTGCCATGCGTTCTCGAGGTACGCCACGTATTGCCAATCGTTTATTACGACGGGTTAGAGATTATGCAGAAGTAAAAGGTCGTGGCATTATCACCTTAGACATCGCTCAAAAAGCATTAGAGATGCTTGCTGTGGATAAAAATGGCTTTGATGTAATGGATAGAAAACTTCTCATCTCTGTTATTGAGCAGTTTAATGGTGGCCCTGTGGGTGTGGATAGCATCGCCGCAGCAATAGGTGAGGAAAAAGGTACCATTGAAGATGTTCTAGAACCATTTTTAATACAAAAAGGATTCCTTATGCGCACACCACGAGGTAGAATAGCAACACAAAGAGCTTATGAGCATTTTGGTTTAAACCCAGTAGTGCAGGAATAATACCCTAGAGTCTGTTGACATTTCGCTATCAGAGAGGATAAAAAGATGAGTGGTCAAGCAAATGTATTAATGTATTTTGTGCAAGCAGGATTTGTAGTCAAGTCAGTGATGTTTTTATTGGCCGCTGCCTCTGTCACTTCCTGGACCTTGATTTTTCAAAGAGCCTGGTTTTTTAACCGTAAAAAGCAACTTACAGATTCGTTTAATCGTAGATTTTGGGATAGTGGTGATTTAAGCCGTCTATATGCAGATATCGATAATAACACTGAAGATAGAGACGGCATGGCTGCAATTTTTCACGCCGGATTTAAAGAATTTATCCGTGCTCGTAAACAGGGCCCTGTAGTGATTGAGCCTATTCAACGAGTCATGCAAATTAGCCATGCTAAAGAAGCAGAAAAGCTTGAGCAACACCTCCCATTTTTTGCCTCTGTTGGCTCAATCTCTCCTTATGTAGGCTTGTTTGGTACTGTTTGGGGAATCATGACCTCTTTTCAGGCTTTAGGTCAGGCACAACAAGCGACGATTGCTATGGTTGCCCCTGGTATTTCAGAAGCGTTAGTAGCAACTGCGTTAGGCCTATTTACTGCAATACCTGCAGTTATTGCTTATAACCGATACAGCACTCGAGCTAATATTCTACTAAATCGCTTTGACTTATTTCAGGACGAATTAATATCGCTTATAGAGCAACAAAACAATGACACTGTAAGAGGATAAAACTCAAAATGATCAGAACAAAGACTAAGCGCGAGCGTCCCATCTCTGAGATTAATGTGGTGCCTTACATTGACGTTATGTTGGTTTTACTTGTTATTTTTATGATTACTGCACCCATGCTGAGCCAAGGTGTCACTGTTGATTTGCCTAAGGCGGCAAGCCAGACATTAGCTCCGACAGACAGAGAACCTATTATTGTTTCAGTCAATCAAGAGGGCGTGTACTTTCTTAATATTAGTAGTACACCTGAAAACCCTATAGAACCTTCTGCTTTAACTGTTCGTGTGGCGGCTGAGTTAGAGTTAGCAAGACAATCAAATCAAAAAATAAATGTAGTGGTTAAAGGTGACCAAGGAGTGGCATACGGTAAAGTAGTCCAAGCTATGGCTTTATTGAAGCAGGCAGGTGCAGAACAAGTGGGATTACTGACTGATTCAGAAAATGACAAATCCGAGGATTCAGCATGACAAGTATTTCTAGTTACCAAAAAGCATTTTTTTTAGCAATTGGCTTGCACTTTTGTCTTATTATTGTGTTATTAACAGATAATTCTAGTGCCCGACCAGTCTTAACTGCCGAGTCTCAAAATAAACCAGGCATAGATCAGCCTATTGTGGTTAATACACCACAGCAACCAGAGGCTGTGAAAGCAGTTAGTGTGGATAACAAGGAAGTAATGGAAGCTGTTAATCGCTTAAAACAAGAAAGGGCTCAGCAACAACAAGCTGAAGTAAATAGGCAGCGCGAATTAAATCGTCAAGCAGAAGCGGCAAAACAGCAACGAATTAAAGAACAACAACAATTAGCTCGTTTAAAGGAAGAGGCGAACCGAATTGCCATTGCGAGAAAAAAACAGGCAGAAGATGAAAAAAAACATTTAAAAGAATTAGCAGAACAAAAAATATTAGAAGCGAAGCGTATAGAAGAATTAAAAAAACAAAAAGATAAATTAATAAAAGAGCAACAATTAGAGGCTAAGAAACTAGAAGATCTGAATAAAAAAAAGCTAGCTGAAAAAGTAAAAGTAAATCAACAACAATCTCAACAAGCGCAGCTTGATAAACAAAGAGCTGAAATGGAAAAAGCAAGCCTTGCTAAAGCAGATATGGAAAGAAAAAGTCAGGCCCAAGCTGCTGCTGCACAAAATGCTCAAGAACAAGCACGTTTAGCAGGAGTCGTTGATAAATATAAAGCCCTTATTGTAAATGCAATTGGAAGAAATTGGATTCTTCCAGAAAACGTCGATAACACATTATCAAGCCAATTTCGCATACGATTGGCTCCCAATGGAATGGTATTAGAAGTTACTTTAACACGTAGTAGTGGTGATCCACTTCTTGATAGATCTGCTCAAACAGCGATTTACAAGGCATCGCCACTTCCTGTGCCTAGCGACGCGGCAACATTTAATATGTTTCGCGATATTAGTTTAACCGTTCGTCCTGAACAAATTAGGGGGTAATACGCGTGATAAATCGAATAATTATACTGTTTTTCTTATTAGTGACACAGCAAGTTTCTGCTCTTGATTTAGAGTTAACTCAAGGGATTAATTCAGCCTTACCAATTGCAATTAATACTTTTGGATCAGACAGTATCTCTCAAGAAATTGGTCAGGTTGTAGAAAATGATTTAAGTTTTTCAGGCCAGTTCAAAGTTGTATCCGGCCCTCAAGGCCCAAATTCACAGTCTTCTGTACAGACTTTACGTAGGCTTGGAGCAGACAGTGTAGTTGCAGGACAAGTGACGCGAGTAGGAAGTCATTATGAAGTAAGTTTCACATTAACTGATGCCGTAGCCAACGGTGCTAATTTGTTAAAAAGAAGCTATCAGGTCAATCCTAATCAAGTAAGAGCATTAGCGCATCATATTAGTGATGAGGTCTATCAAAAGTTAACGGGTGAGCGCGGCATTTTCTCTACACGAATCGCCTATATAGCAGTACAAAGAACACCGCAAAGAAGTACTTATACATTAGAAGTTGCTGATGCAGATGGGCATAATCCACAAAGTTTATTAATTTCATCAGAGCCTATCATGTCCCCATCTTGGGCTCCTGATGGAAAAAGTATTTCTTATGTCTCATTTGAAAAAAAGCGCGCTCAAATATTTAGCGTTTCTGTTGAAACGGGACAACGCCGATTAATCACGAGCTTTCCTGGGATTAATGGTGCCCCAGCATGGTCGCCCGATGGCAGTCAATTAGCGGTTGTTTTATCCAAAAGTGGAACGCCTAAGATATATAATGTCGATATACATACGGGCAACATGAAACAGTTAACCTTTGGTGATGCTATTGACACAGAGCCACGGTTTTCTCCTGATGGAAAAAGTATTTTATTTACTTCTGGTCGAGGTGGTTCACCCCAAATTTACAAACTGGCTTTAGGCAGTGGTCAGGTAAGTCGTATGACTTTCGAGGGCAATTACAATGCACGAGCATCCTATACTCCTGATATGAAAAATATCGTTATGCTACATCGTGACGACAGACAGTTTAATATTGGTATGCAAAATGTTGCTGGTGGTCCTATTGTTAGTTTAACTTTTTCAGGTCGTGATGAATCGCCATCGGTTTCTCCAAATGGCCGCTTAATTTTATATGCGACTCATACTCAAGATAAGGGAATATTAGGTATTGTATCTCTTGATGGACGCATTAGAATGAAGTTACCTGCACGTGATGGAGATATCCAAGAGCCTGCTTGGTCTCCTTATCTAGGATAGAGTGTTTATGTTTAATGGCAGTGAGGCTACATTAGCTCTTAAAGGATTTATTAAAAATATGTTACGGATTTTTTTGACTCTAAATTTATTCCTCCTGGCATTTAACAGTGCCGCATGGAACATGCAAGGTCATCAGGTGATAGCACAAATTGCTTATGATCATTTAACACCTAAAGCTAAGACAATGTGTTCTTATTACTTGAAGTCTCGCTCAAAAAAATCATTGAACGCTTCCTTTCTAGCTGCTGCAGTCTGGGCTGACATCATTCGATATAGAAATGTTAATTGGTATGATGCATTACACTACATTGATATTCCTTTTTCAGATGATAATACAAGCCTTCCTCCGACTGAAAATATGAATGCTGTATGGGGTATTCGGCATGCTATTTCCATTTTATCTTCTAAAAAGGCAAATGCATTTGATAAGCAAATGGCCTTATTCATTTTAATTCATGTCGTTGGAGATATTCACCAGCCTTTACATGCTGCTACGCAAGTGAGCAGTCGATTACCTCATGGTGATCTGGGGGGTAATTTATTTCCATTGGGTAAAAATAATATTGCTGAAAATTTACATCAATATTGGGACAGAGGAGCCGGTTTCTTTATTGGCTCTAATAAGACGCAAGAAATTATAAATAAAGCACATGAATTAGAACAACAGTGGGCATGTGCAACAGTAATCAACAAAAAAAAGCCAGAACAATGGGCCAAATCATCGCATGATTTAGCGGTAACTCAAGTGTATCAAATAAATCCTAATGAAACTCCAAACAAGCAATATCAGTTAAATGCGCAAAATATAGCTCAAAAGCAAGCACTAATTGCAGGATGCCAATTGGCTTATATATTGAATAAGCTTTCCGAATAATAAATAAAATATCAAAACTTATTAGGCGTTGGAGACCAATTGTCAACCCACCCAAGGTAAAATATAGTATTTGATTCTTCTGATGGATTAACGATAAAATGACGCAATTTTTATGTTTTGACTACGTATGAGGGAAATTTATGGGCAAAGCTAGTATGGCAGGAAGCGATATGAATGGTCGAGAAGCACTCAAAGACTTTCTAATAAATTTACTAAGGAACAAGCGGGATGCAACAGAAGTTTACCTGATCAATGAACCACACTTTCTAATTAAAAATCTAGATCGATACATACAACCCTTTCGCTTTATAACAAAGGCACTTTTTGGGATAACCTATTATTCTTTGGTTATTACCAATGGCATAGCGCAAGCAGGGCTAACAATAATATTCAATCCTGCTCAAGAGATAATGAGAGGGCTTTTAGATTTTATTAACCCAGACCAAATTAACGAAGATTTGAATAAATGGATAGAGCAGAATACAAATGGAGAGGATGAACCTAAAATTCCTGGTCCGCTAACCGAAATTAGGTTAACAGCTATTAGTTTATTTCGAGTAATTTTCAAACCTTTTTCTGAGGTGAAGGGTAGCAAATTTCTGTCGTTTTTAAGCAGACCCATCTATCTTCTTATCTCGCCTGTTATATTAAGTACAGTTATTCTTATCAGAGCAATAGATAGCCTTAGCAAAGGCATAGAAATAACCAGTCGTGCCGCAATAGCTGCAATTGTTCTTATACTGTTGACTGTTTTAAATACGCCTCTATTGCTATTAGATTTTAGTCAATACTTAACAAATAAATGGAAAGGTCTTTTCAATAGAGCATCAAGCAAGCCAATGACAAAAATAACCAGCAATCAAGTGAGTTCTGCACTAGGTCTTTTAAGCCCGCATAATGAGCAAACACCTGTTGCAGTTAATGAAGAGCAGCAAACACCTGTTGCAGTTAATGAAGAGCAGCAAACACCTGCTGCAGTTGATGAAGAGCAGCAAACACCTGCCGCAGTTGATGAAGAGCAGCAAACATCTGCCGCAGTTGATGAAGAGCAGCCAGCTTTTGCACTTTAACTGAACCATGATGTGTTTTAATCTCGTAATTGATGGGCTTCAGCCCATTTTTTTCGAATTTTTCTGTAAATAGGTCATCGTGTTATACAAAACGTTGCTTGCGACTAATGTCGCTCATTTAATGTATGTTGTCTTTAACGCGAAATCGGGAATCCATTCAACAAGATATTATGGACAGTATTTTGGATGAATCCTCGCCTTCGCGGAGACGATAGAATCCATTAAGTTAGAAGCATTAACTACTTAATTTAATTGCAGTGAAAGTTTGAAAAAGAGTATTAAACTATATCAACCGATCATAAGACTTGAAAATAATACATTAAAAATAATATTTGATCACTTAGTTGTATTAATGATATAACATTGAACTAATTTATCTTCCAGCTAGCGTGGGGCAGTTTATGAGTAATGACAAATTAAAAAAGTTACTAAAAGAATATCCACAAAATTTAAACAACAATGCCGCATTATTCCTTAAAGAATACCATATAGCTCTCAGTCAACATCCTTTAGCTGAGAATTTTAATCGGTACGTACAACCGTTTAGGTTTATTGCAAAGGCAGCTTCTTGGGCTGTATATATTACTCTAGCTATTTCTTTTGGTTTAGTGACAGTAAGCCTGGCAGCGATAAATATATTCACGCTATTTATACTTGGAAAATCGTTAAGCCTTATATCTCCAAATCAAATTCAAATAGAAATGAAGAATTGGGTCATAAAAAATAGAGCAGCACTTCCATATAATTTAACCTATTTTAAGCTGGTAGCTATTGGCTTATTTAAATCAATTTTTAAACCTTTATCTGAAGTTGAAGGTAGTAAATTTTTGTCGGTTTTATTGAGACCCATTCGATTGATTGCTTCACCTCTTATATTAAGTTTGGCTTTTTTAACTGTACTGGAAAGGTATATTACTTTTGCACTATTTACAGCTGTTGCAGCAATTAGCACAGCAATTTATTTAGCAAGTCTAGCAGTTTTAAATACACCGTTATTTGTATTAGATTGCGGTAAGAAATTGAAAGATCTTTTCAGTGAAAATGTTAAATTAATACCTGAAAATAATGTTAGTCATAGTGCATCTGCTGCAGCACTAGCAAATTTAAGCACAACTACTGCAACAATTTCTGACAGTACTAAACCAGAAGTTCCTAATAGTACTAAACTAGAAGTTCCTAATAGTACTAAACTAGAAGTTCCTAATAGTGTAGAGGAGCAACAATACGCTCTAGTATTTAATTCCTCAATTATTAACTAATATTCTAATTGGGCTTTTTGGCCCAATTTTTTTGTGCCATCAAAAATAAAATATATATGTTATATTTTACTCGTACCCCTACATAAACGACAAAATTAAAAGGAATTAATATGAATAATTCTCTATCAAAATTAGGTCTATTTATAGCGTTGACGAGCGTTTCTATATCTTGTTGGTCTCAAGCGTGTATGCCGATTGCAAGAGTGTGTATGCAAATGGGCTATTACAAAGGTGGTGACAAAGTAGGGAAAGGATTAGTGAAGAATTGTGTGATGCCAGTAACTATGGGTTCTAAAACATTACCTAATACTAATTTTAGCCCCAGTCAATTGCAACAATGCAAAGCAGAAATTGAACAAAAAATGAAAAGCCAAAACTAAATAAAAAAATAGGCCGCTATATAAAAAACCGGCCTATTTGCTGGCCCCATGGATCTGGGGTTAGACATGCCGTAATGAAATACCACTTAAAAAATTGGGTTATGACTGACCTATAACAACCACTTTACCCATCATGAGCAGTTAAGCTCCCTCTGGTTAAAAGTAACTAGGTTGTTATAGGGTTATGCGAAAGGCTATATTTTCTGTAGTGACTCAATAACAGCGCCTAAAAAGCGGGTTGCTTCGCCGCCAGTTACTGCCCGATGATCAAAACTAATTGATAATGGCAGCATGTTATGAGCCTCAATAGTACCTGAGTCATTAGCAACCACACCTTTATATAATCTTCCAACCGCTAAGATGGCAACCATTGGTGGAACAATAATGGGGCTTGCAAATCGACCGGCAAACTTTCCAAAATTGGATAGAGTGATAGTAGCACCTTTTAATTTTTCCGCGCTTATTCCTCGATTAGCGACGGATTTTTTAAATTCATTAATGATGCTACGCAATTCCGCATCAGAATGTTTAACCGCATCGTGAATTACAGGAACAAATAGCCCTTCATCATTATCCATAGCAAGGCCTAAATTTACTTGTTTAAAACACTGGCGAGCACCGTGTTTTGTATCAAACCATGCATTAAGTGCAGGCTCTTTTTGAACGGCATCAGTGATAGCACGAATTAAGCGTACTGTAATATCGGTTCCAGGTTGCCAATTATGAATATCTGCCTCGTCAAAAATACTGACGGGAACCACTTCAGCATGCGATTGAACCATGCTGTTGAGCATGGCGCGTCTTACGCCGCGCAAGGGCTCATAACCTTCTGGTATTTTTGAATTTTTATCTGCTTGAGTTTGCACGTCTTCGCGAGTGATGACACCAAAATCACCAGTGCCTTTTAATGAAGACAAATCAACGCCTAATTTTTTAGCAAGCATTTTTACAACTGGGGTAGCTTTGATACGAGCTTTAGCTGAAGTCTGTACACCAATAGTAAAATTGTCTTCAGTAATTTCACTACTTTCTTCTAAGTTACCTACAACGGTGCCTTTATCCGAGGCCTTGGTAGCAGTAGATTCAAAAGAGACTAGGGGTTCACCTGTTTTAATGATATCTCCAGGCTTTCCATATAATTTGCTGATAGTTCCACTTTGAGGGCAGGGCACATCAACTACAGCTTTAGCTGTTTCCATAGAAGCGAGTGGTTGATCGACTACAACTACATCACCTTCTTTAACAAACCATTCATGGATCTCAGCATCAGGTAAACCTTCGCCTAAATCAGGCAGATTGAAAATGTTCATTATTACTCCATTATACTCATAACACAGTTTTTAATACGTGTAACGCTCGGTATGTATTGTTTTTCTAATTGAAAATAAGGCATCACCGTGTCATAACCAGTTACACGCTGGACTGGAGCAATGAGGTCACTCATCAAATTCTCCATAATCAGTGCAGAAATTTCAGCACCTACTCCACAGGTTTTTGCTCCCTCATGAACAATGACGCAGCGCCCTGTTTTTTCGACTGATGCTAAAATGGTTTCAATATCTAGTGGCTTAATCGTGGCAACATCAATTATTTCGCATGAAATACCATCCTGTTCTAATTGATTAGCAGCTTGTTGGGTTTCATGCAAACTAGCACCCCAACTGATAAGAGTCACGTCATCGCCTTGTTTTAAGGTAAAACATTTACCAATAGGTAGTGCTTCACCATTGTCTTCAACAGGTTGCTTTACTAAACGATAAATTCTTTTAGGCTCTAGAAAAATGACTGGATCAGGATTGCGCATTGCTGCTAATAGTAAGCCATAAGCCCGTTTGGGAGAGGAGGGAATAACCACTTGTAACCCAGGAATATGGGCAAATAATGCTTCAGTGCTTTCAGAGTGATGCTCAGGTGCTCTAATACCGCCACCAAAGGGTGCACGAAATACAATAGGGCAACTTAAGCGACCACGAGTTCGGTTTCGCATACGTGCTGCATGACAGATGATTTGGTTCATCGCTGGGTAAATAAAACCCATAAATTGAAACTCAGCAACTGGTTTTAATCCTTGCAAAGACATACCAATTGCTAAACCGGCAATCATTGACTCAGCAAGAGGTGAATCAAATACTCTACGCTCACTAAAACGATCTTGTAGGCCCGCAGTAGCACGAAATACGCCGCCATTTTTACCCACATCCTCACCAAAAACAACGACGTTTTCATCATGAGCTAACTCATAAGCTAAGGCCTGCGTTACCGCTTCAATTAAAGTAATATCAGGCATGAGATGCTTCCTCCATGGCGATGGCTCGTTGTTCTACCAAATAGTCGGGTAAATTTGCATAATGATAATCAAAAATACTGCTTATAGACTGTGGTTGAGCATTAAGATACTCATCTACTGCTTGCTCTACTTGTGCGGCACAATCCATTACCAAATGCTCTTCTTGTTGAGCATCCCAAATTTTTTCTTGTAATAAATATTCTTTAAATCGGCCAATGGGCTCTCTAGGCTTCGCATGCTCTACTTCATGAGCAGGCTGATAACGAGTAGCATCATCTGCAGTCGTATGATCAGATAGGCGATAAGATAAGGCTTCGATAAGAGTGGGGCCTTCGCCACGTCTGGCTTTTTCAATAGCATCCCCTATGACCTGGCGAGTTGCTAAAATGTCATTTCCATCGATTTGTATGCCCGTGAAACCTGCAGCAATCGCTTTTTGTGCTATGGTTTCTGACCCTGTTTGTTTGTCTCTAGGAACTGAAATAGCCCATTGATTATTGTTGACTATAAAGACTACGGGTAGCTTCCATGTGCCTGCTACGTTAATTGCTTCATAAAAATCACCTTCAGATGTTCCTCCTTCGCCTATCGAAACCACAGCAACTCGTGGTTCTTTTCTGTATTGAAAAGCAAAGGCTACGCCAGTGGCATGTAAACACTGCGAGGCAATAGGGACACAAATAGGTAAGTCTTGTGACTTACAAGCAAAGTCACTGCCGCGCTCATCCCCACCCCAGAAGGCAAGAATCTCAGACATTTTTACGCCGCGTTGAATTTGTGCTGCATAATCTCGGTAATAGGGTACCAAGACATCCTCGGGCCTCATTGCATGGCCAATAGCAGTTGAAATAGCCTCTTGCCCATTAATGGGGGCATAAGTGCCCATTTTACCGGTTCTTTGTAAAGCAATCGCTTTTTTATCAAATGTTCTGGTTAAAACCATTACTTTATAGAGTTCTTTTAAAATTTGAGGATCTTTGGCAAAAATAGGGAGCTTGTCCACTAGTTTACCTTGTTCGCTCAGAAATTGAGTGAACGTGATATTAAATTGAGCAACTGTTGCCATACATGGCTCCTTGTCAACAAAGCGTTTGCATAGCATACTCACAAACTAATTTAAAAACCAGTCAATTAGTGCGGAATTGCGGGGAAATATTTTGAGTCAATTTGTATCATTGTTGTTAGATTATTGTGCTTCAATGCAAGAAAATTATCAAAAATTAAGCCATTTACCAGGTTTTGTCGTATTAGAGAGCACGGATAAAACACGTGGCCGTTACGATATTGTCAGTGCCTATCCTTATGAATCAATTAAGATAGATCCTGACACTTCTCATATTGAGCATGAATTACATCAATTAGCCGAGAAATTATCAACGCATCCTTCCGTTAGCGATCTTCCTTTTCAAGGAGGTGCTATAGGTTATATTTCTTATGATTTAGGAGCAAAAAGACTAGGGATTCAATCAAGTGCGCAGCCTACATTAAGTGATATGCCATTGCTCAATCTTGGCTTATATGATTGGGCTATCATTACAGATCATCATCTGAAGAGATGTACTTTATTTGCAGCTAATACTCAATCACAAACACAACAGCATCTTGATGAAATTTTAATGTTATGGAATGGGCCAAATATTGAAACTAAGGCGGTAATTAAAAACGATTTTGTTCCTGTAATAAGTCCTGATACCTATCGCAATGCATTTTTAGACATTCATCAATCATTGGTTAGTGGTCGAAGTTATCAAGTGAATTTAACCCAACCATTTCACGCAAATTATGAAGGGGATGCTTGGATATTTTATAAAAAAATAAGCCAGCAAAATCCGGTTCCTTTTTCAGCATTTTTACGTACAAATGAAGCTGATATTTTAAGTTTTTCTCCAGAGCGATTTCTACTTTATAATCAAGAAACGCTAATTACTTCGCCTATTAAAGGAACGGTAGGGCGCTCTGCTGATCCGAGCATTGATGAGCAATTAAAACAAGAATTAATAGCTTGTGAGAAAAATAGAGCAGAGAATGTCATGATAGTTGACCTGTTACGCAATGATTTAGGTAAAATTGCACAGCCTGGTTCGGTTCATGTGACTTCTCTATGTGAGGTAGAAAGTTATAATTCTGTCCATCATTTAGTGAGCACTATTGAAGCCCAGTGTTTACAGGAAATTACGCCATTTGATGCCTTTTTATCTTGTTTTCCTGGTGGTTCTATTACTGGCGCACCAAAAATTGAATCCATGAGGATTATTAATGAACAAGAATCATATGCTCGTGGTGTTTATTGTGGGTCTATAGCTTACTTTTCTCGCCATGGTTATTTTGATAGTAATATTGCGATAAGGACAATCACTGCTAAAAATAATAAATTACATTTAGCAGCAGGCGGAGGAATAGTGCTAGATTCAACTATTGAGGATGAATATCAGGAATGTTTTATTAAAATAGCCGCGGTGATTAATGGTCTTAAATAAAAAGCTTATCTGTACCGCTAAAGATCACAATGATAATGATAAAATTTGTTGCATCGTTGGTTTGGTCATACTATGAGCAAATTACAGTTACTAGGTTTTATGTATTTTCTTAGAATGTAACACATGCTCCTAAAAAACGCCTCTGTACATGACAGGTTTTTTTGTCATGTACAGAGAAAAAACGCTTACAAATACAGCCACATTAATTACTGTATTCGCTTGAATCTAGAATTCCCACTCGTGGATTAATCCTAACCTCTTCCTAATCAAGTTAATCAATGAACTATTTTTTATTTATGGTTATTTTTGACTTATCTATTAATTTAATAACTGAAAACCCAAAAAGTTATTTGTGGTGTTGTTTGCAGCATAACGATCTTGAAATACCCTATGTGCTATAATTTATTACATAAATAATAAATGGGGTAGTATTATGCCTAATACGAAGCATTTTCTAACTATAAAACAGATTGAATTTGAAAAGCCTATGCTTATAGATGATATTAGATGGATTAAGGGTTGGGACGAAACAATATGTTACTTCTTTGGAGAAAATAACCCTGATAAATACGCCTTTTTTTCTGATATTCAATTTTTGATTCCAGAGGATAGTGAGTCCGTAGTTCCTGATTATGTTAGGAAAGTGATAGGAAATAATTTGTATCAACAAAGTGTAGATGCGGTTTTAGCATACAGAAAGATATTTGACACCAAAGAGCAATATTTATTCAAAAAAAAGCCTGATGTAGACGTTCAAAGCCCAAGCACTTGGCGTTTACACATTGATCCTAGACATCAAAAATATGGTCCTTATGCTTATAATAAAGGGGGGGCAGTCAGTCAAAATGAATTTTCAGAGGGTAATAATTATTTGTCTAATATGATATCAGCCGACAAATATCTGGATGACAATTTACTCCCAGATGGAAAAGTGACATTTGAACTTTATAGTCAATTATATAAATGCTGCATGTCCGGGTTAAGTAAACCAAACACATATAGTTTACGAAGCAACCCAGTTACAACCTGTGTAGGTCAATTCGGCCATGTTGAAACTGAGCGGGTACACCATGTTTTACAACAAAAAGAAGGTGATCCTTTTGAGTATTTAGATAAAACAAAAATAAAACAAGACACACTGGCTGATGATGTTGCTAAAGGCGTTTTTTTCTCAACTAGTCTTAGAGGATGGTATAATACTGAGCAATTGAAACTTCAGCAGTATCTCGAAGCATGTTTTACAAGATATAACGATGCTACACGTACTAGCGGGGATAAAATTGTGCCTATTGCCACGTTATATCAAGAGCTTGAATCTGCTCATCCATATCCGGATGGAAATGGCCGAACGAACCGAGCACTACTTAATGGATTGCTGAGGTATCATAAGCTAGGTTGCTCTATGATAAGCGATCCTGGGGCTTCGCACTTTCTTACGCTGCCTAGTTTAATTGCTGAAATTAAAAGAGGTCAAACAGAATATCAAGCAGCCTTACTCTACAATAAAGAGAGCAAAACATGGGAAGAGGAAAACAAAAAACTCATTGAATGGGAACAAAAAAATGGTGTAACGATGGAGTACTCCATAGAACTCGGTGATGAGTTAGAGCATCTCTGGGATATTGTGGAGCAAGAAAAAAAGGCGTTAGAAAAACTCACAGAGGCCATGCAAAAACTAGATACAGATCCTGAGCTACCAGAAGAAATAAAAGGTCGATTTACAATTCGTTTAAGAAAAGCGATAATTGATACAAAAAATGATATTATGCGCGACGTTGCGCCGCTTAAAAAAGCAATTATGCACGCAAATGAACGCTATACAGAAACTCCAGAGGTAAAAGTACAACGAAGTTTCGCGATATCAAGTTATGATAAATACATAGAATCAATGCTACCTTGTGGATCAGCATCATTATCGAGAGAAGGTTTTTTTGGAGCCCCAACACCATTAACACCACCAGCAACACCTGAACTACCTGAACTACCTGAACTACCTGAACTACCTGAACTACCTGAACTACCTGAACTACCTGAACCACTACCTGAGCAAAATAAAACGCCATAAGAGTTTGATGATTGTTTATGGTAGTCAGTTGTATTGGTATCGGTAAGACAGGTCTTTAAAATATATCAAATCATAATATGGAATGATTATGCTAAAATTTAATGGTATTTTCAGCCGTCCGGAAAGCATGCCTACTGAAAATATAGCGCAATTTATTCAAAAGCAAATAATACACCCTGGTCAAGTTTCTTTAGGTGATATCATTAGGGTTATTCAATCTGATGATGAGTGGTCTGGATGGTGGGAATATCACTCTGACGATTGGAACAGGAATGGCTGGAAACCAAAAGACATGATTTTCGTCGAAGACATCCCTTTGCTATTTAATGACAAACGTCTTGAAATATCGGCTAAAAAATACAACGAAATACTTAATATTACGACCCATAAACACAGTAAAATAAATGCCAATGGTGACTATGTATGGTTTTCCGGTGCTTCTGCTGTTGCTAATATATGTAGCAAACAAAAAGCACTCTGGGCATCCTTGTACGATCAATTACAAAAAGATCCGTGCGTTAGGGAATACTTTAATCTATTACCTTACGAAACGTGGCACATGACCATTATACCATTATACACGCTAGATCATTTTCACGAAAAAAACAAAGCCTGGTATAGCGAGATTGAACAAAAAAAGCCATTTCTCAATAGCATCGAAGAGGCATTAAAAACAATTGGTGCATTAACAATAAAAACGAAGAAAGTTTACACCGTAGGTATTTTTTTACTGAGCGTTACGCTAGATAAAGAGAATGAGAAAAAAATAGCGGGTATTGCGCAAGCATATGACTTGGAAAGCACGGCTGATCATCATATTTCGCTGGCCTATCAGTTTAAACCAGCCCCCATTAGTACATTGCTTGCGCTTGAAAAAAAATATCAGAAAATTATCACTGACCTGTTTGCCATACAAGATATTTGTTTGAATGCACCTCAAGCTTATCTTTTCGAAAGCATGGATACCTTTGAGACATACAGGCCTGTTGCTCAAGACAAAAGTAAGTCTTTTTTTTCAGATAAAGCAGCATCAACTTTTCAACCCGTTAGTGAATCACTTAAACAATCACCAAAAACATAAGGTCGCTTGTGGGCCTCCCGTAACCTTTTTTTTTGAGCGGGAAACTTCATCCTGAATGGATTCCCGTTTCGTATCCCTTAACCTAATGGCTGTGAGCTGAGGTCCGAACCATGTTTCACATGGTTTTTCAATTCACGGCGTAAAATTTTACCCACATTTGTTTTAGGAAGTTCATCAAAAAACTCTACTATTTTAGGTATTTTATAAGGGGTTAAATGCTGGCGACAATACGTGATAATTTGTTCTTCTGTTAAATTAGGATCCTTTTTAACAATACAAGCTTTCACTCGCTCGCCTGACTCTTCATCAGTAACGCCTATTACACCCACCTCTAAAACACCAGGGTGCATTCCTATGACTTGTTCTATTTCATTTGGGTAGACGTTAAATCCTGAAACTAAAAGCATGTCCTTCTTTCTATCAACCAAGAAAATATAACCTTCTTCATTCATTTTACCAATGTCACCTGTTTTTAAGTAACCATTTTTAGTAAAAACCAAGGCTGTTTCATCAAGACGATTCCAGTATCCTGGTGTTACTTGTGGGCCTTTAATGCATATTTCTCCGCTGGAACCAATAGGGACTTCCTGCTCATTATCATCGAGAAGTAAGATATCGGTTGATGGAAGTGGGAGACCAATACTACCGTTATAATCTGATAAAAAAAGAGGATTTACGGTGGCTGCAGGGCTTGTTTCAGTGAGTCCATAAGCCTCAAGGACTGGTGTTTTAGTTACCTCTTTCCAGCGTAGAGCCACACTTTTTTGCAATGGCATACCACCTGATAAAGAAATTTTTAGCTTACTGAAATCAGTTTCTTTAAATTTTGGATTATTTAATAAGCTATTAAACAGTGTATTCACACCAGTAATGGTCGTAAAACCACAATGTTTTATTTCTTTGAGAAAGCGATTCATATCTCGGGGATTCGTTATGAGTATATTTTTTGCGCCTATTTTTAGATAAGTAAGGCAATTAGCGGTTAAGCAAAAAATATGATACAGCGGTAATGCTGTCACAATAACTTCCTCTTCACCAATCCCAGCAGGAGCAATCCAGGCATAGGCTTGCAACACGTTGGCAATCAAATTACCATGAGTCAAAATCGCACCCTTTGCAACCCCGGTTGTGCCTCCAGTGTATTGTAAAAAGGCAATGTCATGATGGTTTAGAGTAACGGGGTATAAAGGGGTTTCTCCTCCTTCAGCTAGGGTATAATTAAAATCTACTGCATGAGGAATATGATAAGCGGGAACCATTTTTTTAATGTACTTAACTACTGCATTAAAGATAATTCGTTTTACAGTGGGAAATAAATCCCCAATTTGAGTCACTATAATATGTTTTAAAGCGGGTAAAGAGGGTAAGGCTTTTTCCACAGTGTTTGCAAAGTTAGCAAGTACTAGAATGACTTCAGCCCCTGAATCATTGATTTGATGAACTACTTCATCCGTGGTGTACAGTGGATTTGTATTTACCACAATAAAACCTGCTCGTAAAATACCAAAAAGAGCCACAGGATATTGTAAGGTGTTCGGAAGCATAATCGCTATGCGTGCTCCCTTTTGTAAATTAAGTTGTTGGAGATACGCTGCGAATTGACGACTTAACTTATCTAACTCAGCAAAAGTGATGCTGCTACCGAAATTAGAATAAGCAATTTTTTCAGCATACTTGCTACAAGATTCCTGGAATAAATCAATGAGGGAAGAGTATTGACTGGAGTCAATTTCATGTGGCACGCCATTCTGATATTGTTCAAACCACCGTTTATCCACCTTAAATGTCCTTCTGTTATTGTTTTTCGCGTGCTAGTATAAACAAAAAATTTCCTTATGGATATCATACTGATGACTGAAAACATAGCAAAAACTCAAGCATTTAAGCTAAAAGGGCGCCTTTATACCTTTACTGTATTACAAGTATTAAACACTGATAGGGATGTTTTTGAACATCAATTAGTCGATACGATAACACGAGCACCCAAATTGTTTGATAAAACACCGGTTGTTTTTGATTTATCGTTAGTGAGTCATTTAGAGTTTGATTTTAACATATTATTACAGATAGCACGTACACATGGCATTGTTCCTGTAGCAGTGCAAGGTGGAAACGCATTACAGGCGACTTTGGCTCAATGCCAGGGGCTTGCTGTTTTACATGCATCAGCAACGCAGGACAAGCCGATTATTGACCGATCATTTGAGCAGACCTCTCCTATTGAGTCTGCAAAATCTAAATTAGTGACAACACCAGTACGCTCAGGCCAACAAATTGTTGCCAAGGGCGCCGATCTTATCGTCACTTCAGCTGTAAGTCATGGTGCCGAGTTATTAGCTGATGGCTCCATTCATATTTACGGTGCATTAAGAGGTAGAGCTTTAGCCGGTATTTCGGGTGATAAAGACGCACGTATTTTTTGTCAATCGCTGGAAGCTGAATTAGTCTCTATTGCTGGTTTTTATCGTTTAAGTGATGCCATTGAGCCTTATAATAAACCCTGTCAAATTTACTTATTAGATGATCATATTCAAATTGAGCTTTTATGATTGATGCGGTATTTATTTCAGATCTTCATTTGCATCCTGAGGAATCAGCTATTCAAAAGCGATTTGATTTCTTCCTTGAATGGGCAACGTCTTCTGTAAAAAACATTTATATTCTTGGTGATTTTTTTCATGTGTGGGCAGGCGATGACACCATGAATGATTGGAGCCGCGCAATTGCAGCCCAATTGCACGCAGTGAAAGATAAGGGAATTAATCTGTTTTACATGCATGGCAACCGTGACTTTTTATTAGGGAGTGTTTTTGCAAAGCATGTAGGTTGGACTGTTTTATCCGAGCCCGCATTTATTGATTTAGGCGAAGAAAAAGTGATGTTGACGCATGGCGATAGATATTGTACTAAAGATAAAGCACATCAGCGATTTAGAATGTTGACAAGAAATAAAATATTTTCAACCTTGTTTTTAAGCCTACCTTTAAAATACCGTGAGCGTTTGGTAAATCAGGTTCGCAGTAGAAGCCAACATAATCAGTACAAATCAGTAGAGCAAATGGATGTGGTTTCTGAATCAGTGACTCAACATATGATATCTCATCATGTAAAACAGTTAATTCATGGACATACACATAAACCAGGCATAACAACTTATATAGAAAATGACACAAAATTAACCCGTTATGTGCTCAGTGATTGGGATGACAGACCGGAGCTTTTGTGTTATGATAAAACAAAGGGCTTTTATTTTACGCACCTGTGATTTCTAGGAGATATTGATGAACGACGATTCAAAGCAACAGTCAGCACAAACAAGAGAAGAGAAATTACAACATCTGAAAAAAGAATATCAGGATGTAGTAAGGGCTGCTGCTCAAAAAAGACAAAAAGAATTAAATGATGAATGGGAAGCTAAGCAGAACGATGAGTTGGTTGCAATGTTTAATAAAAGAATCGTTCATGATGGGAAGGAAATGACCTATTGGGATGCAGTAAAAGTAGAGGCTGACAAGGCGCTTCGTATAGAACAAAATACCTATCAAGACTGGCGTGCTTCAATGATGGGTTTGTTGGCTATATTTTCTTCTATTGTTGATGCCGGCAATCATTCTCTTAAAAAGCAATGGAAGCCAATTGTTGGCCAACTGTATGGCGCAGCTCGTAAGAAACTTCAGGAGAAACTTGTATCTCCATTAAAGGATTATTTGCGAGGCCCATATGACTTATCCCCACTTATACACAATGTATCTATGGGTGCAGATAATAAGCTTGATTTTGGTTTGACTCGTGCTGATAGGCGAACTGAAATGGGTGAGATGAATGCTAGATTCAAAGTGATCGTCGAACTTTGGTTAGCTGAGCATGATTACACTCCTCATAAAAGTGAGCAAGGCGTTTACATTAAGAAAAATAGTGAAGGCCAAGAAGAACGATTAACCGCTGACGTATTGAACGAATTAAAACATTCGGAAGAAAATGGTTTGAATGAATTTTTAAACAGAGACACCATTTTGAAGTTTGATGAAGCGATAGAAGCAGTACCAGTCAGCGCTCCAAGTCTCTAAGCGCCCCTTCTATTTACTGCTGGCCTATTACAGCTGGCAGTAAGACTGTTTGTATTATTCTTTTGGGTCTTTTTTCTTGTTATACCGCTCTTCATATCGCTGAAATGCATATTTTGCTTGCTCAGCAGTGACCACATCCACTTCATTACCATAAATATCTATTCGAGCGGTATTTTCTTTTTGGCATTTTAAATAAGCAGGAGAGGCGCTGTAATAACTTAATGCTTCTCTTAGTGATTTTTTACTAACAGGAGGAGAGTCTAATCGTTCATAAAAATCAATGATATCGTCAAATATACCAATTTTAAGAGGCTTAATTTGTTTGCCTTTCCTAAAAAAAGCATTAGGAAAATGCTCAGCCAACCACTCTATAATTTCTAATTTATCTCTTTTTGTTGCATTTAATTGTTGCTTATCCATTGGTGGCCCAAGAACATTATCAGTATGATGAATAACTTATCATATCTCAAAACATAATCAAGTGTTTACATAAAACATTCTCTGTACATGACAAAAAAACCTGTCATGCCCGCGCAGGCGGGCAACCATCCATCAAAATAACCCGATACCCAAATCAAGCCACTGGGGATTGTTTTGCTCGATAAGGTTTATTTTCCATTGTCGGTTCCATTTCTTGATGCGTTTTTCTCTGGTTATTGCTTCGTAGACATCAGAATGAATTTCATAATAAACCAAGTGATGAACATGGTATTTTTTGGTGAATCCCTCAGCCAAGCCTCCCTTGTTTCAGCCAAAATACACGTTTAAACGCGCGGGCATGACAGGTTTTTTTTCATGTACAGAGTAAAACATTCATTTATAATTTTTAGTTAGGGTTTTTTTATAGAGTTTTATCCCGAGTCCTTGTAAGAGATATCTTAATATTTCCGGGGATATTGGAGCCAAATACATAGTCATCGTCTTGTATTTTAATCTAACCTATTGTTTATTAAGGATTAATTATAAAATAGCGCTATTTTTTTTATAAATAAAAACAACTGTTCATAATTTTCTATACTTGAACTCCTGGTGAACTGTTGCTAAATTATATTCATGACTTACAAGGATATAAGTCGTGCAAAAGGAATTGGATCATACGGATTTGATTTGTCAGGGATGACCCCATATTTGGATGACTGCGAAAAGCCAAGGTAATTTACCTTGGCTTTTTTATTCAGGGGGTTTTTAACCCACCAAATATCTTGAGTGAGATAAAAAGTTTTTATCAGGGAAATAAGCAAAAACAACAGAGCCATTTTTAATGGTGTTAATGACTGGTTTTGCTAATGTTTCAGCAATGGCTGGACAACCCCAGGACAAGCCTGCACGACCAGCTTTTTTGATGAAATCAGGCTCTACATACCATGCGCCATGAACCACAACGCGTCGATTATAAGCATTAGTATTAAAGCCTTTATCTAGGCCTTGTAAATTTAATGAATAACCCTTATGCCCTATGTAAGTATCTTTAGTAATATACGTTCCCAAGCTGGACTGTTTGCTTGAGTTAATGTTTGAGAAATGACTTGGTCTGTTTGACCCTGAGTTTCTGCCATGTGCAACATAAGTATTATAAAGAAGACGTTCTTTTCGAATATCAAATACCCACATGCGTTGTTTATTAGAGGGTAATGAGTAATCAATGACGGTAAGCACCGGTTTTTTAACTGCTCCTTTTTTGCTTGCATTTTTGTAGGCGGTTAGTGCAAGTTTTAATACGTTTTTGTTTAATTGAGGCGCCTTGTTGCTTAGGTGTTGAACCTTTGTGCTAATATCTGTTCCAGTGCTCGCAAACAATGATGCGCTTGATGGAATGTTGCTAGCTAGTAAGACGGTTGAAATTAGAGTTAATAGAGTATTCATGCTGCTCCTTTCTTCTTGTAAAATCACCGTTATTGGTCATTAAAAAAGAGCCTATTATATAACCAATTAAGGCATTTGTAAACTCATGAGTTTTTTTGATGCCCATCCGGGATAAATATCATTCAATTCAATGGGTTAAGAAATTAACTGAAAAAATAATAGATTAAAAATAAATCAAAATGTTTGTAGTTAAATCTATTTTGAGTGGGATTTACGGTATTTTTTGGCTTGTATAAAATCAATCCGTATTTTATTTGTGCTATTTTTATCATGGATAACGGCATGTTTTTTGCTTTATTGATGTGTGTCTTTTGTCATATAATGTTGTAAAATTGTACCAAATTACGCCTTTTACTTTGAGTCTAAAAGATAGGGCTCGTTGTTGATTTTTTAAGTTCGGAGAATACTATGCTTGAACAGCAGATGATACAAGTACCAAATGGGGTGCGAGCTTCGATTAATGATGCTTATCGAGTGGATGAGTTAACCTCAATAACTGAGCTTTGTAATAAAGCTGAGTTAGATGCAGTACAATTAGCGGCGATTAAAGCTATCGCGACCCAATTGGTTGAATCAGTTCGTTCTGAACGAAAAAAAAGCACAGGAATTGATTCCTTTTTAACAGAATATGCTTTATCCAGCGAAGAAGGTATTGCTTTAATGTGTTTGGCTGAGGCCTTATTGCGCGTTCCAGATAGTGCGACAATAGACAATTTGATTAAAGATAAGCTTGCTGGTGGTGATTGGAAGTCACATCGCGGCCAAAGTGATTCTTTCTTTGTTAATGCAACTACCTGGGCCTTAATGCTGACAGGCAAGGTATTAACACCAGAAAATGCACAGACAGCCGTAACCAAGTCATTAATGAAGCTGATTAATCGTAGCAGTGAAGCGGTTGTTAGAGCGGCTGTTGATAAAGCCATGCGTATTATGAGTAAA
Source organism: Legionella sp. (assembly GCA_030158115.1). Classification (GTDB taxonomy): domain Bacteria; phylum Pseudomonadota; class Gammaproteobacteria; order Legionellales; family Legionellaceae; genus Legionella. The sequence continues at coordinate 40,388 of JAOATK010000012.1, forward strand.
CAATTTGTGATGGGTCGAACTATCAAGGAAGCATTGACGCGAGCTCAAAAGAAAGAGGCTCAAGGATATCGCTATTCTTATGATATGTTAGGCGAGGCTGCCCTTACTTCTATAGATGCAGCGCGGTATTTAGAGGCTTATAGACAAGCTATTGAAACCATTGGTAAAGCTGCAGATAAAAATTCTGATGTGTATAAACGCGCAGGTATTTCTATTAAATTATCCGCACTACATCCACGTTATAATGAAAGTCAGTATGAGCGGGTAATGGCAGAATTACCTCCAAAACTTCTCAATCTTGCGCGTCTTGCAAAAGAATATGATATTGGATTAACCATTGACGCTGAAGAATCAGAGCGCTTAGATTTGTCGCTTGATGTGATGGAGCGTGTATTTAATGATGACAGCTTAAGTGGCTGGAATGGTTTTGGTTTGGCGGTTCAGTCGTACCAAAAAAGAGCTTTTTATGTATTGGATTGGGTGGCTCAGCTTGCGCGAAGTAAAAACCGTCGGATGATGGTGCGCTTAATTAAAGGCGCTTATTGGGATAGTGAAGTCAAGAAAACCCAAATGCAAGGTTTGGCGGAATACCCTGTATTTACTCGCAAAGTCTTCACTGACGTATCCTTTCAGGCCTGCGCGAAAAAAATATTAACAATGACGGATGCTATTTACCCGCAATTTGCCACACATAACGCCTATTCTGTGGCAATGATTCTTAATATTACTGGCGAATATCGTGACTTTGAATTTCAGTGCTTGCATGGAATGGGCAATGAACTGTATCAACAAGTGGTTCCAGCTGATTGCTATGGCATTCCTTGCCGTATTTATGCTCCAGTAGGGAGTCATGAGGATTTATTGCCTTACTTAGTTCGTCGCTTACTAGAGAATGGCGCTAATTCCTCTTTTGTTAATCGAATAGTAGATGATAATGCGCCGATTAGCACTTTGGTTGAAGATCCTGTTCATAAAGCTAAATCTTTATTACATAAAATAAATAAAAACATTCCATTGCCTGAGGCTTTATTTGAGCCTGCCAGAAAAAACTCTAAAGGATTTGATTTCAGTAATCGCCAAGAGCGTGCTTTATTGCAACAAGAGTTGGCACAAATTAAATTAGGCCGATGGTCTGCTGCGCCAATCATCGCAGGAAGTACTGGCTCCACAGCAGAAGAACAACGAATAATGTCGCCTCAAAATATCGAACATGTTGTGGGTTCCGTACAAAATGCCTCATTAGATGATGTAGAAAAGGCATTGGTGGCTGCAGAGCAGGCATTCCCACAATGGGCAAGTACTTCTATTGAGGAGCGTGCTTTTTGTATTAATCGATTTGCTGATTTGTTAGAAAAAAATCATGCCGAGTTACTTTCTTTAGCTTGCATGGAAGCAGGTAAAACATTAAATGATGCTATTGGTGAAGTGCGTGAAGCGGTTGATTTTTGCCGCTATTATGCCATGTTGGCACAACAAATTATGACACCTGTTCGTTTAACGGGATATACAGGAGAGCTGAATGAGCTTAGCCTACATCCCCGAGGCACAGTGCTTTGCATTAGCCCATGGAATTTTCCGTTGGCAATTTTTACCGGGCAGGTTGTTGCCGCTTTAGTGACGGGGAATTGTGTTATTGCTAAGCCTGCAGAACAAACTCCTTTAATGGCTGCATTTGCGGTTAAATTAATGCATCAAGCAGGTATTCCTGGAGGAGCAGTGCAACTGCTTCCTGGCGATGGTGAAACGGTTGGTGCGACTTTAGTCAATGATAAAAGAATAAAGGCCGTTTTATTTACAGGTTCTACAGATACTGCCAATTTAATTAATCGTTCTTTAGCGACTCGTGGTGGTGAAATTATTCCTTTAATCGCTGAGACAGGCGGTCAAAACGCAATGATAGTAGATTCTTCTGCTTTGTTAGAGCAAGTGGTAGTTGATGCGGTAAATTCAGCGTTTGGAAGTGCTGGTCAACGATGTTCTGCATTGCGTGTATTATTTGTTCAAGAAGAGGTTTATCCAAGAGCCTTAGAGCTATTAAAAGGTGCTATGGCTGAATTGGTAATTGGTGATCCTCAATGGTTAGTGACTGATGTGGGGCCTGTTATTGATAAGTCTGCGCTGTCCTTATTGAAAGGGCATGTAGATAATATGAAAAAACGTTATGAAGTATTGTATCAATGTCAGTTAGACGAATCCTTGGTGTCAGGTTATTTTATGCCGCCTACAGCAATTGCCATTGATCATATTAATGCGCTAGAAAAAGAAGTATTCGGCCCTGTGTTACATGTTATTCAGTTCAAAAGAAAGGATCTAGACAAGGTAATCGAGCAAATTAACGGTACAGGTTATGGCTTAACCTTAGGAATTCACAGCAGAATTAATGAAACTGTGCAATACATTAAAGAACATGTTCATGCTGGAAATTGCTATGTAAATCGTAACATGACAGGTGCAGTAGTAGGCTTACAACCATTTGGTGGTGAGGGACTATCAGGAACTGGACCTAAAGCGGGGGGACCGAATTATTTGGTTCGACTTTGCCATGAGCGTACTTATACAGTGGATACAACTGCTGCGGGTGGTAATGCTAGCTTAATGTCTTTGCCTGATTGATTTATGAGCACTTGACCTAGCTCTATAGCGATTAATATGGTGTGTCCCGCGAAGGCGGGAGCGGCTAACTAGCCTTAAATTTTTCTAGACAGCTCACAAGCGATACCTGCCGTATCGGCATTGTGGAATATCAAGAAAAATTTCAGGCTAATTGGCTGGACAGGAATCTATCCAGCAAGACAGTCGGCCACTCCATCCTGAGTGGAATTCCTATTATTGCTCTTCGCTGCGTAAAGTCAGAATCTCTACGCCACTATCAGTGACTAGTAAAGTATGTTCCCATTGTGCTGAAAGACTATGATCTTTTGTGACGACAGTCCATTCATCAGGTAACAAACGAGTATGATGCTTTCCAATATTGATCATAGGCTCAATAGTAAAGGTCATACCTGGCTCTAATTTCATTCCAGTACCAGGAACTCCATAGTGCAATACTTGAGGGTCTTCATGAAAGATGCGGCCTATGCCATGTCCGCAATAATCGCGCACAACAGAACACCGGTTTTTTTCTGCATGTTGTTGAATAGCATAACCAATATCACCTAGTTGAACGCCTGGCTTTACTAGTTCAATTCCAATAAATAAACATTCGTGAGCTATTTGCACTACATGTTTTGCTTTGACAGGCGGGGTACCGATAAAAAACATTTTACTGGTGTCGCCATGATATTCATCTTTGATTACGGTAACATCTATATTAATGATATCGCCATTTTTTAAGGTCTTTTTACCAGGAATGCCATGACATACAACATGGTTGACTGAGGTACAAATGGATTTGGGAAAACCGTTATAATTTAAAGGGGCTGGAATAGCTTTTTGAACGTTTACAATATAATTATGGCAAATCGTATTAAGCTCTTCAGTACTGACGCCTTCTTGCACATAAGGTCCAATCATTTCAAGAACTTCACTCGCAAGCTTTCCTGCAACGCGCATTTTTTCTATTTCATAAGGAGTTTTTATTGTCACAGCCATGTATTAAATCCCAAATTATTGCTAATCCAATTTGAAGGAATAGTAGCATAACAGATTATAGAGCAACAGCAATAAAGACAGATACAACTAATCTGGAAAAAAAGGGGGGGTAGTGTTGAATCATCCTGATCCAACACCAAAAAAGACACTAAACTAACGTGAAAAGGTCTTGCTTAGGGGCCGTTGTTGGTGGTTGCCCACCTATAGCCGTAATTTTTTTATGTGTCTTAGGTGCGAAATGAGACAATCGAAAAGAAGCACTTTGAGGTCGCACACTAATTGCTGCTTTTGGGGGCTCACATGATAAGTCATTTAGTGATAAGTTATTTAATGTGAAGTTACCCAAAGGGTCGAAATAACTGGCTTCACTAACATTTGCAAAGTCTAACTCATCTAATTTTCTTATCTGAAGTTCAGGTTTCTCTTCAAGACAAATAGCTATTTGAGATTTTTTAACAACATTAATTGCTTCATCATTGCTATATTCGTATAAGGGAATAGAGTTTTTATCCATATAGTGAATTAGATCATCAGTTGTCAGCGTTGTTTCATTAGGTAATGGGTCTTCAATATCCATAGTGTATATAACTGGAGTGGCAAAATATTGAATACGTTTATTGTCGATATATCGAGTATCAGTACAATGCATTTCTAACTGAGTTTTTGCAATTAAAAAAGCATCCTTTAGTATGCTGCAAGCAATCATGGAGTACTCATGTGATTTGTAAAAAACTGTCTTCAAATCTTCAGTTGAAATGCTTTTTTGAGTCACTGGTGTTAAATGATCACTGAAATCGACATTGACTAGGGGTAGATATTGAGTTGATAGAACATATAGTTTCATGATTGATTATTTCTCCGAGATATATGTGACGATAATTATACTACATGATCAATTTTAAATCAAGTTATAGGTTTTTATTAGGACACGATCTCAGAAATGGAGTGTTATGTTGATATTCTAAAAAGTCATTTTTTTTGATGACCCTATCATGTTAAGAAACGTCTTGAATGCTGGGTCAGATACATTAAGCCTAACCGCTACACGCTAATAGAGGTGGTCTATAGAGTTTTGTTATTGCCCAAGTATGGTATGGTTCAGGTTTTGTGTTATCAACCAGTTTGTTTTCTTTAAAAAATGTTATTCTGCTATAACAAGAGAGCTCCGCGTTTTTGGGAGTTAACCAGGTTATTTTTTTATTATCTAATATTGATTCCATAAAATAACGATAAAAAAGTAAAAAATTTAAATTGGTTATAACGGCTTTATCTTTTATAGCTTCTCCGAGGCGGGTTTTTTTAGGATAAAAATCTTGTGCTATTTTTTTTAAATTATCTAAATCCATCTCATTGGCATGAAAAAAGATAAGGGCGGCGGCCATCAGGTTCTCGTTATAACATACAGTCCTAAATCCATAATAATCAGAATAAGTAATCATTTTTTGTTTTTTATCAGAAGCACCCAATTCAAGGATAGTCTTTATTGTATCGAAATCGTCGGATTCACAAGCCAAAGAAAAATCAGATAATTGAACAACTCCGGGTTGTCGTCGAAATGAAGCCCATCGGGGTTTATGATGAGGGTCACAGAGGAGAAACAATTTTTTAATTAACCCTGATTTTCCTTGCCCACAATATAATGAAAAAATAGAGTTAAATTCATAGTGGATGAAATCTTGAAGTAAATTAGTCGGTGCTTTTTTAACGACTTTATCGAATAAAGACTCATCTTGAGTACAAGTTGCTAAAATTGAAAAAAATCCTCTGTGATAAAAAGGAAGTATTTCTGGATTATTCCATTGATTAACCAGGAAATGGCAGAGTGCTGGTGAACGTAAGTGTCTCATTGTTCCAACAATTTTTTCTAGTGTTAATTGTCTCATTTCAGGAGGGTATAAAAAAAATATTTTTTTAATGATACTTAATTCTTTATATCGTAATGCCCAGCGTAAAGGGGTGTGATTACTTGTAGTTAGCATTTTAAGAAATTTTTTCGGTTCACAAATTTTTAAAAATAAATCAATAAGTTCTTCGTCATTATTTATACAAGCACAACAAAAAGCGATATACCCACCGGCGTTAAGCATTTTTTGATGTTGAGTTGGTTCACATAAATGCAATAATAATTTTAATAGGTTCTTATTCCATGAATTGGCTGTTGCTTCGAAACTAACATAGGGATTTTTTTTCGGTCCTCTTAGCATTTTTTGTCTCTTTTCAGAAAGGCATTGATTAAATAGCAGTGCTACAACATCAATATTATTTTTCACACAGCCCCTATAAAAAGAATCGTATCCATCCCATGCTAACATTTCTTGGTAATCTACTTTTTCAGGTAATCTTTTTTCCAGTGTCGATATAAAATGTAAGTGACCATAATATGCCAATAAAGGCAGTAATGGGACAACATATGAACTTGGATTCGAGGTTAAAAAAAAGGATGGCTTTATAAGCAAATATTGCTGTTTGAATGAGGATATTTCATTAAAAAGTGTCCAAAAATAGTCCTCGCCACGAATGGCAGAATAATATAAAGAAGCATAAATTTCAGGAGAAAATTGATCTAAAATATTATCTGGCATAGAGCTGGCGTTAATCTCTGATTTTAAGAGAGACCTTAATGGAGACAAATAAAACTCATATTTAAGTTCTTTAGAAAAAAGAAATGCATCTGTTTTTTCTTTTAGTGCTTTTGATGTCCTTCTTAAAGCCAAAAGGTTTTTTGTAAAAAATACAGGTCTCAGGTTCTTTTTTAGTAAAAATAAAATATGGAAAATGATTTCGGTAGGTAAATTTTCTAATGTTTTCATAAAGATAAAAAATCTCGTTTCAAGGGGGATGGAATTTTTTTACTGCGATTTAAAAACCCAATTATTTCATAATATCAATTATATTTTCACCCCACAGAGTTGGGTTTAAACGACTTTTTACTACAGAACACTATCTTGTTATAAAAAAACGAAGTCCTTCTAACGTGTTCGCTCGTTTATTTAAATGAAAATCTCCCAATTTGAAGAGGTTAATTCTTGTTCTACCCAATCCATGGAGGAGACTCATAAAAAAAGAATTTATCGTGAATCTTGGGAGCAGGGCTTGAATTGTGATAGATTTGTTTTTGAATCCATTATGATTTTTTATACTCTTGTTCACAATTCAAGCCCCGGAGATTTGCTCGATAGTAATTTAGGAAATTAATCATGCTTAAACAAATTGTCAGCGCGCTTTGTTTTATTTTTTATCTCAGTACATCAGCATTTGCTAGTGCAGGCGACTTATTTGTAGTCACTTCAAACGGAACTGGAAATAGCATCAGCATTACCCTATGCCTCAATATCAACGGCAACAAACCGATTAGCTGTCAGAATTATATAGTTCCTGCAGGAACCTTAGCCATTAAGACTACTATTCCCAATAGGACTTATCAATATGTCGGAATAAGAGTTAACACACAAGGCTATGGTTATAGCTCACCATTAGGTGCAGATGGCTATAGTTTTGTAGGGACGGTAAGCAATACACAAGCTGCCACAGGAGTTGTAAAGCCAATCTATTCTTCATTTGCTGCAACAACACCAGCCAATGTTTCGGCAGATGCAGGCCAAACAGCAACGTTTTCTACTATAGCTTCCGGTGGGATTATGCCCTATACCTATCAATGGCAGTTGAGCTCGAATGGCGGAATAAACTTTAGCAATATTTCTTTTGCAACATCAGAGTCTTATACCACAGATACCTTAACTACTACTTACAATGGATATCAATATCGTGTGGTCGTGTTAGATGCTGCATCTGACTCCGTCATAAGCGGGGCTGCAACACTCACTGTTGATGTTGTATTATCAGCAACAGTGACACCGAGCAGTTTGAGTGTAGACTCAGGACAAACAGCCCTCTTGACAGCAAATCCAACAGGAGGTACATCTCCTTATAGTTATCAGTGGTATTCATGCACTGATTCTAGCTGCACGTTTGCAACTGCAATATTAGGCGCAACCAGCAGTACTTACAGTCCATCCACAGCGACAACCGGAACTTATTACTATCAAGCAGTTGTGATGGATTCCGCGCCAACGCCCAAAACAGCAACAACTAATGTGGCTATTTTAACCATAGATGATGCCTTATCAGCAACTGTGACACCAAGCAGTTTGAGTGTAGATTCAGGGCAAACAGCCAACTTCACAGCAAATCCAGTAGGAGGGATTTCTCCTTATAGTTATGAATGGTACTCTTGCACAGATGCTACCTGTGTATCACCAACTATCATTTCAGGCGAAACTAGTAGCACATATAGTCCATCAACAATGACAACAGGAACTTATTACTACCAGGCGGTTGTAACGGACTCCGCTTCAAGCGCAGAAACAGCAACGACAAATGTTGCCACTTTAACCATTAATGGTGCTTTATCAGCAATATTATCTAACCCAAGCAGTTTAAGTGTTTATACAAACCAGACAGTCAACTTCACAGCAAATCCAACTGGAGGGTTTTCTCCTTATAGTTATCAATGGTATTCATGCACCGACTCTACCTGTATGTCAACAACTATCATTTCAGGGGCAACCAGTAGCACTTATAGCCCATCTACAGCGACAACAGGAACTTATTTCTACCAGGCGGCTGTAACGGACTCCGCCTCGAGCCCAGAAACAGCAATGACAAATGTTGCTTCTTTAACAGTGAATAGCTTGCCACACATCATTTTTGTGACATCGTCTACTTACACAGGCAATCTCACAAGCCTCAGTGGAGCAGACCAGAAATGTAATTCAGATCCTGGAAAGCCGGGTGGTTTTGCTTTGGATTATAATTATAAGGCTTTATTGAATGGGAATAATGCAACCGTTAGTGGAACAGCATATTATCGTACTGATGGTACAACACTCATTGCCACAGCTACAGGGGGTAATTTAGTGGGCTTAAATTCTTTAACTAATAGTATTGATGCAAGTGGTTCGCTCACAGCATGGACGGGTGCGAATGGAAATAGTTGTGGTAATTGGGGATCTACTACTTTAGCTGGGGACCGTGGTGCAACATCGAGCTCGACAAGTCAGTATTGGTTCGCTGGAGTATCTGCTTGCAACACTGCTCGTGCTTTATATTGCGTTTCACAATGATTTTTTGATTTTAATGTACTAAATGGGATAGTTTATTTAATTGGAGATAGGCTTGCGCCATAGTTAGTAGCGAATCTTGGGGGCAGGGCTTGAATTGTGATAGATTTATGGTTTTTGAATCCATTATGATTTTTTATACTCTTGTTCACAATTCAAGTCCTGACCCTCGAGATTCCTTAGTTTTAATAGAAGGGCCTTTTATTTAGAACAACAAAAGGCCCATATCACAGTTATTTGTAAGGATAATTGGTCGCATCTTCCTCGTCAGATTTTTGTGACTCATCTGTTACGGGAGATTGATAAATGGTTTGTTTGGTATGACTAATCGTTGGTTTCTGCTTATCCCCTTTATTAACCACAGCATAAATTTCTATCGAGGGATTAGCAAGCTCATAGTCTGGGATTGACGGGCCAGTTAGAGGCGAGTAGTCAGTAGGCTCAAGAGCAGCGACGTCATAGATACCAGAGTCATTGGTATCGCTCTCAGTAAATCCATATCCATCTAATTCAACATCAACATAATCAGCATTCTCTTGTGTTTCAGAATAGATAGGCTGAATGGAAGACATCCGTGGAGGGCTTGATGGAAAGAGCCTATATAGTGGGTTAGGCATTACTGGTTGTAAATAATCGTCCGTATCACTAGTGCTTGAGGTAGTTGAGTTATATAAAGGGTTTTCTGCAACAGCTTCAAGATACACGCCTGTATAGAGATCTGCTGTTATTGAGCCATATAAAGGGTTATTTGAAACAGGATCAAGATAGTCTTGATTCCCAAGTTCTGAATCATTATCAGTTTCCTCTGGTGAAACAGCTGGTGTATCTCCCTTCATACGTTTATAAAAAAATACCCCGCCTAAAAGAAGCATTATGATCAAGATAGCAACTCCACCACTCATTAACGCCAAGCCCATGCTGGATAAGTTACCACCTGAAGGCGTATCTACGAGCCGCGGTGGAGTCTGTGTTGTTATTCTGTTGGTTGGGGTGGTTAGGTTGATTGGTGGTGTTGTTTGAGTGGGTAATGTTCTTTCTTGGGTTAGAGTGCTTGTTGTACTTGGTGTAGTCGTACTTGGTGTAGTCGTACTTGGTGTGGTTGTACTTGGTGTGGTTGTACTTGGTGTAGTTGTACTTGGTGTAGTTGTACTTGGTGTAGTTGTA